>DASYQD010000088.1:0-57484 GCA_036005845.1 Thermoanaerobaculia bacterium | reverse complement strand
AACGCCACGAAGCTCGCCAGACCCTTGCTCGCCAGCACCTTCGTGATCGCCGCGGTCAGCGTCGTCTTGCCGTGATCCACGTGACCGATCGTCCCGATGTTCACGTGCGGCTTGTCGCGGTTGAACTTCTCCTTGGCCATGCCCAGTCGGTCCCCTTCTGCCTGCTATCGGTCTTGGGTGTTAGTGGTGAGTCGTGGAGCCCACGACCGGATTTGAACCGGTGACCCCTTCCTTACCAAGGAAGTGCTCTACCCCTGAGCCACGTGGGCAGCTGGTTTGCCCGCGATCCGGTTCGGATTGAGTGAACCAGTGCGGGCGCTGGAAAGCCGCGGAATCTTATGCGGCCCCGCCGGTGGTGTAAACCCCGAAGGGAAAAACACTCCGAGGGAGTCGCCGTCGCCCCCGTTCCCGCGGCCTTGGCCCCGACCTGCCGCGAGAATCGCGATTTTGGCAGACGGGGTCCGAAATGTCCAGGAACGGGGACGGTCGCAGCGGCAGCCCAGGTGGGATAATCGCCGCGGGCAACCCGAGATGGCCGAAGTCACTCTCGATCACGTCAGCAAGCGCTACGGCACGGTGGTCGCCGTCGACGACGTGAGCCTCGCCATCCGCGAGGGCGAGCTGATGGTGCTCGTCGGGCCCTCCGGCTGCGGCAAGTCAACCCTCCTGCGCACGGTCGCCGGCCTGGAGACGGCGAGCGAGGGCACCATCTCGATCGGCGGCCGCGTCGTCAACGAGGTGGCGCCGAAAGACCGCGGCATCGCCATGGTCTTCCAGAGCTACGCCCTCTACCCGCACATGACCGTGCGGCAGAACCTCGAGTACGCGTTGAAGATCGCCAAGGTGCCGGCGGCCGAGCGGCGGCGTCGCGGAGACGCGGCGGCCGAGGCGCTCGAGCTGACGGCGCTGCTCGACCGCTACCCGAAACAGCTCTCCGGCGGCCAGCGCCAGCGCGTCGCCGTCGGGCGCGCCATCGTGCGGCAGCCGGCGGTCTTCCTCTTCGACGAGCCGCTCTCCAACCTCGACGCCAAGCTGCGCGTGCAGATGCGGGCCGAGCTGTCGCGCCTCCACCGGCGGCTCGGCGCGACGATGATCTACGTCACCCACGACCAGGTGGAGGCGATGACCCTCGGCGACCGCATCGCGCTGCTCAAGGGCGGCCGGCTGCAGCAGGTGGGCGCGCCGCTCGAGCTCTACGAGCGGCCGGCCAACGCCTTCGTCGCCGGCTTCATCGGCACGCCGCCGATGAACCTGCTCCCGGCGGTGGTCGGCAACGGCCAGGGGACGCTCGACGGCGCCGGCTTCAGCCTGCCGGTGCCGGCGGCGTGGCAGCCGTGGGCGCGCGAGGCTGTCGGGCGGCGCGTGCTCGTCGGCGTGCGTCCCGAGCACCTGCTGCCGGTCGGACGCGAAGCGCCGGGCGCGACGGCGCCGTTGCGCATGGAGCTCGACATCGTCGAGACCCTCGGGCACCAGTCGATCGCCCACGGGCGAGTCCGCGAGGCGCCGCTAGTCGCCATCCTCGAACCGACCGCGGCGCCGGCGCCGGGCAGCGCGCTCGACCTGCAGGTGCCGCTCGACGCGCTGCACGTCTTCGACGCCGAGAGCTCCGCGCGGCTGATCTAGCCTGCCGTCCTGGGCGGAGGGGCACAGCCGCGGCGCGCGGGTTCTGCGACACACTGAGCGCATGGCGAGTCCTTTCCCCGCCGGCTTCCTCTGGGGCGCCGCGACGTCCGCGTACCAGATCGAAGGCTCGCCGCTCGCCGACGGCGCCGGGCCCAGCAACTGGCACCGCTTCACGCACACGCCGGGGATGGTGCGCAACGGCGACACCGGCGACGTGGCGTGCGACCACTACCGGCGGATGCCGCAGGACGTGGCGCTCCTGCGCGAGCTCGGCCTCAACGCCTACCGCTTCTCCATCTCCTGGTCGCGCGTGCTGCCGCAGGGCACCGGCGCCGTCAACGAGCGTGGGCTCGACTTCTACCGCCGGCTGGTCGACGAGCTGCGTGCGGCGGACATCGCGCCGGTGGCGACGCTCTTCCATTGGGACCTGCCGGCGGCGCTCGACGATCGCGGTGGTTGGACCAACCCCGACGTCGCCGGCTGGTTCGCCGATTACGCGACCGTGTGCGTGCGCGCGTTCGGCGACCGCGTGGCGCTGTGGGCGACGCTCAACGAGCCATGGGTGGTCGCCGACCAGGGCTACCTCAGCGGCGTGCTGGCGCCGGGACAGCGCAGCCCGTTCGCCGCCGCGCGCGCCGCGCACCACCAGCTCCGCGCCCACGCGGCGGCGGTGGAGGCGTGCCGCTCGCTGGCCGCGGGCAAACTCGGCATCGTCGTCAACCTGGAGCCGAAGCACGCCGCGAGCGACGGTGAAGCGGACCGCGCCGCCGCCGCGCGGGCGGACGCCTACATGAATCGGCACTACCTCGATCCACTTCTCCTCGGCCGCTATCCGGAGGAGCTGCGCGCGATCTACGGCGACGCGTGGGACGACCGCTTCGCCGCCGAGGCCGCGTCGGTGCGCGTGCCGATCGACTGGTTGGGCATCAACTACTACTCGCGCAGCGTCGTGCGCGACGACCCGGCGGCCTGGCCCACTCGCGCGGCGCGCGTGCGACAGCAGCAGAGCACGCACACCGCGACGAATTGGGAGGTCTATCCGCAGGGCCTCGCCGAGGTGCTCGCCTGGGTGTGCGACCGCTACGACGCGCCGCCGCTATACGTCACCGAGAATGGCGCCGCCTTCGACGATCCGCCGACAGCTGCCCGTGGCCGCGTCGACGATCCACTGCGCACCGCCTACCTGCGCGACCACCTCTTCGCCGTCGAACGGGCGACGGCTGCGGGAGTCGACGTGCGCGGCTACTTCGCCTGGTCGCTGCTCGACAACCTCGAGTGGGCCTACGGCTTCTCGAAACGCTTCGGCATCGTGCACGTCGACTTCGCGACGCAGCAGCGGACCGTGAAGGCGAGCGGGCGCTTCTACAGCGAAGTCGTGCGCACGAACGGCGCTGCGCTGCACTCCTAGGAACCCAGCCGGGTCATTGCGAGGAGCGCAGCGACCTGCCTTTTCTAGGCACGGAGCCGCAAGCGGCTCCGTGGATCTCGATCTCGCATCATCGAGATCGCTTCGCTGCGCTCGCGATGACGGGAAGGCTCAGCGGCAGCGCACGCGAACCCGTATCTCTGTTTCCGGCTCGACGTCGGTCAGCGTGTCGCCGGCGAGCGTGCCGCCACTCGCCTCGACTGCCACGATGCCCGCATCGAGCGTCGCGTCCCGCGCGATCTCGATCTCCAAGGTCGCGTCGCGCCACGGCCGCCGCATCCGCGCTCCCGGCCAGTCGGGCGGCAGGCAGGGGTCGAAGCGCAGGCCCTCCCACGTCGGCCGCACTCCGAGCACCCACTCCGAGATGATGCGCGGCAGCCAAGCCGCCGACCCCGTGTACCACGTCCAGCCGGCGCGGCCGGCGAGCGGCGACGCCGGCCCGTCGACGTTGCCCGGCAGCACGTAGGGCTCGGCCCAGTAGCGGTCCGCATCCTTGCTGCTCGGGTCCATCGCGGCGAGCAGGCGCGCCACCAGCTCGGCGTCCTTCTGCTTCGCGGCCGCTGCGATCGCCCACGTCGCCGCGTGGGTGTAGACCCCGCCGTTCTCGCGCAGCCCCGGCGCGTAGCGCGTGATGTAGCCGATCGTCTCGTCGGGCTCCGCGTACGCCGGCGCGAGCAGCAGCGCACCGGCGTCGGTGAGCAGGTGCTCGCGCACCGCGGCGAGGCACTGTGACGCCCGACGCGGGGGCGCCACCTCGGCGAGGATCGCCCACACCTGCGGGTTGAGGTAGATCCGCCCCGCGCCGTTCTGCGCGCTGCCGATCCAGCTGCGGTCGTCGCGCGTCGCGCGCCGGTACCAGCCGCCGTCCCAGCCATGCTCGTTGACGGCGGCGATCAGCGCGTGGCGCCGCGCCAGCAGCTCGGCCGCGCGGCCGGGACGGTCGCGATCACCCAACCGCTTATGCACCTCCGCCCAGTCGGCGAGCAGGCCGGCGAGGAACTGCGCCAGCCACACCGACTCGCCGCGCTCCTCGAGCCCCATCGCCGACAGCCCGTCGTTCCAGTCGCCGCCGCCGATGTACGGCAGCCCGCGCTCGCTGGTGCGCGCGAAGCTCTTCTCGAAGGCGCGCTCGACGTGGTCGAGCAGCGTCGCCTCCTTGCCGTCGTCGAGGAACGGCGCGTGGTCGTCGAGGATGGTGAAGTCGCCGGTCTCCTTGAGATAGCTCGCAGTCACGTAGGCGAGCCAGAGCAGGTCGTCGGTCATCCGCGTCACGTGCCCCGCTTCGGACAACGGGTGCCACCAGTGGAAGACCGAGCCGTCGGCGAACTGATGCGCGGCGTGGAGCCCGATCTGCTCGCGGCAGCGCGGCGGATCGATGGTCAGCCATACCTGCGAGTCCTGGAGCTGGTCGCGGAAGCCGTAAGCGCCGCTCTGCTGGTAGTAGCCGGCGCGCCCAAAGAGGCGCGCCGAGATCGCCTGGTAGCGCAGCCAGTCGTTGGCGAGCGCGTCGAGCGGCGGCTCGGGCGTTTCGATTCGATGAGGTGCGAGCCATCCTCTCCAGCGCGCGACGGCGCCGGCGGTTGCCGCGTCCATCGTCTCCGCTTGCGCGAACCGGCGCGCCAGCGCCAGCGCGCCCAGCGCGTCGCCGGCGGTCGCGAGCACGAAGCCGCCGTCCCACACGCCGGCGGCGGGCAGCTCGACGTCGCAGCAGATCGCGGCCACCGGGTCGTGATGCCGGCCGAAGAGTTGCGGCCAATCTTCGCCGTGCTGCAGCGCGCGCGGCCGCCGCCAGTCGCCGTAACGGCCGAGGAACGCGGCCTTGTCGCCTTCCGCCGCGTCCACGGGCTGCGCCGCCGCGAAGGCGCTCCAGAACGGAAAGTCGCGGTTCCAGTGGCCCCAGCGGCGCGACGGCAGGTCCCACATGTGGCTGCCGCCGACGACCGCGCGCGCCGCCGCGTCGTAGCGCGTCTCCAGGAACAGCTTCTGGAACTCGCGCCGCGGCGCGGGCGCCGTGCCGAGGTTCCACTCGAGGTAGGCGACCAGCGCGAGGGAGCGGGCGCGGCCGCTGCTCTCCTCCAGCCGCAGCCGCCACAGCTCCACGGTCTCCTCGGCATCGACGGAAAGCGTCCACGCCGCGCGCACGCCGCAGCAGGTGGTCTCGAACGTCGTGTAGCCGAGCCCGTGGCGGCAGGCGAAGCGGTCGTAGCGCGGCCAGCAGGGCGACGGCGCCAGCGACCACACCTCGTCGGTATCGCGATCCCAGAGGTAGAGGAACCTGCCCGAGCGGTCTTCCGCCAGGTCCTGCTGCCAGCGCACGGTCACCGCGAGCTGCGAGTTGTCGATCCACGAGAAGCCGCTGCCCGTCTGCGACACGGCGAGGCCGACGCGCGGGTTGGCGATGACGTTCGACCACGGCCGCGGCGTGCGCGGATCGGTGATGACGTACTCGCAGCCGTCGGCGGCGAAGTGGCCGTAGCGGCCGGGGCGCAGGCCGGCGAGGTCGAAGCCGGGGAGGCGGCGCTCAGGATCCATGATGGCTCGCGCGCGGCGGGAAGAAGTCGACGACGGCGGGAAGGCGGCGCACGGTGACGGTGCCGTCGGCGGCGAGCGGCGTCGCGACGCCGTCGACGACGGCCCTCTGCTTCGGCTCGCGAGTCGGCGGCACCAGCACGACTCCGCCGGCAGGAACGTGCAGGCCGCCCTCGATGTGGAAGCGGTAGCCCTCGGCGCGCCGCGCCAGCGAATACGACAGCGCACCCCACGGCGTGGCGAGCTGGCGCACGGCAATGCCCTCCGGCCGCGCCAGCCAGCTCGCCGGCACGCCGGCGCCAAGGACGAGCGCCTGGTCTTCGCGGCGCTCGAAGGCGAAGAGGTCGAGGAACGAGCGGATGAAGTCGGAGCCCACCCAGCCGTGCGGCAGGTCGCCGAGGAACTTCGGCGCCCGGTAGTCGCGGTGCACCGCCTCGGGCCAGGCGTTCCACTCCGGCGGCCGCTGGTCGCGGAGGTAGTAGGCGAGCAGCTCGTGCGCGCGCGCCTTCCATTTCGGCTCGGCGAGCGACAGCCTCACGAAACTGCCGACGTGGCGCAACTCGTAGGGCGTGTACGCCTCCCATTCGCGCTGGCCGTCGCGGCGCGCGATCAGCTCCTGCCAGAAGCGCTCGAACGTCGCGTCCACAGCCACGCGCGGCAGGTACTGCAGCAGGCCCCCCGGGTCGAGCATCGTCGTCGTCGACGTCGAGTCGAAGTCGGCGAGGTCGGCGCTCGCCGGCAACCAGGCGAGATGGTGCGCCGCGCGCACGCGCGCGATCGACGCCAGGAAGTCGGCGCGGAAGTGATCGCGTCTCGCCGTCCACGTCGCCGCAAGCTCGCTCTTGCCTAGCGTCTTCGCCAGAACCACTGCGTCGTCGAGCCCGCGGTAGGCGAAGGTGTCGTCCCAGTACGAGTGCACCGGCTTCGCCGAGTACCCCTCGTGGCTGATCGACTCCGGCAGCAGGCCGAAGAAGATCTGCTTCGGCCCTTGCGCGTACTCCCCAGCGCGCCGCTGCTGGCGCAGCGCCTCGATGGCGTCCACCGCAGCGGAGACGTGCGGGAAGAGCTGCGTCGCGAAGTCGCGGTCGCGCGTGTAGCGGTAGACCTCGGCGATGAGGTGGATGAGCTCGCCGTGGCTGTCGTTCTCCGGCACCGGATCGGCGCCGCGCCGGTCGACGCAGCAGGGCACCTTGCCGTCGGGATACTGGTGTTCGGCGAACCAGCGCGCGAACTCCGCCGCCTCGCTGGCGTGCCCGAGCCGCAGCAGCGCCTCGCCGGTGAGGGCGCCGTCGCGGATCCACGAGCGCGCGTAGGAACGCGAGCCCGGCTGGATCGCCGGGCCGTCGCGGTGGATGAGGATCCACGCCAGGTTCGAGCGCAAGCTGGCGAGCAGCGGCGCGGCATCAGGAGCATCCGGCGGCAGATCGAGCTCGACGCGGCCGAGCGCCGCGCGCCAGCTCTCGTAGGCCTGCGCTTGCGCCGCGACGAACGCCGAGGCGCCGACCACCGGATGCGGATTCGCCAGCTCGTCAGGCGAACAGGCCACGCACAGGACCACCTGAACGGCACGGCCCGGAGCGAGATCGGCCGTCCAGCGCAAGGCCGCCGTGGCGAGCGCGGTCGCGTCGCGGATGCTCGGCGCCGCCGGCGCGTCGTCGGCAACCAGCCGGTCGCGCAGCGGGCCCTCGTCGAAAGCCAGCGTGCCGCAAGCTGCTGGAGGCGGCGCGAAGACGGCATCTGGATGACCGTCGACGTTCAGCGCTGTGCCGGCGCACTCCAGCGACGTCGTCGGGGCCACACCACCGCCGCTGTTGAGGAACTGGTAGGGCGGGTCGACCTGGAAGGGCCGCGCGGCGAGGATCAGCTCGGCCCGTTGCTTCTGGTCGGTGTCGTTGACCAGGCGATAGCGGACGAGCCGCCGCGACGGCTCGGCGTCGCCGCTGGCCAGCGCCATCACCTCGAGACGGGCGCCAGGCATCTTCCAGATGACGGTCGGGATCGGCAGGTCGCCCTCGGCCAGGCTGCGCGACGTCTCGACGTCGGCCCAGGTGAAGAGCCCGCCGCCCCAGCGCACGAAGGGCTCGATGCTGAAGCGGCGCGCGCCGGCCTCCAAGGCGCCATCCTCGGAGAACAGCGACTCGTCGGGCGCACCCGCGGCGCCGACGACCGTCCAGTAGACCGCCTCGCTGAAGCCGCGCGGATAGGTGCCGCGCGGCGCCTCGGCGGCGAGCGCGGTGATGAAGTCGTTCTTCGAGGCGCCGTAAGCGAGCGGCCTGACGATCAGCTCGGCGAGGCCGCAGCCCGCGTCGCCGCAGGCGCTCGCTGGCAGGTCGACGCGCAGGTAGCGCGCTTCGGCCTCCGGCAGCGGGATCTCGCTGCGCAGCGCGCCGCCGCGCGAGACGACCGCGCCGCCGGCGCTCCAGTCGCGGCCGTCGATGGAAAGTTGCACGGTGAGCTGGCGTGGGCCGCGCGCCGGCGGCGCGCTCCCGTCATCGGTGCCCCGCGGCCGTTCCCACGCGAGCGTCACGCCGCCGAGCTCGCGCAGCCCACCGAGATCGACCGTGAGCCGCCCACCGCCCGCACCCGGCCGCCAGGCCGTGCCCTCGTCGCCGTCCACCGCCGCCGCGGCCGGATAGCCCGGCGCGGTCGCATCGGCGTCGGCGCGAAGAGGCGCCGCCGTCTCCGCCAGCGTCGGCATCGCCACCAGCTCCAGGCCCGCAACCCACAACGTGCCGCGCCCGCCCTCGGCCGCCGACACCGTGATCTCCAACGCGCCGGCACGTCGCAGCACCTTGTCCTGCGTCGGCCCCCAAGCGAAAGCGATCTGGCGCTGCTTGACGCGCACTGGCGTCCACTCGCCCGGCCAGGTCTGCGCACGGTCGACGTGCCACCAGACGTTTTCCGCGCTCGCGTCCGTCAACTTGAGCTCGAGATTGTTCGCCGGCCCTTCGCCGCGCAGCTGGTAGCGGATCTCGAAGCGCGGCGGCAGCTCGATGGCGACCGTGCGCCGGGCCGCCGCCCAGCCGCCGCGGCCGTGGAAGTCGTAGTCGATGCGCAAGGCCGGCTCGCTCGCCGGGCCGACGCCCTGGCTGATGCGCATCTCGACGCCGTCGGCCGGCAGCGCCTTCCAATCCTCCACCGCGCCGAGCAGCGGCGTGCGCGCGCTCGGCGCGGGCGGTTGCGCGCCGGCCAGCCCGACCGCCGCGGCACCGAGCAGCAGTACCGCCGCACGGCTTGCAGCGACGCTCGCGCTCACTCCTTCACGCTCCCCATCAAGATCCCTTCGATGTAATGCCGCTGCACGGCGAGGAAGAGCAGCAGCACGGGCAGCACGGTGACGACGGCGCCGGCGAGCATCAGCTCGGTGTCCTGCACGTGCTCGCCGGAGAGGTTGGCGAGCGCCAGCGGCAGCGTGTAGCGGCTCTCGTCGGTGAGCACGATGAGAGGCCACATGAAGTCGTTCCAGGTGGAGAGGAAGGTGAAGACGCCGAGGGTGACGAGGATCGGCCGCAGCAGCGGCAGCACGATCGTCCAGTAGATGCGCAGCTCGCCGGCGCCGTCGAGGCGCGCCGCGTCGAGCAGCTCGTCGGGGATGCCGACGGCGAACTGGCGGATCAGGAAGATGCCGAACACGGTGGCGATCCCCGCCACCAGCACGCCGGCGAAGGAGTTGACGAGGCCAAGGCCGCGGATCTCGAGGAAGAGCGGCAGCACCGTCACCTGCGGCGGCACGATGAGCGTCGTCAGCAGCAGCGCGAACGTGCGCGAGCGGCCGCGGAAGCGCAGCTTGGCGAAGGCGTAGCCGGCGAGCGAGTTGCACAGCAGCGAGACGGCGGTGACCATGGACGCCAGCAGCAGCGTGTTGCCGAGCGCGCGGCCGAGCCGCAGGCGCGCGAAGAGGTCCTTGTAGTGCTCGAACGTCGGCGCCGACGGCAAGAGGCGCGGCGGCAGCGCCATCGCCTCGCCGGCCGGCATCAGCGACGCCGACAGCATCCACAGCAGCGGCGCGGCGGTGAGCAGCGCCAGCACCCACAGCGCGCCGTTGACCGCTACCGATTGCGCGGGCCGGCTCATCGCTGCGACCACCTGCGCAGCGCGAGCTGCAGCGCGCTCGCCAGCAGCACCATGCCGAACAACATGAAGGCGATCGCGGCCGCCTGGCCCATGCTCCACCAGCGGAAGCCCTGCTGATACATCAAGAGCGCCACCGAGGTGGTGGCGCCGAGCGGCCCGCCGGCGGTCATCACGTAGGGCTCGGCGAAGATCTGGAAGAGGCCGACGGTGGTGATGACGGCGACGAACACCGTCGTCGGCCGCAGCAGCGGCAGCGTCACGTCGACGAGCCGCCGCCACGGGCCGGCGCCGTCGAGCTCCGCGGCCTCGTAGAGCGAGCGCGGGATCGACTGCAGCCCGGCGACGTAGATGACGAGCCCATAGCCGAAGCTGCGCCAGACGGCGAGCAGCGTGATCGCCACCATCGCCCAACCGGGGCTTCCCAACCAATCGATCGCGGGCAACCCGAGCGCGCCCAGCGCCTGGTTGATGAGCCCGTAGCGCGGGTGGTAGAGGTACCTCCAAACCACCGCCACCGCCACCAGCGTCGTCACCACCGGCGCGAAGAAGATCGTGCGCAGCACGCCGCGGAAACGCGCCAAGCGCGAGTCGAGCAGCAGCGCGCCGCCGAGCGAGGCGACGAGCGTGATCGGCACGCCGAGCAGCACGTAAACCATCGTCGTGCGCACCGCCTGCCAGAACACCGGGTTGCGCAGCAGCTCGGCGTAGTTCTTCACCCCGACGAAGCGCAGGTTGTGCAGGTCGGCAACGGAGTAGATGTCGAAGTCGGTGAGCGACAGCAGCACCGCGGCGAGCAGCGGGATGGTGAAGAAGGCGGTGATGGCGAGCAGCGCCGGCGCCACCATCGCCCAGCCGGCACGCGCCTCGGCACGGCCGCCGCGGAGGTCGTCGACGGCCGCCTCGCGCTTCATCCGCCGCTCCGATTCGCGCGAGAGAGCATCCAGCGCCGCTTCTCGAGGATGCGGTCGGCGTCGGCGTCAAGCCCCGCGAGCACCTCGTCGAGCGGGCGGCCGCCGCGCGCGCCCTGCTCGGCGCGATCGGCGACGCGCGTGGCGATGCGCTCCCACTCCGGTACCTTCGGCACCGGCAGCGCGTTGCCGAGCTGCACCAGGAACGAGCGCGCCTTGGGGTCGGCGGCGAGGTCGGTCGTCTCCCACGCCGAGCGCCGCGCCGGCAGGTCGCCGGTGAGCCCGTAGAAGCGCGCCTGCTGCGCCGGCTGGGAAAGGAACTCCAGCCACTGCCACGCCGCATCCGCGTGCGCGGCGCGGCGGAAGAGCACGACGCTGGAGCCGCCGGCGAGCGAGGCGCCCGGGTAGGGCATGCCGGCGTCGGGCGGCGGCAGCGCCGCCGTCGCCCACAGGTCCTGCTGATCGGCGGGGATGCGACGCGCGAACTCGCCGAGGTTCCACGGGCCGGTGATCACCATCGCGAACCAGCCCTCGGCGAACTGCTGGTAGAGGTTGACGAGGCCCGAGCGGTCGAGCGGCGGCGCCATGCCGCTCTTGTAGAGCTCGAGATAGAAGTCCATGGCGCGACGGAAGCGCGGGTCGCGGAAGCGGCCGCGCGTGCCGGCGGGATCGAGCAGCGTGGCGCCGTTCTGGAGGCCGAACACCACCGGCTGGTTCCACTCGTCGATGGGCAGGAGGATGGCGTAGCGGTCGGCGCCGCCCTGCTGGCGGATGCGCCCCATCACCTGGCGCCACGCCGCCCAGCTTCGCGGCGGCCAGGGCAGGCCGGTCTTCGCCACCAGGTCGGTGCGGTAGAAGAGCAGCCGCGTGTCGACGTACCAGGGCACTCCCCAAGTGGTGCCTTCGACGACGTTGCCGTCCCAGATGCCCGCAAAGTAGTCGTCGCGCGGCATGGCGCTGCCAGCGAGGCGCGCGTCCAGCGGTGCCAAGGCGCCGAGCGCCGCGAGCTCGGGAATCCAGGTGTTGCCGAGCTGCGCCGCGTCGGGCGTGACGCGGCCGACGAAGGCGGTGAGCAGCTTCTCGTGCGCCGCGGTCCACGGGATCTGCTGCACCTCGACGCGGATGTGAGGGTGCAGGCGCTCGAACTCCGGCACCAGCTCGCGCACCTCTTCGCCTTCACGGCCGAAGGCCCAGAAGCGGACGGTGGCGACGCCTCTCCGCTCGCGGTGGCAGGCGCCGATCGCAACGATCGACGCGGCGATCGTCAGCACGCCGCCGATCGTCGCCAGCCGATGTCGCGTCGAGCTCACCCCTGCTCCACCCCTTCGCATGCGATCAGTGGATCGTTTGTGGGAGCCACCCGCCCTCGAACCCAGCCCGCTCGAGCCCGTGCCGCAGATGCGCGTTGCGCCGCATCAGCTTCCACACCAGCTCGGTGCGGTAGTTCTCGATCATCTCCAGGATCGGCCCCTGGTCGATGCCGAGATAGTCGGTGTCGAACCAGCCGACGCCGGGCACCACCTTGCCGTGATGAACCGCCACGTCGTAGCGGAAGCTCGGGTTGAAGGCGTCGAGGAAGCCGTACTTCGCATACAGGTTCTCGCCGTACTTGGCGCGCATCGCCATCAGCGCCCTGATGGCGACCTCCGGCGCGAAGGGCACCGAGCCGCCCGCCGCCGTCGGCGCCAGCGTGCCGTCGTCGGCACGCAGCTCGGGACCGACGCCGCGGCCAGCGTAGGTGGCGAAGCGCCGCTTCTCGCCGGCAAAGGTCAGCTCGACGTCGGCCGGGCCGTCGCACGCGGTCACTCCCCACACGTCGGCTCCGAGGTCGAGCCAGCGCCGCGGGTTCTCGATCGCCCACGCCCGCTGCGCCAGCGTCGCCCGCCGCGAGTTCTCGAAATAGTCGATGCCCTTCTTGCGCATGAAGGCGTCGCGGATGCCGCGGAAGTCGACCCAGAGGTGGCTGTACTGGTGGCCGAAGAGCGGCGGGAAGAGCAGGTGCTCCTGACCCTCGAAGGTGTCCCAGTGGTAGGTGCTCGTCCACGCCTCCCAGGCGTTCGGCGCGATCGGGTGCGTCGGCGAGCCGAGGGCGAGCAGGTAGACGAGCATCCCCTCGTTGTAGCCGCGCCAGTCGTAGTCGATGAACCCCTTCTCCGGGTGCCAGCCCATGACGACGCGCGGCGCGTTGGGTTGCGCCCAGTCCCACTCCGCGCGCTCGTAAAGCTTCTCCGCGAGGTCGCGGATCTCGCGCTCCTCGGCGTCATCGCGGTGGAAGTACTCGCCGCAGAAGAGCGCGCCAGCGAGCAGGAAGGTGGTGTCGATCGTCGACAGCTCGACCTGCTCGAAGCGCATCCCGGTCTCGGGGACCAGGAAGTGGTAGAAGAAACCGTGGTAGCCGGCGACGCCGGCCGCCTGCGGCCCCTGCGGCGCGCTCCACAGGAAGCGCAGCGTGTGCAGCACGCGCTGCCGCGCCTGCTCGCGCGTGATCCAGCCGCGCTCGACGCCGATCGGGTACGCCGTCAACCCGAAGCCGGTGGCGGACACCGACGCGAACGACTTCGTCGGCCAGCGGTCCGGCGTGAGGCCGGTGTGCGGATCGGCGAGGTCCCAGAAGTACTGGAACGTACGCTGCTCGACGTCGTCGAGAAAGGCAGCGTCGGCGGCGGCGAGGACGGGCGGCGCCGGTGGCGACCAAGCGGCGGGCGGCGCTGTCGGGACGGCCGGCGGCGCGACGCGACGCCCGACGCCACCCCCGCAACCCAGCGCCAGCACGAGCAGCGCGAGCGCCGTGGCAGCCGCGCGGCGGGGACGGTGCAGGGAACGCACGAGGAGGAGCGCGACGCGGGGCGGAGCCGGCTGCCCGCCCCGCGTTCGACGGCTCAGCGGCTCAGAAACTGACCTTCACTCCCAGCTGCTCGCGGCGGCCGAGGTTGGTGACGCAGCCGGGCTGCCCGAAGCTGGGGTTGCCCTCGGGCGGGATGAAGTTGTTGAGGCAGCCGTAGGTGGTCGAGTTGAGGGCGTTGAAGATCTGGCCGACGAGAGTCAGCGAGGCGCCTCCGAACGAGATGCCCTTCTCCAGCGAGAAGTCGACGTTGCGCTCGGCGAAGCCGTTCTTCTTCGGCGGCCGGATCGAACGCTCGAAGGGGTGCGTCTGCTGGCGGTCGGCGAGGCTGAAGCCGTGCGAGAAGTCGAGCACGTTGGTGGCCTCGCCGCTACCGAGAGAGATGGTGGTGGCGGCGCGCATCTCCCAAGGCAGGCCGAGGATGCCGCTGATGACGAGGCGATCGCGCTCGGTGCCCGGCACCTCGTGCCGCGGGTACTGCGACGCACTCGGATAGTCGAGGCTGAACAGATCGTTGCCGTTCTGTTCCGCCTTGGCGTGCGTCCACACCAGGTGGGCTCCCCAGTTGTCGGCGAACGGGCGGTCGAGCGTGAGGTACTCCGCCTGATACCAGTAATCCTTGCCGTTGGGGTCCGAGATGATGACGTTGCCGAATCCGGGCACCAGGGCCGAGCAGCAGAGGCCGGTCGCCGAGAGCCAGGTGAAGCCGCGGTGGCCGCGCACCCGGTTGTAGCTCACCGCGCCGATCCAGCTGCCGAGCGCCTGCCGGTAGCCGACGTCGAGCTGGTCCGAGTAGGGCGGCTTGGTGTCGTTGTCGAGCAGGAAGATCTCCGGCTGGGTTCTCCCCGAGGCGATCAGCGCCCGCAGCCCGGCCGTGGTGAGGAACGAGTCGTTCCACTGGATGGTGCCCGGCCGCCCGTCGGGCGAGAACTGGATGCGATAGACCGGGAACTGCAGCCGGTAGCGCTCGTCTAGGGTGGCGTTCAAGAAGATGCGGTCGTAGTAGCGGCCGGCGCCGCCGAAGATCACAGAGCGGCCGTCACCGCGCAGGTCGTAGGAGACGCCGAGGCGCGGTTGCCACTCGCCCTTGTACGGGTCCCGGCTGTTGCCGTTGGAGAAATAGCTCGACGGCACCCTGCCGTTGAGGCCGGCGACGATGTTGGCCGGCGTCACGTAGTCCTGGTCGAGCTGCTTGGTCTCGTAATCCCAGCGCAGGCCGAGGGTGATGGTGAGCCGCGGGTTGACCGTCCAGGTGTCCTGGCCGTAGACGCCGTACTCCTGATTGTTGAGGTCGAGCGTCGAGTCGCCGAAGCCGAAGATGGCTTCGAAAGGCTGCGCGAAGGTGAAGCCGTTTGCCGGATCGTTGCGAAAGTTGAACTGCGGGTTGCCGTTGAGGCTCTTGTCGACGTGGTACTTGAGGCGGTCGTAGTTGGCGCCCACCTGGAAGGCGTGTTCGCCGGCGCCCAGCGCCATCGGCGCGAAGTTGAAGTCATCGCGCAGCTCGATGCGCTTCTGGTCGAACTTCTGGAAGGTCGAGTTGCCGCCGATGCGGATCACGCCCTCGAAGTTGAGCCCCACCAGCCCGGGGTTGGTCGGCGTCGGGTTCCAGGCGTAGTCCTGCCACGACAGCGCGGCCTGGTTGAGCGCCTGGTTGTTGTTCCACTGGTGGCGCAGCGTCGAGCCATAGACCCAGTTCTTGAGATCGGTCGCCGACTGGAACGAGGTGGTGCCGTTGCCGAAGTCGCGTACCTCGCTCTCCTTGCGGTAGGAGCCGCTCCAGTCGACGAGCTGGTTGGGCGCCGGCTGCCAGGAGAGCTTGGCGAACCCGAGATTGGACTTGAATGGGCTGGGGAAGGTGCCGAGGAACTGGCCGAACTGGTTGACGAACGCCGTGTTCCCGATGCTAACCGGCGTCGTCGCTTCCTCCTTGTCGCGCTCGTAGGAGAGGAAGAAGTGCAGCTTGTCCTGGATGATCGGCCCGCCGAGCGAGAAGCCGGGCTGGTTGCGCTTGTACTCCTTGTTGGTGCTCACCTGGGAGAACTGGCTGTTCTTGTTGAGCTCGGCCACCCAGGCCTTCGGCTGGTAGAACCAGAACGCCTGCCCCTTGAGGTCGTTGCCACCCGACTTGGTGACCGCGGTGATGATCGCCGAGGAGGCCTTCTCGTACTGGGCGCTGAAGTTCTGAGTGATGACGCGGAACTCCTGCACCGCGTTCTGCGGGAACGGATTGCCGCGGCTGGCGTCCTGGCCGACCAGGCCGCCCTGCAGCACGTCGTTCTTCTGGCTGACGCCGTCGATGAAGACGTTGGTCTGCTCCGCCGGCTGGGCGTTGGCGGAGATCGTCTTGCGCAACGGGTCGGTGGACACGCGCACGCCGGGCGCCAGCGCCGCGAAGTTGAGGAAATTGCGGTTGTCCTGCGGCAAGGTCTCGATCTGCTGCGTGGTGACGTTGGTCGACGCCTCGGGCGTGCGGATGTCCACCGGCTGCTCGCCGACGACGGTGATCGCCTCGTTGACGATCTTCGACTCGCTCATCACGAAGCGCACGGTGAGGTTCTGGCCGACCAGCAGGTTGAGCGTCTCGTTCTGTTCCTGGTAGCCGCTCGCCGACAGCGCGACGGTGTACTCGCCGGGCGGGATGCCGGCGAGCTGGAAGCCGCCATTGCCATCGGCGGTGATCTCCTTGACGAAGCCGGTCGACGTGTTGACGGCGGTGATCGTGGCGCCGCCCAGGCCCTTGCCCGAAGCGTCGGTCACCCGCCCGCGGATGAGGGCCGTGCTCGTCTGCGCCAGTGCCGCGCTGGCCATCAACAGCAGCAGCGCTGCGAGGCATGGCAGGAACGATCGGGTTCGCATCATGTGCTCGTCCTCCGTTGAGTCGGGGTTCGACTGGTTTCGTGCTTCTTTGGCGCTTCGGCCGGGGCGGCGGCGGAGGCGCGGATGGCCAGTGTCGGGGCGATGACGGTGTGGTTGGCGGCGCCTTCTGGATTTTCAGGACGGCCGTCGATCGACGACAGCAGGCAGGCCATCGCCTGCCTGCCGAGCTCGGCGATCGGTACCTGCACGGTGGTCAGCGCCGGCGTCAGGTAGCGGGCGATCGGCACGTCGTCGAAGCCGACGAGCGAGAGGTCCTCGGGCACGCGCAGGTTGTGCTCGCGCAACGCGGCGAGGCAGCCGATCGCCATCGCGTCGTTGGCGGCAAAGATCGCCGTCGGCCGCGGGACGAGCGCCGCGACCTTGGCGCCCGCCTGCAGCCCGGACTCCTCGCCGAAGTCGCCCGCCAATTCGAGGTGGCGGCTGAGCGGCAGGCCGGCCGCGACCAGCGCCTCGCGATAGCCGGCGAGCCGCTCGGCGGCATCGGCGTTGCCCTCCGGGCCGCCGAGGAAGGCGACGGCGCGGTGGCCGAGCGCGAGCAAATGCTCGACGGCGAGCCGCGCGCCGCGCCGGTTGTCGATGCGCAGCGAGTCGTGGCGGCCGTCGGTGCCGTCGTCGTTGATGAGCACCACCGGCACGCGCCGCGGCAGCGCCTTCTGCAACCAAGCGCCGCCGAGCGCCGGAGCCATGAGGATCAAGCCGTCGACGCGTCCGTGCAACGTCTGCAGCAGGGCCGCCGTCTCGGCGGCGTCGCTGTGCGAGCCCGACACCAGCAGGTGGTAACCGGCGGCGCGCGCCGCGAGGTCGATGCCGCGCACGATCTCGCTGAAGAAGGCGCCGTGCATGTCAGGCAGCAGCACGCCGATCGACATCGTCTTGCGCGTCGACAGCATGCGCGCCGCGCTGTGCGGCACGTAGCCGAGACGCTCGACGGCGTCGAGCACGCGCTGCCGCGTTTCGGCGCGCACGGGCCCCTTGTCGTTGAGCGCGCGCGAGACGGTGGCAACCGAGAGACCCGCGACGCGGGCCACTTCGTAGATCGAGGGCGTCGCCGCCGGGTCACCGGCGGGCGTCCCCGAGGCGCGGACGGCGCGGGAGCTGCGCACTCTTCCTCTGTAACCGCTTACATCTGAGCCGACTGTAAGCGCTTCCAGAGAAGGGTGTCAAGACACCGCGCTACTTCCGGCGCTTCGCCTCCGTGCTCGGGTCGTTGCGGTCCTCGCGCCAGGGCGGGTGGTTGAAGGCGAGGACGCGGTCGCCGTTGAAGGACGCCACGGCTTCGGTGAAGGTCATCGTGCCGACGAAGTGCCAGCCGGTGATCTCGCGGTATTCCTTCACGTACTTGTTGCCCTTGGTGACGCCGGTGTCGGAGGTCTCGATGCGGAAGACCAGCTTGCGCTTCGGCGCCGGATCGCCGGGGTCGTAGATCTGCGCCATCACCTCGTCGCGGAAGTCGAGGTCGTCGCCGGGAGTTACCGGTTGGCCGGGGGCCATGGTGACCTGCATGAATTTGGGAGCGCGCGTGGGCTCGCCCGCCGGCTTGCCGAGCTCGGCGATCTGGTAGACCTGCCGGAAGGTCGGCTGCTTCTCGGCGAGCTCGAGCACGATGCCGGTGACGAGCAGCACCGGCACGCCGAAGCCGCGGCGGAAGGGCGTGGTGTCGGGCGCGTTACGGAACACCGCCTGGTTGATGCTGGGGCTGTGCGTGCCGCCGAAGTCCTCCTGGGTGATGAAGCTCGCCGTCGGCAGCCGCTCGGCGTGCTCGGGATCGGTCGTCGGATAGAGACGGCCCACCATCGCCAGCGACCGCGCCTTGCCGCGGCGGGTGCGCGCGGCGCTCGAGTAGCGCGCGACGACGAGCGCGCGGCTGCCCTGGCGGAAGTAGCCGCTGTAGGGCGTCTCCTCGCTGATCTCCCAGGTGCCGAAGAGGACGATGCCGCTCGGGTGCACGATGCGCCGGTAACCCTTTCCATCCGGTCCCCAGCGCAGGTCGGCCCGCGACGACAGTGCTCGCTCGGCGGCCGAGAGGAAGAGCCACGGCCTGCCGCCCGGAAGCACGCCGCGCAATGCGGCTCCGAGGTTTGCCGGGAACACCTCGAACGGCGGCGTGCCCGGCGCCCCCCACAGCTTCTGATAGGGGTTCGCCCAGACCGCCTGCCTCACCTCGGAGAAACGGGAGCCCTGGAACTCCGCGTCTTCGCGCGCGAGTCCCTCGATGCCGAACGAGTCGGCGCTCATGGCGCAGCCGGGCGCGGCAGCAGGATCGCCAGCGCCGCCGCGGCGAGCGCGACGTGGGCGACGAACAGCCGCACGAAGAACACCAGGTGAGAGAGCCACTCCGGATTGAGCGGCTGCTGGAGGATCGCGGAGAGCGCGACGATCAAAGCGATCGCGGCGATCAGAACGCCGGCCGTGCGCTCCCACCAGACGAGGATCCCGGTGACGATGCCGAGAGCACCGAGGACCCACGGAAACATGCCGCCCCTCGCGAAGCACGCCACCAACACCGCGGCCACGACCCCGACCAGGAACAGGATCCTTGCCATGCCTCACCCCCTACTCTGTTGGGACTAGAGGCCGATCATAGGCACGGTCGGAGCCGCCAGGCAACCGAGCGTCGCGAGCAGAGCGGGGCGATTCGGAGTAAGGTGGCGGCAGCTCGGTCGAGAAACGGGGTTCTTCATGGACAAGGCATCACCGACCGCCGCGGCGAACGACCTCCCACTGCCGGGCGATCCGATCATCGTCGCGCCCACCCTCGTCGCGCCCGTCCAAGTGCCGCGCGCCGACGAGGCAGCGCCCGCGGGCCGCCAGGCGATCGTGCGCTATGTCGGCTTCCGGTCGACGACGAGCGGACGCGAGTACACGATGCGGGTCAACGACGTGCAGTCCTCGCGCGACTTCGTGCTGCTCATCAGCCACCAGGCCTTCGCCTCCCACGAGACGCGCTTCCAGGACGCTCCCGATCTCTGCTCCAGCAAGCTCCGCCGCGAGCTCTCCGCCGATCCCGGCATGCTGCCCGGCGCCAGCATCGCGGTGACGCCGCAGGACATCGTCGACTACCGCAACAGCCACCTCACCTCGACCGAGAAGCGCACTCGCGTCAAGCCCTGAGCCGGGCGAAGCGAGATCGTCCGGATGCCCGCGAAGGAGGCAACTTGAGCGCCGTGAAGATCGTTGCCCTGCTGCTGATCCTCGCCGGCATCCTCGGCCTGGTGTACGGCGGCTTCAGCTACACCAAGGCGACGCACGACGCCAAGCTCGGCCCGCTCGAGTTTTCCGTGCAGGAGAAGGAGCGCGTCAACGTGCCGATGTGGGCGGGAGTCGGCGCCATCGTCGCTGGCGCCCTGCTGCTGCTCGTGCCGGCGAAACGCTGAGCACCTTGGCGGCAGGCCCGCCCTGGCGGCAGGCCCGCCACTGCCGATGTCGGGGTGTCGCGCTCGGATGACAGCGGCGGCGGATGTCCTCGGACGGATCGGGGCCGCGGTCTCACTGTGCTACGCTGTGAAATGGAGCACACAGGGGCTATGGCCCTCTTCACTAGATGACACCCGATCCGCTCCGTTGCCGCGGCCGCGGCTCGGCCGTCGCAACCAGGCTCCGAGTGCTACGTGGCGCCCTGAGCATCCTCCTGGCGTGGCTGGTCCTCGCCGCCGCTCCGGCTTTCGCCGAGTCGTCTGTCGCCTCCGGCGCCACAGCCGAGCTCGCGCAGCTCGACGCCGCGATCGCCGCGCGGCCTGACGACGTCGAAGTGCTCGCAGCCCGGGCGCGTCTGCATGAAGCAGCGGGCCGGCCGATGCAGGCGTTCCTCGACCGTCGCGAGATCATGCGGCACCGTCCCGACGACGTCGACACTGCCCGGCTCGCCGCCTCCAACCTGATGGCGGCGGGGGCACCCGGAGCCGCCGCCGCCTGGCTCGAGCGCTACCCCGCTGCCGGCGCCGGCGCTGCGGGTGCCGTGGTCTCGCGACAGCTCGCGGGCGACGTTGCGGCGCGGCACGTGCGGTGGGGTTGGGACGAGCCGGTGCTCGACCCGTCCCGCCGGCAACACGAGGCCGACGCGGCCATCGTCGCCCTCGAGGCCATGCGCGCCCAAGACTCGACGGACCGTCGTGCCGCTCAAGACCTGCTGCTCGCTTATCGCCTCGCCGACCGCATGGCGGACGTGGTCGCGCTCTGGGAGAAGACGCTACGGAGCGACGACGCGCCCTACTGGGTGCGCAACCCCGTCGCCGACGCCTATCTCGCTCTCGGGCGCCCGGCGGAGGCCGAAGCGCTTTATCGCTCCTTCGCCGCCGAGCGCGGCTCTACGCCGCAGCCCTGGCTCGGCATCTACTGGGCCGCTATCGAGCAGCGCCACTACGACGATGCGGGCGCCGCGCTCGACCGTCTCGCCCAAGTGCCAGGGCAAGAGCTCACCGTCGAGGTCCAACGGGGCTGGCTGCTGCTCTTCGCCGACCGCACGGCGGAGGCCCAGCGCCACTTCGAGAATCTCTTCGACCGCTACCCCGGCGCCCCGAGCGTGCGCGACGGGCTCGCCACTTCCTACCTCTGGCAGGGCTGGCCGCGCCGCGGCGAGCGCGACCTGAAGGAATTGATCGCCCGCACCACCTTGCCGGCGCCGGTTGTCGACAACCCCTCCGCGCGCATCGCCCTCGCCGGCGCGCTGAGCTCGCTCGGCGACCTCCACGCGGCGCAGCGACAGGCGGCCGATCTCGCCAGCCGCTATCCGGAGAACGTGCACGCGCAGCGGCTGCGCCGCGACATCGACACCGCGCTGTCGCCGGAAGCCCGGGTGGAAGGGCGCTACGACACCTCCGACCGCGGCCTCGGCGAGTCGTGGGGGCAGCTCGAGCTGAGCGTCCCCTGGGGCACTCGCACACGGCTGGCGGCAGGGAGCCACAGCAGCCGCTCCGAGGACGTCCGTTACGAGGCTGGCGACATGCGGGACGCGTATCTCGGAATCTCGGCCCGTCCGCGTCGCTGGCTGAGCGCCAGCGCGGAGGTCGACTTCGACGTCGCCGGGAACGACGTGGACCACGACCCGGCTTACCTCGCGCGGCTGGCGCTGCTCCCGGACGATCGCTGGCGCCTCGACTTCGGCTACAACGACGGCGCCTGGCGCGAGCTGCCGTTGCGGGCGCGTGCGGCCGGCCTCACCGCCGACGTCGTCGACTTCGGTGTCGCCTACACCGCCAGCCCGCGGTGGAACGCCCGCGCCGGCGGCGGCCGCTCGGAGATGAGCGACGGCAACGTTCGCCGCTGGGGGCTGCTCGTCGCGCAGCGCCTGGTGCGCGAGGGGCCCGTCTACCGCGCGCACTTCGGCGTCGAGCTCTACAGCTCGGACAACAGTCGCAGCGACGTCGCGTACTTCAGCCCACGCCGCGACCGCAGCGCCTCGCTGACGCACCGCTCCGAGTGGGTGACGACGAACGCGCCCGGCAGGCGCCACACCTTCTCGCTCCTGCTCCATGCTGGCGCCTACGATCAGGAGGGCTTCGACGTCGGCCCGGTGGGCGGCGCCTGGCTGGAGTCGGACTGGGACCTCTCGGGACGCACCGTGCTGGTCGTCGGCGCCGGCGCGCGCAACCAGCTCTACGACGGCAGCCGCGAGCTCGACCCGCGCTTCTACCTCACCGTGCGGAGGCGCTTCTGACCCATCTGAAGCGACCGCTGGCCGTGGCGATGTTGCTCGGCGTCGTCGCCGCTCGCGCCGCCAGCGGCGCGCCGCTGGGGCTCGTCTGGGGAGTGGTCGCCGAGCCTGCCGGCGAGGGCGCCCTCACCCTGGGCCGGCTCGCGGAGCACCTCGAGTTCCTGCAGGCGCACGGCCGGCAGGCGGTGCGCGCCACGGAGCTCGCCGCCGGCAGCGCGCCGGCGCAGAGCGTCCTGCTCACCTTCGACGACCCCGCCGGCGCCGCGCGATACGTGCTGCCGCTCCTCGAGCTCTACCAGACGCCGGCGACGGTAACGGTCAGCGCCGCGCAGCTCGCGGACGCGTCGCTGGCGCCGGCGCTGGCCACCCTCGCGCACTCGCCCTGGGTGGAGCTCGTGCCGCGGGTCGAGCCGGCGATTGCCGACGAACAGCCCGAAGTGCGCTGCGCTCCCACCGCGGTCGTCGACGAAGAGGCCGCGCTGTCCCGGCTGCGCGCCGCGCTCGCCGAACAGGTCTCGGCGCTACACGATCGCACCGGCCGCGCGCCGGTCGGTGTCGCCTGGGCTCCCGGCACTTGGAGCGGCCCCGCGGAGGCGGTGGCCAAGAGCCTCGGGCTGACGCTGCAACTGCCGACCTTCACCACCATGCCGCCGGAGTTCGACGGCCGCTCGACGCGAGTCGCCCTCTTCGCCGTGCCGTCGTGGGCGGGCATCTGGGCGGTGGCGCAGGCCAGCGCGCGCTGGAACCCCGACGATCATCCGGTGCGTTTCGTCGAGGTGGACGCGGGGTGGATCTGCTCGGGCAACGATCCCGCCACTCGCGTCGCCGAGATCGTCGGCGTGGTTCGCAAGCTCGCCCTCAACGGGGTGCGGCTCCGCGTGGGCGACGCGCAAGGCGTTTGGTTTCCCACCACGGTAACGACCGTGCGCGGCGACGTCGCCGGGCCGCTCGCGCGTACGCTCCACCGCGCGGGCGTCCGCTGGGTCGCCGTCGACGTGCCGACCACCGGCGATCGCGGCAGGGACGTGGCGCTGGCCGCGGACCTGGCGCGCGCCGTCGAGCTCGACGTGGCGCTGCTGCCCGCCGGCGCCACGGCGCAGGATCGCCTCGGCGAGGCCGTGCAGTACGTGCGTCCCGCCGCCCGCGTTGGTTGGCGCGGCGAAGCGGGCCTGGGCGAGCGCGCCTTCCGCCTGACGCCCTTCGCGACCGATCGCCCAGCGGAGCGCGGTGCCACCGTCGCCTCGGCGGCGGTCGCCGCCGCCAACCAGGAAGCCACCGACCTCGCCATCGGCGGCTGGGACTGGGTCGGCCTGCCGATCGAGCTCGCGCGGTCGGGGCTCGATCGCTCGCTCCGCTCGCTTGCCGCCTTCGCGCTGCCCAATGCCGGCGCACCGCCCGCGCCCTGAGCGAAGCGATGGAGCACCTCTTCCAGTTCGTCTTCTTCTATCCGTTCTTCATGGCGCTGTTCTGGATCGTCGGGTCGCTGGTGTTCTACCTGCGCCGCGAATGGCGCCACCGGCACCCGCCCGAGCTGTCGAGCCAGCCCGCGGTCACCGTGCTCATCCCCTGCCGCAACGAGGCGCTCACCATCGAGCAGGTGGTGCGCACCGCAGCGGCCAGCAAGTACCGCAACCTCGAGATCTTCGTCGTCGACGACGCCAGCACCGACGGCTCGCGCGAGCTGCTGCTGCGCTTGCAAGGTGAGATCTCCAATCTGCGCCTGCTCACCCTCGAACGCAACATCGGCAAGGCCGACGCCCTCAATCTCGGTGCGCTGGCCACCGACTCCGAGTACCTGATGTGCATCGACGCCGACGCGCTGCTCGAGGAGGACGCCATCCACTGGATGGTTTCCGCCCTGGAGGAGAACCCGCGCGTCGGAGCGGTCACCGGCAATCCACGCGTGCTCAATCGCACGACGCTGGTGTCGCGCATCCAGGTGGGCGAGTTCTCCGCCATCGTCGGCATGATCAAGCGCACGCAGCGGCTGCTCGGCCGCGTCTACACGGTGTCGGGCGTCTGCTCATGTTTCCGCCGCGTCGCCGTGCACGAGGTCGGCTACTGGTCCCCGCGGACGGTCACCGAGGACGTCGACATCAGCTGGAAGCTGCAGCTCGCCTACTGGGGGATCCTCTACGAGCCGCGCGCCATCTGCTGGATCCTGGTGCCCGAGACCGTGCGCGGGCTCTGGCGCCAGCGACTGCGCTGGGCGCGCGGCGGCATCGAGGCGGCGCTCTCCCACCGGCGCGAGCTGCTGGCCTGGACCAAGCGGCGGATGTGGCCGGTGTTCGCCGAGCTAGTGGTGAGCACCGTCTGGTGCTACGCGGTGTTCGTCGTCCTGCTCGCCTGGGCGCTCACCCAGCTCATGCCGCAGTGGATCCCCGAGTCGCTGCAGGTCGCCAGCCTGCTGCCGGGCTGGACCGGCAGCCTGCTCGCCGCCGTCTGCCTGCTGCAGTTCCTCGCCGGCCTGGCGCTCGACCGGCGCTACGAAGGGCGGCGGCTCGTGCGCAACCTGTTCTGGGCCATCTGGTACCCAGCCCTCTACTGGATCATCAACGCCGGTACGTCGGTGGCGGCGCTGCCGCTCGCCCTCGCGCAACGTGGGAGGACCCGCCATGCAGTCTGGCGAAGCCCGGATCGCTGAGACCAGCAGCATCGACGCCATGCGGCAGCGCCGCTGGACCTCGCGGCGTTCCGTGCCGAACGGTGTGCTGCGCGTGCTCACCCTCATCTTCTGGACGCTGTGGATCTATCTCATCCTGCCGCTGCTGAGCCTCATGCTGTGGATCGCCGGCGTCGAGCTCTTCGTGCAGCAGATCGGCGACAACGGCTACCGCTCGCTGCTCCGCACCCTGGCCTCGTACGGATCCGTGCTGCTCATCCTGGTGGGCCTGCTCGCCGTATGGATCGCCTGGAACGTGGTGCGCTACGGCGGCTCCTCGAATCGCCGCAAGGCCAAGCGGCCCGAGGTCACCGACCTCGAGGTCTGGCAGCGCTTCCACGTCGACGAATCGATCGGCCGCCTGCTGCGCGAACGGCGGTACTCGCGGCTCAACCTCGACGAGGATGGCTGCCCGGTGCTGCTGCCCGAGCCGACGCTCCCGGCCCAGCGTCCGGCGACGGGTTGACGACGAAGGCGGGAAAGCGCTGCGCGAGCAGCGGCGCGATGCCGCGCGCCACCAGGGCGCCCACGCGGTCGGCGCCCTCGTTGGTGAAGTGGAAGAAGTCGTAGAAGTACGTCGAGTCCTTGGGCAGCTCGCGCGCAAGGTCGACCACCAGCACGCTGCGCCGGCGGCCGACATCGCGCGTCACGTCGTTGTACCGTTCGAGCAGCGCCCACGCGAAGGCGCCGTCCACCTTCTCCCAGACGTCCACCTCCATGGTGCGCGTATCGAGCCCGGTGCGGGCGTCGATGCCGCCGAGCAGCGAGGGCTGGGTGATGAAGACCGGTTCGATGCCGTGACCGCGGTCGAGGTCGACGAGCTGCTCGAGGCGGCGGCGGAAGCCGGCGAGCCGCTCGTCCTGGGCGATCCAAAGCCGCTTCGCCGCCGCCGGTGGCACGCGGTACCGCGGTCGATCCCGCAACGCCACCGGCTTGGGCATGGCGCCGAGGTCCTCGATCGACCTCGTCTTCTTCCAGCGATAGAGGTTGAGCAGGGTCGCCACCAGCTCGGAGTGGTCGGCGAGCACTCCCAGCGGACGCAGCTCGACCCGATCCTGTTGATGCGGCGCGTCGGTGAACATGTCGTTGACACCGACCAGGAACAGCGTCACCTTCGGCCGCAGGTGGACGAGAGTTTGGCTGACGAGCCGCAGGTGGCCGAAGGTGCTGTGGCCGTCGAGCCCCGCGTTGTCGACCCACAGCCGCGGCACCTGCGGCCGCAGCCGCGCCGCGAGCCGCTCGGGCCAGGTCTTGCCATCGGCGAGGTAGAAGCACTCGGTGGTGCTGCCGCCCACCGCGACGATGGTCAGCCAACGGGCGAAGTCGGGCGGCGGCTCGGGCCCGCGGAAGCCCAGCGAGTTCTTGGTGTGGACGACGTGCGGCTCGAGCTGATCGGAGCGCGAGCGCGCATCGGCGCGAATGTCATAGACCTTGTTTGCGGGGAGCACCAGCGCGTTGCCGCGCTGGCGGAAGCCGAACGGATGGCTGGCGCGCAGGAACAGCTCCGCGGCTCCCAGGGCGAGGCCGGTGCTGACGAGCAGGACGGCGGCCTTGAGCCAGGCGCGCGGCGCCTCCGGTTGGGGTAGGGAGCTCGGCACCGCAGAGGGATTGTAGCCACGCGACGGTGACGGATCGGGCGGGCGATACCGCGCCGTTAGAGCGTCAGAGCGTCATGGCTTCGCCGCGGGCTCGACGACCAGCACGACGAACGTGCCGGTCAGCACAGACGGACGCGGATGCGGCTGCTCGGCGGTCGCCGGCGGCGGCGGCCCGTAGTCCGCGGTCGAGAGGAAGACCCGGTGAGTCTTCTCGTCCGCCGCCATCGTGCGCGCGCCCTTGCGCGTCGTCACGTTCTCGACGAGACGAAACTTGTCCGGCGTGTCCTCGTGGACCACCGTGAGCGTCCCGTCGCCGTTTGAGGTGAACGCCGTCTTCGCCGCCGCGTCAAACCCGGCACCGTCAGTGCCGTCGCCGGTCGGGACCGTCATCACCACCTTGCCGCTGGAGTCGTCGACCACCGCCGCCATGCGGTTGCTGCAGGCGACGAAGAGCCGTCGCGAGGAGCGGTCGATCGCCATCCCGGTGGGCTCCTCGCACGGCGCCAGCGGCCAGCGCGCCTTGACCGCCAGCGACCTGGCGTCGATCGCCGCCACCTGGCCGCGGTCCTCCACGTTGACGAAGATCGTTCCTGCGAGGTCCGTCGTCGCGAACTCGAGCGTGCCGCCGACGTCCACCGTGCCAACCACCTTTGCGGTAGCGGCGTCGATCGCCGTCACGTTGCCGGAGCGATGGTTGCAAGCAAACACGCGCTTCGACACCGGGTCGAACAGGATCGCGTCCGGCGCCTCGCCGGTGACCGGCACCTCGGCCACCTTCTTCAATGTCGCCAGCTCGAACACCGTCACCGAGTTGGTCTTGCCGTTGCTGATGAACCCGCGCCCCAGTGCCGGCGCCAAGGCGATGCCATGCACCCCGGACAGCCCGTCGATCACGCCCACCGCCGTCCCCTTGTCGGCGTCGAGCACCTCGACCCGCGTCGAGTGCGACACGTAGAGCCGCCGCGCACCCTCGTCGACGGCCAGGTAATCCCAACCACCCTCGCCGCCGATGGGCAGCGTGCGGGCGAGGTGATAGCGAGTCTCCTGCGGATGCGATGTCGACGCCGGCGTGCCTGCCGCCAAGCTCGCCGGCGGTTCCGCGAAGAAACCGACGCTGGCCAGCGCGAGAACCAAGAAGCTCCGACTGCCGAGTCGCATCATGCGCCCATGCTAGTCGACCCAGCGGGGCCCTGGCATCAGGTGGAGCGGGAGACGGGATTCGAACCCGCGACCAACGGCTTGGAAGGCCGTGACTCTACCCCTGAGTTACTCCCGCTCGGGGTGGGTTCAGTCTAGCGCGTGCGCCGCGCTGTTGCCGCCGCTCGATGCGGTTGGCGACGGCGAGGCTTGGCGGGCGAGGACGTCGCGCGGCGTTCGCGCGCACGCGGAAGGTCGATGCACACGCAGCAGCGGCCCGGGCGCGGGTCGAGGCGCGGCTTGGCCTCGGTGACACCGGCGCCGGAGACCATGCCTTCGACGAGCGCGAGGTTCATGCCGCAGACGAGATCCCGGTGCTCGGTGGTCAGCGCGTGGAAGGGACAGTTGCGGAAGCGGATGTCGGCGGCTGTGCGCTCGGGCTCGAAGCCGGTAGCGACCAGCGCGTCGTCGAGGCTCGCGAGCGGTTCGCCCTTCTCCGCTGCCGTACTTACGTGCACGGCGGCGTCCTCGCCGATCCGCTCGCCGAGCGCTCGCGCTGAGTCGACGAGAGTCGCGCGCAGCTTCGGCGACGGGCTGGCGTCGACGGCGTCGGCGAGGATGCGGGCCGCGAGCTCGTAGCTGCGCGGCGGCAGACTGACGGCGAGCTGGCGCTGCGAGCGGCGGTAGAGCTTGGCGGGCCGGCCCGCGCCCGGGCCGCTACGCCCGGTGAGCCGCCGGAACGAGGCCTCGAGCAGCCCCTGCTCCACCAAGCGGTCGAGGTGGAAGCCGGCCATGCTGCGCGAGGTGTCGACGGCCGCCGCCGCCTGGTCGCGCGTCACCTCGCCGTCCTGCGCACAGACGTAGAGGTAGAGCGCGCGCCGCACCGGCTCGGCCAGCGCCGAGACGCCCGCGATCTCCGCCAGCAGGCGCTCCTGCTCCATGCCCACATTCTAAAACCAATGAGCTCCGGCTCAAGACTTGACAGGGCCGGCCGCCTTTCTATAACCTGTTGTCGTTGTTTTAGAAGGCCCGATGAACGGGTCCCCACCTACCTCAGAGGAGTCGCTCATGAAGCTCTCGACCGCCGCTCTCGCCCTCGCCCTGCTCGCCGCCCCGGCCGCCCTGCGCGCGGCCGCCGTCAACGACGCGCAGATCGCCTCGATCGTCGTCACCGCCAACCAAGTCGATGTCGACGCCGGCAAGCTCGCCGCCTCCACCACCAGAAACGCCGAGGTCAAGAAGTTCGCCGAGCTGATGGTCAGCGATCACACCGCCGTGAACAAGTCGGCGGTGGAGCTGGTGACGAAGCTCGGCGTCACGCCCGAGGACAACCCGACCAGCCAGAGCCTGAAGAAGGACGGCGACCTCAACATCACCCACCTGCACACCCTCCACGGCGCCGCCTTCGACAGGGCCTACGTCGACCGCGAGGTGGCCTACCACCAGCAGGTGCTCGACGCCGTCGACAAGGTGCTCATCCCCGGCGCCAGCAATGCCGAGCTGAAGGCGCTGCTGGTCAAGGTGCGTCCGGCCTTCGTCGCCCACCTCGAGCACGCCAAGGCGCTGCAGAGCTCGCTCGGCAAGTGAGCGCGACCGTGACTCGCCGCATCGCCGTCTGCCTGGGTCTCGTTGCCGGCGCGTTCGCTCTCGCCCTACCGCTCTTCGCGGCGGCGAAGGGCGAGCGCCAGCCGGTCGTCCACACGGTGGTGATCGACGCCAGCAGCTTCGCGCCGAAGTTCATGCGCGCGAAGGTGGGCGACCGCATCGTCTGGGTCAACAAGGACCTGCTCGTGCACACCGCGACCGCCAAGCGCGGTGCCTTCGACTCGAAGGAGATCGCCGCCGGCAAGTCGTGGAGCTACACCGTGACCGCCGCGGGGCAGCTCGACTACCGGTGCACGCTTCACCCGACGATGAAGGGATCGCTGCTGGTGCAATGACGAAAACGGTCGGAGCGCTGCGAATAGACGGGGAGCCAGCAGGTTGCGGGGACCGGCCGCCGCCGGTACACTACGCCGCCCGGAGCGGTCGGAGCTCGCCAAGGCCGGCACGCCGGCCCTCGCCGGCATAGCTCAGCGGTAGAGCAACTGCCTTGTAAGCAGTTGGTCCCCGGTTCGATTCCGGGTGCCGGCTCCAGGCTGGACAGCGGAAGCAGCGTTCTTTGGAGGCGTACCCGAGTGGCCAAAGGGGGCAGACTGTAAATCTGCTGGGCATCGCCCTACGGTGGTTCGAATCCATCCGCCTCCACCATCCGCTCGCTTCGCTCACTACCGGTTGCGGCGGATGGATTCGGTCGTTCCGGCTGCGCTCGCTGCGCGAGCTTGCCGGAAAGAGCGAATCCACTCCGACGCGCACGTCTCTGACGTGCGTCGCCGCCTTATGCGCTTGCTCCAGCGCGGAGACGGATGGGAGGCGGGTCGCTTCGCTGGCTCCCTGAGCCGCGACGAGCGTTCGGAGTTGATCGCTTCGCTTCGCTCGCTCCCCTATGGGAACAGGAGCCAGACGTCACGCGCGTATGCGCTGGCGCACGGCTTCGTAGAGCACTGCTGAAGCTGCGGTGGCGACGTTGAGCGATTCCACCTTGCCGCGCATGGGTAGGCCAACCAAGCCGTCGCACAGCTCACGGGTGCGTTGGCGAAGGCCCTTCTCTTCCCCGCCCAGGCAGAGGGCGACTTTGCCGGAGAGGTCGAGTTGCCAGGGTGGGGTGCCGGCTTCGGCAGCGCCGTAGATCCAAAAGCCGTCGGACTTCAGCCGTTCCAGCGTCTGCGCGGTGTTGGTGATGCGTTCGACGCTCACCCATTCGGTGGCGCCGGCGGCCGTGCGGGCGACTAGGGGTGAGAGCGGAGCGCTGCCGCGGTCGCGGACGAGGACTCTTCCGACGCCGGCGCCGTCGCAGACGCGGAGGATGGCGCCGAGGTTGCGTGGGTCCTGAATGTCCTCGAGCAGCACGACGAGGTTGGCGTCGCCGGTCGCGGGCGCCGACGCGCGTTGCGCGGCGAGCTCGGCGGCGAAGCCGTTGTGGACTTCTATGCCGAGTGCGGCGAGAGCGGACTCGGGCACTTTCTCGCAGCGCACGCCGTGGCGGCGGCAGAGCTCTTCGATCTCGCGCAGGCGCGCTCCGCCGCGGCGCTCGCTGGCGAGGACGCGGCGCACGGCGTGTGGGCGGTGCCGCAACGCCTCGCGGACGGGATGGAAGCCGGCGACGAGCTCGCCGCCGCTCGATCCGGGTACTCCAGAAGCGCTCACCCGCCGCTCCGCCGGCTGCCCTGCGGCTTGCCGGCGCCGGCGTCGGACTCGCCGACCGCAGCCGCGCGGTCGCCCAGCAGGACGACCGCGAGCGCCGCCATTCCTTCACCGCGGCCGAGCGAGCCGAGGCCCTCGTTGGTCGTCGCCTTGAGGCCCACCGCGTCCACTTCGACGCCGAGCGCCGCGGCGACGCGGCTGCGGATGCGGTCGCGGTAGGGCGCCAGCTTCGGCGCTTCGGCGATCAACGTCAGGTCGCAGGAGAGGACGAACCAGCCCGCACCCATCACCAGACCGACGATGCGGCCGAGGAGGTCGATGCTGCTGGCGCCGCGCCAGCGCTCGTCGCTGGGTGGGAAGTGCTGGCCGAGATCGCCGAGGCCGGCGGCGCCGAGCAGCGCGTCGCCGAGCGCGTGCAGGAGCACGTCGGCGTCGCTGTGGCCGTCGAGTCCCTTGTCGAAGGGGATCGCCTCGCCGCCGAGCATCAGCGGCCGGCCGGCGACGAGCCGGTGCACGTCGTAGCCTTGGCCGACGCGCAGCTTCATCGCGGCGTCCCGGGCGCCGGCGCGACGGCGCCGTCGGGCGCTGCTGTCGCCGCGAGCAGCGATTCCACCCAGCCGAGGTCGGAGGCGAACGTCACCTTGGGATTGGGAAAGCACGCCGTCACCGCGACGACGTGGATGCCGGGCAGCCGCTCGACGAGCGAGCTCTCGTCGGTGCCGACGAAGCCGTCGGCGGCGGCGCGGGCGAGCGCCCGCTCGAGCAGCTCGCGGCGAAAGACCTGAGGGGTCTCGGCTCGAAACAACGTCGCGCGGTCGACCGTCGCCACCACGTGGCCGCCTTCTAGCCGCTTCACCGTATCGGTGACACCGCGGCCGAGCACGGCACCGTCGCTGTCGCGCGCCACCGCGAAGGCAGCGGCGACGTCGTCGGGATGCACTGCCGCACGCGCGGCGTCGTGCACCGCGATCCAATCAGTGGGCGCCGCAGAGCTCGCCTGCAGCGCCAGCGCCACCGATTCCTGTCGCGTGTGCCCGCCCACGACGACGCTCACTTCGTGCTCGTCCGCGAGCGCCGCCGTTACCGCATCGAGCAGGTCCGCCGGCGCGGCCACCACGCACGACGCCACACCCGCCGCCCGCAACCGCGACACCGCCCACGCCACCAGCGGCCTCCCCGCCACCTCGCGCAACTGCTTGGGGAGCGCGCCACCCGCGCGCACGCCTCGGCCGGCGGCGGGGATCAGCGCATGAACGGTCACAACGTCAGGATGTCTTTTTCCTTGACTTGCAATGCATGCGCGATGTCGGCGATGTAGTGGTCGTGCAGCTTCTGGATCTCTTCGAGGCCGCGCCGCTCGTCGTCCTGCGAGACCTCGTGCTTCTTCTCCAGCGCCTTGAGGCGGTCGTTGCCGTCGCGGCGCGCCTGCCGCACGCCGGTGCGTGCGTGCTCGGCCATGTCGTGCGCCTTCTTCACCAGGTCTTTGCGGCGGTCCTCGGTGAGCGGCGGGATCGGGATGCGGACGACCTTGCCGTCGCTCGACGGGTTGAGGCCGAGGTTGGCCTGCGTGATGCCGCGCTGGATGGCCGGGATGGTCGACGGGTCGTAGGGCTGCGCGACGATGAGGCTGGCGTCGGCGACCGAGAGGTGCGCCACCTGGTTGAGCGGCGTCGAGGTGCCGTAGTAGTCGACCACCACCGGCTCGAGGATGGCGAGCGAGGCGCGACCGGTGCGCAGCCGCTTGAGCTCGCCATGAAAGTGGTCGACGGCAATCTTCATGTGGGCTTCGGCATCGCGGAACACTTCCTTCATCGGCCCTCCCGCGCCTGACAGCATTGGGCCGGAAGTCTAACGCAGCCGGTGCGGCGGCCGCGCACGCGCCGCCTGTGAACGCCGCTAGTTGGCTGGCGCCGGCGCGGCCGCGGTGGCGCGCACCGTCGAGCCCACGCGCTCGCCACACACCACGCGGCGGATGTTGCCGCGCTCGAGCAGCTTGAAGACCACGATCGGCAGGTCGTTCTCGCGGCAGAGGCTGATCGCCGCCGCGTCCATCACCTGCAGGTTCTTCTCGAGCACCTGTTGGTAGGTGACGTCGGGAAGCAGCTTGGCCTTCCTGTCGCGGTTGGGGTCGGCGGTGTAGATGCCGTCGACGTTGGTGGCCTTGAGTAGCACGTCGGCGTGGATCTCGTTGGCGCGCAGCGCGGCGGCGCTGTCGGTGGTGAAGAACGGGTTGCCGGTGCCGGCGGCGAAGATCACCACGCGTCCCTTCTCCAGATGGCGCAGCGCGCGGCGGCGGATGAAGGGCTCCGCCACCTCGCGGATGTCGACGGCCGAGAGCACCCGGGTGTCGACGCCGCGCTTCTCCAGCGCGTCCTGCAGCGCCAGCGCGTTGATCACCGTGGCGAGCATGCCCATGTAGTCGCCGGTGACGCGCTCGATGCCGCGGTGCGAGGCGGCGAGGCCGCGGATGATGTTGCCGCCGCCGATGACGATGGCGACCTGGACGCCCGCCTTCCACACCTCCTGCAGCTCGTCGGCGATGGCGGCGACGATCTTCTCGTCGATGCCGAAGGGCTGGCTGCCCATCAGCGCCTCGCCGGAGAGCTTGAGCAGGACGCGCTTGAAGGCGGGCTGGTCCATCAGCCCACCTGCGCCGCCACCTCGGCGGCGAAGTCGTCCTTGCGCTTCTCGATCCCCTCGCCGAGCTTGAAGCGCGAGAAGCGGCGCACCTGGATGTTCTCGCCGATCTTCGCCACCTTGGCGGTGACCAGGTCGCCGACCGACTTGTCGGGGTCCTTGACGAAGGGCTGCTCGAGCAGCACCTGCTCGGCGAAGAACTTCTCCATGCGGCCCTCGACGATCTTGTCGACCACCTTCTCGGGCTTGCCCTCGGCGAGCGTCTTCTCGCGCTGCACCGAGCGCTCGCGGTCGAGTACGTCCTGCGTCACCTCTTCGCGGCGCACGAAGCGCGGGTCGGCGGCGGCGATGTGCATGGCGATGTCGCGCACCAGCTCCTGGAACTCGTCGGTGCGGGCGACGAAATCGGTCTCGCAGTTGACCTCGACGAGGACGCCGATCTTGCCGCCGGCGTGGATGTACGAGCCCACGGCGCCTTCGGCGGTGACGCGGCCGGCCTTCTTGGCGGCGCTCGCCAGGCCCTTCTTGCGCAGCCCGTCGATCGCCTGCTCGATGTCGCCCTTGGATTCGAGGAGGGCGTTCTTGCAGTCCATCATGCCGGCGCCGGTGCGCTCGCGCAGCTCTTTGACCATTTGGGGTGTGACGCTCATCTGCTCACCTCTTCACGGCGGGTCATACCCACCTTGTTGCTGTCGGTTCTCTGGATACAAGAAGGGCATCCGGATACAAGAAGGGCCAGTCTGCCCAGCGGCGCGACTGACCCTCGAGCGGCCCCGCGGGCCTGGGCGCTATCGCGGCTACTGGACCGTCTCCGCCGACTCCTCGTCGCCCTTCGGCTCGGCCGCCGGCTCGGGCTTCGGCTTGGCAGGAGCGCTCGGCGCCGCCTGCTGCGCCCGGCCCTCGCCCGGCTCCTGATCCTTCTCGAGCTCGCCGGCGCCGTCGAGGTAGGCGTCGGCGATGCGCGAGGCGAAGAGCCGGATCGAGCGGATGGCGTCGTCGTTGCCGGGGATGACGTAGTCGACGAGCTCGGGGTCGCAGTTGGTATCGACGACGGCCACCACCGGGATGCCGAGCTTGTTGGCCTCGGAAATCGCGATGTCTTCCTTCTTGGGGTCGATGACGAACAGCGCGTCGGGCACCGCCTCGAGCTTGCGGATGCCCTCGAGGTTGCGCTTCATCTTCTCGCGCTCGCGCTCGAGCCGCACGCGCTCCTTCTTGGTCAGCGGCGACTCGGGGTCGTCGAGACGGCGCTCGGCGTCTTCCAGCCGCTCGATCGAGGAGCGGATGGTGACGAAGTTGGTGAGCGTGCCGCCCAGCCAGCGGTGGGTGACGGAGTACTGGCCGCAGCGCGCCGCCTCTTCGGCAATGACGTCCTGCGCCTGGCGCTTGGTGCCGACGAAGAGGATGCGGCGGCCGGTACGCCCGAGCCAGCGGACGAAGTCCGACGCCTCCTTGAAGAGCTGCTCGGTCTTCTGCAGGTCGACGATGTAGATGCCGTTGCGCTTGCCGAAGATGTAGGGCTTCATCTTCGGGTTCCAGCGCCGCGTCTGGTGCCCGAAGTGGACCCCCGCCTCGAGCATCTGCTTCATGCTGACTTCGACCACGGAAGCTCCTCTTCTCGTCGCGCTCTAGCGCTTGCTGAACTGGAACCGCTTGCGGGCCCCAGGCTGTCCGTACTTCTTGCGTTCCTTCTTGCGGTCGTCGCGGGTCAGGAACCCGGCCGACTTGAGGCGCTCGCGCAGCTCGCCGTTGAACTCGAGCAGGGCGCGCGAGATGCCGTGGCGGACGGCGCCCGCCTGGCCGGTGCCGCCGCCGCCCTCGACGGTGGCGGTGATGTCGAACTTCTCCGCCGTCTCGGTGAGCGCCAGCGGCTGCTTGACCAGCATCACCAGCACTTCGCGCGAGAAGTAGTTGCCGATGTCGCGGCCGTTGATCTCCAGCTTGCCGGCGCCGGGGCGCAGGAAGACGCGCGCGGTGGAGGTCTTGCGCCGCCCGGTGCCGTAATACTCGATAGCGTCGTTCACCATGCTCTCCCTTGCGACTCCGGGCTACAGCGTTACTTCGAGGGTTTGCGGCTTCTGCGCCTGGTGCGGGTGATCGCCGCCGGCGTAGACCTTGAGCTTCTTGTGCTGGCGGCGGGCCAGCTTGTTCTTCGGCAGCATGCCCTTGACGGCCTTCTCGACCAGCCGCTCGGGGTGCTTGGCGAGCAGCTCGGCGGCGGTCTGCGTCTTGAAGCCGCCCGGGCGGCCGCTGGTGCGCCAGTAGAGCTTGCCCTGCGACTTGTCGCCGGTGAGCACGACGCGGTCGGCGTTGACGACGATCACGAAGTCGCCGGTGTCCTCGTGGCGGGCGTAGGTCGGCTTGTGCTTGCCGACGAGCACCTTGGCGACGACGGTCGACAGGCGGCCGAGCGGGATGCCGGCGGCATCCACCACGTACCAGCCGCGCTCCACCTCGCCCTGCTTGGGGCTGTAAGTCCTGGTCATCGTTCTACATCTTCCACGGACGCGAGTTGCAACTCAGAAGAATTCCGGAACTTTCAGGAGAATCGAGTCGGGATCGAATCGCAGCCTGCGAGGTGAGAGGCTCGAGGCGGGCGAGGACTACCCGGCGCGTCGTCTGGTCCGACGCAAAGGCCGCTGATGATACGGGTCGGTCCGAGGCGGTGTCAAGGCGCCGTGGCGCTCAATTCCAAGGGTTCAGGACCTTCGCGCCGGTACCTTCGAAGTCGACGATGTTACGGGTCACCACCGAGAGCCCATGAACGAGCGCCGTCGCCGCGATGAGAGCATCCCGAACCGGGCGTGGATCGGGAACGTGCAGCGTGGCACTGCGGCGGGCGACGGCGACGTCGATCGGCAGGATGCGATCGGCAAACGCAGGGAACACGTAATCCTTGAGCCAAGCGCGGAGGACCCTTCCTTGCGGCGCGTCGCGCCGCTCGACGAGCAGAACGCCGATCTCGAGCTCCTGCACGGTGACGACGGAGATGAAGAGGCTCGCCGCCGGAACTCTCGCGGCCCAGGCGGCGACGGCCGGATCGGCCTTGCCCGCCTTCGCCTTCCGCAGCTCCGATACGACGTTGGTGTCGAGCAGGTACGTCACCGCAGGTCCGCGGGGCGTGCCGGATCGCGGAGCGGTGGGATCTCGAGCTCGGCGTCCTCTACTCCGGCTGGCTGTCCCAGCCAGTCGATGATGCTGCCCTTCGCTCCCACCAACCTCTGATAGGCCTCGAACGTCAACAACACGTGGGCCGGACGACCGCGCTCGGTGATGATCACCGGTCCCTTCCGCGCGGCCCGCTTGGCGCGGCTCACGTCCTGATTGAGCTCGCGGCTGGAAAGCTTGGTCGTCGACATCACCTCATCCCCTGATGTAGGTACGTTACTACCTTAGGCTGCTGACGGCAACAAGGTGGCCTCGATCGGGCGCCGATAGACTACGCGGCCGATGATGGTCACCGAGGCGCCCTCGCCGCCCGCTCCGCAGATTGCGGCGCCGCCGCTCGACAAGCGGCCGGAGGCGATTCGCGGGATGTTCGCGCGGGTGGCGCCGGTGTACGACCTGCTCAACCACCTGTTGTCGGCGTCGCTGGACCGTGTGTGGCGGCGGAAGGCGGCGCGAGCGATCGACTTTGGGGCGGCGCCGGCGCTGGATTTGTGTTGCGGGACGGGCGATCAGGCGCTGGCGTTGCAGCGGCGGGGAGCGCGGGTTGCGGCCGCGGATTTCTGTCTGCCGATGGTGGTGCTGGCGCGGAGGAAGTTCGCGAAGCGAGGCGACTCGCGGTCCGCCGCCAAAGCGCGCGAGACCGAACAAACGCGCGCCGCCGCGGATGCCGGGCGCGAGCTGCCGACTGGTGCGGCGATGCCGGCGCCGCTCGTCGCCGACGCGTTGACGCTCCCCTTCCCCACCTCTCGATTCCGCGCGGCCACGGTCTCGTTCGGTCTGCGCAACGTGGTCGATCTCGACGCCGCGATCCGCGAGCTCGCGCGCGTCACGGCACCCGGCGGCCAGCTCGCGGTACTGGAGTTCGCGGTGCCGCGGCTCCGGCCGCTGCGCGCGCTCTATCTCTTCTACTTCCAGCGACTGCTGCCGCGCATCGGTCGGTGGATCTCGAACGACGGCGGGGCCTACTCGTACCTGCCGGCTTCGGTACTGGCGTTTCCGCAGCGGCAGGAGCTGGCGGACCGCTTCCGCGCCGCCGGCTTCGACGAGGCGCGCTGGGAAGACCTCGCCGGCGGCATCGTCTGCTTCTACTCGGCGCGGCGGGCGCGATGACGAAGGTGCTCGACGGCAAGGCGGTGGCGGCCGAGATCCGCGGCGAAGTGGCCGCCGGCGTCGCGGAGCTCGTCGCCGGCGGTGGCCGCAAACCCGGCCTAGCCGCGGTGCTGGTAGGCGACGACCCCGCCTCCTCGATCTACGTCGCCAGCAAGGGCCGCGACTCCGAAGAGGTGGGGATGCTCAGCCGCACGCACCGGCTGCCCGTCGCGACCAGCGAGGCGGAGCTGCTGGCGCTCGTCGACGCGCTCAACGCCGACGACGAGATCGACGGCATCCTCGTGCAGCTCCCGCTGCCGGCGCACATGTCGGGCCGGCGGGTGCTCGACCGCATCGATCCCGCGAAGGACGTCGACGGCTTCCACCCGGTCAGCGTCGGCCGGCTCTGGCTCGACGAGCCAGGCTTCGTCTCCGCCACGCCCGCCGGCATCCTCGAGCTGCTGCGCCGCTACGAGGTGCCGCTCGCCGGCGCGCACGCGGTGGTGCTCGGCCGCAGCGCCATCGTCGGCAAGCCGATGGCCGGGCTGCTGCTGCGCGCCCACTGCACGGTCACGGTCTGCCACTCGCGCACGCGCGACCTGCCGGCGATCACGCGCCAGGCCGACGTGCTGGTCGCTGCCGTCGGCCGCGCGGCGATGGTCGGCCCCGAGCACGTTAAGCCCGGCGCCGTCGTCATCGACGTCGGCATCAACCGCCTCGACAGCGAGGACGCCGTGCGCGCCGCGTTCCCCGACGACGCGGGCAAGCTGGCGCGCTTCCGCGACAAGGGCTCGTTGCTGGTGGGCGACGTCGACTTCGACCGCGTGGCGCCGATCGCCTCCGCCATCACGCCGGTGCCGGGCGGCGTCGGGCCGCTGACGCGCGCGATGCTGCTCGTCAACACGCTGGCGGCGGCGCGGGCGCGGCAGGGCCGCCCGGCGATCCACGCCGCCGCCAAGGTCGGCTGAGATGACTTCCGCGGCCGAGCAGCCGGCGGTCGCTCCGCGGCTGCTCGTCGGCCTCACCGGCGGGCTCGCGGCGGGAAAGTCCACCGTGGCGCGGTTGCTCGCCGAGCGGGGCGCTACGGTGATCGACGCCGACCGGCTGGTGGCCGATCTCTACCGCGCCGGCGAGCCCGGCGCCGCGCGCGTGCGCGAGCTCTTTGGCGACGACGTGCTGCGGGAAGACGGCAGCGTCGATCACGGCGAGCTCGCCGCGCGCGCCTTCGCGCACGGCGAGGCGCGTCGACGGCTCGAAGCCGCCATCCACCCGCTCGTCGGCCAACGCTTCCGCGAGATCGCCGACCGCGCCGGCGGCATCGTCGTGCTCGAAGCGACGCTGCTGGTCGAAGCGGGTTGGGCCGATTCGTTCGACCTCGTGGTCACCGTCGAGGCGCCGCTCGAGCTGCGCCTCGCCCGCGCCGTCGCCCGTGGTCTCGACTCTGCCGAGGCGCGCCGCCGTCTCGAAGCGCAGGGCAGCGGCGAAACCCGACGCGCCGCCGCGCAGCGCGTGCTTCAGAACGACGGCGATCCCGAGCACCTCCGCGAGCAGGTCGACGTGCTAGTACGCGACTTGCGGCAGCACCTCAACGAAGGAGGTGCGCAGCGATGACGTCGATGAGACGCGTAGACCTGCGTCTCTTGCGGCGCGCCCAGCCGCCTTGCGTCTCCCTCACAGCCCACCCTCCACCCTTGGCAGTCGAGATGCCGCAGAACAGCACGCGCCTGAAGTACCTGCTGCGCCGTCTTCGCCGAGCGTGAAGCCCTGGGCTTGCTCGCCAAGATCAGGAGCGAGCGACGTAAGATGGTGTTGGCGGACAAGGGCCGTGACGCCCGCGCCTTCGTAGCCGAGTGCCGCCTCAAAGTGACACCCCACGTGGCGCAGAACGTCGGTCAGAGACGGCGCTCCGCCATCTACCAGCGGCCCCCGAGGCAGGCCGGCTATCGAGCCAGCCAAGTGATGCGGCGCCGGATCGAAACGATCTTTGGGCGGTTGCAGAGCTTCGGTGGCCTAAAGCGCACGCGCGTGCGGGGCATCGCCAAGACGCAGCTGGCGGCCCGGTTAGCTGCCGCCCCGTACAACCTCTTGCGAATGAGCCGCCTCTTGGCTCCAGTCTGACCGGCCGAGTCCGCCCGGTCTGTAATCGTCGAGCGGCGATCGCCAGGAAAACCTCTCACACACTGTGTAACGTCCAACCGGACGCTCACCGTCGCAGCGATCGGTCACCGAGCAGACCCACCTGGCCGTTTCTCAGCAGCCTCCTAGGCGCTCGGCGGCGTTTCGCGCCCTAGGCACGGAAATCAGCCGGGATCCACCGCTGCTCGCCTTAGTACCCTACGCCCCGCGGCTTCCGTCTTGAAGGGGCTGAAGTGGGTGGCGCTGGGGGCACGCCGAAGGAGTAGAGTGACTCTACATGGTGTGAGGCGGCCCTAAGCGCGGCCCCACAGCTCCCAATAGGAGTCCCTCGAGGGAGCCGACGGCCAGGATCCCTACCGACGGTCCAGGGAGGTAACACTGATGGACGACGCCCGCGTGACTAGAACAAGCTTCGGCGGTCCGCGCTGCTTCTCCAGCGCGCCTAAATCGCTGGCTCCCCTGTGCATGTTTTTCCTAAGTGCGCTTCCTCTGAGTGCGTACAACACCCTAGGCGTCAATGTCACCCCCTACGGCTCTAATCAGCCATTCAATCAGTCGAAAATCACAGAAATGCGCTGGAAAGCAGCCAGTGCAGAATTCGTAACCCCAGATCATAGCGCGGACTTCGGCAAGCTGCGAATAGAGTTCAATTTCGCCTGTCTTCGCGGCCCGCTCGGCAGCGTGAATTGTCTCGGCCTCATGCTCCAAAACCTCGTACATCAATACCAGGAAGCTTCCTGCATGTGGATTCCTTGTCCGGAGGTCTTGAGCTCTATTTTTCGTACCTCGACGATCTGACGCGAAATCCTAATATGCTCGCAGGACTTACACTCACTAGCACCAGACACCTCACCTCATTTTCAGCGCGTCTTCGAAAATATCGACAGTACGGGGATTGTGGGCAACAACATCTATGCGACCGCCGCCCTTCAAGATCCGCGGATTTCCACTCCAGTGACGATCGAGTGGCATCTCAAGCGCGGCGACCTCGTGACCAATCCAGCAGGCAACCTGAAGAAGGATATCTTCTGCAAATGGGTCCCGCTGAGCGGCGATTTTCGCGAGTGGCTGGTGGACGTTACGATCAACGGCGTGAACTACCCAGTTGCCACGTACTATTTGACGGAAGCGCACGCGAGCTATCTGGACCCATTTGCGCCACTCGTATTGCACCAGGAGATGTTCGGGGCATGCAATAATCAGCTGGATCATAACAAAGCAAATGTTTCGTATTACGATATTGCATTCCGTAAAAAAGGGAATTCCGACTGGATCTCGATTCCGAATTGGCAAATCAACTATTCGTTCAATGGGGCCTGTGCGCCAGCGCCTTCGGATCTTCGACACGGCATCGGGACCGCCGTGAGGGATGGCAAGAAGGTCCTGATCAGTCGGGTCGGACACCGGCAATGACGTTCATTTGAAGCGATGCAATGTCGCAACCTTGAACAATATCTTTACTTGTGCTGAGCCAATTAGATTCTCTGGAATCGACTCACCTCCTGGGCCCTGGAGAGGTCACGATCCGCAATGTATCGGTGGCGAGAGGTAGCAGTGGCGCGACGATTAGTTGGGACACGAGTAGGCCGGCCGACGGGATGATCCAGTATGGCACAACACTGGACTATGGTAGCTCTTCTCCGGCTAATCTGGCGTTTACCGGTGCGCATATCGCGGCGATTGCAGGGCTGCAAGCTGGGACATATGCGTATAGGATAGAAAGTATTGATATGAATGGTCATTTGGCAGCCTACGATGGCACGTTCGGCACGGTGGGTTCGTGCGCCCGTGACTCCAGGCATGCCTGCCTTCTGAACGGTCGCTTTGACGTAAGCGTTGCCTTTGTCAGCAACTCCGGTTCCGGTAACGCACAGCTGATGAGTTTCAACTCGCAGCGGGCGGAGACGGATGAGTCTGCGTTCTTCTGGTTCTTTAACCCCGCGAACTTCGAGATGGGCATCAAGATGGTCGACGCTTGTGTGCCACTGTTCGGCAACAAATTCTGGGTCTTCGCGAGTGGCTGACTGACCAGGGTTGGACGGTGACGGTGCGCGACACCGTGATTGGTTCTACGAAGGACTATAGCAACGGAGTGGGGCATCTTCCGACCACGTTTGCGCACACCGCGGCCTTCAATTGTTCGTGAGGGCGGCCGGTCGGCGCCGAAGATTTCAGCGACCGGCTGCCCTCGGTGGCGCCGACCAAGGACGGTGGCTTCGTGGTGGTGTGGATGAAGGTGCTGACGGGCATCGTCTCCAGCACCGACTCGCCGCAGATGCTGCTCCGGCGCTTCGACGCCGCCGACGCGCCGCTCGGTGGGCAGATCGCGCTCAACCAGGGTCTCAGCGGCGATCTCCCCGGTCTGCGTCCACACTTTGGGACAACGTCATCTGGCAGCCGAGACCAGTTCGCGCCGTTCCAGCCCAGCAAGTACGGAGTGTCAATGCGCCGCGTGTCGGCGTCGGCTGCCGGGGTCCCACTCGCCAACCAGGAGATCGTCGCCCCGCCGACCTCGAACGTGCCGTTCCACCCCTCGATCCCCCGCGCCAGCAACAGCAGCTCATCGTCGTCTGGCACACCGACCGGCCCCTTTACAGGCAGGGACCGAAAATCGCCGGCCAGAAGTATGACAAGCAAGGCGGCAAGGTCGGCGCCGCCTTCCTGGTCAGTACCGCCACAGCCAGCGAACAGCGCAACCCGACGGTCGCCCACGACGGCACCAACGCCTTGGTTATCGCGTGGTAAGTGGCGACCTCGTCGAACGGCAGCAAGCCGGGGATCTACAGCCGTCGCTACAGCTCCGCCAGCAAACCCGGCCCCGCAGTTCGAGATCGTCACGCACGACATCACTCACCAGTCAACCAATCCCGCGGCGGCCCCACCGGCGCGGCGGGCAACCCTCGTCATCGTCTGGACGATGAGGAAGGCGAAGTCGCTCGGTTCGCTCGCTAATGACGCGCGGCTGGTCCAGCCAGGAAGGCTCCGAGCGGCCCCCGGCCTTACCCGCGGCCCGATCGTCGAGCGCCCTACAGCCCCTCGTGGCGCCGCGGCGCTCCTTCTGCCGTACCTCGTCGCCCTTACTACTCCGGATCCGCTCTGGCGGCCCTGGCCCATGTTCCAGCCTACTTGCCCCAATCGACCGCTGCTCGCGGCGCGTTCCTTCTCATGAGGCCAAGGATGCGAGCCAGCGGGGTTTTTTCAGCACCCCTGCTAGGGCGAGAAAGCGCTCCATTCGCTCAAATCGCCCGTCTCGAAATCGATGTCGGGCAAGGGAATCAGGAAATCCAGGGGCCTCATTGGGTTGTTGTTGGTTCTGAGGCGGATGAGCGGCTTCGTATTCGGGCTGCGCGCAGCAACCGTGTAGTGGAGGATGAGGCCACCCACGGGATCAACGAGCGGCGATGGCGCTATGTTCGATTCGCAGCCGCCTAGGGAGCCTACGAGCCCAGGGTCGAAGAAGGCCTCGATGTCTGCTAACGCGCAGTCCGCGACCAACACGAGCGTCGGGGAGTAGTCATCAGCCGTGCCCGCGAGGCGATCAACGCCGGTGTTGCCCATGGATAGCTGGTCTACATCGTCGGCCGTCAGGCCGTTCCACCCTTGGCCTCTTACCAGAGGCGTGTACATGGCCGCCTGTGTTCCCGGGTAGCCAAGCGCTAGCGCTACGCGCCGGTTCCCGTTTGCGGCGTAGGCGCTCCCGACCGGCAAATCCTGGTGTCTCCGCGAGAAAGTGTTGCGGTCGATTACCGTTCCATCTCTGACAACGGGGTTGTTGTCGCTCTTCCGAAACCACGCCACGTGCTGCACCTGCATGGGAGCAGGCGGACAGGTGTCGGGGTCCGGGCAGGGCGGGCAGCACTGTGTGCCGGCGCATGCCTGCGAGGGTAAGAAGTCCAAGGAGTTGGCCGACGTGGTGTTGAGACAGACGTTTCTAGAAGGCTCGTCAGGGTCGGCGAAGATCGGGGAAGTGGCAAAGCCGCACTGGTTGAGCGGCTCATCGTCCCTGGAGCCGCGGATGCCGTCGGCGCCGGCAAGAATCTCGGTTGTGTTTCCCGCCTCCGTGAAGCTGGTGTAGTCGCCGCAGCTCGTGTTGCTCTCGTCGTCGCACTCTCCGGTCCGCCAGGGCTGTGGCGGGCGCGTTTCTAGGAACTCCGTGTGGTTTGGGTGATCAAGCCCAAGGGCACAGTGGCCGAGCTCGTGCAGGAGAATACCGGCGAGGCTATACGACGTTCCCGGCTCTGGCATGCCGTCGTCGAAGTCTTCTTGGGTGAGGCAGTCACCGCAGTTCCCCACCTTCTTCACGTGACGGTTCCAGATCCCAATTGCCCACTGGAGGGGAGGGGTCATCGGTTCGCTGCCGGCGCGCACACAGATCCGCACCGCCATACTGCCGCTACTCCCTCCGTTGAATCCCGGCGGATGCACGATCGCGTAGGGCCCCGTGTTACCCGCGACATCGGGGTTCGCGTTGCGGATGTTCGTGCTGACCCAAAGGAAAGTGCCGGCGTGTGCCACGGGTACAGCCACGGCTCCGAGGAGGAGCGCAACAAGCGCGGGGCGCGCGGCCTTCACTGGTTCCGCTCCTTCGCGCTGCAGAGGCGTGCGAGGCCGTTTATGAGCGCCCCGAGTGCCTGCGTCGCCTCCCCGCCGCGGTGTTCTTCGGCCGCTATCGTCGGCTCGATCATGACGAACCTGCGTTCGACGGGCGCAAGACTGAGTTTACCGCGGGCGTAGCTCATGAGACGGATGTCGACCGTGTACAGGCTGCCGTCTCTAATGCCGGCACCGGCATCGTGGAGCTCGGTGGCGACGCGCGTCGCGTCCCCCTCGATGAGCGCGGGTGCCGCTGCCAACGCGGCGACCGCGTGCAGCTCGTCGGCGTCGAGGGACACCGTCTGGGCGGGCGGGAGCGGGGGTGCAGTCTTCGGCCGGGGTTTGTCGTGGCTCTCCGCCAATTCGAGGCGCCCGTCGCCGTATACGGTGTAGGTGGTTGTTGGGCCCGCCAAGAGACCGCCGCGGATCGCGACGCGGACGATGGGCTCTGCAGAAACGGTGGAGACCACAAACTGTGGCGCCAGCGATTCCGCGGGCGCGGAGGACTCGGGTGTGGTGGTCTGATCGGGCTTCGCAGTGGAGGCGTCAGACGGGGCGCAGCCAAACAGGCTCGCCAGGAGCATCACCGGCACGATTTGAGCGCGACTACACATCAACGACCTCCCTTCGAGCAGCCAATTCCCTGCAAGAAGAAGACGGCCGAGGTTGGCCGAGTTCCTCGCTCGCCGTCTTCTTTGTCACACGGACGACCCTGTTCGGCGCGCTAGGCGTGCCCGTCAGGCGTCACCTGCCCAGCTAAGTGGCCCATTGCCGCCCGGTTACTCCGAGCCGGTCGCGCGCGCTGGGCAACGCACAGCGAGTGGAACGCTCGGGCCGGAACCCCCGACATCCCCCAGGTCGCGCCGCGGCTCGACTCCTACGGCCCTAACGGCCCACCGGCGCTCCCTTTTCGGCCCGATGCCCTTGCCGGCTCTCCGCACCCCAACGAAGGACCTGATCCACGCTCCAGGCCGCTTGCCCCAGCGATTGTCATCCGCCCGCTCTGGCGGCTACAGCGCCGCGAAAGGCGCTCTCCGAAAAGTCCCAGGGCACGACCGCGCGGCACCATTCAGCCGCACCGCGATCCGCTCCCGGGTCTCCTGCAATGCTCGGCGCCGAGCCGGTGAGCGCGTCCCTTCCCTCTTGAGGTCTTCTCCTCCGGGCTTCGCCCGTCAGCCATCACCGGCACCACGCCACCTCGCGCCGAGTTCTCCACCTCCGGTTCGCCGCGCAGCGCGCGCGCAGCTCGCGCTCGACTTCCTCACCGCCTGAACAGCAGGACCAACACGCACATGGCACGCCCAGCATCCCAAGCCATCGCCGGCTACTTCCCGACCCCGCCCGAGCTGCTATCCGCGATCGCCTCCCTCATCACGCTCCGTCACGGCAGCTGACTACAGCTTCGCCAGCAGGTCTCGCCAAGCCCGCCCGCGGTGGCTCAGCCGGTCTTTGTCGGCGCTTGGCAGCTCGCCGTAAGTGCGCTCTTCGCCCTCCGGCAGGAACGCGGGGTCCCAGCCGAAGCCACTGGTGCCCCGCGGCTCGACGAGCGTCCCAACCGTCGTGCCCTCGCCGACCACTTCGCGCGCACCGTCGGTCCACAGCAACAGACAGCGCGCGGTCGCGCGCGGCTCGCCCAGCGCCAGCGCCGTGCGCGCGATCCCTCCAGCGCCGACCGCCTCGAGCATCCACTTCACGAGCGGTCCCGGGAACCCGTTGAGCGCCGCCAGCTCGAGCCCCGCCTCCTCCACCACGACCGGCCGGCCGACCCGCCGAAATGCCTCGGCGGCTTTGGCGCGCACCACCTCGAAGAAGTCGAGCGACTGCGGCTCGGGCAGATCGATCGCCGCGCAGTCGACGGCGCGGCCGAGGATGCGCTCCGCCTCGGCGCGCTTGTCGGAATTGCCGGTGACGAGGGTGAACGGCGGCAGCGCCGCGGCTCGGCCCTCTCCGCTCACTCCGCCCACTGCACGCGGTAGACCGGCACCTTCTGCACCAAGCCCTTGAGCGAGAACTCGCCCAGCGACTCGGTGCGGAACTCGCCGTCGCTGCCGGCCAGCTCCGCCAGCGTGGCGCCGCCGATGACGATCTCGCCGGGGCCCGTCGCCGCCTGCTCGAGCCGCGCCGCCACGTTCACGGTGTTGCCGAGCACCGTGTAGTCGACGCGCTTGTCGCTGCCGACGTCGCCGACGACCACCGGGCCGCTGTTGAGGGCGATGCGCGACAGCAGCGGCGCGGCGCCGCGCGACGCGCGCTCCTCGTTCCACTGCTTGATCCCGCGCTGGATCTCGACGGCCGCACGCACCGCGCGCTGCGCGTGGTCGGGCTGTGGCATCGGCGCGCCGAAGAACGCCATCACGCAGTCGCCGATGAACTTGTCGAGGGTGCCCCCGTTGGCGAAGATCGCCTCCACCGAGTGGGTGAAGAACCCCTCGAGCACCTCGGCCACCTCTTCGGGCGGCAAGTTCTCGGCCATCGGCGTGAAGCCGACGACGTCGGCGAAGAGCACCGTCACGCGCGCCGACTTGAGGCGATGGACGGTCTCCTCGGCGCTGGCCCCTTCCTGCGACATGACGAGCTCGATCACGGCCGGCGAGTGGTAGCGCTCGAGCCGGCTGCGCATCTGCTTCTCGAGCTCGACGCGCTCGGCGTTGCGGATGCGCTCCACCGCCACCGCCGCGTAGTTCGACAGCGCGGTGAAGAGGTCGAGGTCGCCTTCGTTGAAGGTGCCGGCGTGGAACGGCGAGTCGACCTGCATGACGCCGATGATGTTGTCGCTCGACCAGAGTGGCGCGCACATCGCCGAACGGATGTGGTGGATGCGGATCGACTCGCCGGTGGCGAGGCGCTGGTCGGACTGCGCGTCGTAGGTGAGCAGCGCGACGCGCTCCTTGATCACCGCCTCGAGCATGGTGGTCGATACCGGCACCTCGGCGGGGCGGATCTCCACCTTGTCGCCGATTCGCGACAGCTCGCAGATGAGCTCGCCACTGCGGTCGTCGCGCAGCAGGATGAAGCCGCGGTCGACGGAGAGCGCCTCGAAGCCGACCGAGAGCACGGTCTCCAGCACCTCGTACGCCGAGTTGGCCTTGATGAGGAGGCGCGCGAGCCGCGTCATGATGCCGAAGATGGTGTTGCTGTAGGCCTGGTCGAGGGCCTTGCGTTTGTCCTCGCGGCGGCGCTCGGGCGAGAGGATCTGCTCGAGGCCGTAGTCGGCCGAGAAGTCGGCGAGGCGGCGGACGATGGTGGCCGAGGAGATGCCGGCCGCCGGGTGGGCGCCGCCGGGAGGCACGACGCCGGCCTGCTCGAGCGCCGCGGTGGGGCCCGCCTCGTGGGTCAGCTCGCCTTCGACCAGGAACTCGAAGATGCCCACTTTCAGCCGGTCGGCCGCGCGCAGCGGCGCCTTCTTCACCGTGACGCCGTTGACCTGCACGCCGTTGGTGCTCTTCAAGTCGTAGACGAACCAGCCGCCCGGCTCGCGGCGCAGGGCCGCGTGGCGGCGCGACACCGAGAAGTCGGGCAGCACGACGTCGTTGTCGCTGCCGCGGCCGAGGCGGACCTCGTCGCTCTCCAGAGGGAAGAAGCGCTCCCTGCCGTCGATGACGCCGCGGAGCCTGAACATCGTGGGCGTCGATCTTAGCCGGTCCGGGCGCGGACGTGCTGCCGGACGCTACCCTTCGCGGCCGCTGCCGACGAGGAGCCAGAGCATGATGGCCTTCTGCACGTGCAGGCGGTTCTCGGCCTCGTCGAAGATGCGGCTCTGCGGGCCGTCGATCACCTCGGCGGCGACCTCCTCGCCGCGGTGCGCGGGGAGGCAGTGGAGGAACACGGCTTCGGGCCGCGCGTTCGCCATCAGGGCGTGGTCGATCGTCCAACCGGCGAAAGCCTGACGGCGCGCTTCGGCTTCCGCCTCCTGGCCCATCGACGCCCAGACGTCGGTATAGACGGCGGAGGCGCCGGCCACCGCTTCGCGCGGATCGTGCGTGACGATCACGTTGGTGCCGGCCGCCGCCGCATCCTGCCGCGCCAGCTCGACGTAGTGCGGCTTCGGCTCGAAGCCCGCAGGCGTCGCCACCGCCACGTCCATCCCGACCTTCGCGGCGCCGAACATCAGCGAGTGCGCCACGTTGTTGCCGTCGCCGACGTAGGCGATCTTGCGGCCGCGCAGGTCGCCGAACACCTCGCGCAGCGTGAAGTAGTCGGCCATCCCCTGGCACGGGTGCAGCTCGTCGGTGAGGCCGTTGATCACCGGCACGGTGCCGAAGCGAGCGAGGTCGAGCACCGTCTGATGCGCGAAGGTGCGCGCCATGATGATGTCGACGTAACGCGAGAGCACCTGCGCGGTGTCGGCGATCGGCTCGCCGCGGCCGAGCTGGATGTCGCGCGATGAGAGGAACAGCGCGTGTCCGCCGAGCTGGGTCATCCCCACCTCGAAGCTCACCCGCGTGCGCGTCGACGACTTCTCGAAGATCATCGCCAGGCTCTTGCCGGCGAGCGCGGTGCGGAAGTTCTGCGGCTGTCGCTTCACGTCGGAGGTGAGAGCGAAGATCGACTCCACCTGGTCGGCGGAGAGGTCGTGGATGGAGATGAAGTGCGGCATTGCTGCTATCCCTCGACAGTAGTGAGCAGATTCGTCATCGCGAGGAGCGAAGCGACGAAGCGATCTCGATGACGCGAGGTCACAGGCTCTCGCGCTCGAGCGGCATCGTCATGCAGCGCGGGCCGCCGCGGGCGCGCGACAGCTCGCGGCCGGAGAAGGTGATGACGGTGTGCTCCCCGCCGAGGTCGGGCGCCTGCAGCGCCTGCGCCTCGGTGAGCACGCGCCAGCCGCGCGCGGCGAGACCGTTGGTCGTGTGGCGGTTCTTGTGGTAGAGGAAGATGACGCCGGGCGCGACGGCGAAGGCGTTGGCGCCGTCGGTCCACTGCTCGCGCTGCTGCTCGAGGAAGTCGTCGCCGCCGCACGGCACCATCTCGAGCTCGAGGCCGAGCGCTGCGAGCGCGCCGAGCAGCGACGGCTGCAGCGTGAAGGTCAGCTCGCCGCTGCCGAGGTCGACCCGGTAGACGCGCGCCGACTCGGGGCCGTTCGGCTCGACGACCGGCGCGTAGCCGATGCAGAGGTGGTGGTCGACGAGCGTGAACACGGTGTCGAGGTGCATGAAGGCGCGGCGCGGCGGCAGCTCGACGGCGATGAGATGGCGGAACGGCGTGTCCTCGCGGCGCAGGTAGTCGGCGAGCGCCTCGAGGCCGCGGCGGTTGGTGCGCTCGCTGATGCCGACCAGCAACAGCTCGGGCGAGACCACCAGCACGTCGCCACCTTCGAGGCTCGGGTAGGGATAGACGGGCCCGTAATCGGGCGCCGCGTGCGGTGGCGAGTGCACGGCGAAGATGTCCTCGTAACCCTGCAACGCCGGGTGGTGGCGGAAGATGCTCGCCGCCAGCACCGGCTCGCGCTCGCGCGCCTCGGTCGCCATCGACGAGACGACGACGCGGTTGCCGACGACGATCTGCGGATCGCGCTGGAAGAAGTAGTTGGGCACCGGCAGCAGGTCGAAGAGGCCGGCGCCGCGGCGCGGCGGCTCGTCACCGCGCAAGCCGCCGACGAGCGCGGCGGCGAGCTCGGCGGGCGGCAGCTCGCGCAGGCGGCCGAGGGCGCGTTCGGAGATGCGGTGGTGCGGCGCGGCGAGCTCGTCGAGGAGCTCGCGGCGCGATTCGTCGTCGTGGCCGAGGACGTCGGCGAGGAGCTGCGTGGCGTCGAGAGTCTCGACGCCCAGCCGCTCGAGGAGGGTGCGGAAGGTGTCGTGCTCGCCGCGCGCCTCCTCGCCGTCGAGGATGTCGTCGAACAGGAGGTGCTCCATCATCGCCGGCACCATCCAGTCGATCTCGCGGCCGGGGCGGTGCAGCAGCACGCGGCGCAGGCGGCCGATCTCCGAGTACACCGAAAGAGGCATGGGGGTGCGCTCCCGATCCTCGGCTGCGGTCGCGGGCGGAGGAGCCGACCGCGGAAGCCGGGTATCCCGTGTGGCGGCGCGGGATGGTATCAGAGCGCCGCCGCGCCGAATGGCGGCGGCGTGTAGGAGAATCGCAGCGCGATGGAGCCGACGAATCCGCTGTACGACCGGTACGCCAGCCGCGAGATGGCGGCGGTGTTCTCGCCGCGGCATCGGTACGCGACTTGGCGGCGGCTGTGGGTGGCGCTGGCGGAGACACAAGCGGAGCTGGGGCTGCCGATTAGCCGCGAGCAGCTGGCGTCGCTGACGCGTGTCGAGGGCGAGATCGATTTCGCGCGCGTGGCTGAGCTCGAACGCGCGACGCGGCACGACGTGGTGGCGCACCTGCGGCACTTCGCCGAGCTGGCGGGCGATGCCGGCGGCGTGCTCCACCTCGGCGCGACGAGCGCGTTTCTCACCGACAACGCGGACGTGCTGCTCCAGCGCGAGGGGCTGCAGCTACTGGAGGGGCGCCTCGCGGCGGTCGTCGCGGCGCTCGCGGATTTCGCGGAGAAATGGGCGGACCTGCCCTGCCTCGCCTACACGCACTTCCAGCCGGCGCAGCTCACCACGGTTGGAAAGCGAGCCTGCCTGTGGATGCAGGACTTCCTGATGGATCTCGACGAAATCGAGCGGCGTCGCGGCGAGCTGCGCTGCCGCGGCGTCAAGGGCACGACCGGCACGCAGGCGAGCTTCCTGACGCTCTTCGCCGGCGACGAAACGAAAGTGCGCGAGCTCGACCGCCGGCTCGCGGAGCGCCTCGGCTTCACCGGCAGCTTCCCGGTCACCGGGCAGACCTACTCGCGCAAGCAGGACAGCCAGGTCCTCTTCGCGCTCGCCGGCGTCGGCGAGAGCTGTCACAAGCTCGGCACCGACCTGCGGCTGCTGCAAGGCGTCGGCGAGCTCGCCGAGCCCTTCGACGAGGCGCAGGTGGGCTCCTCGGCGATGGCCTACAAGCGCAACCCGGTGCGCGCCGAGCGCATGTGCGGCCTGGCGCGCCGGCTGCTCACCGACGCGGCGAACGGGCCGCTCAACGCCGCGACCCAATGGCTCGAGCGCAGCCTCGACGACTCGGCGAACCGGCGGCTGGTGATTCCCGACGCGTTCCTCACCGCCGACGCGTGCGCCAACCTTGCCGCGCATATCGCGCAGGGGCTGCACGTGCGCGAGGAGACCGTCGCGCGACGCGTGCGCCAGGAGCTGCCGTTCATGGCCACGGAGAGCTGGCTGATGACGGCGTCGCTGCGCGGCGGCGACCGGCAGGAGCTCCATGAGCGCCTGCGGAAGCACTCGCTCGACGCGCAGGCGGCGGTCGAGCGCGGCGACGCCAACCCGCTCGTCACCCGCGTCGCCGGCGACACCGCATTCAGACTCACCGCCGTGGAGATGGAAGCCGCGCTCGAGCCGTCGCGCTTCACCGGCCGCGCCGCCGCGCAGACGCGCGAGTTCCTCGCCGAGACCGTGCGCCCACGCCTCGCGAGCGTGGCGGCGACCGGCGTCGAAGCGCCGCGGGTCTAGACCCTGGCAGTCGGCTTGCTGCCCAGCGGCACGCATGGCCTCTTCTGCCCAGAAAGTCGCCAAACGGCTCGAGCAGCGGGAGGACGTCCAATTCGCGCTCGAGCAGGCGGCGGGCGGAGACGAAGCGTCCGCGGTGCCGAGAACCCAGCTCGCTCGCCGCGATCGCGCCTGGATCGGGGTGTGGGGACTGCTCCTCGGAGTAGTCGTCGTCGCCTATCTGTGCGTCTGGAACCGGTGGTTGCCGTTGCCGCCACCGGCGCGAGAGGGAGCGTTGCGCGTGGCCCGCGGCATCGCGGTGGTCATGGCGATCCTCGCCGCCGAGCGCGTCATCTCCCTGCTGGTGATCGCTCGCATGCGCGATCCCGTCTCACGCTACAACCTGCACCGCATCGCCGATCTCGTCGCCGTTCTCGCCGCCGCCTTCATCGGGGCCTCGATCCTCTTCCGCAACTGGTACACGGCGATCGTTTCGCTGGGGCTCATCTCGCTGATCCTGGGCTTCGCGCTGCAGACGCCGATCACCAGTCTGCTCGCGTGGATCTACATCCTGGTCCGCCGTCCGTTCCGCGTCGGCGACCGCATCCGCATCGGCCAGGCGACCGGCGACGTCATCGACGTGAGCTACCTCGACACCACGCTGTGGGAGTTCGGCGGCGAGTACCTGTCGACCGACCATCCGAGCGGCCGGTTGATCAAGTTCCCCAACTCCAACGTGCTGACGACGCCGGTCTACAACTACTCGTGGCCGCTCTTCCCGTACATCTGGAACGAAGTGAAGTTCCACCTCGCCTACGACAGCGACCTCGAGTGGGTCGCGGCGACGATCAAGGAGGTCGCCGAGCAGGAGGTGGGCGAGCAGATGACGCGGCGCGTCCTCACCTACCGTGAGCTGCTCGCCAAGACGCCCGTCGACCATCTCGAGGTGCGCGAGGAACCGGCGGTGTTCTTCCGCGTCAACGACAACACCTGGCTCGAAGTGATCCTCCGCTACCTGGTCGATCCCAAGCAGGCCGGCCGCGTGAAGAACCGGCTCATCCAGGAGCTGCTGCGTCGTCTTACGGCGGAACCCGAGCGCGCGAAGTTCCCGAAGAGCAATATGCGCTAGCGAACCGCGCTGCCGCTTTGCGGCACGACTGGCCTATAATCGATGAGCACTTGCTTTTTCGGCCATCGCGGCCCGATCGCTGCGAATGAGGGGGAACGAACGCAGATTCGCGCCTGGAGGGACGCTGCCGAGGCTGGCAGTGGCGCTCTGCGTCCTCCTCGCCGTCGCCTCCTGCCGTAGCGCCACCGACCGCGTCCGCATCGGCTGGACCGAGCGCGGCGAGGCGTCGTGGTACGGCAACCCCTTCCACGGCCAGCGCACCGCCAGCGGCGAGCGCTACGACATGTACCTGATGACGGCCGCGCACCGCGATCTGCCCATCGGCACCGTCGTCGAGGTGACCAACCTCGCCAACGACCGCCGCGTCCAGGTCCGCATCAACGACCGCGGCCCCTTCGTCCGCGGCCGCATCCTCGACCTCTCCTACAGCGCCGCCACCGCGCTCGACATGGTGCGCACCGGCACCGCCGAGATCGAGCTGCGCGTCGTCGAGATGGGCCAGCAGACGCTGCCTGTGGACACCGTGCTCACCGTTCAGGTCGGCGCCTTCCAGACCCGCGACCGCGCCGATGCGCTGCTCGCCCAGCTCGCCGACGACTTCTCCGACGCCCGCATCGAAGAGTCGCTACCGTGGTACCGCGTCCGCGTCGGCTCGTTCACGGCGTGGGCCGATGCCGAGCAGATGCAGAAGCAGCTGCTGCGTCGGGGCTTCCGCTCGATCGTGCTGCGGGCGGGGCTCGGGCCGGTGCTGAGCGAACCATAGTCATCCCTCAACGGGCTACCCGTCCACCGTTGTCAGAAGGTCGACTCCGGCAAGCGACTCGACTGGACGAGGTCTAAGAATCGTCGCTGGATGTGGGCTTGACTGGTCAAGGAAGGAGTAACTCCTTCTCCGCGCCACCCTTTGTCCGGACAACGACTGCGCCACCACGCGTCTTCTCATCCCACAAGCACTCATACGTGGCCAGCGCCCTCCGCACGACTTCGCTAATGCTGGAGGCATCCGTGACTTCCCTAAGTCGCTGGAGACGCTTCTTGACCATCGGACTTATCTCGAGATTCAGGCGCTCTGCCTTGGGGGGCACGGTGTTTCTCTTCTCTCAGGACACTAATTAGCCAAAGCAGAAGGGCGAGTACGCAAGTCGACAACGCCCCGATCAGCGAAGCCATCGACAACTGAGGAGTTGTCGCAAGAGCACGCCCGATGTGGGCGAACAAGAGAAGAGCACCGACAAGCGCCACGTCCGAAGACGGTCGGGCCGTGAAGAAAACTGCAAGGGTTGCTGCGAGGCTGCGCTGTTCTGCAACCTCGACACCGCTGAAGCTACCAACGTCGGGCCTAAGGATTGATTTGGACTGCGATTCGCTGCTCATGGACGAGCGCCCCTTTCGACAGGGGACGCCGGCGCAGCGAACGCAGCGAACAACTAGGTCTCACCATCGGCAGGTGACCCCCTGTTCGTGCGTTCTTGCCAGGAACTCCAGAGGCCTCTCAAAGGCCCCTGCTTGGAAAGAACTCTTGTTCTTGTTCCGTCGCTTCTGGGTGGCTAGCCCGTGTTGAGCCGTGTTTGCCGCCCCTACTGCGCTGTCTCGGATGGCGCATCACGCCACCAACCCTTCTCCCGACCCGGATTGGCCGCCCCAGCGGGAGTTCCATGCCACCCGAAGCGTGCCAGCCGAGCCGCACCTCTGCATTAGCAGAGGAATTTGTCCGGCCGCCCCCACCGGTGTTTCACCGCAGTGGGCGGCTATGAGCAGATTCTACGCAAAAACTGCGCAGATGTCCACCAGCTGCCTCGACAGGCCGCTAATCGCTAAGGCAGCGGTCAAACGCCAGACCTACGCGCCAGCTCGGCCAGCCACTGCTTGATGCCTTCGTCGAGGCTCGTGCGCTCCGCGTGCTTGCGGACCGCAATGTCGACGAGGCGGTCGACGAGCATCGGCAGCGGCACCCCGGTCAGCGCCCAGAGCCGCGGGTACATCGAGATCCTGGTGAAGCCGGGGATGGAGTTGATCTCGTTGACGTACGGCTTGTCGCCTTCGAGCAGGAAGTCGACGCGGGCCATGCCCCAGCCGCCGATGGCGGCGAAGGCGTCGATGGCTTGCTGGCGGATGCGCTCTTCGACGAAGCCTTCGAGCTCGGCGGGGGCGATGAGCTTGGCGGCGTCGGTAAGGTACTTATCGGCGTAGTCGTAGAACTCAGCGCCGGGGACGATCTCACCGACGCGCGAGGCTTCGAGGTCGTGCAGGCCGAGCACGGCGACCTCGAGCTCGCGGCCTTGAACGCCACGCTCGACGAGCACCTGGTCGTCGAAGCGCAGGGCGAGGCGCACCGCGGCTTCCAGCGCGTCGGCGGTCTTGATCTTCTGCACGCCGACGCTGCTGCCGCCGACGCTGGGCTTGACGAAGAGCGGCAGCGGCAGCTCGGCGCAGCTGGTGAGGAACGCCTGCGGGTCGGCCTCGAAGCGCTGGCGGGTGGTGGCACGGAATTCCACGACCGCCACTCCGGCCGCCGCGAGGAGCCGCTTGGCCTGGAGCTTGTCCATCGCCACCGCGCTCGGCAGCACGCCGCAGCCGACGTAGGGCAGCCCCAGCATCTCGCAGAGGCCCTGCAGCGTGCCGTCCTCGCCCCAGGTGCCGTGGACGAGCGGGAAGATCACGTCGACCTTGGCGTCGAGCAGGTGGCGCAGTGAAGGCGCGATCGTGCCGCCCGGCGCCGGGAGCGCGCTCAGCTTGCCATCGAGCGCCGGCTGCGATTCCGCTGGCGGCAGCCAGCAGCCGTCGGGCGCGATGCCGAGCGGCACCACTTCGTGCCCAGCTTCCTGCAACCCCACCGCGACCGAGCGCGCCGAGTTGATCGACACCTCGTGCTCGACGCTGCGTCCACCGAAGACCAGACCGACCCGCTTGCCCATCGCGCTCCTCCACTCCGTCGAATCCGCCGTCGAGGCGAGCAAAGGCTAGGCCAGAAGCGAGGCGCGGATGCGGCGGCGCGATGGCAGGACCGGGAATGTCAACGCACGATGCGCAAAGCGCACCCTACCCCACCCTCCACACCACCCCGGTAGGGTGCGCGCTGCGCACCGTCGCCGCGCGCGCTCTCGCTCACCGCAAATCCGCCATCTGCACCGACTGGATCTCGGGCAGCGCCGCGATCTTCCCCATCACCTCGGGCGCAGGGTGCTCGTCGAGGCGCAGCACCGCCACCGCGTCGCCGCCGTCGGCGACGCGCGCGAGGTGGATCTCGGCGATGTTGATGCCCGCTTCGCCGAGGATCGTCCCCAGCCTGCCGACGACGCCCGGCACGTCGCGGTTCGACAGCACCATCAGCCGCCCCTCAGGTCGGAACTCGAGCTGGAAGCCGCGGAAGCGCACGACGCGCGCGTCGCGCTCGCCGAAGAGCGCGCCCGCGAGCTCCACTTCGCCGCCGTCGCCGCCAACGGTGACCGTAACGAGATGCGGGTAGTCGCCAGGCTGATCGCGCACCGAACGCACGATGTCGATGCCCCGCGACTTGGCGAGTTTCTCGGCGTTGACGTAGTTGACCGCCTCGCCGAGGAAGCAGGTGAGCACGCCTTTCGCCGCGGCAACCGCGATCGGCACCTGCAGCGCTTCGTCGATGCCCGCGAGCTCGACGCGCAGCCGGTTGACGCTGCCGCCGAGCAGACAGCCCGCGAGTCGGCCGAGCTGTTCTCCCAGCCGCATGAAGGGCTCGCTGCGCGCGCCGGCGGGGCGGAACGGCAGGTTGACCGCCGAGATCGCCAGCGAGCCGTCTAGCGCGGCGAGCACCATGCGGCTCGTCTCGAGCGCGATGCGCTCCTGCGCCTCGACCGTCTGCGCGCCGATGTGCGGCGTCGAGACGACGCGCGGGTGGGTGGCAAGCTTCCAGTCGGTGGGCGGCTCCTCGGCGAAGACGTCGACGGCGGCACCGCCGAGCTTGCCCGCCTCGAGCGCGGCGAGCAGCGCCGCCTCGTCGACGACGCCGCCGCGGGCGCAGTTGACGAGCAGCGCGCCCGGCCTCATGTGCGCCAGCTCGGAAGCGCCGAGCAGGTTGCGCGTCTCGTCGGTGAGCGGTATGTGGAGCGTGACGACGTCGGCCCAGGCGAGCAGATCGGGCAGCGTCATCAACGGCACTTCGAGACGCCGCGCGACGGCGGGATCGAGATGCGGATCGAACGCCGCGACCTCCATCTCGAACGAGCGCGCGCGTGCCGCCACGCCTTGGCCGATGCGGCCGAAGCCGATGACGCCGAGCCGCTTGCCCATGAGCTCGAAGCCGGTGAAGCTCTTGCGGTCCCAATCCTCGCGCTTCATGGCGCTGTCGGCGGCGGGCACCTTGCGCGCGAGCGCGAGGAGCAGCGCGAAGGTGTGCTCGGTGGCCGAGATGAGGTTCGCCGTCGGCGCGTTGACGACGAGCACGCCCATCTCGGTGGCGGCGGTGACGTCGACGTTGTCGACGCCGATGCCGGCGCGGCCGACGACCTTGAGGCGCTTGCCGCCGCGCAGCAGGTCCGCGGTGACCTTGGTGCTGCTGCGCACGACGAGCGCGTCGTAGTCGGCGAGCAGCTCCTTGAGGCGCGGGCGTTCGTCCTTGGTGAGCTCGTGGACTTCGGCGCCGGAAGCCTGCAGGGCTTCGAGGCCGGACGGGTCGAGAGAGTCGGCGATGAGGATCTTGTGGGCGGCCA
>DASYQD010000087.1:0-34824 GCA_036005845.1 Thermoanaerobaculia bacterium | reverse complement strand
GATGAGTCGCCGGCGCCGAGGGCTGCCACGATCGACGCGGCATCCAGGCGGGTGCCGGTGAGACACGGCTTTCCAAAACGCACTCGCGGGTCCATGGTGATACCTGGAAAGACTTCCATGTCGGCTGCCCCCTCATCAGAGTCTAGCTCCCTCGATGCTGTGATCCATTGCTCTTCCGCCGGCTGCACTGACCTGCTAGGGTTTTGAGCCCGTGTCGCGTTCACGTCTGGTCGGCTCGCTGCTGGTTGCGCTGGCTCTCGTCGGCGGCGGAGGCTTGTGGGCGGCGGCAGGGCCTGCGGTCGTCGTGGCGGTGGACACCAGCCGCTCGCTCGACGCGGCGACGCTCGCGCAGATGGGCGAGACGGCCTCCGCGGCGCTCGGCGGGCTGCCGGCGGAGACGAAGGTCGGCGTGCTCGCGTTCGACGACGCACCGCGGTGGGTGTTGCGCGGCGGCTCGCCTGCGGAGGCGTCGGCTGCACTGGCCTCGCTCAGGCCGTCCGGCAGCTACACGCTGCTCGACGATGCGCTGTTCACCGCCGCACGTGAGCTCGGACGTGGCGGGGTCGTGCTGCTGCTGACCGACGGGCGTGACGAGAACTCGGCGACGACGGTCGAGGACGTGGCGCGGGCCTGCGAGGCGCGGGGCGTGCGCGTCGTCGGCGTCGGGGCCGGCAAGCGGCTCGACGAGCGGCGGATGCGGCGGCTGGCGCTGCTCACCGGCGGCAGCTACGTCGGGCCGCTGGCGTCGGTGAAGCCGGCGGCCGTCGGTGCCGCCTTGGTGGAGGCCGCGAGCACGCCAGTCGAGGCGCCGGTTGCGAAGCCGGCCGAAGGCGGTGCGAGCGGTTCGGCACCAAGCGAGAGCGCTCCGAGCGCACCGTTGTCGAACGCCGCGTCTTCGTCTTCGAGCGCCGCGTCTTCGCAGCCCTCGAGCGCGGCAGGGGCGCCGCTTGCGAGCGGCAACGTACCGGTATCGTTGCGGACGCCGCCTGGCGACAACGCACCGACGGCTGACGCTTCGGCGCCTGACGGCTCGGTTGCCGACAGCTCGCTCGCCAGGCGCTGGTGGTGGCTGGCGCTGCCGCTCGCGCTCGTCGCCATCGCGGTGCCGGTGGCGGCGATGGCGCGCCGCCGCGCCGGCCAGCGCACCACCGTCTGCAAGCGCTGCGGCAAGGAAGTCCCCGCCGGCGAGGACTGCCCGCACTGCGCCGCTGCCGACAGCGAGCTGGCGCTGCAAGAGCGGCTTCGCAACCGCGACCTGACGCGCCTCGAGGACACCTCCGAGCTGCGCCTCGACCAGGTCAACGAGGTGATCACCGGCGTCGTCGATCTCGACGCCATCGAGAAGACGCGCGTCATCGCCGACCAGAGCATGCTGATGGTGCGCGAGCCGGGCGAGTCGCAGCGCTCGTTCCTGCTGCGCAGCGACGGCGCCTTCGCCGTCGGCCGCGACCCACGCACCAACACGCTGACTATGCGCGACCCGGCCCTGTCGGCGCGGCACTTCAAGGTGGTGCCCGACGACGGCTACTACTACGTCGTCGACCTCGACTCGACCAACGGCACCTACCTCAATCGCCGCCGCGTACGCGCGGCGAAGCTCGCGTCAGGCGACGTCATCCAGGCCGGCCAGGTGGAGCTCGAGTTCCGCTCCTTCCTCGGCCAGGTGGCCTGAGCCGGCGGATCGGCGTGAGCGGGGCGGAGGCGGCGCGAGTCGATGCGCCGGCGCTGGCGCTTCTTGTCGAACGATTGGCGACGCACGGCGCGGCGGCACTTGCGGCGATCGACGACGACGCGCTGCTCCGCGCGTGGAGCGCGACGGTCGAGGCGTTCCTCGATACTGAGTCGCCCGAACGGCGCGCGATCGAGCCGCGGCTGATCGAGAGCACCGGCCTCTCCCCCGCCGGTCTGAAGGCCGGCCTCGCCGCCGTGCTGGGCGGCGTGCGCGAGCCGCACGCGAGAGAACTGTTCGAGCGCGCCGCTCCGCTGCGGCGATCCGATGGCGACGGCCGCGCACCCGCATTCGTGGTGCTCGCGGGCAACATCCCCGGTCTCGCCGTGCAGCCGCTGCTGCCCGCGCTTGCCTTGCGGCGACCGCTGCTCGTCAAGTCCGCGTCCACCGAGCCGCACTTCGCGCGGGCGTTCACCAGCGCCCTCATCGCGCGCCTGCCGCCACTGGCGGATGCGATCGCGGGCCTGAGCTGGCGGGGCGGCGACGAAGACCTCGAAGCGCCGGTGCTCGCCGCGGTCGGCAAGGTGCTCGCCTACGGCGACCGCGCCACGGTCGCCGATCTGCAGCGTCGGGCTCCCGGCAAGGTGGTCGACTACGGGCCGAAGCTCTCCTTGGGCGTGATCGGCGCCGATGCCGAGCTCGCGCCTACCGCCGCCGGCATCGCACGCGACGTTGCCCTCTTCGATCAACGCGGCTGCCTCTCCGTGCAAGCGGTGTTCGTCGAGGCCGTTGACGCGCGAGCACGCGTCTTCGCGGAAGCGCTCTCGCGGGCGCTGGCACGCGCGGCGATCGAGCTGCCACCCGGCCGCTTCGGCGCGCAGCAGGCCTCCGCCGTCCAGCAGCTCCGCGGCGAAGCCGAGCTGCGCGGCGCGCTCGTCGGCACGCTCCCGCTGGACACGGGCACCGTGCTGCTCGAATCCGCCTCAGCGCCGCTCCTACCTTCGCCCGGCCTGCGAACCGTGCGCGTCTACCCGGTCGCGGATCTCAGCGAGATGCCGGCGCGGCTCCTCGGCTGGCAGCCGCTGCTCCAGGGCGCCGCGCTCGCCGCCGCCGGCGCGTGGGCCCTCGCCGAGCAGCTCGCGGCGCTCGGCGTCTCCCGCTGCGCGCCGCCCGGCGAGTTGCAGACTCCCGACGCCTCCTGGCACAACGGCGGCCACGACCCGCTCGCCGCGCTGGCCTGAGCCGGCCTACCGGCTCGCCTGCGTGGCGCTGTCGTCGAGCACCTTCTTGATCGCCAGCTCGGGGATGCTCCACTCGCCGCCGGCGATGCGGCCGACTTCCTTGGCGCCGCGGTAGACGACGCCGGTCGGCACGCCGGTGATGCCCATGCGCTTGGCTTCGGGCTCCTTGTCGAATGGCGACGGGAGGCCGTAGAACTCGAAGTGGATCTGTGAGCCGGCGAGCGAGTCGGCGAGGCGCAGGATGCGCGGCACCATCTGCTGGCAGTGCGGGCACCAGTTGCCGAAGAAGACGCGCACGCGGATCGGCTGCGCGGCCTGCCGCAGGGCACGCACCAGCGCCGGCGACGGGCTGTACTGCTTGGCGCGGAAGGCGTAGGTGGAGTCGTGGTCGATGAGGTCCTTGCCGGCGTGGAGGCCGAGCAGATACGGCTTCTCCTTGAGCCGCGCCGGCTTGCCCTCGACGGTGAAGACGATCTCCATGCCCTCGACGGTGAAGGCGCTCTCGCGCACCGGCTGCGCGTCGGCGAGCAGGAAAGCGCGGCCGTCGGGGCCGACCACCACCTTCGCCTTGTCGACGCGCTGCACCGCCTTGTCGCGCGGCATCAGGACCAGCGCCGAGCGCAGGCCCGGGCCGGTCATCAGCACCGCCGAGCCGGCCTTGTCGGAGCGGAACATCTGCACGCCCGGCAGCGGCGCGCCGCCGACGACGAGCACGTACTCGCCGAGCGGCTCGAAGTCGCGCAGCACCGGGTGCGGCGGGATCATCTGCGCGCCCACCGGCGCGAGAGGCAATGCCACCGCGATGGCGAGCAGCGCCATCGAGAAGATGGGGAAGGCGCGGAAGTTGATGCGGCAACGCAGCGCGTCGAGTCTCATCGCGTCGAGTCTCCTGGAACATCTGGATGACCGGCGGCCGGCAGACCCGGCACGGTACGCAGCACGCGGCCGTCCTCGGCGAGGAACGAGCGCGGCAGGGTTCGGTAGAGCGGTCGCAGCAGGGCTTCGGGCGCCTCGTGCACCGGGAAGGTCGGGCCCCACTGCCAGGTGAAGGCGGTCTTCTCTTCGAGGCTGGCGCTGGTCAGCGCGACGACCGGCGTGCTGGCGTCGCGCGCCGCGAAGGCGTTGAGCCTGTCGGCCCAGTGCTCGCCGTCCTTCAAGTCGACGAGCACCACCCAGGCGCGGCCGGTCGCGAGCTCGGGCGCCACGTCGGGGAGGCACACGCGTGGCTCTTCGCCGGCGCAGAGCTGCGCCAGCTCGACGCCGGGCTTGAGCCGCGTCGCCACCTCGTCGAGCGGCAGCGCCGGCGCGCGCCAGGCGAGCAGCGCGATGGCGGCGACGCCCACCGCCGCCGCGGCGACGCGGCGCCTCGGCAGCGCCCGCGACTCGCGCGGCAGCGCCAGCCAAGAGAGCAGCAGCAGCGGCACCAGCATCGCGAGGTCCTGCCAGAACGCCGCCTGGGGCGAGCGCTGCACGAGGTTGCCGAAGCAGCCGCAGCCGGCGGCCGGCGCGGCGCCACGCGCGGCGCGCCACCACTCCCAACCGTTGATCGCCACGAAGCCGATGACGAGCAGCGTCACCAGCGCGAGGCTCCAGCGCCGTCGCACGCCGAGCACCAGCAGCAAACCGAGCCCCCCCTCGACGGCAAGCGCGAGGACCGCTGCCACCATCGGCGGCAATCCCAGCGTCAGCCCCTGCCCTTGCAGCATTTCGGCGAACGACCGCGGGTCGATCGCCTTGGCGAGGGTCGCCAGGAGCAGCACGACGCCGAGCGCGAATGCCGCCGCCCGCGCCACCCACGTGAGCGTGGGGCGCGGCAGCGCGATGCCCGCCTCGGCGGGCGCGGCGACGGCCGTCTGCTGCATCGCTAGATCTTAGTACCCGCCATGGCGAGGCGCGGGCCGGGAGCCGCGGCGGCGGGTAAGATTCCCGCTGACAACATGAAGCGCCTCCTCTGGGCCGTCGTCAACGTGGTGCAGTGGCTGTTCATCGCCCTCTGGACGGTGCTGTGGACGTCGATCGCGGTGTCGGCATCGGCGCTCACGCGGCGCCCGCGCCTCGGCCTGGCCATGGCTCGCCGCTGCTGGGCGCCGCCGCTCATCCGTGCCTGCATGGTCGACTTGAAGACCGTCGGCGCCGAGAAGCTGGACCCGCGCCGCGCCTGGTTCCTTGCCTGCAACCACCAATCGTTCGCCGACATTCCTATGCTCTTCCGCGACCTCCCCGTGGACTTGCGCTTCGTCGCCAAGCGCGAGCTGCGTTCCGTGCCCTTCATGGGCTGGTACATGGAGGCGATGGGGATGGTGTTCGTCGACCGCAAGCGGAAGCGCAGCGGCGCCGAGGGCGTCGATACGGCCGCGGCGTTGCTGCGTGCCGGCGGCAGCGTGCTCTCCTTCCCCACCGGCACGCGGCGCGCGCCCGGCGAGCCGCAGGCGTTCAAGCCCGCCGCCTTCGCGCCGGCGCTGACCACCGGCGTGCCCGTGGTGCCGGTGGCCATCTGGGGCACCCGTGAGGTTCTGCCGCCCGGCTTCGGCCTCCGGCCCGGGCCGGTGCGCGTGATGGTGGGCGACCCGATTCCCACCGCCGGGCTGCCGCTCGCGGCGCGCGAAGACGTGGCGCGGCAGGCCGAAGCGGCGGTCACCGCGATGCTGGCGCAGCTCGGCGGCGTCGTTGCCAATGCGGCGCTGCCGCTCGGCACCGCATCGCCGTCGCTCGCTCGCGAGCGCGGCTGAGCACATCCCGTCATCGGGTGAAGAAGACCTACCGTCGGATGACGGCGGTGCCGGCAAGATGGTCGTGCAGCCCGCGCTTGTCGCGGGTGAAGGCGACCATCAGGAAGCCGAGACCGAGGAGCACCGCGCTCACCATCATGCCGCAGAGGCGCAGGAACGCGAGCGGGATGCCGAGGCCGCGCCGCCGCTTGCCGCCGATGACGCGCAGACCGAGCAGCGCTTTGCCGGGTGTGGCGCCGAAGATGGCCCAGCAGAGGATCGGCACCACGATGCCGAGCAGCACCGACAGCAGCGACAGCACCATGCTACCGGTCGAGCTCGTCGGTCCGCCGAAGGGCAGCGTCGCCGCGAAGAGGACGACCGAGATCCAGACCGCGTCGACCACATTGGCGGCGACGCGGATCCAGAACCCGGCGGGGCGCAGCGTCGCGGCCGGAATGGCAGCCATCACCGGCGCCGTCGCCGCGGCGGAGGGCGCCGCGGGTTGCTGCGCCATCTGAACGTCGGCGAGGGACAGCGGCGGCGGCGTGGGATCGAGCGCCGGACGACGGGCGCCGGCGTCCGCGGAGCGACCGCGGAGCGGCGGCGGAGCGGGGGGCTCGAAGACGTGGTCGGCGATCGGCGGCAGGATCTCGGCGCCGCTCGTCGCCAGCCGCTCACGCGCGAAGGGCGAGGGCGCTGGCGCCGGCGGCGGCGCCTCTTCGCGCGCGGCCGGCACCGGAGGCGTTCCCGGCAGCGGCCTGGGCGGCGGACCTGGCGGCGCCACCAGCGGCGGCGGCACGTAGGGCGTCGGCGGCAGCGCCGGCGCGCTGGCGGGCGGAGGCGGCGGCGCGGGGGTGAAGATTGCCGGCGGCGCATCCATATCGCCGGCCGCTGCGGCCACCGCCGTCCCGACGCGATGTCCGCAGACGCCGCAGAACTCGGCGTGCAGCGGCAGCTCGGCGCCGCACGCGGCGCACTCGAGCTTGGCGGTGTCGAGCTGCACCGTGGCACCGACCTCCTCCATCACCGGCGCGGTGACGCGCGCCACGATCTCCGTCTCGCCGATGGTGATGCGGTCGCCGTCGTGCAGCAGCCGCTCGGTCGTCATCCGCTCGCCGTTGAGGTAAGTGCCGTTGGACGACTGCAGGTCGCGCGCCCACAGCTCGCCCGGCTTGACGGTGAGCAGCACGTGGTTGCGGCTGGCGCTGGGGTCGCGCAGGGTGACGGTGCAGCCGCGGCTTCTGCCGACGGTGTTCTCACCCTCCGCCAGCTCGACCGTGCGGCCCTCGACCTCCAGCGCGAACGTCCACTTGTCGCCGATCGGAGAGCCCTCCCCGCTGCCGAATGAATAGCTTGCAGCGCGAAGGATATATCAGCGAATGGGCAGCACCCGGCTAGCCGGCGACGCGCTCCGCGGGCGCCTCGACGAGCGGCACCGGCGGCCGGCGCACCACGCGGCGGCGCGGCTCCCAGTCGAGGTGGCGGCGCAGCTCTTCGGCGGTGGGGCCTTCGCCCTCCTCGAGGAAGCCGTGCAGCGGCCCGCACCAGAGCACGCGGCCGCCGTGCGCGCCGCCGCCGGGGCCGAGCTCGACGATCCAGTCGGCGCGCGCGATGAGGTCGAGCTGGTGCTCGACGACGACGACGCCGTCGCCGCGCTGCACGAGGCGGCGCAGCGAGCGGTAGAGCAGCGCGATGTCGGAGAGGTGGAGGCCGGTCGTCGGCTCGTCGAAGAGCAGCAGGCGGCGCGTCGAGCGCAGGCCACCCGCGCGCGCCCGGGCGCCGCGGCCGCCCTTGGCACCCGGCCCCTCGCGTAGGAACGCAGCGAGCTTCAACCGCTGCGCCTCGCCGGCGGAGAGCGTCGAGGTCGGCTGCCCCAGCCGCAGGTAGCCGAGCCCGGCCTGCTCGAGGAGGCGCAGCTTGCGCGCGAGGCCGCGCTGATCGCCGAGCTCGGCGAGCGCCTGGTCGATCGTCATCTCCAAAGTTTCGGCGAGGTTGCGGCCACGCACGCTCACCGCCAGCACCTCGGGACGGAAGCGGTGGCCCTGGCAGCGCTCGCAGACGACCTCCATGGTGCCGAGGAACTGGAGATCCACCTCCTGCGTGCCGGTGCCGCGGCAGTCCGGGCAGCGGCCGAGGTCGAGGTTGAACGAGAAGTGGCCGGGGCCGAGGCCGCGCGCGATCGCTTCGGGCGAGGCGGCGAAGAGCTTGCGCAGCTCGTCGTAGGCGCCGATGGCGGTGACCGGGTTGCTGCGGCTCGAACGGCCGAGCGGGCGCTGGTCGACGAGCAGCGTCTCGGCGACGGCGTCGAGGCCGCGCAGCTCGCGGCAGGCGCCGGGCTCGGCGTCGGGCTCGTTCTGGCGCGCGCGGGCGCCCTCGTAGAGCACGCCTTCGACGAGCGTCGACTTGCCGGAGCCGGAGACGCCGGTGACCGCCACCAGCGCGCCGAGCGGGAAGCGCACGTCGACGTCGCGCAGGTTGTGTGCCGAGGCGCCGGCGATCTCGATCCACGGTCGATTCGCGAACAGCTGCTCGGGCCGCGTGACGCCGCGCTCCTGGCGGCGCCGCGCCACGTGGCGGCGCGCGAGGTGGGCGCCGGTGCGCCGCAGGTGCCGCGCGGTGAGCGTGTCCGCCGGCGGAGCCCCGAGGGAAGAACCGTGCAACAGCTCGTGCGGGGTGCCGCTGAAGACCAGGTTGCCGCCGGCCTCGCCGGCGCCTGGGCCGAGCTCGAGCAGGTGGTCGGCGCCGCGGATCACCGCGGGATCGTGCTCCACCACCACCACCGTGTTGCCGCGCGCCGAGAGGTCGTGCAGCAGCGCGAGCAGCCGCCGGCTGTCCCGCGCGTGGAGTCCGATCGTCGGCTCGTCGAGTGCGTAGAGCGTGCCGGTGAGCCCCGAGCCCAGCGCGGCGGCGAGCTGGATGCGCTGCGCCTCGCCACCGGAGAGCGTGCGGCCGGCGCGGTCGAGCGTCAGGTAGTCCAAGCCGACCTGGTGCAGCACTTCGAGCCGGTGCGCGAGGGAGTCGAGCAGGTGCTCGCCGCGGGCACGCTCGTGCTCGTTCCACTGCTGCTGCGCCAGCCAGCGGCGCAGCTCTTCGATCGACAGGGCGAGCAGCTCGGGCAGCGTGCGGCCGCGCAGGCGCACGCGCAGCGCCTCGGGCTGCAGGCGCGCGCCGCCGCAGGTGGGGCACGGGTAGTAGCCGCGGTAGCGGGCGAGCAGGACGCGCACGTGGACGCGGTAGGTGCGACCTTCGAGCCAGGCGAAGAACTCGGAGAGGCCGAGGAAGTTGCCGGGCCGACGCCAGCGACGTCGCGAGGGCGCGCCGGCGCTGGGGCCCGTCCAGATCCACTCGCGCGCCGCTTCGGACAGCTCGCGCCACGGCACGTCGAGCGGCACTCCCGCGGCTTTGCAGGCGCGCAGCAGCGGCGGGTAGTGCTCTTCGTAAGAGGGTGTGTTCCACGGCGCGAAGGGGCGCTCGTTGAGGCTCTTGTTGGGATCGGGAACGACGCGCTGGCGGTCGATGCCGATGATGCGGCCGAAGCCGCTGCACTCGGCGCAGGCGCCGAGCGGCGAGTTGAAGGAGAAGAGGGCGGCGACGGGGCGCCGTGCGGCTTCGCCGCAGACCGGGCAGCCGAGCTCTTCGGCGAGCTGCATCGGCTTCGCGGATGCGCCAGCGGTGGTGGGGATGGCGAGCAGGCGGCCGCGCGCGAGGCGGAAGCCTTCCTGGACGGCATCGGCGAGGCGCGAGTCTTCGGCGGCGGCGCGGAAGCGACCGAGGAGGAGCGGCAGCGGGTCGTCGTCGGGCGGCCACGAATCGCCGGGCTCGAGGCGCACGATGTTTCCGCCTGCCGGATGGGCGCCGTCGCGCCAGAGGCGGAAGTAGCCCTGGCGGATCAGCTCCTGCAGCTTGTCGTCGGCGCGTTCGGGCGGGCGCACGAGCGGCGCGACGAGCAGGAGCTCGGGCCCCGCGAGGCCGCCGGCGAGCGCCGCGGCGGCCGACTCGGAGGTGAAAGCGCGCGTCGGGCCGCAGCCGTTCTTGCACTCGACTTCGCCGAGGTAGGTGAAGAGTAGGCGGAGCAGGTCGTGCGCTTCGGTGAGGGTGCCGACCGTGGCGCGCGCGTTGCGCACCGGGTTGCCGGCTTGGAGCGCGACGGCGGGGAGGAGGTGTTCGAGGGAGTCGAGGGGCGGGCGTTCGAGTTGTTGGATGAATTGTTGGGCGTAGGTGGACATCGATTCGACGAAGCGGCGTTGGCCTTCGGCGAAGAGGGTGTCGAAAACGAGGGAGGATTTGCCGGCGCCGGAGGGGCCGGTGACCACCGTTACCTGGCCGTGCGGGATAGCGCAGGAGACGTTCTTCAGGTTGTGGGTGCGGGCGCCGGTGAGTAGGAGCGAGCGCGGGGATGACTTGGTGTTGGACACGGCTGCTTGTCTACGGGCGAGTTGCCGCGCGTGAGGTTCGAGCGGCGAACAGGCGATGTTAGCAGTCGGTTTCGGGGGCTCGGCGGCTCGACCGAGTGCGACTCAGCGGATGGGAGCTCGAGTAGCCACGGTCTGCGAGCTGCGGCTTCGGCCCGGCGGTTGCGACCTCGGCGACGCCGCCTCCGTGGTCCCCGCTTGCCGGTCGGTATCCCACCGTGCTCGCTTCGCTGCGCGCGGTGGGAGCCCTCCGCCCGGCGCGCCCCGTGGGCGGCGTCGCCGAGCGCAACCGCCTCTGTTGGTGCGAGATCGAGCGTCACGGGTCGGCGGCCGACGGCCGTTCGTCGTCATGCCCTTGTCGGGCCTTGACGGCGCCTTCCATACTGAGGGCGTGATCGCATTTGCGACGTTGTGGCTCGGCTTGGTCACGAGCGCAGTACCCGTCGAGCTACTCGTTGGGGACAACGTCGCGCGTGTCGAGTTGCGGCTCGACGGCGAGATATGCGCGACTCTGTCGCAGCCTCCTTGGGCGGCGAGTTGTGAGTTGGGGTCGGAGCTGGCGCCGCATGAGCTGGTGGCGGTGGCTTTCGATGCGAAGGAGGCGCGGGTCGGCGAGGCGCGGCAGTGGTTGAATCTGCCGCGGGAGGCGGCGGAGCTCGAGGTGGCGGTGACGCGCGACGGCGGGCCGCCGCCGCGACTGGTGGCACGGTTGGCGTGGGCGGGGCCGGGAGGCGCGACGCCGACTGCCGTGAGTGCGACGCTGGATGGCGCGCCGGTCGCGCTCTCTGCCGACTCGACGAGCTTGTCGTTGCCGGCCGTGGCCGGCGCGGCGAAGCTGTTGCGGGTCGAGGCCGATTTCGCCGGCGGCGTGCGGGCGGTGCGGGAGATGGCGGTGGGCGGCGAGCTTGCGGAGGAGATCACGCAGGAGCTCACCGGCGTGCCGGTGGAGGTCGTGGGGCGTGAAGCGCCGAAGTCGCTGCGTGAAGACGAGCGCGAGCTGCCGCTGGTGGCGTTGGAGAAGGGCGAGGCGGACTTGGTGGCGGTGCTGGATCCGGCTGCGCTGCATGCGATCGGCGAGCGGGCGGCGGAGGGGCGCCAGCAGCGCGTGGTGCGGGGCGGCATCGGCCTCGGCCCGAGCGCGAGCCCGGGGGCGCGCTCGATCGCGGCGGAGTCGCGGTTGCGCGTGCCGTTGCCGGAAGGGGCGTGGCTGCGGCTGGTGTGGCCGGTGGCGGAGAGCCATCAGCAGGGGCAGCTTCGCTACGACCTCTTCCCCACTTCGCCCGAGCGCACCGCGGTCGACGGCAGTTTGCTCGAGCAGCTTGGCCGGGCGGCGATGTTGCCGCCGGGCAGCGTCGCTCCACGCATCGCCGACGCGGTGGCGCTCGCCGCGCTGACTGCCGCGCAGCCGGGCAGACGGCGCGCCGTGCTGCTCGTGCTCGGCGCCAGCTCCGCCGACGCGAGCGCGTACGACGCCGCGCGGGTGCGGCGGTTCCTGGATCGGCTGCGCGTGCCGCTCGTCGTCTGGTCGACGGCGCCGGTGTCGCCGGCCGTCGCCGCCGCTTGGGGAGACGTCGAGACGGTGACCAGCGGGCCGCGGCTGGAGACGGCGGCGAAGCGGCTCGATGCGCTGCTCGCGCGACAGCGCATCGCTTGGGTCGAAGGGCGGCACCTGCCGCAGCGGCTGTTGGCTGGCAGTGATGGGCGGCTGCGGCTTGCGACTGCGGACCAGCCACTGGCGGCAGGCGGAACGAGCGAGAGCGCGACGCTCGACGAGCCGACGAAGGCCGGTGACGCGGCGCTGCATGGCGAGTCGAACAGCGCCGCACCGCCTGCCGAGCTGGCCGACGAGTCCGGGCCGCCGCACGGCGAGTTGGAGAACGCGGCGGCGCCCGGCGATCTCGACGCCGCCGCGCGGCCGGCTGGCGGCGCGCTGCCCGCGCTGCCGCCCGGTCTTCCGGTGAGCCCGCTGCCGCCGTTCTCGCTCGCCACCGATGTGCGCGACGCGCGGCTTCTCGCCACTCTTGGCGCCGTCGCCAGCGCGTTGCCGGCCGACTGGAGCGCGCGCTTTGGCCTGCCCGTCACGCCGCGCGGCACGCTGCTGCTGTTCGCTCACGAGGCCGACTTTCGCGCCTGGCTGGCGGCGCAGGGCGGCGGCGATCAGGGAGTCGAGGGCTTCGCGCGCCACGGCATCGCCGCGCTCGCGGTCGAGGGCAGGAAGAGCGAGGAGGTATCGGCGCTGATGGTGCACGAGCTGTCGCACCTGCTGGCGCGCGGCGCCACCGGCCGCCCGCTGCCGCCGTGGCTCGAGGAGGGGCTCGCCGAAGAGCTGGCGGTCAGCCGTCGCGACGGCGACGGGCACAGCGTGCCGGGAACGCTGCGCGCGCGCGCCGACGTGCGCGGCACCTCGGGTCTGCCGCAGACGGGCCGCACGACATACGAGCGCACCATCAGCGGCCCCGTCGCTGCGCTGCTAGCGCTGGTGCGCGGGCCGCGGCCGCCGCTCGCCGAGTTGCTGGCGAGGCCGCCGGCAGCATTCAACGCCGCGAGCGGGCGGCCGGAGCGCTACGCGGCCGCGGCGTTCTTCCTGCGCTTCCTGCTCGACGACGACGGTGGACGGCTGCGGCAGCCGTTCCAGGGCTTCCTCGCCGCGGTCGCCGCCGGCGGTCCGGCGGATGCCGCCGCGCTCGGGACTGCGCTCGCCGTGCCGCTGCCGGCGTTGCAGGAACGTTTCGACGGCTGGCTGCGCCGCACCGCGTTGACACTGCGCTGACCGCGAAGTGCGCCCACGTTGCGCAGCATGCCCGAGGAGTCGCGCAGCTCGCCGGTTGCGCGCGCCATTGGCGGGGACTGCGACCGAGCGGCTCTTCGGCGCTCTGCGCGAGGGGCATCGACGTGGTGGCTGCGCGCACCGACGACGTGCGTGGCAGCGTCGCTGCTTCGAGTCAAGCGCGACGCGCGCGTTTCATCAGCGTGAGCTGACACCGAGCGCTAGAGTCTCAGGGTGAGCTCGTTCTCCGCGCGTCTTGCCGACGCCACGCGGTCGCTCGGCGACGCCGGCATTTCGATCGCGCGCGGTGGCTGGCTCACGGCGCGGCGTGGTGTCGCCGGCGCCGCGCTGGGCACGCGGGGCCTCGTGGCGCGGCGCCGAGGCGCGGGCGCCATGCTCGGCGTCGGCATCGCGCGGCTGCTGGTGCAACTGCCGGCTGACGCTTTCATCCTGCTCGTCGCGCGGGTCCTCTCCGGGCTTCAGACCGCGCTCGGACTAGAGCCGCTGGCGCGGGCGCTCGACGACGACGAGCGCGCGCTGATGACGCGCGTCTTCGGCGACGGCATCGACGTGCGCCGCGTGCGTCTCAAGCCGGGCCGTCACCTGCTTCACCTGCCGCGGCTGGCTTTCGTCATCGGCAACACGGTGCACCTGCCGGCGCGTTCGCGCCGCGGCGCCGACGGTAAGCAGGCACCGGCGGGCTCCTTCGCGCGCCGCGCGCCGGCGCTGCTCGTCCACGAGCTCACCCACGTCTGGCAGCACCAGCACCACGGCACGCGCTACCTGTCCGAGTGCCTCCTCGCGCAGTGGGTGGGCGAGGGCTACAACGTGGCGGTAGCGCTCGAGGCGAGCCGCGGGTGGGAGCAGCTCAACTTCGAGCAGCAGGCCGAGTTGCTCGGGCGGGCCTACGCCGCGCGCTGGTTCGACGGCGATGGTGACGCGAGCGACGGCCGCCGGCTGTTGTTACGGCTCAGTGATCCGAAGAGCGACGACGGTTTCGACGTCGCGGTCGTGCCGCCAGCGGAAGCCGAAGAGCTGCTCGCCGGCGGCTGGCGAGATGCCACGCCGCTGCTGCGCGAAGGACTCGCCGCCGTCCGCGCGCCGCTGCGGCGGTGAACCGCTTCGCGCGCGCGGCCGTAAGACGGTGTTAGCCTGCCCGTCCCGCCACTCCCAATTCTCAGGAGGAGATCCGCGATGAAGAAGCTCGCCCTCGCCGCCTTGCTGGTGCTCCCGCTCACCGCCGCGTTGGCCGACGACGCTGCCATGGACCACGCGGGCCACATCGTGGTCCAGCCCGATGCCATCCAATGGGGACCGGCGCCGCCGGTGCTGCCGGCCGGCGCGCAAGCGGCGGTCCTCTTGGGCGATCCGTCGAAGGACGGCCCGTTCGTGATTCGCTTGAGCGCGCCCGACGGCTACAAGATCCCGCCGCACTTCCACCCCACGACCGAGAACGTGACCGTGATATCGGGCATCTTCCACGTCGGCACCGGCGACAAGCTCGACACCATGAAGGCCGACAAGCTCGGCGCCGGCGGCTTCGTCTCGCTTCCCGCCGGCATGCACCACTACGCGTGGACGGAAGGCCCGACGGTGGTGCAGGTGCACGGCACCGGACCGTTCGCGCTCACCTACGTAAACCCGGCCGACGCCCCGAGCGCGGCGGCGGCCACGAAGCCGTAGCGATCGTTACCGCGGCGGGCGCGCGAGCGGCACGCGTCGGCGGCCGCGGACGCGCCGCTCGCAGCCGCGTTACCGCGGCGGCCGGGCATCCGCTCGGCCGCCGCCCGGTCCGCCGTCGCCGCCGTCTCCGTCGTCGCCGTCGTCCTTCTGCTGCTGGTCCTCGCCGCCGTCGGTGCCGCCGCCGTTGCTGCCGCGCCCGAAGACGCGGTCGAGGAAGCCGCGGAAGCCGCCGTGCCGCTGGCCGCGGTTTTCGTTCACCTCGCCGGGCTGCGCCACCGGCTCCGCCCAGTAGCCGCTGTGGCGCTGGCAGAGCTCGCGCGGCGCGAAGCGGGCGACGAAGATCTCGGTGGCCGTGTACGGGCACGAGTAGGTAGCGAGCTGCCCCGTTGTCGGGTCGATGACGGCGGCGGCGACGCCCGCCGGCCGCACGAAGCCGGGGTAGCCGGCGCGCGGCCGCACGCCCGCCATGAACTTCGCCCAGATGGGCAGCGCGCCGCGGGCGCCGCCGAGCCGCGTCGGCAGGTTCTCGTCGTAGCCGACCCACACGACGGTCGTGCGGTTGGGCGCGTAGCCGGCGAGCCAGCTGTCCTTGGCGTCGTTGCTCGTGCCGGTCTTGCCGGCGAGCGGATCGTCGAGCCCATAGCGGTGCACTCCCGCGCCGGTGCCGTGCTGCAGCACGCCCTGCAGCAAAGCCGTCACGACGTAGGCCACCTCGGGCTCGAGCGCACGCACCGGCGGCGCGAGCGCGGTCCCTTGCACCGGCGTCCCCGCCGGCGCCAGCACGGCGTCGAGAGCGTGGGCCGTCGGCCGCACGCCGCCGGCGGCGAAGGTGGCGTACATCGTCGCCAGCTCGAGCGGCGTCACCTCGAAGGCGCCGAGCGCCATCGACGGCACCGGCTGCAACGCACCCTGCGCTCCCATCGCCTTGGCCAGCGCGACGATCTGCGGCAGACCGGTGCGCATCGCGATGCGCACCGTCGGCAGGTTGAGGCTCTGCTCGATCGCCGTGCGCACCGACACCCAGCCGCGGAACCGGCGGTCGGAGTTCTCGGGCGTCCACACGCTGGCGCCCGGGATCTCCATCGTCAGCGGCGCGTCCTCGACCATCGTCGCCGGCGTGACGGCGCCGCTGCGCAGCGCGGCGGCGTAGACGAAGGGCTTGAAGGAGCTGCCCGGCTGCCGGTGCGCCGCGGCGCGGTCGAACTGGCTGCCCTGGTAGTCGCGGCCGCCGACGTAAGCGCGGATGCCGCCGGTCGTGGGATCGATCGACACCAGCGCCGCCTGCAGCGGACGTCGCCCCTTGCGGCCTTTCTCGTAGCCCTTCTCGAGGGCGGCGAGCCCCCACGGCACCGCCTCCTCGGCGACGGCCTGGTCGGCGGCCGAGAGCGTCGACAACAGCGTGTAGCCCTTGTCGGGGAGATCGCTGACGCCGTAGCGGTCGGCGGCCTCGTGCACGGCGAGGTCGGTGAAGTAGGCGGCGCGCCGATGCGGCACCGGCTGCGGCGCGGCGGCGATCGGCTCGGCGCGCGCCGCGTCGAGCCGCGCCTGGTCGATCCAGCGGAGCTCGGCCAAGCGGTCGAGCACGAAGTCGCGCCGCCCCTTCGCCGCGTCGGCGTGGTGCACCGGCTCGTAGCGCGCCGGCGACGGGATCATCCCGGCGATCGTCGCCGCTTCCGACAGCGTCAGCCGCGACGGCTCCTTGCCGTAGTAGGCCCACGACGCGGCGCCGACTCCCATCAGGTTGACGCCCGAGCTCGACGCCCCGAGGTAGATCTCGTTGAGGTAGGCCTCGAGGATCTGCCGCTTGCTGTAGCGCAGGTCGACGAGCAGCGCCAGCACCGCTTCGCGCGCCTTGCGCGAGTAGGTGCGCTCGTGGGTGAGGAAGAGGTTCCACACCAGCTGCTGGGTGAGCGTGCTGCCGCCCTGCCGGATGCCGCCGCTCTTCAGGTTGACCAGCGCCGCGCGCGCGATGCCGCGCAGCGAGATGCCGCCGTGCTCGAAGAAGCTGGCGTCCTCGGCGGCGAGCACGCAGAGCACCAGCTCCTCGGGCACCTCCTCGAGGCGCACCGGCCGCCGCTCCTTCAGGTCGGCGCCGTAGAACGAGCTGATGAGCGGCGGCTCGAGCTGCGCGCGCGGCACGCTGCGACCCGCGGCACGCACCGCGCGCACGATGCCGCCGCGCACCCGCACCTCGAGGCTGTGCGCGCCGACCCAGCCGCGCGGCGTGGCGAACCCGCGCAGATACACCGCGAGGCCGTCGCCGGCGCGGCGGTAATCGCCCGGCAGCAGCGCGCCTTGTGCGACCGCGTGATAGCCGAGCCGCGTCAGCTCGCGCACCGTGGTGTCGAGGTCGCCGCGCCCGCCCACCTCGAGCAGGAGCGGCGTGCCGTAGAGCCGCGACGGCCGCCGCTCCGAGCCGCGCCCGCTGAACTGCCCGGCGAGACCCCAGAAGGGCACGAACAGCCAGACCGCGAAGGCGACGACGAGTGCCAGCGCGCCCGCCGCGACCGCGAGGTGCCACTTCTTGACCTCGAGCTGCCAGCGCACCTGGCCGCCGTGGCGATAGCGCAGCCGCATCGATCGATGATAGCGGGCGCTGCCGGCTACCAGGCGCCGGCGAGCGGCAGCCAGCCGCCGCGCGGCGGGCCGAAGCGGAAGACCACGTCGGGCGCTCCGGAGGTCAGCGCGTTGCGCAGGCTGAAGGTCGCCTGCCGTGGATCGTAGACGCCGACGCCGTCGCGGCCCTCACCATCCCAGTCGCCGGCCACCGGCAGCGCGCCGCGTCCCGGCGTGCCGAGCACCACGTCGAAGACCGGGCCGCGGCCGCCGAGCACGAAGACCGCCCTCGAAGGCGAGTAGACGCCGACCTCGTCGCGGCCGTCACCATCCCAGTCGCCCGCCACCGGCAGCACGTCCGTCCACGGCCCGCCGAGCGCGAGGCTCAACACCTCGTCGGCCGGCGTGCCCGCGACAGGGACGTTCCAGAGCAGGAAGCGCGGGTTGCTCGGGTCGCTCGCATCGAACAGGCCGACGCCGTCGCGGCCGTCGCCGTCCCAGTCGCCGGCGATCGGCCGCGCGCCGGGCACCGGCGGCGCGAGCTGGACGACGACGTCGGCGTTGCGGCCGTTGTGCGAGTTCTTGAGCTGCAGCGTGCCGGTGTCCGCGTCGTAGAGACCGACCGTTGAAACGCCGTCGCCGTCCCAGTCGCCGCCCAGCGGCAGGGCGCCGCTGTGCCGTGCGCCGAAGCGGACGAGCGTCACCTTGGCCGCGCGCGTGTTCGCCTGCTTGAGCTCGAAGCGCGACGGCTGCGGCTCGTAGAGGCCGACGCGGTCTGCCGCCGCCGGCGGCGGCGCATTGGTGCGCACGAACCGGTAGACCTGCCCGCCGAGCGTGGCGGCGTAGAGCTCGCCGGCGTCGTCCTCGCCGAAGGTGGTGAGCTGTGGCGCGGTGAACGGCAGCGAGCGCACGACCAGCGAGCTGCCGTTGCCCTGGCGGAACGCGGCCCACATCGCGCCGCTGCAGAGGTCGCCGAAGACGTAGGCGCCGAGAAGCTGCGGCACCTGCGCGCCGCGGTAGACGTAGCCGCCGGTGATCGAGCAGTGCGGATTGTGGTTGTACTCGAGCACCGGATCGATGAACGCCGCGGCGTGGCACGGCGGCGTGCCGGCGGGGCAGGCTTCGGAACCGGCGCACGACGCGCCCTCCATCACCTTCCAGCCGTAGTTCTCGCCGCCGTTGGACGTGGGCGGCTGGAAATCCACCTCCTCGCGCGCCCCTTGGCCAACGTCGGCGATCCACAGCTCGCCGTTGCTGCGGTCGAACGAGAAGCGCCACGGGTTGCGCAGGCCGTCGGCCCAGATCTCGTCGAGCGGATCGCCCGGACCGCGAAACGGGTTGTCGGGCGGAATGCCATAGTAAGGCGGCGTGTCGGCGTTCTGATCGACGTCGAGCCGTAAGAGCTTGCCGAGCAGCGTGTCGCCCTTCTGCGCGCGGCAGGCGGGGTCGTTGGCGGAACCCCCGTCACCCATGCCGACGTACAGGTAGCCGTCGGGACCGAACTGCAGCTGGCCGCCGTTGTGGTTGGCGAACGGCTGCGCGATGGTGAGCAGCGTGCGCGCGCTCGCCGGATCGGCGCGGTTCGGGTCGCTCGACACGTGGTAGCGCGCGATCACGGTGTCACCCTGCGGGTTGGTGTAGTCGACGAAGAAGAGCCCGTTCTCGCCGTAGCGCGGATGGAACGCGGTCGATAGCAACCCGCGCTCGCCGCCGCTGCTGATCTGCCCGCGCAGGTCGAGGAACGGCTGCGCGCGCGCCGCGCCGCCCATCAAGATCAGGACGCGCCCATCCTGCATGGTGATGAACAGCCGCCCGTCGCCGGTGCCGTCGTGGGTGATCGCGGTGATCGCATCGAGCCCGTTCGCCACCTGCTGCAGCCCGACGCCGTCGACGGCGCCGGCGACGACGAATGGACCGGTGGACGGCGCGGGATCGGCGGCCGAGAGCGCTGCCGGTATGGCGGCTGCGAGCAGCGCCAGAGCGAGCGCGAGGACTCGGTGCCTTCTCACCCCCGCATGGTAGCTCCCCGCCCGCGAGGTCGCCGCGGCGCGCGCCGCACGGAATCTTTCAACCCGATGCCCGTGTTACACTTGCGGCTTCCGCGCCGGTCCTCGAGCCACTCCCACTCACCAGTCGGAAACGAACGCCGCGCGCGGCGGTCAGGCCATGATCGCGATCTCGAACCTCACCAAGTACTACGGCGAGCAGACCCTGTTCTCGGGGGTGAACCTCCACCTCAACCAGGGCTCCTGCTACGGCGTCGTGGGCGCCAACGGCTCTGGCAAGTCGACCTTCCTGCGCCTGCTCGCCGGCGACGAGATCCCTTCCGACGGCACCATCTCGATCCCCAAGCGCGCGCGTGTCGGCGTGCTGCGCCAGGACCACTTCGCCTACGAGGACGAGCCGATCGTGCACGTGGCGATGATGGGGCACCGCGAGCTGTGGGCGGCGATCGCCGAGAAGGAGCGCATCCTGGCGCTGCCGCGCGAGCAGTTCGACGCCGAGCGCTACGCCGAGGTCGAGGAGATCATCCTCCACCAGGACGGCTACACGCTGGAGTCGCAGGCCGGCGAGGTGCTCGAAGGGCTCGGCATCCCCACCGAGGTGCACCGCCTGCCGATGCGCACCCTCTCCGGCGGCTTCAAGCTGCGCGTGCTGCTGGCGCAGGTGCTCGCCGCGCACCCCGACGTGCTGCTGCTCGACGAGCCCACCAACCACCTCGACATCCTCTCCATCCGCTGGCTGGAGAAGTTCCTCGGCGGCTTCACCGGTTGCGCGCTGGTCATCTCGCACGACCACCGCTTCCTCGACAACGTCTCGACGAACATCCTCGACGTCGACTACGAGACGATCCTCCCCTACACCGGCAACTACGCGCAGTTCGACACTCAGAAGCAGGAGGAGCGCGCGCGGAAAGAGCACGCGATCGCGCGCCAGGAGAAGGAGATCGAGGCCCACCAGGCCAACATCGACCGCTTCAAGGCCAAGGCAACCAAGGCGCGGCAAGCGTCGTCGAAGCAGAAGCTGCTCGACCGCATCGTCATCGAGCGGCTGCCGCGCACCTCGCGCCGCTACCCCACCTTCCGCTTCCAGCAGGTGCGGCCGTCGGGCAAGGTGGTCGTCGAGGCGAGCGGCATCAGCAAGCGCTACGGCGACAAGCAGGTGCTCGAAGACGTCGCGCTCGATGTCCAGCGCGGCGACCGCCTCGCCATCATCGGCCCCAACGGCATCGGCAAGTCGACGCTGCTCAAGATCCTCATGGGCAAGCTCGAGGCGGACGCCGGCAAGTCGGCGTGGGGCTACGAGACCTACCCCGGCTACTTCGCGCAGGACCACCGCGAGCAGCTCGACGATTCGTCGGAGACGGTGGAGAGCTGGCTCTGGCGCTTCTGCCCCGGCGAGCCGATCGGCTTCGTGCGCGGCCGGCTCGGCGCCGTGCTCTTCTCCGGCGACGACGTGCACAAGAAGCTGCAAGCGCTGTCGGGCGGCGAGGCGGCGCGGTTGATCTTCGCCAAGCTCGGCATCGAGAAGCCCAACGTGCTGGTGCTCGACGAGCCCACCAATCACCTCGACCTCGAAGCCATCGACGCGCTGGTGGAAGGGCTCGAGAAGTTCGATGGCACCTTGATCTTCGTCTCCCACGACCGCTGGTTCGTGCAGCGCCTCGCCAACCGCATCCTCGAAATCACCCCGCAGGGCATCCGCGACTTCCGCGGCACCTACGAGGAGTACCTCGAGCGCCTCGGCGACGACCACCTCGACGCCGGCGCCGCCCTGCTGCGCGTCAAGCGCGAGCGGCAGACGAAAGAGCCTGCGGCCAAGCCGGAGCGCGAGCGCACGCCGGGCGAGGATCGCGCCGCGCAAAAGCAGCACAAACGCCTCGCCGCCGAACGCGACGACGTGACGGCGCGGCTGGAGAAAGCCGAAGCGCGAATCCACGAGATCAACGAGAAGTTCTGCGACCCCGGCTTCTTCCAGTCCGCAGCTCGCAACGAAGTGCAGCGGCTCGAAAGCGAGCAGAAGCGCCTCGGCGAGGAGATCGCCGCGCTGATGGCGAAGTGGGAAGCGCTCGAGCAGGAGCTCGGCGCGCTGACTGCGCCCGTCGCCGGCTGACCGCCGCGGCGGCCCGGCCGCCACGCGACCAGGCTCACGGGTCGACAGGCGTCAATGGACAGACGAACGCCGAGGTGTCGGTGATCGGCTGGAAGGAGTGGCCGATCGGGTTGTGGTAGCGGCGCTGGGCGCCGGTCTGGTTGTCGGTGACCACGATGTCGACCTCGACGTCAGTGAGGCCGGCGGCGAAGAACCAGAGGTGGTCGTTGAAGCCGCAGGCGTCGAGCGTCTTGACCATCAGCTCGTAGTTGGTGTCGCTGAAGAACCAGAAGGCGCCGCTGTCGCTGCTGAGCTTGACCGGGATGCCGAAGCCGTGCACCTGGCCCGGGTCATGCGTCCACTCGACCTGCACCGAGAAACGCCCGCCGTGGAGGCAGAGCTGCGGTCCGAGCACGCCGTCCGCGGGCGGCGGACACTCGGTGGCGGCGACGGTGAAGATGGCTTCGTCGTCGATCCGCGGCTGCGCGGGGTTGCTCACCTCGAGCACGCGCAGGATGTAGGTGCCCTCCGCGAGCGTGCCGAGCGGGACGGTCTCATCGGTGGGGATGGGGATGATGGGGCAGTTCTTGTTGACGTAGCGCAGGCCGATCACCTGGCCGACGCGCTCGACGCCGATGGGGATCTGGTCGCAGGCGAGAACCTGCACGCTGGCGCTCACCGGCTGGTCGGCGGTGGGATGTGCAGGGACGGTCGGCGGGTCGTGCAGGGTGACGTTGACGGTCTGGGCGAGCGCCGCGGCGGCGATGGCGAGTTGGCACAGGCAGGCGAAGACGAGCGGACGCAGCGGACGAACGGGCTGGCGCATCGAGGGGTCCTCCTGGTTGACGATCCGTGCCGTGTGAGTGCGGGCGTCGCGAAGTCTAGGGACTGGCGCAGAGCGGCGCCTGCATTCGCGGCGCCTCGGCTGCAATGTCGTTATAGCATGTAACTCTCGCGGCGCAACACGCGATCGCGCAAGGGCTTGTATCCTCCGCGCGTGTCGAGCACGGCGCGCGTCTTCCTCGAGCCCGGCCACGTCAAGCCGGTGTGGGCCGGCCATCCGTGGGTCTACGCCCAAGCGATCGCGCATGTCGAGGGCTCACCCACCGCCGGCGACGTCGTCGAGGTGCGCGACCGCCAGGGCAATCTGCTCGGGCGCGGCTTCTGGTCGCCGGGCTCGGCCATCCCGGTGCGGCTGGTGACGCGCGATGCCGACGAGACGCTGGACGAGGCGGCGCTGGCGCGGCGCATCGCGGCGGCCGTCGTGCTGCGCGAGCGCGTTCTCGGTCTGCCGTCGACGGCGCCGGCGCACGGCACCGACGGCTTCCGTCTCGTCCACTCCGAAGGAGACGACCTGCCGGGCGTCGTCGCCGACCGCTACGGCGATACCGTCTGCGTGCAGCTCCTCACTGCCGGCATGAAGCGGCGCGAGGAGGCGATCTTCGATGCGTTCGCCGCGCTGCCCGGCATCCACCGCGTCGTCGAGGTGCCGGGCGGCGAGGGGCAGAAGCGCGAAGGCATCGCGACGACGCTGCGCACCGTGCGCGGGGAACCGGCGGACGCGCTCGCCTTCCGCGAGCGTGGCTTTGCCTTCGAGGTGCCGCTCGCACTGATGCAGAAGACCGGCTACTACTTCGACCAGCGCGAGAACCGCGCGCGCGTCGAGGCGCTGGCGCGCGACGCGCGCGTGCTCGACGTCTGCACGTACCTCGGTGGCTTCGCGCTGGCGGCGGCGCGCGGCGGCGCCGCCAGTGTCGTCGGCGTCGACCGCGCGGCGCCGCTGCTGCAGGCAGCGGCGGCGGTTGCCGCGCGCAACGGCATCGGCGACCGCATCACCTGGCGGCAGGGCGACGCGCGGCGCGACCTCGCGGCGTGGGCGGCCGCCGGCGAGCGCTGGGATCTGGTGGTGCTCGACCCGCCCAAGCTGGCGCCGACGGCGAAGCACCTGCAGCAGGCGCTCACCGCCTACGAAGGGCTCAACGCCGCGGCGCTGCGGCTGGTGGCGCCCGGCGGCGTGCTCGCCACCTGCTCGTGCTCGGCGGCCTTCGGCCCCGAGGAGCTGCTGCGCGTGGTCGCCGCTTCGGCGCGGCGCGCGCATCGGCAGACGCGACTCCTCGCCATGGGTCACCAGGCGGCCGACCATCCGACGCCGCCGGCATTCGCCCAGGGCCGCTACCTCACCTGCGCCTTCGTCGCCGTCGACTGAACCCCAGGCCGCGACGCGGCGGCGGCGCGAGGTTAGAGTCGCCGTCATGCGCCGACTCCATCGCCTCTTCGCCGCCTCGACCCTCGCGTCGGTCTTGACGCTGCCCGCCGCCGCCGCGGACGCTCCGCACCCGTTCACCGCCCGCGACCTGCACGCGATGCGGCGCATCTCGGAGACGCAGGTGTCGCCGCGCGGGGACCGGGTGGTCTTCACACTGCGCACCACCGACTTCGAGGCGAACAAAGGGCGCACCGACCTGTGGGTCGTCGGCGTCGACGGCAAGGGACTGGCGCAGCTCACCAGCGACCCGGCCAGCGACAGCAACCCGGCGTGGTCGCCCGACGGCGCCACCGTCTACTTCCTCTCCACCCGCTCGGGCTCGAGCCAGGTCTGGCGGGTGCCCGCCGGCGGCGACAACGCCACGCAGGTGACCAACCTGCCGCTCGACGTCTCCAACCTTCGCGTCTCTCCCGACGGCCAGCACCTCGGGTTCAGCCTCGAGGTCTACCCGGATTGCGCGACCATCGCCTGCACGGCGGACCGGCTGAAGAACAAGGGGCCCGGCTCGGGCCGCCTCTACGAGGGCGGCGTCGGCTTCGTGCGGCACTGGGACAGCTGGCTCGAAGGGCTGCGCAATCACATCTTCGTGATGCCGATCGGCGGCGGCGAGCCGGTCGACGTCGCCAAAGGCTTGGTCGGCGATGCGCCCTCGCGCCCCTTCGGCGGCGTCGAGGAGTACGCCTTCGCGCCCGACGGCAAGACGATTGTCTTCGCGATGCGCGTCGCGGGCCGCGAGGAGCCCTGGTCGACCAACCTCGATCTCTGGCTCGCGCCCGTCGACGGCTCGGCGGCGCCGAAGAACCTCACCGCCGCAAACCAGGCGACCGATACGCAGCCGGCTTTCTCGCCCGACGGCAAGACGCTCGCGTACCTGGCGATGCAGCGCCCCGGCTTCGAATCCGACCGCCTGCGCATCCACCTGCGCGACCTCGTGACCGGCAACGACCGCGTGTTGGCGGAGGCGTGGGACCGCTCCGCCGATCTCATCGTCTGGAGTCGCGACGGCAAGACGATCTACACCACCGCCCACGACGTCGGCCAGGTGCCGCTCTTCTCGATCGACGTGGCGAGCGGCGCGGTGAAGGAGCTGGTGAGCGACGGCCACGTCCGCGACCCCGGCCTCGCCGGCTCGCGCCTCGTCTTCGGCCGCGACACGCTGCGCTCGCCGGTCGAGCTCTGGAGCTCGGCCCTCGACGGCACTCACGTCACGCGGCTGACCGACGTCAACCACGATCAGCTCGCCTCTGTGCAGATGGGCGACTCGGAGCAGTTCCACTTCGCAGGCGCCGGCGGCGACACCGTCTACGGCTTCGTCACCAAGCCGGTGGGCTTCGACGCGACGAAGAAGTACCCGCTCGCCTTCCTCATCCACGGCGGCCCGCAAGGCTCGTTCGACAACGAGTTCCACTACCGCTGGAACCCGCAGCCGTTCGCCGGCGCCGGTTACGCGGTGGTCACCGTCGACTTCCACGGCTCGACGGGCTACGGCCAGGCCTTCACCGACGCCATCTCGAAAGACTGGGGCGGCAAGCCGCTCGTCGACCTGCAGCGCGGGCTCGACGCGGCGCTCGCCAAGTACCCGTGGATCGACGGCGACCGCGCCTGCGCGCTGGGCGGCTCCTACGGCGGCTTCATGACCAACTGGATCAACGGCCACTGGCCCGGCCGCTTCCGCTGCCTGGTCACCCACGACGGCGTCTTCGACCAGCGCATGATGTATTTCGCCACCGAGGAGCTGTGGTTCCCCGAGTGGGAGTTCGGCCAGCCCTACTGGGAGAACCCGCAAGGCTACGAGAGCGCCAACCCGGCCGCCGCCGTCGACCAGTGGAAGACGCCGACGCTCGTCATCCACGGCGAGCTCGACTACCGCATCCCGGTGACCCAGGGACTCGGCTCGTTCAACGCTCTGCAGCGCCGCGACGTGCCCGCCGAGCTGCTCGTCTTCCCCGACGAGAACCACTGGGTGCTCAAGCCGAAGAACGGCATCCAGTGGCACGACACGGTGCTGGCGTGGCTGGCGCGCTGGACGGCCAGTTCGTCGAAGTGATCTCGGGCTGTACCCTCGGAGGGCTCTCGCCATGAACATGACTCCTCGATCGGTCGTCGATCCTTCGGACCTCGCTGCGCTCACCGCCCAGCTACGCGGGCCCCTGCTGCTTCCTGGCGACGCCGCCTACGACGAGGCGCGCACGGTATGGAACGCCATGATCGACCGCCGGCCGGCGGCGATCGCGCGGCCGCTCGGCACCGACGACGTGCGCGCCTGCGTGCGCTTCGCCGGCGAGCACGGCCTGACGCTGGCGGTGAAAGGCGGCGGCCACAACATCGCCGGGCTGGCGATGCCCGAAGGTGGGTTCGTGCTCGACATGAGCGGGCTGCGCGGCGTCGAGGTGGACGTCGAGCGCCGCCTCGCCCGCATCCAGGCCGGCGCGCTGCTCGGCGACGTCGACGCGGCGACGCAGCAGCACGGGCTCGCGGCCACGCTGGGCTTCGTCTCGCAGACCGGCGTGGCCGGTCTCACGCTCGGCGGCGGCTTCGGCTACCTGACGCGCCGCTTCGGCTGGACCTGCGACGGCACGACGGCGATGGATCTGGTCACCGCCGAGGGCGAGGTGGTGCGCGCGAGCGAGGAGAGCCACCCGGAGCTGCTGTGGGGCCTGCGCGGCGGCGGCGGCAACTTCGGCGTCGTCACCGGCTTCGAGATGCGGCTCGAGCCGGTCGGTCCCGAGATCCTCGGCGGTCCCATCGCCTGGCGCGCCGAGGAGGCGGAGCCGGTGCTCGAGCTCTACCGGCAGCTCGTCGCCGAGGCGCCGCCCGAGCTCACCTGCGTGGCGATCCTACGCAAGGCGCCGCCGGCGCCGTGGCTCCCGGCGGACGTGCACGGCAAGCCAGTCGTCGTGCTGATGGTGTGCTGGTCGGGCGATCTCGACGAAGGCGAGCGGATCGTGGCGCAACTGCGAAGCTGCGGCACGCCGGTAGGCAACGCGCTGCAGCGTCGCACCTACGTGAGCCAGCAGGCCATCCTCGATCCGACGCAGCCGAAGGGGCGCCGCTACTACTGGAAGTCGGAGTACCTGCCAGCCGTCGAAGCGGAGGCGCTCACCATCGCCATGGAGCACCTCGGCCGCGTCAACTCGCCACACTCGGGGATCATCTTCTTCCCCATCGGCGGTGCCATCGAGAAGCTGCCCGCCGACCACTCGGCGGTGGGCAACCGCGACGCGCGCTTCGTGCTCAACGTCACCGCCGCGTGGGAGCAGCCCGACGGCGACGAGGCGTCCATCGCGTGGGCGCGCAACGCGTGGGGCGACCTGCGGCGCTTCTCCACCGGCGGCACCTACGTCAACTTCTTGACCGAAGAAGAAGGTGACGAGCGCGTGCGCGCCGCCTACGGCGGCAACCTCGGACGGCTGGCGGCGCTCAAGCGGCAGTGGGACCCGAAGAACCTCTTCAGCAGCACGAAGCAGGTGTTCGCGGCGCCGCCGCAGAGTGGCTGAGACGGCTCACCCACGGCCGGCGCGCGCCGGCACGCCTTGCCACGCCAACGCCTGGATGAGCTGCCGCGCCGCCTCCTCCAGGTTCGGCTGCAAGTAGAGGCTGCCCCCGACGAGGAAGATGGTGTCGGGCCCGTAGCGCGCCGCCCAGCGCGGCAGGCTCTCGACCTTGACGCCGCCGCCGGCGACGGGGAACGCGGCGCGCACGCCGTCGAGCGGTCGCCGTAGCCGCGCGTTGATCGCCTCGCAGATCTCGACGGCGATGGGAAAGCGGCCGCCGGTGTTGACGTAGATGACGCCGTCGGCGCCGAGCAGCCGCAGCAGGTCGCCGTAGACGACCTCCTGCGCGATGCCGTGCCGGCGGCCGAACAGCGTCCCCGACCACGTCGGATGCGCCAGCAGCACGAGCCCCGAGGTCTTCGCCAGCCAGCGCAGCACGTCGAGCCCGAGCACGAAGGGCGAGACGAGCGCGCCGCGGACGCCTTCGCGGCGCAGCACCTCGAGCCGCGCCGGCAGCTCGTCGACCGGGCCGGTCAGGTGCGGCAGGTAGAGGCTCTCGACGCCGCTCTCCTCGCCGGCGCGGCGCACCGCCTGCTGGCAGCGCGCGATGCGCTCGGCGAACGGCGCCGTGCCCTGGTTCGCCAGTCCATGATCGTCCTTGATGATGTCGACGCCGCCGCGCGCGAAGCGGCTGGCGAGGGTCGCCAGCTCGCGGCTGGTGAGCCCGATCGGCTTGAGCGCCGTGCACAGCAGCGCCCGTCCGTCCGCCTGCGGCAACAGCCGGCGGACGCCGTCGATGCCGAACGCCGGCCCCGGCAGCGCCGCGAGCAGCGACCGCGGCCAGCCCACGTCGACGACGCGCACGCCGTCGAGCAGCGAGACGTTGCCGAACAGCACGTTGAGGAGCTGCGGCACCTCGCCGCCGACGATCTCCGCCGCGTACGACAGCGTTGCCCGCCACCGCCGCTTGTCGATGCGCTCCATCCCCTCGAGCCGCGCCACCACCGCGCGCTGCAGGGCAGCCGGCACGCACGCCTCGGGCAGCTCCACCGTCTGCTCGAAGGCGATCTCACGCGCCCGCGCAAAGGCGTCCTCGTCGCGCTCGCAGGCGAGCTCGTAGACGATGCGCAGGCGGTCGTCATCGGCGGCGACCGGCCGCACGCCGGCATCGGGCTCGCGCCCCTCTTCGGCCACGCGCGGAGCGTAGCGCAGGTGCCGAGTGCTATCCCTCGCCGGGGAGGCCGAACCGTCGCGCCGCGGCGCGCGCCGCCCGCGCGGCCAGACAGCTGCCGGCCGCCATTCCCACCAGCATGGCGAGATGGTGGGCGGGCACGCTCATGAGCCCGCCGTGAGCAGCGAGCGCCGGCATCGCCAACCCGGTCGAGGCCATGCCCAGCGTCATTCCGACCAGGCTCGCCAGCGGCTCGAGCCAGCGCCGCAGAGCGGTCAGCCGCCGGCAGGAGAACACGCAGACCGGAGCGCAGCAGAGGAGCATCGCGGCGACCTCCCAGCGTCCGGGTAGCAGGGACGCCGCCAGGTCGGCAGGCGCAGCGGCGGGCGGGCCGGCTCGATGACATCCGGCGCTCACCGCGGCGGCGGGCTCCAGCGACCCGCCGAGCAGCATGCCGACGCCTCCCAGAGCCGCGGCCACGAGGTGCGAGCGGAGCGCCGGACGGGCGGTGACGAGACCGCAGCCCCAGGCGAGCAACCCACCAACGAGGGAGAACGCCGCGAGGCGTCCGGGCCGGTCGAGGTCGAAGCTCGACCAGCCGAGATCGAGGTACTGAGCGGCGACGAGACCGGCCACGATCAGCGCGACACGGCAAGACCCCGCGCGCTTCGCTGCCGGCCGGTCGTCACGACTCGCATGAACGACAGTCCGTCGTAGGTGACGACGGAAAGCCATGTGAAACGTCAGACCGTTTGCCAACGTGCCGCCTCCTTTGCCCTGCGGCGCGCGGACAACGAGGTCGCCGCGCTCCTGGTGATCTCTTCACCAGGAGACGAACGCGGACGGCGGTTTATCTCGACCGCCGACGTTCTCGCCGCGAGGTACTCGCGGCCCGCTGCTCGAGCGGGGCGCCGCCCGCCTACACCGCGAAGTACTTCGCGTCCGGGTGCTGGAACACCAGCGCCGACACCGAGGCTTCGGGGTCCATCATGTCGCCCTCGGTGAGGTGGACGCCGATCTCCTCCGGCTGCAGAGCGGCGAAGAGCTGGCGCTGGCCGGCGAGGTCGGGGCACGCCGGGTAGCCGAAGCTGTAGCGGCGGCCGCGGTAGCGGGCGGCGAAGCGGTCGCCGGGCTGCAGCTCGGGCGGATCCGGGAACCCCCACGCCGTGCGCAGCCGCATGTGCAGCCACTCGGCGGCGGCCTCGGCCGTCTCCAGCGCCAGCGCCGCCCAGCCGTGGCTCTTGAGGTACTCGCCGGCCGCCTTCCACGCCTCGGCGCGCTCGCGCACGCCCTTGCCGGCGGTGGTGACGAAGAGCGCGACGTGATCGTTGGGCAGCACGTAGTCGGTGAGGCAGAGCCGCTCGCCGGACGGTTGGCGCGGCAGCTCCCACTCGGCGACGAGCGCGCCGCTCTGCGGATCGAGCAGCCGCAGGCGCTCGCCGCTGGCCTCCGCCGGGAAGAAGCGCCACGCCACCTTCACCTCGAGCGCGCCGTCGAGCGCCAGCTCCTTGAGCTCGTCGACCACCGCCTCCACCATGCGCAGCTTCGGGTCGCCCGCCTCCGCGAGCTTCTTCACCACGCCCTTGATGCCGAAGTACTTGCTGTAGAGCATCTGGTGGTTGAGCTGCTGCCAGACCTCGCGCAGCGGCGCCGTCTCGACGTGGCGCAGCAGGTCGGGCGGCGGCGGCGCCACGAGGTCGCGGCGCACCTCGGCGCGCTTGTCTTCGCGCGGCGTGCACGCGGCAGCGCTCTCGGCAACCGCCACGTCCGCGGCACGCAGCTTCTCCACCTCCGCTTCGAGACCCGGCCGTTTCGCCTTGTCGAGGATGCGGTCGACGAGCTCGAGACCGTGCATGGCATCCTTGGCGTAGGTGCAGAAGCCCTTGTAGGCCGGCGCGATGCGCTGGTGCGTGAAGCGCCGCGTCAGCGCCGCGCCGCCGACGAGCAGCGGCGTGTCGACGCCCACCGCGGCGAGGTCGCCGGCGGTGATCACCATCTGCTGCGCGCTCTTGACCAGCAGCCCGGAGAGGCCGATGACGTCGGGCCGGTGCTCGCGCGCCGCCTGCACGAGCTGCTCGCTCGGCACCTTGATGCCGAGGTTGACCACCGTGTAGCCGTTGTTGCTCAAGATGATGTCGACGAGGTTCTTGCCGATGTCGTGGACGTCGCCTTTCACGGTGGCGAGCAGGATCTTGCCGCGCCCGTTGCCTTCCGACTTCTCCATGTGCGGCTCGAGAAACGACACCGCGGCCTTCATCACCTCGGCGCTCTGCAGCACCTCGGCGACGATGAGCTGGTTGGCGTTGAAGAGCTTACCCACCTCGTCCATACCGGCGAGCAGCGGACCGTTGATGATGTCGAGCGGCGCCGGCCAGCGCTGCAGCGCTTCGGCCAGATCGGTTTCGAGCCCGACCTTGCTGCCCTCGACGACGGCGCGCGCCAGGCGCTGCTCGAGCGGCAGTTCGGCCCGGGGCGTCCTGCCCGCGGTGGGACCGCGACCGCGGAAGTGCTCGGTGTACTTCGCCACCGCGGTCTCGCCCGCCGCCTTGTCGCCGAGCCGCAGCGCCAGCAGCGCCTCGGCGAGCGCGCGCTCGTCCGCGGGGATCTCGGCGTAGCGGGCCAGCCGCTCGGTGTTGACGATCGCGGCGTCGAGCCCGGCCTGCGTGCAGTGGTAGAGGAAGACCGAGTTGAGCACCTCACGCCCGGACGCCGGCAGCCCGAAGCTGACGTTGCTGATGCCGAGGATGGTGTGGGTGTCGGGCAGCTCGTGCTTGAGCGCGCGCACCGCTTCGATCGTCTCGTGCGCCGAGCCGAGATAGTTCTCGTCGCCCGTCGCGCACGGGAACACCAGCGGGTCCCACCACAAGTCCTCCGGCCGCATGCCGAAGTCCTCGGTCAATATCTGGAAGCTGCGCCGCGCCACTTCGAGCTTGCGGTCGACGGTGACCGCCATTCCTTGCTCGTCGATGCAGCCGACGACCAGCGCGGCGCCGAAGCGGCGCGCCAGCGGCACCACCTTGCGGAAGCGCTCGAGGCCGTCCTCGAGGTTGACCGAGTTGAGCACCGCCTTGCCCTGGCAATACTCCAGCGCGCGCTCCATCACTCGCGCGTCGGTCGAGTCGATCATCAGCGGCACCTTGACCAGGCGCACGAGGCGGTCGAGGAACTTCTCGACGTCGACCGTCTCGTCGCGGTCGGGGTCCTGCAGGCAGACGTCGAGCACCTGCGCGCCGCCGCGCACCTGCGCGCGGCCCACCTCGCCGGCCTGCTCCCACTCTCCGGCCGCCACCAGCTCCTTGAACTTCCGGCTGCCGAGCACGTTGGTGCGCTCGCCGACCAGCAGCGGCCGGTTGTCGGGAGTGAGCTCGACCGCCTCGATGCCGGAGACGAGCGCGTGCGCGTGCTCGGGGATGCGGCGCGGGCGCTTGCCGGCGACGAGGTCGGCGAGGGCCGCGACGTGGCCGTCGTGGGTGCCGCAGCAGCCGCCGACGAGGTTGAGCCAGCCCTTGTCGACGAAGTCGCCGAGCACGCGGCGGAAGTCCTCGGGCGACTCGTGATACTTGCCGTTCTCGTCGGGCAGCCCGGCGTTGGGCACGCAGGCGGTGCGCGTGCGCACCAGCTCGGAGAGCGTGCGCACGTGGTCGCGCATCAGCTCGGGGCCGGTGGCGCAGTTGAGGCCGACGTACAGGAGATCGGCGTGCAGCAGCGACACTGCCAGCGCCTCGGCGTCCTGACCCGCGAGCATGGTGCCCGACATCTCGATCGTCACCGACACCGCGACGGGGATGCGCCAGCCGAGCTCGGCGAAGGCGTCCTCGATGCCGAGCAGGCCGGCCTTGACGTTGCGGGTGTCCTGCTGCGTCTCGAGCAGCAGGTAGTCGGCGCCGCCGGCGCAGAGGCCGAGCGCCTGCACGCGGAAGTGGTCGCGGAGCCCGTCGAAGGTGACGCCGCCGGTGACCGAGATCGCCTTCGTCGTCGGCCCCATGCTGCCGCAGACGAAGCGCAGCCGGCCGGGCTCGTCGTAGCGCGCGCAGGCTTCGCGTGCGAGCGACGCGGCCGCGCGGTTGATGCCGAAGGCGTAGGCGGCGAGGTCGTACTCGGCGAGCACGAGCGGCGTGGCGCCGAAGGTATTGGTTTCGACGACGTCGGCGTTCGCGCGAAGATAGGTGTCGTGCAGCGCGAGGACGGCGTCGGGCCGCGTGAGGTTGAGGGCCTCGTTGCAGCCTTCGAGGTCCGGGCCGCCGAAGTCGTCGGCGGTCAGCTCGAGCCGCTGCAGCGCCGTGCCGGTGGCGCCGTCCATGACGAGCACGCGCTCGTCGAACGCCTGCAGCAGCGCGTGCGTGCGCGCCTCGCGGTCGGCGGGACAAGCAGGCAGGTCGATCGGCTCAGGAGTGCCGAGGGCGCTTGGGGTCGTGGTCGTGGGATTTGCAGCCATAAACGAAACCCGCTCCATGGAATGCATTGGAGCGGGCCGTTCCCACCGGACAGTTTGTTGCCGCGTCGTTTCCTCCGCGGCCGCATCCCTGCTTCGTCTGCAGGAGGGCACCTTGGGTGTCCGCCCCAGGTTGCCGAGCCCGGCGTGAGCCGGACCGCTCCAAATGCGTCAACAGCTTACGAGACGGTCGGCCGTGGTGTCAAACGAGTGGTAGCCTGACTCCGATGGCAACGAGTGAGCAGCGGCTGACAATCGAGCCCGGCGCAGCCAATGTCATCGGGGAGTCTTTGGGCGGCCAACTCGAGATCCTGCCGCTTTCGGTCGAGCAGTACGACCGCATGATCGAGGAGGGCATCCTTCCCGAAGACACGACTGTCGAGCTGCTCGACGGCATCCTCGTGCGCAAGGACCGGGGTGATGCGGGAGGGGATCCGATGACCGTCGGTGACATGCACGCCTACGTCGTCAGGCAGCTTGCCTACCTCGGTCTCCGTTTGGATCCCATCAGCGCGCACATCCAGACTCAGCAGCCGATCACGATTGTGGAGGCCGGCGGCGAGCCGGAGCCGGACGCGGCTATCGTTTCGAGACCGCTCACCACCGTCGAGAAGCCTCGCGCCAAGGACGTCTCTTGCGTCATCGAGGTAGCCGGCACGTCGCTGAGGCGCGACCGCACCACCAAGCTGCGTCATTACGCGCGCGGCGGCATCCCTCAGTACGTGATCCTCGTCCTCGCCGATCGCACGGCCGAGGAGTATCTGGACCCTGACCGTACCTCCGGCACTTACGGACGGCGAGTCGTGCATAGCCCCGACGCGACGCTGGCGCTGCGCCTCGCCGGCGATGCGACGCTCCCGGTCTCGCTCGCCGGGCTCTTCCCGCGCGACTGACTCCTGGTCTACGGCCGTACGCCTTCCAGCACCCGCTTCACCGCCGTCGCGCTCTGCATGATGTAGAAGTGCACGGCGGGCACTCCCGCTTCGAGCAGCTCCTTCACCTGCCGCACGGTCCACTCGACGCCGACGTCGAGCGTGTGCTCGGGCGCCGCCTTCGCCGCCGCGTCCGCCAGCTCCAGCGGGATCTCGACGTGAAAGGTGCGCGGGATGGTCTTCAGCTGCGCCGCCGACGACAGCACTTTCAGCCCGGGGATGATCGGCACGGTGATGCCCTCGGCGCGGCAGAGCTCGACGAAGCGGAAATAGTGCCGGTTGTCGAAGCACATCTGCGTCACGATGTAGTGGCCGCCCGCCTCGACCTTCTCCTTGGTCGCCCGCACGTCGGTGATCAGGTTGGGCGACTCGAAGTGGCGCTCGGGGTAGCCGGCGACGCCGATGCAGAAGTCGGCGGGGTCGGCGTCGAGCAGGTCCTCTTCGAGATAGCGGCCCTTGTTCATCGCCGACACCTGCCGCACCAGCTCCACGGCGTAGCGGTTCGCCGAGCGGCCGTGCTGCAGCGGCTTCTGGTAGCCGTTGTCGTCGCCGCGCACGGTGAGCACGTTGTCGATGCCGAGATAGCGCAGCTCGATCAGGAAGTCCTCGGTCTCTTCGCGCGAGAAGCCGGTGCACAGCACGTGCGGCACGGCGTCGATGCCGTACTTGTTCTGGATCAGCGCGCAGACGCCGAGAGTTCCCGGCCGCTTGCGCTTGACGCGCCGTTCGAGGCCGTGCGAGGTCTCCTCGATCGACACCTGCGCCGCGTGCGAGGTGATGTCGATGAAGGGCGGCTCGAACACCATCAGCTCGTCGAGCAGCGACAGCAGGCCGCGCACGTCGCCGCCGCGCAGGGGCGGGATCAATTCGAAGCTGATGAGCGGGCGCGTCGCGCGCGCGAGGTGCTCGGTGACCTTCATGAAGCCCGCAATGATACTCAAGCCCTCAGGTACGACTCGAAAGATCGAGCAGGCCGGCTCGCCGCCGAGCGACGGCGCCAAACGTAAGATGGCGCGCGATGCACCCCATGGGCGGCTCTGCCGGCTGGCGCCTCTGGCGCTACCTGGGCGACGGTCTGGCCGCGGTCGCCGCCTGGTATGGCGCGGTGTGGCTGCGGGTCTTCGTGCCGCTGCCGCTGACGCAGAACCTGCTGCCGGTCGAGCGCGTGGAGCTCGTTCACGCGGTGCTGCTGCTGGTGCTCGCGGCGCAGCTCCTCACCCTCTACCTTTTCAACCAATACCACTCGCCGGAGCCGCGGCCGCGGCTCGAGCTCGGCAGCCGGCTGCTCGGCGCGGCGACGCTCCAGGGTCTCGTCCTCACCGCCTACTTCTTCCTCGCCGATCGCAGCTTCCCGCGTTCGGTGCTGGTGCTCTACGTCTTCCTCGACGCCGTGCTGCT
>DASYQD010000086.1:0-8171 GCA_036005845.1 Thermoanaerobaculia bacterium | reverse complement strand
CTGCAGGATGCCGATGCGGCTCGGGCGCAGTGCCGTCCAGCGGCCGCTGTAGCCGACGCGGCCGCCGGTGGGCACCTGGCGCGTCATCACCACGCGTGCATGTACCGAGAGCACCGGACGCAAACCGCCTTCGCTCGCCGCGGGATCGAGGCCGTAGAGCGCCAGCCCGCAGCGCACCAGCGTGTGTCGCGTCGGCGGCCAGTGCAGCGCGCCGGCGCTGTTGGCGAGATGGATCCAGACGCGGTCCCGCTCCTCATCGGTGAGTTGCGCCAGAACAGATTCGAAGCGCTCCTCCTGGTCCTCGTTGCGCAGGCTGTCGAGGTCGTCGGCGTCGGCGAGGTGTGAGAGCACGCCGGTGAGCCGCAGCAGTGGCTGAGCGCGGATGAGCGCGAGAGCGCGCGGCACGGCCTCGAGCTCGATGCCGAGCCGGCGCATGCCGGTGTCGACCTTGAGGTGCAGCTCCTGCTCGTGGCCGTTGGCGGCGCACCAGTCGAGCCACGCCTCGAGTTGCTCGAGGCTGGAAACCGCGGGCGTCAGCCGGTAACGGCGCACCAGCGCGAGCTGCTCGCGGCGGATGGGACCGAGCATGAGGATCGGCGCCCCGACGCCGGCGCGGCGCACCTCGGCGCCCTCCTCCACCATGGCAACGCCCAGCCACTCGATGCCGGCGGCCTCGAGCGCTCGCGCCACCACCGGAGCGCCGTGGCCATACGCGTCCGCCTTGACGACGCCCAGGACCGCGGCGCCGCCGACGCGGGCGCGTACGTGAGCGAGGTTGGCAACCAGCGCGTCGAGGTCGATCTCGCCCCACGACGGCCGCAGCGCCCCCACCCCTTCGCGGTCGTCGAGCGGCCGCATGTCAGGAGCGCGGACGTCGAGACGATTCGCGGCAGCGAAGCACGGGCCGGCGCGCGCGGCGTCCCGACGCGCTCAATGCGGCGGGCCCCCGGCCAGGTAGTCGGGAGCGCGGTTCTTGAACGTCGTCGTCTCGCCGAGGAACACCAACTCCACCGTGCCCGTCTCGCCGTTGCGATGCTTCGCCACGATCAGCTCCGCCAACCCGCGCACGCTCGGATCGTCCGGGTTGTAAAGCTCATCGCGATAGACGAACGCCACGAGATCCGCGTCCTGCTCGATCGAGTTGTGCACCACGATGTCGTCGGCCACGAAGTTGTGCGGGCCCGGGACGGTGAGGTCGAAGACTTCCTCCTCGCCCTCGGCCTCGATGGACACGACATGGTCCCAATACAGGTCGCTCTCGGCGAGCCGTCGTAGAGCCTCACAGCTAGTGGCGAGCGCCACGGCCAACGCCCGCTGCCTTCCCAGGTTTTGGCGAAAGGTCGTCATCCCGCTATAAGCCATCCCAATCGCGGTGTGGAGCTCGCGATGCGTCACGCCGGCGGCGATCATCGCCGGCCGAACGTAGAGCTGCCATACCTCGCGCGGAACGACGTCGCGGTTGGTGTTCTCGGTCGTGCCCTCGATCTGTTCGACCACTTGTCTCAGGCAGTCAGTCTTGTAGCGGCCCACCGCACCCACACGCTCGGCGAAGCCCAGTAGTTGCGAACGCGAGCTCAGGCGAACGTGATACTGGTCGCGACCTTTGCCTCTTTGTGGATGGCGCTCCACTCGCGCCTGAAGATCCAGCCGCAGCAGCAGCGCCTGTAGGTCGTGGGCAAGCCCTGCGCTGCTCGTGGCGTAGTAGATCGCGGGCGCGCCAGTTCCGCTGGGCCGAACGCAGCCGTCAGTGGCCCAGAGGTGGCGAACGAACTTCGCGATAGCAGCGGCGGGCTGCTGAAAGATCGCCGCCGGCAACCGCTTCTCCCAGGAGCCCCGGCCCCACACTCCGCCCAGGGGTTCGAGCCATTCCGCGATGGCATTGCGGCGCCCATGGGTGTGGTGCTCGGCGGAGGGAAGGTAGACCTGGAACCACTGGCGTTCTCGATTGATCCGGGGGCGCACGCGGTCACCGAAGCAATCCGTTGCGAGTGTGGCGACGGTCTCCGCAAGATCGATCTCACGTGTCGTGTACTGGAGAACGTGGCGAGGCAGCGTACAGCCGTCGCCGATGAGATGGCCGAGAAGCGCCAGCTCCGAATCGTGCATCGTCTGCACCGAAGGCGAAGCGAGACGGCGCGGCATTGCCAGCCGACAGCCAGGCGTCAACTCGTCCAAGCGCCGCCAGCCCTCGATCGTCAGGAAACGATGGTTCGCTGTCGCTCGAATGGTGCGGCCCAGCCGCGTCGAGAGTCGAAACACCGGCTTGACGCCGGTCGAGAAAGCCTTCGCCACGGTTGCAGGCTTCAAAGTCCACGAGTCGCCGTCGACCGCCCAGATCGCGAACCCCGTCTGACCGGCGAGGTCGCGCATCGCCACACGCGCACCGGAGTCAGCGAGCGTGACCAACGTGTCGCCCGTCAGGCAGCCGCTCTCACGAAGGTCGGCGAGCTGCGGGCGGTGGTCGCCACTGCGGCGCTCGGGTTGGCGGGACAGCTGCGACAGCGCAATCACCGGGATCTCGAGCTCCTTGGCGAGCTGCTTGAGACTTCTGCTGATGGCGGCGATCTCGAGGTTGCGGTTTTCGTAGCGGCCGCCGGCCTGCATGAGTTGCAGGTAGTCGAGGATGATCAGCTCGAGGCCAAGCTCCGCGCGCAGGCGGCGCGTCTTCGACGCCACTTCGAGGATGCTCGGGTTCGGCGAATCGTCGATGAAGAGGGGCGCCGGAGACAGACGCCGCACCGTCTGCACGATCGTCTGCCACTGCTTCTGCGACAGGTGGCCGGCGCGCAACCGCGAGAACGACACGTCCGCCTCCGAGCAGAGAATGCGCAGCGCCAGCTCCTGCTCGCTCATCTCTAGCGAGAAGACGCCCACCGGCTTGTTCTGATGAACGGCGACGTACTGGGCAATGTTCAAAGCCAGACTCGTTTTGCCTTGGCCCGGCCGTCCCGCGATGATGATCAGGTTGCCTTTGTTCAACCCGTGCGTCATGCGGTCGAGGTCGGTGAAGCCGGTGGGGATGCCGATGAGCGTGCTGCCGGGGCGCTCCTCGATGTCCTCCATCGTCTTGTCGAGGACGCGGCCGAGGGAGACGAAGCCGCGCGCGACGGCTTCCTCGCCAAGACCGAGGATCGCCTGCTCCGCCTTGCCGAGGGCCTCGTTGGCTTCGAGGCCACCGTCGAGCGCCGAGCGGGTGACGTCGCTGCACGCCTGGATCAGGCGGCGGCGCAGCGAGCGCTCCTTGACGATCTCGACGTAGGAGTCGATGCGGCCGAGGTCGGGCAGGTCGACGTCGAGACCGGCGAGGTAGGCGAGGCCGCCCACGGCGTCGATGTGCCCCTGCTGCTCGAGGCGGGCCTGCAGCGTGCGCAGGTCGACCTCGGTGGCGGCCCCCTGCAGGTCGATCATGGCGCGGTAGATGCGCTGGTGGCGCTCGAAGTAGAAGTCGCCCTCGACCAGGCGCGACGCCACCGTCGCCAGCACCTCCGGCTCGAGCAGGATGCCGGCGAGCACGGCGCGCTCGGACTCCTCGCTGTGCGGCAGCGTGCGAGGCGTCTGTAGGGTGTCGAGGACCGCCATGGAGGCCGGCAGTCTAGCACCCGGTCAATCGCCAGAAAAGGTTGTCGAGCGGCCTCGCAAGTCGAGTAATATAAATCTTTCTTTTGGCGTCCGGACGCCGACTTCGGGTATGATGCATGGCATTGCCGGAGTGGCGGAACTGGTAGACGCAGGGGACTTAAAATCCCCCGCCTTCGGGCGTGTGGGTTCGAGCCCCACCTCCGGCATCGCGACTCGCGACTCGGAGGTCCCGGCGTGATCGGAGCCTGGCTGGCGATGCGCGGCGTGCGCCGCACCTACGATCTGCTCAACCGCCGCGATCTCGACGGCTTCCTCGCCGCTTGGGCGCCGGACGCGGTCTTCGACTTCCCCGGCGAGGTGTGGTCGAGCGGTCGCTGGCAAGGCACGGCCGAGCTGCGCTTCTGGTTTGAGCGTTTCCTCGCCACCTTTCCGGGCCTTCGCTTCACGCTCCTGCACGTGGCCGTGGCGCGTCCCTGGACCTTCGGCGCCGCCAACGAGGTGACGGTCGAGTGGACGATCGACCTCGAGAACCGCGCCGGCGAGCGGCTGCGCAACCAGGGCGTCACCGCCATCGTCATCCGCGGCGCCAAGGTCGCCGCCGCGCGCGACTTCATCTTCGACATCGGACCGCGGTTCCGCGCCATCTGGGGCGAGGCGCCGCCGGGCGTGCGGCCGCCAACGCTGGCGCCGATCCCGGGCTGACCGATGGCGGAGCCGCGGCGGATCGGTGTCTTCGGCTGGGGCATCGTCGCGCCGCTCTCGCCCAACGTCGACGCTTTCGCCCGCAACCTGGAATCGCCCGCGAGCTGGCTGCGGCCGTTCGACGGCTATGGGCCGAGCAACTTCCTCGTCGGCGCCCCCGACTTCGACTTCGCCGATTACAAGCCGTGGATCGACGCGCGTTACGCGCCCAGCCGCTTCCCGCAACTGCTCGCGAAGATGGACACGCCGACGCAGTACGCCGTCGGCGCCTTCATCCAGGCCCTGGCGCAGAACCCGGGCATCGAGGGGGAGCTGCAGGAGCTCGAGGACTTCGCCCACGTCTACGTCGGCACCAGCATCGGCGCGGTGGCCACCATCGGCCGCGAGACCGTCGCCGGCGAGCGGGCGCAGCGGCGCTGGGACCGCTTCTGGTCGGCGCCCGAACGCAACGAAGCCGTGGTCGCGTGGCAGGGGCTACCACCCGCGGAGCGCGCCGCGGCGGCACCCGAGGCGCCGTCCGACCCCGCGACCGTGCCGGACGCCGAGCGCAGCGACGCCGAGGACGCGTTCCACCACTACTGGGCGGCGCGCTCGCCGCAACTGCGCGACTACCTCGCCGCGCTGCGCGAGATCGAAGCGCTCGACGTCGGGGCCGACGTCGTCACCTCGGCGCTCCAGGTGCTCAAAGAGAAGCAGCGGCGCCGCCTGCGGCTGCAGTCTGAGTGGGGAGCGCCGCCGCCGCCGTGGAGCGAGGTCAGCGCCGACCCGCTGTGGAACATCCACAACGCGCCGGCGGCGCAGATCTCGATGCTCGGCCGCATCACCGGTCTCGCCTACGCGCCGGTGGCCGCCTGCGCCACCTTCGGCGTCGCCCTGAAGCACGCGCTCGACGCCATCCGCCGCGGCGAGGCGAAGGCGGTGGTCGTCGGCGCCACCGACCCGCCGCCGCTGCCGATCTCGGTCGGCGCCTTTCACGGCGGACGCGTCGTCGCCGCCGACGGCGAGGTGTCGAAGCCGCTCAGCGGCCTACGCGGCACTCACGTCTCGGGCGGCGCCGCGGTCTGGATCGTCGGCGACCTGGAGCACATGACGGCGCGCGGCTTCCAACCGTTGGGCATGGAACCGCTCGCGGTCGGCGTCAGCTCGGACGCCGAGCACATCATCTCCCCATCGGAAGAGGGCCCGCGGGCGGCGATCTGCAAGGCGCTCCTGCAAGCCGGTGTCAAGCCGGAGGAGCTGGCGACGTGGGACATGCACGCCACCGCGACGCCGGGCGACTTCCAGGAGATCTCCACCCTGCGCACGGTGCTGCCGGAGACGGTGTTGGTCACCGCTCGCAAAGGCACCTTCGGCCACGGCATGGGCGCCTGCGGCGGCTGGGAGCTGACCGCCCAGTACCTCGGCTACGCGCGCGGCGAGCTCTTCCCTACCCCGCTGCGTCGCGAGGAGCTGCACCCGGCGATCGCCGCGATCCACCAGCACTTCGTCTTCGACGAGGCGGTGCCGGCGCCGCCCGGCCTCGCCGGCAAGCTGTCGATGGGCATCGGCGGCGTCAACGCCTGCGTGATCTCGCGGCCCTGGTGACGGTTCCAGCGGCCGCCGAATCGCCGCTCAAGGGGAAGCGCCGCGCCGCTGCCGCTCCTGCTCCAGCCGCGCTCGCACTTCGTCGACCGTCGCGAGCCGGTTCTCGCGCAGCCAATCGTCGATGTAGCGCGCCACCCACTCGTTGCCCTCCGGTGGGTAGTGGATGAACTTCTTCTTGACCAGCGTGTGCTGCGGGTCGTAGCGGTCGAAGGCGCCCATCAGGTCGAGGGTGAGGAGGCCGCGTTGCTTGAATGCAGCGAGCAGCGGCGCGTAGACCGGCGGCTCGCTCTCGCTCTTTGCGCGCAGGTCGCGGCGTTGCGGAAAGACGACGACGACGGGCAACGATCCGTCCGCCAGCACCTGCCGGTAGAAGGCCTCGACGACGCGCACCGAGACCTCGAACGCCTCGGACTTCTCGTTGTACACGCCGTCGCGCTCGATGGGCTGGTCGAAGCGTTCGCGCAGCACCCAGGCAAGCCGCACCGACGGTAGGAAGTCGAAGCGGCTGCGTTGCGAGCGCCGCTGGTAGTAGTAGTCGTGCCCGCCGACGCGCGGAAGCTCGTGCTGCGGGTCGGCGAGCAGGCGGCGGTAATCGGCGGGATGCGGCAGTGGGTTGGGCACCAGCCGCACGCCCGCGCCGTCGAGCTCGAAGCGCGGCTTGCCGAAGGCCATGCCGCTGTTGGGGAAGTAGAACGGCCGGAAGGTGTTCACCATACGTCCGACGTTCTCGGACATGAAGCCGATGAAGACAACGTGGGGATGGAGGCGCCGCCCGTCGCGCTGGTAGCGCAGGAAGGCCTGGTCGGGGCCGTAGCCGGGGACGCCGAAGTTGAGCATCTCGATCTTGGGGTCGAGCGCCTCGAGGCGCGCCTCCCAGGTCACCGGGTTGGCGACGTCGCTGGCATGCGTAAATGAATCACCGAAGGCGGCGATCCGCAGCACGCCCGGCGGCGGCGTCGCCGCGTACTCGCGGTCGGCGCGGATGGCGTCGCGGTTGCTGCGGTAGCCGCGCTTGTTGCGTTTCGGCGCCACCACCCAGCCGAGCTCCGCATCGGGAACCATGTACGAGCGCCGCTGCTTCAGGTGACCCTCGATGCCGACCCGGTGCTTGGTGATCAACGTCTGCAGCTGCGCCGGCACGTACTCGATGCCTTTGTAGCGCTGGAGCGCCCACAGCCCGACCCACGAGCCCAGCTCGACGAGCCCCCACAGGTAGAGCAGGAAGACCGCCCACACGGCCGGGCGCGGACGCCGGCGCCGGGGCGGCGGTGCGGCGACACCGTCGCCGGCTGCGGCGTCGACGGCCGCAGGTTTAGCGTCAGTTGCAGGTTTGGCTTGAGCTTCCATGGCGAGACCAGGCGCGGCGTTGCGCCGGGCGGCGAGAGGTTAGCCGAGCCGCGCTCGCGCGGCCAACTTCGCCCGTGGTTGCACTGTGCGCGCGAACTGGCGACACTTCCTCCGATGGCGAAGTCCGAGACGACGATCGAAGCCGCCGGGCGCGAGGTCGTGATCACCAACCCGGGCAAGGTCTACTTTCCACGCGCCGGCTACACCAAGCTCGATCTCGCGCGCTACTACGGGGCGGTCGCCCCGGGCGCGCTGCGCGGCATCGCCGGCAGGCCGATCGTGCTCAAGCGCTACGTCGACGGCGCCGAGGGCGAGCCCTTCTTCCAGAAGCGTGCGCCGGAGCAGCGGCCGGAGTGGATCGACACCGTCGAGCTGCGCTTCCCTTCGGGTCGCACGGCATGCGAGGTCGTCGTCAACGACGCGGCGCAGCTGCTCTGGATCGTCAACCTCGGCTGCATCGACCTCAACCCGCACCCGGTGCGCGCCGCCGACCTCGACCACCCCGACGAGCTGCGCTTCGACCTCGATCCGGGACCCGGCGTCGAGTGGGACGACGTGCGGCGGGTGGCGCTCGTGGTGCGCGACGTGCTCGCCGACCGCGGCCTGCGCGGCTGGCCGAAGACGTCGGGATCGCGTGGCATGCACGTCTACGTGCGGCTGCAGCGCCGCTGGACGTTCGACCAGGTTCGCCGCGCCGCGCTGGCCGTGGCGCGCGAGGTGGAGCGCCGAGCGCCCGACCTCGCCACCAGCAAGTGGTGGAAGGAGGAGCGCCACGGCGTCTTCCTCGACTACAACCAGAACGCCAAGGACCGCACGGTGGCGTCGGCGTGGTCGGTGCGGCCGACGCCGGACGCGCGGGTGTCGATGCCGCTCGGCTGGGAAGAGGTGGCCGACTGCGATCCGGCGGCGTTCACGCTGGTGACGGCGCCGGCGCGGTTCGCAAAACGCGGCGACGCGGC
>DASYQD010000085.1:0-22229 GCA_036005845.1 Thermoanaerobaculia bacterium | reverse complement strand
CTTTCTGAGGTGTGCGGATGGGAGCGGCTCGCTTGCCTCCGGGCGCTTGTTCGATCGCTGTTTTCGACCACTTGCTAATGCGCCCTCCGGAAGCCCCACCGCGGCGCCCTCCGGATCCGCTGAGCACCCGCCTTCATGAGTGGTCGTCGAGCGACCTGTTGGCGAGCTCGGGGCGTCGCCGTGGTGAGCCATGTTCTCTACCTCGCGCTCTTTTCATGTCACCACACACGCATCGTCGTGCCGCTATTCATTCGTCGTCGCGCCGCTCAAACAGCGTGGCCCACTCGCGGTCCAACCGTAGTCGTCAGATTTCGACGACCACGGCGTGTCTTGACCCGCGCTCCAGTCGTCGTTGTCAGATTTCGACGATCACGATGTGGCTTCACCCGCAGTCCAGCCCTGGTTCGTCAGACCTCGACGGCCACGGGTGAAGGCGTTCGCGACAGCCGGGTCCGGAGGGCGCCGCGGTGGGGCTTCCGGAGGGCGCATTCGTGACTGCTCGAACACAGCGCTCGATCAAGCGCCCGGAGGCAAGCGAGCCGCTCCCCCCCGCACACCTCAGAAAGGCGAGCGTGCCCCACAGCGGCGCCCTCCGGACCCGGCAGCGAACGCCGGCCCGCGACCAGCCGGCGCCCGCCGACCAAATCAGCCTTCCTTAGCCGACCGCGACCGCCTCGGGCTTGCGAATCTCCACGGTCAATCCGCCCTCGCCGGCGCCCACCTCGATCGTCGAGCCTTCGCTCGCTTCACCGCCGATCAACGCGCGCCCAATCCGAGTTTCGAGCTGCCGCTGCAGGTATCGCCGCAGCGGCCGCGCGCCGTACACGGGGTCGAAACCCTCGCGAGCGACCAGCACCCGTGCCGGCTCGGTGAGCACCAGCGCGATTCCCCGATCGGCAAGCCTCTTTCTCAAATCGGCCGTCATCAGGTCGACGATCTTCTCGATCTCCTCCAACCGCAGCGGCCGGAACAACACGATGTCGTCGACGCGGTTCAAGAACTCCGGCCGGAAGTGGGCGCGCAGCTCTCGCATCACCGCTTCGCGCGCCGCCTCGCGGATCTCGCCGCGGTCGGTGATCCCTTCGAGCAGGTGATGGCTGCCGATGTTGCTGGTCATGATGATCACCGTGTTCTTGAAATCCACGGTGCGCCCCTGCGCGTCGGTGAGCCGGCCGTCGTCGAGGATCTGCAGCAGCACGTTGAAGACGTCGTGGTGCGCCTTCTCGATCTCGTCGAAGAGCAGCACCGAGTACGGCTTTCTCCGCACTGCCTCGGTGAGCTGGCCGCCCTCCTCGTAGCCGACGTAGCCGGGAGGGGCGCCTACCAGCCGCGACACGGTGTGCTTCTCCATGTACTCCGACATGTCGATGCGCACCATGTTCTCCTCGCTGTCGAAGAGTGCTTCGGCGAGCGCCTTGGCGAGCTCCGTCTTGCCGACGCCGGTAGGCCCGAGGAAGATGAACGAGCCGATCGGCCGCCGCGGGTCCTTGATGCCCGAGCGGGCGCGGATCACCGCGTCGGCGACGAGCTGCACCGCCTCCTCCTGGCCCACCACCCGCTGGTGGAGGATCTCGTCGAGGCGCAGCAGCTTCTCGCGCTCGCCCTCCATCAGGCGCGTCACCGGGATGCCCGTCCACTTCGAGACGATCTCGGCGATCTCGTCCTCGGTGACCTCTTCGCGCAGGAGCTGGTGACCGTCGCGATCGAGGTGGGCTTCCTGCTCGGCGATCTGCCCTTCTAGGCGCGGCAGCTCGCCGTACTTGAGCTGCGCGGCGCGGTTGAGGTCGTAGTTGCGCTCGGCCTCTTCGATCTGCCGGCGCACCTGCTCGAGCTGGCCGCGCAGCCCGCGCACCTTCTCGATCGACGCCTTCTCGGCCTCGAACTGCGCGCGCATGCCGTGCGCCTTTTCCTTGAGCTCGGCGAGCTCGCGGCGCAGCTCTTCGAGGCGGTCCTTCGAGCCCTTGTCCTTCTCCTTCTGCAGCGCCGCCTCTTCGATCTCGAGCTGCATGACGCGGCGGTTGATGGCGTCGAGCTCGGCGGGCAGCGAGTCGATCTCGGTGCGGATCAGCGCGCAGGCCTCGTCGACGAGGTCGATGGCCTTGTCGGGCAGGAAGCGGTCGGTGATGTAGCGATGCGACAGCACGGCAGCGGCGACCAGCGCGTTGTCCTGGATGCGCACGCCGTGGTGCACCTCGAAGCGCTCCTTCAAGCCGCGCAGGATCGAGACCGTGTCTTCGACGTTTGGCGCGTCGACCAGCACCGGTTGGAAGCGGCGCTCGAGCGCGGCGTCCTTCTCGATGTGCTTGCGGTCTTCGTCGAGCGTGGTGGCCCCGATGCAGTGCAGCTCGCCGCGGGCGAGCATCGGCTTGAGCAGGTTGCCGGCATCGGTCGAGCCTTCGGTCTTGCCGGCGCCGACGATGGTGTGCAGCTCGTCGATGAAGAGGATGACGCGCCCTTCGCTCTCCTTGATCTCGTTGAGCACCGCCTTGAGACGCTCCTCGAACTCGCCGCGGTACTTGGTGCCGGCGAGCAGCGCGCCCATGTCGAGCGACCAGACGGCGCGGTCCTTGAGCCACTCGGGCACGTCGCCACGCACAATGCGCTGCGCCAGACCCTCCACGATGGCGGTCTTGCCGACGCCCGGCTCGCCGATGAGCACCGGGTTGTTCTTGGTCTTGCGCGAGAGGATGCGGACGACGCGGCGGATCTCGGCGTCGCGGCCGATCACCGGGTCGAGCTTGTTGCGCTTCGCCTGTTCTACGAGGTCGATGCCGTACTTCGACAGCGCCTCGTACGCAACCTCGGGGTTGGCCGAGGTGACGCGCTGGTTGCCGCGCAGCGCCTGCAGGCTCTGCAGCGTGCGGTCGCGGTCGAGGCCGAGCTGCTTGAAGACCTTGCCGAGGCCGTCGCGGCCCGCGGTGTCGAGGAGGGCGAGCCAGAGGTGCTCGACGGAGACGTACTCGTCCTTGAGCCGCTTCGCCTCGTCCTCGGCCTTGACCAGCGCCTGCTGGAAGCGCTGCGTGACGTAGATCTTGCCGGCTTCCGCGGCCGGGCCGGAGACCTTCGGGCGGCGTTCGAGCTCGGCGGTGATCGCCGAGCGCACGGCGTCGACCGGCACCTCCATGCGCGCGAGCAGCCGCGGCACGACGCCGTCGGCCTGTTCGAGCAGGGCCGCCGCGAGGTGCTCGCCGTCGACCTCCTGGTGGCCGAGGCGCGTCGCCAGCGTCTGCGCCGCGGCGATCGCCTCCTGCGATTTCTGGGTGAGCTTGTTGGGGTCCATATCGATTCAACCTTTCATCAGGGATTTCGGGATCGCATCAGGGATTCGGGATCTCAGCGGCGTGGATTGAAGGTGGATACCTTGGCCAGCTCCTCGAACAGCTCGCGCTCGCGATCGGAGAGCTGCGGCGGCACCACCACGTCGAGCTCGGCGAAGAGGTCGCCCTTGCCGCCCTTCGCCTGCGGGTAGCCGTAGCCGCGCAAGCGAATCCTGCGCCCGGCGGGAGAGCCGGCGGGGATGCGCACCGTCACCGGCGTCTCCAGCGTCTCGAGCTGCGCCGTGCCGCCGAGCGCCGCTTCCCACGGCGTGACCGGCAGCCTCGTATGCAGGTCGTTGCCTTCGAGCCGGAATCGCGCATGCGGCAGCACGTCGACGTTCAGGAAGAGGTCGCCGGGCGGTCCGCCGCCGCTGCCGGCGGCGCCCTTGGCGGCGAGGCGGATCTTCTGGCCGGGACGAATGCCGCGCGGGATCTTGAGCTGCAGCGTCTGCTGACTGCCGGTCTGCGGGTCGGTCAACGTGATGGTGCGCTCGCCGCCGGCGGCCGCTTCCTCGAGCGTGAGCTGGATGCGCGCCTCCTGATCGTTGCCGCGCTGCTGCCAGTCGGCGCGATAGCCGCCGGCCCGCGGACCACCCGGCCCTGCCGCTCCCGCGGCGCCCGCGCCGCCCATCTGGCCGAAGAGCATCTCGAAGAAATCGGAGAAGCCGCCGGCGCTGCCGCCGCCGAAGCCGCCCCCGCCACCGGGAAAGCCGCCGAAGTCGAACTGCACGCGCCCGCCGGGACCGCCCATGCCGGGCCCACCGGCGCCGAAGACCTGCTCCCACCCCGGCGGCGGCTGTCCGCCGCGTTCGGCCTGCTTCCAGGCCTTGCCGAACTGGTCGTACTTCTGGCGCTTGTCGGCGTCCTTCAAGACCTCGTAGGCCTCGGTGACCTCCTTGAAGCGATCCTCGGCGCCCGCCTCCTTGGAGATGTCCGGGTGGAGCTTGCGCGCCAGCTTGCGGTAGGCGCGCTGGATCTCCTGCTGCGAGGCGGAACGCTCGACGCCGAGGGTCTTGTAGTAGTCCTTGTATTCCACCTACCCTCCGGGCAAGACCTTCCAGAGATCTTCCTGAAATCTTAGTGTCTTGCCCTCACATCCTAACGCAGATCCGGATGCCATGATTCCCGACATAATCCCCGCGCCTGCAGCACCTTGGGAGAACCTTGGCCCGCAAGCGCCGAAACCCGTCCGACCGCCGCCCTTCCCAGCCACCGGCGAAAGCACCCGCTGCCCCTGAGCCGCTGTCGGAGCGCCGCCGCTGGCTGGGCATCCTCGCCGCCGCTGCGGCTGCGCTGGGCTGGCTCACGCTGCTGCGCGTGCTGGGGCCGCATCCCTGGGACTACGACGAGTACTACCACGTCTGGCTGGCGCGCCAGATGCGCGGCGGCATGCCGTCGTCGTTCCCGTGGACGCCGTTCTCGACCATGCACGAGCACTTCTCGGACCCGGTGCCGCTCTTTCACCTCGTGCTGATGCCGTTTGCCGGCCTCACCATCGAGAAGGCGGCGCTCGCCGGCGCTTTCTGCGGCCAGCTCCTGGTGGTCGGCGCGCTGGCGTGGGTGTTGGGGAAGCACCGCGTGCCGTACGCGCCAGTCTGGTTGCTCGGGCTCACGGCGCTCGGCACCAACTTGGTGACGCGGCTCGCGATGTGCCGGCCGCACCACGGCGAGATCGCCTTCACCATCCTCTTCGTCGGCTTGCTGCTGCTCGACGCTTCGCCGATCGCGCTCGGCGTCGTTGCCGCGGTGTTCGGCCTATTCCATGCCAGCGGCTGGATGCCGGTGCTCTTCGCCACGCTGTGGCTGCTGGCGCCCGAATCGCTGGCATGCGTGCCGCGCCGGCGGCGATGGATCGCTCTCGCGGCTGCCGCCGTGGGATGGGCGCTGGGACAGCTGCTGCACCCGCATTTCCTCGACAACCTGCGCCTGCTGTGGACGACGAACGTCACCATCCTCAGCCAGTCGGCGGCCGGCGACAGCGGCCTGCGCTCGCAGATCGGCAACGAGCTGCAGCCGCTCTCCGGCGACCTGCTGATGGAGCAGTGGCCGGCGCTGCTCGCCGCCGGCGCGCTCGTCTATCTGCTGGCCAGGCGGCCCGAGTGGCGGCGGCGCGAGGTGCTCGCCGTCGGTTTCCTGGCGCTCGCGTTCCTCGTGCCCGGCATCGTGCTGTGGCGGCGCTTCTTCGAGCTGGGTGCGCCGCTGACGTTGCTGGCCCTCGCGCTCGGCACCGCGCGCGTCGGCTCCGGTCCGAACGTGCCCGCGCTGTCGAAGCGAGCGGTCTACGTCCTCGGCGCCCTGATCGCGACGGGAAGCATCTACACCTTCCTCACCATCCGCGCCACCGGCATCGGCAGGGTCTCGCCGCCCGATGCCATGGCACGCTGGCTCGCCGAGCACGGCAGCCCGAACGAGCGCGTCTTCACCGCTAACTGGGCCGACTCGGCGCCGCTGCTCTACTACGCGCCGCGGCTGCAGTCGCTCGTCGCCCTCGACCCCACCGCGTTCTGGGTCAAGGACCCGGAGCTCTTCGCCCTCTACGTGCGCATCATCGACGGGCGCGAGATGCGGCCGGCGGCGATCGTCCGCGACCGCTTCGGCGCCCGCTGGGTGACGATCTGGAAGGCGCCCAATCTCAAGACGTTTGCCACCCGCATGGTGCGGTCGGGCGAGGCGTCGGTCGTCTTCAACGACCCCTTCTACCTGGTGCTGGACCTCGGACCGCCTGCGCGTCCCGCTACGGCGGGGTGAGCCCGAAGTGCTCGTAGTTCTTGGCGATCCACTCCTTCCACTTGTCCGGCACTTCTTCCATCGGGTAGATGGCCTGCACCGGACAGGCGTCGACGCAGAGGCCGCAGTCGATGCACTCCTCGGGGTGGATGTAGAGGATCTCCCAGTCCTCGTCCTTGCCGTAGATGCAGTCCACCGGACAAACGTCGACGCAGGAGATGTCCTTCACGCCCACGCAGGGCTCGGTGATGATGTGAGTCATGGGCGTGGATTATAGAAACGACCGCCGCGGGACGCTACTGGCCCGCCTTGACGGCGGCGAAGCCGCGCTCGAAGGCGGCGAGGGTCGCGGCCACCTCCGCCTCGCCGTGGGCGGTGGAGACGAACAGCGTTTCGTAAGGCGACGGCGGCAGGTGCACGCCGGCTTCTGGATAGACACCGAGCAGGGCATGGAAGAGGCGCGCGAAGCCGGCGCGGTCCGAGGCGTCGACGTCGGGCAAGCTGGTGACATCGCCGGCGGTGAGGAAGACGCCGAGCATCGAGCCGACGCGATGGACGCGGCACGCTACGCCTGCCTTCGCCGCCGCGACAGCGATCCCATCCGCGAGCCGGCCTGACGTGCGCTCGAGCTGCGCGTAGAGCGCGCCGTCGTTCGCGGCGAGTAGATCGAGCGTCGCGATGCCCGCCGCGACCGCGAGCGGGTTGCCCGAGAGGGTGCCTGCCTGGTAGACGGGCCCCGCCGGCGCGATGCGCTCCATCAAAGCGCGCGGGCCGCCGTAGGCGCCGATGTTGAGGCCGCCCCCGATCACCTTGCCGAGTGTCGTGAGGTCGGGGCGCACCGCGTAGAGCGTCTGCGCGCCGCCCCAGGCGACGCGGAAGCCGGTCATCACCTCGTCGAACACCAGCAGCGCGCCGTGCCGATCGCAGAGCCGCCGCAGGCCGGACAGGAAGCCGTCGCGCGGCAGTACCAGCCCCATGTTGCCGGCGATCGGCTCGACGAAGACGGCGGCAATCTCATCGCCGGCACGCGCGAAATGCGCCTCCACGGCGTCGAGGTCGTTGTACGGCGCGACCAGCGTGTCGGCGGTCACCGCCGCCGGCACGCCCGGCGACGACGGCGTGCCGATGGTCGCGGCGCCGGAGCCGGCGGCGACCAGGAAGGCGTCGCCGTGGCCGTGGTAGCAGCCGGCGAACTTGACGAGCTTCGTGCGCCCGGTGGCGGCGCGCGCCAGCCGCAGCGCCGACATCGTCGCCTCGGTGCCCGAGGAGACGAGCCGCACCATCTCGAGCGACGGCACGGCGCCGACGATGCGCTCGGCGAGCTCGACCTCGGCGGCCGTCGGGGCGCCGAACACGGTACCGCGGCGCAGCGCATGCTCGACCGCTTCTTCGACCGCAGGATGGCGGTGGCCGAGGATCATCGGCCCGTAGCCGCCGATGTAGTCGACGTAGCGGCGGCCGTCCTCGCCTTCGAGCCAGGCGCCCTGCGCGGCACGGATGAAGACCGGCTCGCCGCCGACGCCGCGGAAGGCGCGCACCGGCGAGTTGACGCCGCCAGGGAGCGTGCGGCAGGCGCGCTGGTAGAGCGTCTCCGTCATTGCGAGGAGCGGAGCGACGAAGCAATCTCGATCATCGAGATCGCCACGGCCGCTGCGCGGCCTCGCGATGACGAGGTGCGGATCACTCTTCCCATCCCTTGCGGAGCAACGCGGCCGCCTCGCGCGCGGCGTAGGTGAGGATCCAGTCGGCGCCGGCGCGGCGGATGGCGACGAGCGACTCCATCATCACGCGGTCGTAGTCGAGCCAGCCGTTCTGCGCCGCCGCCTTGAGCATCGCGTACTCGCCGCTCACGTGATACGCCGCGAGCGGCAGGTCGAAGCGCGCGCGCATAGCCGCGAGCACGTCGAGGTAGGCCATCGCCGGCTTGACCATCAAGAGGTCGGCGCCCTCCTCGACGTCGAGCGCCGCCTCGCGCAGCGCTTCGCGCGGGTTGGCGGGGTCCATCTGGTAGCCGCGGCGGTCGCCGAACGACGGCGTCGAGCCGGCCGCCTCGCGGAACGGGCCGTAGAAGCCGGAGGCGAACTTCGCCGCGTACGACAGCAGCAGCGTGTCGGCGAGCCCGGCCGAGTCGAGCGCAGCGCGGATGGCGCCGACGCGGCCGTCCATCATGTCGGAGGGCGCGATCACGTCGGCGCCGTTCTGCGCCAGCGATACCGCCTGCTTGGCGAGGTTCTCCACCGTCGCATCGTTGTCGACGCTGCCATCCGGCCGCAGCACGCCGCAGTGGCCGTGGTCGGTGTACTCGCAGAAGCAGGCGTCGGCGATGCGCAGCATGCCGGGCACCTGCTCGCGCAGCGCCCGCATCGCGCGCTGGACGATGCCGTCGTCGCTCCACGACGAGCTGCCGATGGCGTCCTTGCTCTCGGGGATGCCAAAGAGGATGACCGCGGGCACGCCTTCGTCGAAAGCAGCGGCGGCGGTCGAACAGATGCGGTCGACCGACTGCCGCGCGACGCCGGGCATCGAGCCGATCGGCTGTTCGACGCCCTCGCCGGGGCAGACGAAGAGCGGCAACACGAGATTGCTTGCGGTGAGCCGCGTCTCGCGCACCATGCGGCGCAGCAGCGGAGTGCGGCGCGTGCGGCGCAGGCGAACGGCGGGGTAGCCCATCGGTGCCGGGAGTTGTACCACAGCGCTTGCTGCGTCTTCGGTACCGGCGCGGTGATGGCGTTCAGCTACGGGCGATCAAGGCGCGCCGAGCCGCTACGTGCTCGTAGAATGGCGCGCTCGCGAACTCACCCCTGCAGGAGGGCCCATGCTGAAGCGACTCGCCTTGGCGCTCGTCATCGCCTCGCTCTCATTCGTCGTCTCGTCGCCCGCATTCACCGCCGACGCCGCTCCGGCCGCCGTGGCGGAGACGGCGATCGTGCTCAAGGCCGCGCACCTCTTCGACGGCACCTCCGACAAGCTCGTCTCGCCCGGCATCGTCGTCGTCAGCGGCGGCAAGATCCTCGCCGTCGGCAGCGACGCCGCCGCGCCCGCGGGCGCGCGGGTCGTCGACCTCGGCGACGCCACGCTGCTGCCGGGGCTCATCGACGCGCACGTCCACCTGACGCAGGAGATGTCGGACAACTGGTACCGCGACTTCACGGACAACCTGCTGCAGCTCGCGCCCGAGAAGGCGCTGCTCGCCACGCAGTACGCGAAGCGCACGCTCGAGGCCGGCTTCACCACCGTGCGCAACGTCGGCGCAGACGATTACGTCGACGTCGGGCTGCGCAACGCCATCGCCGCCGGCGTCATCGAAGGGCCGCGCATGCTGATCGCCGTGCACGCCATCGGCTCGACGGGCGGCCACGGCGACGGGCCGCCGGTGGACCCGCACCTCGTCCACCCCTTCGGCCCGGTCGACGGTGTCTGCAACGGCGCCGACGAGTGCCGCGCCGCCGTGCGCTACCAGATCAAGTACGGCGCCGACGTCATCAAGGTGATGCCGTCGGGTGGCGTGCTGTCGCTCACCGACCCGGTCGACTCGCCCGAGCTGACGCAGGACGAGATGGACGCCATCGTCGGCGAAGCGCACTCCTGGGGCCGCAAGGTGGCGGCGCACTGCCACGGCGACGCCGCGGCGCGCGTCGCCATCGAAGCCGGCGTCGACTCGATCGAGCACGGCTCGTTCATCAAGCCCGACACGCTGGCGCTGATGAAGCGCAAGGGCGTCTACCTGGTGCCGACGCTGCTCGCCGGCGAGACGGTGGGGAAGAAGAGCGACCGCTTCCCGCCCGCCATCGCGACGAAAGCGCGGGCGGCGTTGGCGGCGCGCAGCGACATGTTCAAGAACGCGCTGCGCCTCGGCGTGCCGATCGCCTTCGGCACCGACTCCGCGGTGTCGCGGCACGGCGACAACGGCCTGGAGTTCGCGCTGATGACGGGCCTCGGTATGACGCCGGTCGCGGCGCTGCGCTCGGCCACCAGCGCGGCGGCCGACCTGCTAGGCATCGCTGACACCCTCGGCACGCTGCAGAAGGGGAGGACTGCCGACGTCGTCGCCGTGCGCGGCAATCCCCTCGCCGACATCCACGTCATGGAGAAGCCGGTGTTGGTGATGAAGGAAGGGAAGCTCTGGGTCGAGCCGTGAGCGCCGGCGCCGCGCGCGCTAACGGCAGTTGATCGGCGCGGGCTTTCCCGCCAGCAGGTCCGTCGACTCGGCGAAGCGGACGCTGATCGTGTGCTTCTTGCCGTTCTTGAGCGCCGCCGGGATCGGCCACGTGAACCCGTGGCGGCCGTCACCGCGCGTGCCGACCAGGTCGCTTCTCAGCACGTCGGCCGGGACCGTCGCCGCGTAGACGCCGTCGACGAGGATGTCGACGCTCACCGGCGCGTTGGGGAACATCGGGTCCCACGCCCAGCCCTTCACCTCGGTGCAGCTCGACGACTCGTGCGTGCCCTGCAGCGCGCAGCTGCTGGCGGTGCCGCCGAAGCCCGGCGGCAGCACGGCGCCGTCGTCAGCCCAGTAGTAGAGGAACCACCGACCGAGCTGCACGTCGACCATCTCGGCGTAGCTGCGGCCGTCGGAGATCTGCGCCACCACGACGTTGGGCTCGACGATGGTGCGGCTCGGGTCTTTGAGGTACGCCGCGTCGCGCACGTAGTAGCCCCACGGCGCGCCCTCGGGGTGCGTCGGCGGCGCCCAGACGCGGCCGGTGGGCCGCCAGTGGAGACCGATCTCCGCCGGGCCGCCCTCCGAGACCCACTCGGCAATGTAGCCCGGCCCCTCCGCCTTCTCGACCAGCAGATGCAGCTTGCCGTCGCTGGTGCGGCCGATGTCGCTGATGAGGAACGGCGCCTGGGCGAGGCCTTCGAAGGTGACGCAGCCATCGACCGTGGTGTTCACGACGGTCAGGTTGGCGGCCACCTTGTGGCGAACGAAGCCCGACGCGCAGGCGGGGTAGTTGCCGTCCTTGTGGTACAGGAACAGGTCGCCGTTGGGGTGCATCGTCAGCACCGGGTCGACGCCGCTGCCGCGCCCCTGGCAGCTGCCGATCGAGGCGCACCGTGGGTCGATCGGTTTCACCCAGGCGTTGGTGACCTGCGACGTCGTCGCGCGCGTGATCAGGTCGTTGAGGTCGAGGCGGCTGACGCGGTCGGTGTTGGGCACGTGGAAGGGCAGGAACGTGGTGGTGAAGCCGATCCGCCACTTGCCGTTGTAGAACGTTGCCGACGGAAAGCCGAGCTCGGCTTCCTTGCGCTTGCTCTGCTTGCCGAAGTCGTTCGTCGCCCACAGGCCGCGGAAGCGCGGGGTCGCGGCGCGGCCGGCCGCCGGGTAGTTGAGCGAGAAGATGCCCTCCCAGTGGCGGGTGCCGAAGCAGCAGCGGCCGGCGCCGACGAGCAGCGTCACGTCGCCGTTGGGCAGCTTGATCGGCTCGGGACCCTGCAGGTAGTTGAGGGCGTCGCTGGTGTACTTCGGCGGCACGCAGAGCGGCCGCGTGGTGATGAAGCCGGTGCTGCCGGTGAAGGCGGCCGCCTCCTCGAAGTAGCCGACGACGTCGACGGCGATCTGCGTCGCGTTCGCGCCGTTCGAGGCGGCGTCGCCGTTGGCGCCGGTGCCCACCGCCAGCTCCCCGCGCGAGTCGCGGTCGAGCGGCACCGTGAGCGTGGTGCGTTCCTCGCCGCCGCCGGCACCGCCGAGCACCGTTTCCTCGGCCAGGTTGCGGCCGCCGGGCACGGCGACGATGCGCGCGGCGGAAGGCGTTACCGCCGCCAGCTCGACCAGCACCGCGGTGGCGCTCGCCGGCACGCCGCACGACGCGGCGTCTATCGCCAGGCGCTGCGGCGTTCCGGGGAGCAGCGGCTCGCCGGTGCGCGCATCCACCACCGAGCAGCGCGAGATCGGGAAGTAGGCCGGCGCCGCGGCGGCGGGTGCGGCGGACAGGGCTGTCGCCAGCGCCAGAGGCACGAGGAGCGTTTTGCTCATATGACATATCCTAGAGCAGGAGCGAGAGCGAAAGGTAGGGCTCATTGCGGCTTCGTACGGGCCGTGATCGCCGACCGTCCACGGTCTCCGGCGCGTCCGCCGGTGCCGTACGATCCGCCGGCTTTGGCGACACTCCTCGATACCCTCGCCTCGCGCCAACTGCTGGTCGTCACCGGCAAGGGCGGCGTCGGCAAGACGACCGTGGCGGTGGCGCTCGGTGCCGCGCTCGCCGACGCCGGCCGGCGCACGCTGATACTCGAGGTCGACCCGCGCGAGAACGCGCACCGCCTGCTGGGAGTGGCGCCGTCGGGCGGCGAGATCGCGCCGGTGCGGCCGCGCCTCTTCCTGCAGAACCTGCGGCCACGCGCGGTGCTCGACCAGCTCGTGCGCGAGCAGGTGCGCATCGGGCCGGTGGTGCGCCGCATCCTGGCGAGCGAGATCTACCGCCACTTCGCCGAGGGCGCGCCGGGCTTCAAGGAGCTGGCGATCCTCGGCCACGCGGCGCGGCTCGTGCGCGGTCTCGACTCCGTCGATCCGCGGCGCGCGCGGAGCGATCGCGACGCGAGCGCGCGCACTCCCGAGGTCGACGTCGTGGTGCTCGACGCACCGGCCACCGGCCACGGGCTCTCGCTGCTGCTGGCGCCGCGGCTCACCGCGTCGACAGTGGGGAAGGGACCGTTCGGGCATCTGGCGAGCGAGCTGGCCGCGATGGTCGACGACCCCGCGCGCACGGGCGTGGTGATCGCGGCGGCGGCGGAAGAGATCCCGATGCACGAGGCGCTCGAGTCGCTGGCGCGTCTGCGTGGCGAGCTCGGGTGCGAGGCGGAGGCGGTCGTCGTCAACGGACTCTTGCCGCCGCTGCCCGTCGACCCTGCCACTTCAGCGTCGAGCGGCGCGGCCGCAGGCGCTTCGGGCGCCGAGCCAGACGGCGCCGCCGCCGACGATCCCGCCGGCCGTCTCTGGCGCGACCGCCGCGCCGTGCAGGAGCGCGAGCTCGCGCGCCTCGCCGCGGCGTGGCGCGGACCGCGCGTCGAGCTTCCACTTCTGGCGCTCGAGGGCGGCCCGGCGCTGGTCGAGGCGCTGGCGGCACGCCTTGCCCGCGCGGAGGCGGAGGCATGATCGACCTCACGCGCTCGGAGCCGCCGCTCGTCGTGGTGGTCGGCGCCGGCGGCGTCGGCAAGACGACGCTCGCCGCCGCGATGGGCGTGCAGTCGGCGAGCGCCGGCATCGAGACGCTGGTGATGACCTTCGATCCGTCGCTGCGCCTCAAGGACGCTCTCGGCGTCGGCGACGAGGCGCGCGATGCCGAGGTGCGCGTCGCCGGCGATGCCTGGACCGATCGTTCCCAGGCGGGCCTGTGGGCCGGTCTGCTCGACGCGCGGCGCACCTTCGACCGCCTGGTCGAGCGCTACGCACCCGACACCGCGGCGCGCGACCGCATCCTCGGCAACCGCTTCTACAGCGACCTCGCGGGCAGCTTGGCCGGAATCCTCGAGTACATGGCGGTCGAGCGGCTGTGGGAGGCGTGGCAGTCGCGGCGCTGGCAGCGCATCGTGCTGGACACACCGCCGACGCGGCAGGCGCTCGACTTCCTCGAAGCGCCGCAGCGCATCATCGACTTCCTCGACAGCGGCGCGCTGCGCATCGCGCTGCGTCCCTGGTTCGACGAAGCCGGCCGGCTGAACGCGGCGCCGCGCTGGGGTGGACTCGGTACGCGACTCGGCCGCAGCTTCGAAGGCTGGCTCGACCAGGTGGTCGGCCTCGACCTGCTGCGCGACATGGCGGAGTTCTTCGCCGCCTTCGCGCCGCTCTTCGCCGGCTTCCGCGAGCGCGCCGTCGAAGTGCAGGCGCTGCTGCGCAGCGAAGCGACCGAGTTCGTGCTCGTCGCCGGTCCCGGCGAGGAGCGCAACGCCGACACGCTGTTCTTCGCGCGCCGCCTCCGCGAAGCGGGCTATCACCTCGGGCCGATCGTGGTGAACCGCATCCATCCGCGGTGGCCGGCGCTCCCATCGAGCGAGGACGCGACGCAGGATGGCCGCGCGCTGCTCGCCTGGCTCGGCGAACGCGACGCGCGCGGCGTCGCTGCGTTGCAGAAACTGCTCCCCGGCGAGCAGCCGTTGCTGGCGTTGCCGCTGCTGTCCGCCGAGCCCGTCGACCTCGCCGCCCTCGCCGCGCTCGGCGACGCGCTGCGCGGCGCGGCCTGAGCGCGCTCGCGCGCCTCGGGCACGCGGCGTGCAGTCTTGCCGCGCTGCGGCATGGCGCGCTATAGTGCCGTCGAAGCGTGCCGCTGCGCGGCAGCCGCCGTCACCATTGCGCCAGGAGGCCGGGATGATCCGCCTGATCAAACGCTACGAGAGCCGCAAGCTGTACGACACCGAGGAGAGCCGCTACGTCTCGCTCGAAGACATCGCCAGCTGGGTGCGCACCGGGCAGGAGGTGAAGGTGGTCGACAACGGCACGTCCGAGGACGTGACGGCACAGACCCTCACCCAGGTCATCCTCGACGAAGGGAAGAAGGGCACCTCGCTGCTGCCCACCGAGCTGCTCCATGAGCTGGTGCGTGTCGGCGAGCGGGCGGTGACGAGCGGCGTCGAGCAGCTCCAGCACGGCGTCGACCGCGTGCTCAAGGCGTCGATGGATCGCCTCGGCCCGGTGCGCCGCGCGCGCGAGGAGATGTCGTCGCTGCGCGAGCGGATGGAGGAGCTGGAGTCCTCGCTGGAAGCGCTGGAGCGCGAGCGCGGCGCGGCGAACACTGCCGGCGCCCGCGATCGTCCGCTCGCGGCCGAGCCGCGGGCCCGTTCGCCGCGGCCGGCGGCGCGCGCCGCCAAGAGTCCCACGACCGCGGCCCGCAAGACGAAGTCCACCTCGTAGGCAGAGTCGGGAGGTTTTCAGATGGGCAAGAAGAACTGGCAAGGCGACGTGCGCGAATCGGCGCACAAGATCTGGCTCGCCGGCCTCGGCGCCCTGGCGGTGACCGAGGAGGAGGGCTCGAAGCTGTTCAAGAACCTCGTCCAGCAGGGCGAGCGTTACGAGGCGCAGGGCAAGCAGAGGCTCAAGGAAGTGAAGAAGGACGCCGACGAGGTCGGTGCCCGCGCCAAGAAAGTGGCCGAGGAGACCGCGGACCGCGCGCGTCGCGCCGCCGAGGGCGCCTGGGAGCAGTTGGGCGGCGCCTTCGACGACAAGCTGGCGAAGGCGCTGCATCGCATCGGCGTGCCGACGCGCGAGGAGATCAACGGGTTGTCGCGCCGCATCGAGGAGCTGACCCATGCGGTCGAGCGTGCCCGGGCGCCGAAGCCGGCACCGAAGCCGACACCGAGACCGGCCGTGAAACCGGCCGCGAAGCCGAGCGGCGGCGCGCGCCCGAGGCCCGCCAGCGCCTCGGCGGTCAAGAAGCCAGCCCGCGCCGGCGCGAGCGGACCACCGCCGGCGCCCGACATCGCGACCACGAAGGACGTCGTCACCACCACGGCCGACGTGATCACCAAGCCCTGAAGATGCGCGCGCAGGTCGCCGCATGACCACCCGCGCCCCGGCCCGCATCGGTCTCGCACTCGCCGGCGGCGCTCCCGAAGGCGCTATCTACGAGATCGGCGCGCTGCGCGCGCTCGAGGAGTCGATCGCCGGCCTCGACCTCAACGCCTTGGACGTCTACGTCGGCGTCAGCGCCGGCGCCTGCATCGCCGCCAACCTCGCCAATCAGATCGCCATCCGCGACATGTGTGCCGCGCTGGCGGGCGACGGCCGCGACCTCGACGACGAAGACCATCCGTTCGTTCCCGAGACTTTCCTGCAGCCCGCCATCGGCGAGTTCTTCCGCCGCGGCACGCGCGTGCCCGGCCTGCTCGCCGAGGCGTGGCGCGAGTGGGCGCGCGGCCCGGGCAACGTCGGCCTCGCCGAGGCGCTGGCGCGCTTGTCGCGCGCGTTGCCGGTGGCGGCCTTCGACGGCAAGCCGGTGCGCGACTACCTGCGGCGCCTTTACCGGCGGCCCGGCCGCAGCGACGACTTCCGCCAACTGACGCGCCGTCTCGTCGTCGTCGCCACCGAGCTCGAGAGCGGCTGCGCCATGCGCTTCGGCGACTTCGGCCACGACCACGTGCCGATCTCCACCGCCGTGCAGGCGAGCATGGCGCTGCCCGGCCTCTATCCGCCGGTCGAGATCGAGAACCGCCACTACGTCGACGGCATCCTGCTCAAGACGCTGCACGCCTCGGTGGCGCTCGAGGACGGCGCCAAGCTCGTGCTCTGCGTCAACCCCATCGTCCCCGTCGACCTGCAGTGCGGCAACGGCAACGTTGCCGAGAGCCGCAGCGGCCAGCTCGTCGACCGCGGCCTCGCCGCCGTGCTCTCACAGACCTTCCGCACCCTCATCCACTCGCGCCTGCAAGTCGGCCTCGCCGCCTACCGTGAGCGCTACCCCGACGCCGACGTCCTCCTCTTCGAGCCCCGCCGCGACGACCACCGGATGTTCTTCACCAACATCTTCACCTTCTCCTCGCGCCGCGCCGTCTGCGAGCACGCCTACCTGGCAACGCGCCGCGACCTGCGCGAACGCGCCGAGTCGCTGGGACCAGTGCTCGCGCGTCACGGCATGCACCTGCGCCATGAGGTGTTAATGGACGAAGGGCGGACCGTGTGGGACGGGCTGGCCGAGCGGCGAGAGCTGCGAGCCGGGCACGAAGCGAAGAGAGTGGATCTGCCGACCGACACGCTCTCTCGACTTGCGGCGACCCTCGATCGGCTCGAAGGCGTGCTCGACACGTAGGTCACTAGCCGAGGCGTTGCGGTCGGCGGCCGGAGCGGGCGCTACGGGGGGAGGGCTCCCGCGAGCGCAGCGAGTGGGATACCTCCCGTAAGCGGGGACCCGCGCAGGCCGCCGTTCGCAACGCCTCCTTCACAGCGTGCGCCGTATGATCCGAGCGTGCCCCACAGCGAGCCGATGAAGCCGGTCGACCGCGCCTGGCTCCGCATGGACGAGCCGGCGAACCTGATGATCATCAACAGCTTGATGTTCTTCGCGCGTCCGGTCGATCGCGCGCGGCTCGAGGCGATGCTCGGCGCGCGCCTGGCACAGGTCCACCGCTTCCGCCAGCGCGCGGTGCGTCGCTCGTCGGCCCGGTGGGAGTGGGAGGAGGCGCCGGACTTCCGCGTCGGTGACCACATCCTCGAACACACCCTGCCGCCGGGCAGCGGGGAAGAGGCGCTGCGCGCCTACGCCTCCGCCGAGATGATGCGCGACCTGCCGCGCGACCGCCCGCTCTGGCTCGTCCACGTCGTGCACGGTTATCAAGGCGGCTCGGCACTGCTCTGGCGGCTCCACCACTGCATGGGCGACGGCATCGCCCTCATGGTGCTGATGCTCGCCATCACCGATCTCGACCCCGACGCCGACCTGCGCCGGGGCGCGAGCGCGTGGGGCAGCGACAACCCGCTCGCCGACCTCTTCGGCGAGGTGCGGCTCTCGCCGCAGGAGGCGCTGCGGCACCTCGAGCAGATGATGCCGGAAGGCGCACGCCTGTTGGCGCGGCCGGGCGAGCAGCTCGCGCGGTCGAACCGCTGGCTCCGCCGCGCGGCGTGGGGGCCGACCTTCTTGAAGCTCGCGGCGCGCTGGCCCGATCAACGCACGCTCAAGGGCAAGCTTGGCGGCACCAAGCGCGTGGCGTGGAGCCGCGCCGTACCGCTCGCCGAAGTGCGCCTCGCCAAGGAGGCCGTCGGCGGCACGGTCAACGACGTCCTGATCGCCACCATCGCGGGCGGCCTGCGGCGCTACATCGAGCGTCGCGGCGCCCATCCGCATCGCGTGTCGCTGCGGGCCGTCGTTCCCGTCTCGCTGCGTCCGCTCGTCGAGATGAGCGACCTCGGCAACCGCTTCGGCCTGGTCTTCCTCTCGCTACCGGTGGGAGTGGAGGAGCCGCGCGCCCGTCTTCACGAGCTGCAGCGGCGCATGCGTGCCCTCAAGGGTTCGATGGAGGCGGTGGTGGTGATGGACGTGCTGAGCCTCCTCGGCCGCGTGCCGAAGTGGGTGCAAGATTTGGTCATCCGCATCTTCGGGACGAAAGGCACGGCGGTGCTTTCGAGTGTCCCCGGGCCGTCGCGTCCGCTCTACGTCGCCGGCCAGCCGATCGCCGGCTTCGTCTTCTGGGTCCCGCAGAGCGGCCGCCTCGGCATCGGCATCAGCGTGATGACCTACAACGGACAAGTGCGGCTGGGCGTGGCGACTGACGCCAACATCGTTCCCGACCCCGAAGCGATCGTCGCCGCCTTCGAAGAGGAGCTGCATTTTTTAGAGGAGCTGAAAGAAGCTAGCGCCGCGGCGACCGCGATCGCAGCGCAAGCGTAGACTCGCCCATCACACCGAGGGTCACCGGGCGGGCAGTAGCACGCGGAACGTCGAGCCCTTGCCCGGCTCGCTCTCCACCTCGACGCGGCCGCCGTGGAGTTGGGCGACGTGCTTGACGATGGCGAGGCCGAGGCCGGTGCCGCCGCCTTCGCGGGAGCGGGCGCGGTCGACGCGGTAGAAGCGTTCGAAGATGCGCGGCAGGTGCTCGGCGGGGATGCCGATGCCGGTGTCGCGGACTTCGACGACCACCTGGTCGCCGTCGCGGCGGATGGCGAGCCAGACGGTGCCGCCGGCGCCGTTGTACTTGACGGCGTTGTCGAGCAGGTTGAGCAGCAGCCGTTCGAGAGCGTCGGCGTCGCCGGGGATGGTCACCGGCTCGGCGGTGGACACTTCGACGACGACGCCGCGCTCGGCCGCCGCCGGGCCGATGACTTCGCTGGCCAGCCGCGCCAGCCCGGCGAGGTCGACCGGCTCGGGCTCCGTGGCGCCGAGCGGACTCTCCAGCCTGGACAGCGTCAGCAGGTCCTCGAGCAGCGCCTGCAGCCGCGCGCACTGCTCGAGGATGCGGCCGACGAAGCGGTGCGCGGTCTCCGCGTCGCCGAGCGCACCGTCTCTCAGCGTTTCGGCCATGCCGCGAATGGCAGCGAGCGGCGTCTTCAGCTCGTGCGAGACGTTGGCGACGAAGTCACGACGTACTTCGGTGAGCCGCACGAAAGGTGTGACGTCGCGCGCCACCAGCACGACGCCGCGGGCACTGCCCTCGCCGCGCCCGAGCGGTGCCGCGAGCAGAGCCACGTGCCGCCGCTCGCCGCGCTCGAGCACGAGGTCGGCCGCGCCCGGGGTACGGCTCTGCAGCGTCGCCGCCACGAGCTGTTGCAGCGCCGGCTCGCGCGCCACCTCGATGGGCAGCTTGCCCTCCACGCCGACGCGCGTCGCGAAGAGGCGAGTGAACGCCGGGTTGGCGAGCAGCGCGCGGCCGTCGGCATCGGTGACGAGGACGCCCTCCGCCATGCTGGCGAGGATCGAAGCGAGCTGGTCGCGCTCGCGCCCGGCGGCGGACACCTGCGCCTCCGCATGCTCGGCGAGCCGGTTGAGCGCGGCGCCCACTGCCGCGAGCTCCGCTTCCTCGGGTAGGTTCACGCGATGTGCCAGGTCGCCGCCCGTGAAGCGGTCGGCGCCGGTGACCAGCGCGCGCAGCGGCCGGAAGAGCTGCCGCCGCACCCACCACGACACCAAGCCCGCGGCGAGCAGCGCCGCGAGCAGCGCCAGCAGCGCGCCGCGTCCGAGCTGCCGCTCGAGCAGGGCCAGCGAACGGATGGGTGCCGCGAGCCGCACGATCACGACTCCGTGCCGCGGCATCCCGATCGTGCGCGCGGCGTAGGCGTAGGCGATGTGCGTGGTGGCGCTGCGCCGCACCGACGTGCCGCCGCCGCCCTGCAGCGCCTGCCGCACCTCGGGCCGCTCGCGGTGGTTCTCCATCGCCAGCACACCGGCGAGGTCGCGCTGCGCGCTGTCGGCGAGCACCAGGCCGTCGGCGCGGATCAGCGTCACGCGCAGCCGCGAGCTGCCGGCGATGCCGTGCACCCAGGATTGCAGGGACTCGGATGCCTGCAGCGGGGCCGACGGCGCGAGTGGCGCGGCTGCCTCGGCCCGCCCTTCGATCTGCCCAGTAGCAAGCGGCGCGTCGCGCTCGACGATCCGAGAAACCGGCGGCGTGTCGCGCCCTTCGATCTGTTTTGCCACCAGCGGCGCCACCAGCTCCGTCGTCTCCAGCAGCTCGCTCGCCGCGGCGCGTTCGAAGCGGTGCGGCAGGATCCAGGCGAGCAGCAGCGCCACGACCGCCAGCGCCGCCACCGCCGGCCAGAGCAGCGCCAGCCGCAGCTTGGTGGCGAAGGAGAGCTGCACGCTCGGTGATCGCCAGCTACCGCGTCAGCCGCGCAGCCGGTAGCCGACGCCGATCACGGTCTCGATGCGGTCCGCCTCGTCGCCGAGCTTCCTGCGCAATCGCCGCACGTGGGTGTCGACGGTGCGGCTGTCGACGTCCTCGGCGTAGCCCCAGACCTCGGTGAGGAGCTGCGAGCGCGATTGCACGCGCCCTTGCCGCTCGAGCAGCAGCTGCAGCAACCGGAACTCGGTGGCGGTGAGCTGCAGCGGCGCGCCGGCGAGCTGCGCCTCGTGCGCCGTGCGGTCGAGGCGGATGCCGCCGGCCTCGAGCACCGCCGGCGCCGGCGCGCCGTCGCCGCGCCGCAGCACGGCCTTGATGCGCAATGTCAGCTCGCGCGGCGAGAAGGGCTTGGTGATGTAGTCGTCGGCGCCGAGCTCGAGGCCGACGACGCGGTCGACCTCCTCGGCGCGCGCGGTGAGCATCACCAGCGGAATGCGCGAGGTGGCGGGGTCGCGCTTCAACGCCCGCGTCAGCTCGAGCCCGTCGAGGCCGGGGAGCATGAGGTCGAGCACGATCAGGTCGGGCGGGCGCCGCCGCACGGAGTCGAGCGCCGCGTCGCCGCGCCCGTGCACCTCGACCTGAAAGCCCTCGCGCGAGAGGTTGTAACGCACCACTTCGGCCAGGTCGGGCTCGTCCTCGACCACTGCGATGCGGGGCGGCATGGGCGAAACCTAGCACGGGTGGAGGAGGGCGGCGTGGGGTCGCGGCGCGCGGCGACAGCGGTGTTACGGAGCCGCGACGACCGGTGGACCGCGCCCGCGGACCTATGCCGGTGTACCATGAAGATCCACCACCTCGGAGATGCCCCTCATGCGTTCACGCTCCATCGCTCTGCCGCCGTTGTTTGCCGCCGGCCTCGTGGTCGCTCTTGCCGCGGCTGTCTCCGCTGCGGCGCCCGCGGGCCCGCGCCTGCTCTCGCTCGACGCCGAGACGACCGCGCCGTTCGCGCTTGCCCGCGCCGCGCAGGCGAGCGAGCTCGGCGCGCTCGTGCGCCTCACCGGCCTGCGCGACGCCGACGGCCGGTCGCTCACGCTCGCGCTCTCGCGCGGCACCGTTTTCGCGCCCGACTTCAAGCTCTACCTCGACGGCCGCGAGGCACCGACCGATGCGCCGTCGCGCCTCGTCTATCTCCATGGCACCGCGGAGGAGTGGCCCGGTTCGTCGGTGGCGATCAGCCTCGATGCGAAGAGCGGCGCCTGGTCGGGCACGCTCGTCAGCAGCGACGGCGTCTTCGCCATCTCGCTGCCGCCGCTCGCGGCGAAGAGCACGGTCGCCGCCGCGGTCTCCGTCTCGCGTGCCGAGCTCGGCGCCCTCACCCGCGGCTTCGTCGACGACGTCCTCGAAGGCGTCGTCGCCGTCGACAAGGCCGCCACCGCCGCCGCGAAGCGCGTCATCCCGGCGCCCGGCGGCATCTACGGCGCCACGCTGGCGATCGAGACCGACCACGAGTTCCTCGGCAGCGCCAGCATCGAAGCCGCCGAGGACCGGGTGCACCAGACGATCGCCGGCGTCTCCGAGCTCTACGAGCGCCAGCTCGGCGTGCCGCTGTCGATCTCGAGCCTCTACCTCTACCCGGACGAGAACGACCCGTGGAACGCACCCAACCCCCACACCGGCACCAATGCCGACGTGCTGTGCGAGTTCTCGAGCTTCTGGCAGGCGCACCGGCCGCTCGCCGCCTACCCGCGCAACGCCGCGATCTTCTTCACCGGCAAGGACTCGCGCGAGATCTCCGGCCAGGCCTTCCGCGGCGGGCTGTGCAACTTCACGGCGCGGCCGTCGTCCTGCCCGTTCGGGGGCTACGGCATCGTCGTGCGCGACCGCTTTCCGCAGCGTGACGTGCTGGTCACCGCGCACGAGCTGGGCCACGTCTTCGGCTCGCCGCACACCCACTGCTACCGGCCCGAGATCGACCAGTGCTTCAGCGAC
>DASYQD010000084.1:0-2575 GCA_036005845.1 Thermoanaerobaculia bacterium | reverse complement strand
AGCCGCACTGCAGCCACTCGCGGTCCCAGCGGCTGCGGTCCTGTTCGGCGAGCGTCAGCAGGTCGCCGAGTGCGTCGGTGCGCGCGGGCAGCCGCGCGCCCAGCAGCAGCATCAGCGCCAGCAGCGCGTGTACTTCGGGGCGCCGCGTCGGCGCGTTCTCCAGCAGCAGGCCGCACAGCCGCACCGCTTCCTGCACCAGGTCCGGCCGCAGCAGGCCTTTGCCGCGGTGGCTGCGCCAGCCTTCGTTGAACATCAGGTACAGTGCGTCGAGCACCGGCGGCAGCCGGGCGGGCAGCTCCTGGGGCGGCGGCACTTCGAAGCGCACCTGTTCCTGCTGCAGCTTGGCCTTCGCGCGCGAAAGGCGCTGGCCGATGGTCCCATCCTTCTGCAGCAGCGCACCGGCGATCTCCGGCACGCCGAAGCCGGCGACCGTCTTGAGCACCAGCGGCACGCGCGAGTCGGGTGGCACCGCCGGATGGCAGCAGGTGAACATCATGCGCAGCGTGTCGTCGGCGACGACGTCGGGAGCGGGACCGTCGGGTGCCGCCTCCTGCGCGAACGCCTGCAGCTCGCGCTCGACGCGCCCGGCCACCTTGCTGCGGCGCAGTGCGTCGAGCGCCCGGTTGCGCGCGACGCGGAAGACCCAGGCTTCGGGCTGCTCGGGCACGCCGTCCGCCGGCCAGTTGCGCAGGGCGCTCAGCAGCGCTTCCTGCACGACGTCCTCGGCCAGCTCGAGCCGTTCGGCGCCGAGCACGCGGCACAGCCGCGCCACCAGCGCGCCGTAGCGGTGGCGGAACAGGTCTTCGACGAGGTGCGGCAGGGCCGCCTGCATCACTCCTCGGGCCGGCCCATGAAGTCGATCTCGCGCACCTCGATGCTGCCGAAGCGGAAGTTGGGGTGGTTCTGGCAGAGCTTGACCGCGTGGTCGTAGTTGTCGGCCTTGATCAGGTAGACGCCGCCGACGACTTCCTTGGTCTCGACGTAGGGGCCGTCCTTGACGGTGGTCTTGCCGGCCTTGGACGTGATCACCTTGCCGCCCTGGTCGGTCAGCTTGTGGCCGAGCTGCAGGCGCCCCTCGGCGCCCATTTTCTGGCCCCAGGCCTGGTACTCGCCGAGGATCTTCTCGAAGTCGGCGGGGGTCAGCTTGCTGTAGTCGACGGTGACGTCGGTGCGGAGGATGAGGAGATACTTGGGCATGTGGGTCTCGGGGTGGTCGGGCGGCGGCGGACTTGCTGCCGCATTGCCGAGGAGACGAACGGCGGCGCGGGCTTTCTACCGCTCCCTGGGTTTTCGTGCAGCGTCGGGTCGCTCTGCGGAGGTGCGGAACAGGTCCAGCAGTTCGCGTTCGACGACGTCGGACGGCAGGCGGCTCGGGGTCAGCACGCGCGTGATCTGGCCATAGTGCTGGGTGGAGGGGATGCCGAAGTAGAGCTCGGGGATCGGCTCGCTCGGCGGATCGGCGCACCACCGGCTCGCGGCGGCAGGGCCTTCCAGTTCCTGGAGCCGCGCGGCCAGCGGCTTCAGGTCGCGGCGTGGCGGCGGCTCGATGGTCGCCAGTTCGAACCAGCTCTCGGTGCGGTCGTGGTAGCGGTAACGCGTGCCGTCCCGGTCGTGCTGGACGTGGAGCACTCGGTAGGCCTTCGCCAGCGTGTTGAGGGTCATGCGATGGCGCGGGCCGTCGGTGTGCAGCACCGAGAGCTGCGCGTCGTGGTGCAGCTGCCGCTCGATGCCGCCGCTGCGCGCCGCTTCGAACTCGTCGCGGACCTGCTCGAATGCCTCGCGCCACAGCTCTTCGAACCGTTCCGGTCGGTCGAGCACGTCCTCGGCGTTGGCCAGGAGCCAGCGATAGCGCTCGAACGATCGCTCCGCGTCGGTCATGCCGGTGAGCGAGTGCAACGTGAGTCGTGCCACGATGCGGTCGATCGCGAACGCGCGCCACGTGCCGAAGACGCCGAAGTCGCCGGTGGCCGCAGCGGCGAGGCAGAGTTCTTCGCGCGCGAAGGCGACCTCGGGTCGGAGGATGGCGAGCAGGCTGAGGAAGCCGTCGGTGTCGTAGTGGTCGTTGAGGACCACTTCGGCACCGGCGAGGAAGTCCCGCTGCTCGTCAGGGTTCGCGCGCGCGAACTCGAGCGCGATGCCTGTGCTGAGGTCGGCCTTCCAGCGCCCGGGCGTGCGGTTGCCGGGCCAGTGTGACAGGTTCGGACCCAGGGGCGTCATCCCGTCGACCGACAGGTGATGGGCCGGTGTCTCCGGCATCGCAGCGAAGCCGAGGCGCAGGCTGGTCGCTGGGTTCGGCGTCGGCATGAGGGCAGTGCGGGGGCCCAGGTTATCCGCATGGCTCATGGTTGCGGATGGTTGCGGACGGCGTGGGGGCCGCTTGAAACGATCCCCGCCCCCGCTACCATGCCGCCCCTCCCCGACTTGGGGGCGTAGCTCAATTGGTTAGAGTACCGGACTGTCGATCCGGTGGTTGCGGGTTCGAGTCCCGTCGCCCTCGCTTGTTAATTCCCTTCACGTCAGCATTTACCCGCGATTCTGAGTCAGAAACGCGGGTCTTTGTTTTGTGGTCGTCAGT
>DASYQD010000083.1:0-18680 GCA_036005845.1 Thermoanaerobaculia bacterium | reverse complement strand
GCGCCGACTTCGAGCTGCTGGAGACGATGCGCTGGTCGCCGCGCGGCTATCCGCGGCTCGACGCGCACCTGGCGCGGCTGGCGCGCTCGGCGCGCTACTTCGGCTTCTGCCGCGACCGCCGCGAGCGGTGCGCGCTCGACGAGCTTGCCCGCACGCTGCCGCCGGTCGCGCACCGCGTGCGGCTGCTGCTCGCGCGCGACGGCGCCGTGAAGGTGGAGGCCGAGCCGCTGCTCGCAAGCGACTCTCGCAAACCGCGGTCCGTCGGCTTGGCGTCCACGCCGGTCGACTCCGCCGACCCGCTGCTTTTCCACAAGACGACGCACCGCGCGCTCTACGACGCGGCGCGCGCTGCGCGCCCCGATTGCGACGACGTCCTGCTGTGGAACGCGCGCGGCGAGCTCACCGAATCGACGCGCGCCAACCTCGTCGTTTGCCTCGACGGCGAGCTGGTGACGCCGCCGCTTGGCTGCGGCCTCCTGCCCGGTATCTTCCGCGAGCGCCTCCTCGCCCGCCGCCGCGTGATCGAGCGCGTCATTCGCCGCGAAGATCTCGCGCGCACCACGGGACTCTGGCTGGTCAGCTCGCTGCGCGGCTGGATTCCCTGCGAGCTCTGCCGCGACAGTCGATGATCGCTTGACCAAGTATGGCTCCAGAAGCCATACTGATGCACATGAGAACGACGATCATCATCGACGAGCCGCTGCTCGCAAGGGCCCGCCATCTGACCGGGGTCACCGAGAAGACGGCGCTGGTCCATGCCGGCCTGGAGGCGCTGATCGCCCGGGAGACCGCTCGCCGCCTGGCCGCCTTGGGCGGCAGCGAGCCGAAGGCCGTCGCCGTTCGGCGGCGCCGCCCGCGCCGGGCAGAGCGTTGATCCTCGTCGACACCTCGGTCTGGGTCGATCACCTCCGGCGCTCCAACTCGAAGCTCGCGGCGCTCTTGGAGGATGGCCAGGTCGCTTGCCATCCGTTCGTCATCGGTGAGCTCGCACTCGGTCATCTGAAACGAGGAAGCGAGGTACCGGACCTGCTCGGCGAGTTGCCGTCGGTCACCCTTGCCGACCACCACGAGGTGATGGCGTTCGTCGCCGCTCATGCCTTGGCGGGGAGCGGCGTCGGCTGGGTGGACGCTCATCTGTTGTGTTCGGCGGCGCTCTCCGGCGTCAAGCTGTGGACGCTCGATCGTCCCCTGCTCGCGGTTGCAGAGCGCTGCGGCCTACGGGCGGCGTGAGCCGCGGTTAAGCTAGCCCAAGCGAACCTGGCGAAGGAGGGTCTTGCCATGCGCGGACGCTTGGGGTGGCTCGCAGCAATCGGTCTCCTGTGCACGCCGGCGGCGGCGTGGGGGTGGGCGCAGAACGGTCACCGCACCGTCGGCGAGGTCGCCGACCGCCACCTGAGCGACCAGGCGCGGCGGCAGATCGCGGTGATCCTCGACGGCGACGGCCTCGCCGAGATCTCCACCTGGCCCGACGACATCCGCTCCGACCCCAGCTTCGACCGCGTCAAGCCGTGGCACTTCATCTCGATCGACGACAACGAGACGATCGCCAACACCGCGCGCGACCCCAAGGGCGACCTGCTCGCGGCGTTGCAGAGCCAGGAGGCGGTGCTGCGCGACCCGCAGGCGACGAAGGAGGCGAAGGCCGAGGCGCTGCGCTTCTACGTCCACTTCGTCGGCGACGCGCACCAGCCGCTGCACGTCGGGCGGCGCGACGATCTCGGCGGCAACAAGGTGCTCGTCAAGTGGTTCAAGGAAGACAGGAACCTCCATTCGGTGTGGGACGAGGGCCTCATCGCTTCCGAGAACCTCAGCTTCACCGAGCTGGTGCGCTTCATCGACGATCCGACGCCGCAGCAGGTCGCCGCCTGGCAGGCGGCGCCGTACGAGGAGTGGCTGCGCGAGGCGTTCTGCCTGCGGCCGCAGGTCTACGCCGGCACCGCTCCGCCGGCCAGCCCGCCGGGGCAGAAAGCCGACCTCGGCTACGCGTACGCCTACGCCAACGTGCCGATCGTCAAGCGCCAGCTCGTCAAGGCCGGCGTGCGGCTGGCCGGTCGCCTCAACGCCATCTTCGCCGGCGAGCCCGCGCCGCCGCCGCCGCCGTCGATCCCCACCGACCCGCACCAGTGGTGCTTGCCGTGATCAGCGGCCAAAATCGGCCGGACGAGCCGGTTGTCCGCGCAGCTCGGGGATGTCCTCGGCGAGACCGATGCGGGCGAAGCGCGCCGCGAGGCCAAGCCGTAGCCGCTTCGCCTTGACCTCGTTGTCGGCCTGTCGAACGATCAGCTGCGTCACGACAAGGATGCTATCTCGAGCTAAGTCTTCGACCGCGCCGGCTTGCGCTCGCCGAGGAGCGGGTTGGGGCGCGGGCGCTCGGCGGCCGTTTCACCGCTCAGCCGCGACGCTGCTTCGACGATCTGCGCCACCGCAGCGGCAGGGTCGTCGGTGACAGTGAGGAGCTGCGTCTCGGGCGCCGTCACCGTGCCTTCGGGCACCATGGTGCCGGCGAGGAAGTCGAGCAGCGGCGTCCAGTAGTCGCGGCCGACGAGGATGAGTGGGAAGCCGAGGATCTTGCCGGTCTGGATGAGGGTGGCGGTCTCGAAGATCTCGTCCATGGTGCCGAAGCCGCCGGGCATGCAGACGAAGGCGGTCGAGTACTTGACCAACATCACCTTGCGCACGAAGAAGTAGCGGAACTCGACGAAGAGGTCGAGGTAGGGGTTGGGCTTCTGCTCGTGCGGCAGCTCGATGTTGCAGCCGACGCTCATGCCGCCGCCCTCGCGGGCGCCGCGGTTGGCGGCCTCCATGACGCCGGGCCCGCCGCCGGTCATCACCGTGAAGCCCGCCTGCGCGAGCAGCCGCCCGGTCTCGCGGGCGAGGGCGTAGTAGCGGTGCGACTCGGAGAAGCGCGCCGAGCCGAAGACGGTGACCACCGGGTCGAGGAAGTGGAGGGCCCGGAAGCCGCGCATGAAGTCGGAGAGGATGCGGAAGAGGCGCGCGATCTCCTCGCGCCGCAGCCGCGGGCCGACGAGGAAGTGGCGCTCCTCGGGCGCCCGCGTCGCCTTGCCCCACTCGTGGCGTTCCTGCGGCGTCTGCTCGGCGGTGGAGCGGCCGGGCGGCGCCACTTCTACGGGTTTGCGAGGCTCCTTGCCTTCGCCGCCGTCGGTCACTCGACGGGCCCTGCTTTTGCGAAGGGATCGAGCGTCTCGAGCCCGAAGGGCGCAAAGTCGCGCACGTTGCGGGTCACGACGACGAGCCCATGTTGGATCGCCGTTGCCGCGATCAAAGCGTCGACTAGCAGCTCATCCTGACGCCCGTGCATCAGACGAGCCCAGGTGCGGAAGGTGGGGCCGTCAAGGGGAAGGACGTTCCAGGTCTGGGCGACTTGATCGATCCAGGCCTCGATCTCGGTAGCCTTGGCGGCGTCCTGTCGTCGCGTGACCTCCACGCCCGCCTGCAGCTCGCCGAGGGTGACAGCGGCGAGGTGAAGATCGGCGTTGTCGGTCGCCTCGAGCCAAGCCACCACCGACCCATGTGGCCGCGGCTTCCGCAGCTCGGAGACGACGTTGGTGTCGAGCAGGTACACCGGCGCTAGCCGATGGCCATCGGTCGACGGCGGCGCCACTGCCGCCGAGCTGGGATCGAAAAGCGAGCGCGGGCCGACTCCGCGAGCAGCAGCTCCTTGAGCGTGGGTCGAGCGGAGTCCTGGAGACGGCGCCACTCCTCGACGGGGACGATGACGGCAGCCTCCACGCCTCGACGAGTGACGATCTGTGGACCTTCCTTGAGACTGGCCTCGAGGAGCTCGCTGAAACGCGCCTTGGCCTCTTGGACCGGCCAGCGGCGGGAGATCGTCTCGAGCTGCTTGTCCGTGCGCATGGGTCGCTCCTCGGGGTCCAACTGACTAGTTATAAGCCTAGTTCGTCGGGTGCGCAAGGTTCCATCCGGCGCGAGCGGTTGATCGGTCACGATCCCATCCTGCGCGTCTTGGGCATGCGCGATACTTTCCTCGTGGCCGTGCGCGCCGCTCTCGCCGCAATCGCCGGCCTGGCCCTGCTCGCCAACGGCCCCGGCGTCCAGCGCGCCACCTCGGCCCGCCCGCCCGCCGGAAAGGCAGGCAGCCCGCACCCCAACATCGTTCTCTTGTTGACCGACGACCAGACCCTCGAGTCGCTGCGGGTCATGCCCGAAACGCAGCGGCTCATCGGCGACGAGGGCACCACCTTCACCAACGCCTTCGTCTCCTACCCACTCTGCTGCCCGTCGCGGTCGACGCTGCTCACCGGGCAGTACGCGCACAACCACGGCGTGCGCGGCAACAACCCGCCGCACGGCGGCGTCGGTGCGCTCGACGCCCGCGAGACGCTGCCGGTGTGGCTGCAGCGCGCCGGCTACTACACGGCGCACGTCGGCAAGTATCTCAACGGCTACGGCCAGGTGGTGCCGCCGGCGGTGCCGCCGGGCTGGTCGCGCTGGCTGGCGCTCGTCGATCCCACGACCTACTCGTACTTCGACTACACGCTGAGCGACGACGGGCACCTCGTCCACTACGGGCACGACGAGGCGGACTACCAGACCGACGTGCTGGCGGCGGCCGCCGAGCAGGTGATCCGCGGTCGCGCCGGTCGCGGGCCTTTCTACCTGAGCGTCGCGCCGGTGGCGCCGCACCTCGAGAACAGCGATGCCAGCGGCAAGGGCACGGCGCCGCGTCCGGCGCCTCGCCACGCCGGCCGCTTCGCCGACGAGCCGCTGCCGGCGAAGGCCTCGTTCGACGAGGCCGACGTGAGCGACAAGCCCGGCTCGGTGCGCCGGCTGCCGCGTCTCAACGCGGACGTGCAGGCCGACGTGCTGCGCACCTATCGCGCCCAGCTCGCCTCGCTGCTCGCCGTCGACGAGATGGTGGCGCGTCTCGTCGATGCCCTCGCCGAGACCGGCGAGCTCGACCGCACGCTCTTCGTCTTCACCTCCGACAACGGTTTCTTCCACGGCGAGCACCGCATCCGCGACGGCAAGTTCCTGCCTTACGAGGAGTCGATCCGCGTGCCGCTCTTGATCCGCGGTCCGGGTTTCTCCGCCGGCGCCGTGGCGGACCAGCTGGTGGCGAACATCGACCTCGCGCCGACGCTGCTCGCCGCCGCCGGCGCCGCCGCCGGCCGCCTGCTCGACGGGCTGCCGCTGCAGCAGCCCGCCGCCGACCCGCGCGCCGGCCGCGAGCGCACGCTGCTGCTCGAAGGGCTCGAGGGCAACCGCGCCACCTACACCGGCGTACGCACCGAGCGCTGGGTGTGGATCGAGTACGACGACGGCGCGCGCGAGCTCTACGACCTCGAGCAGGACCCGCTGCAGCTGCGCAGCCGGCATGCGGGCAAGGCGTTCAAGGGCGTGCGCGAGGACCTGGCGGCGAAGCTCGCCCAGCTCCGCCATTGCGCCGGCGCGAGCTGCCGCTAGCGATAGCTCGCCGGGTCGATGCCGTATTCCTTGAGCTTCTGGTAGAGCGTGCTGCGCGGGATGCCGAGGCGCTCGGCGGCGGTGACGACGTGCCCCTTCTCGAGCTCGAGCACGCGCTCGATGTGCCGGCGCTCGAGCTCGGCGAGCGTGAGGTGCGCGCCGTCGCCGAGCGACGCGGTGGCCACCGGTCCGGCGTCGAAGCGCAGGTGCCGCCGCTGCAGTTGGCGGTTGCCCTTGCCGCCGCCCTCCGCCGCCAGCACGCCGCGCTCGAGCACGTTGCGCAGCTCGCGCACGTTACCCGGCCACGGGTAGGCGACGAGCGCCTCGACCGCGTCCTCTCCGAGCTCGAGCTCCGGCCGGCCCATCTCGTACGTCAAACGGCGCAGCAGCGCTGCGGCGAGCAGCGGGATGTCGGCGGTGCGTTCCCGCAGCGGCGCCACGCGCATCACCAGCGTGTTGATGCGGTAGTAGAGGTCGGCGCGGAAGCGCTTCTCGCGCACCAGCTCGCCGAGGTCGTGGTTGGTGGCGGCGACGAGGCGCACGTCGACCTGCCGCTCGCTGGTCTCGCCGAGGCGGCGGAAACGCTTCTCCTCGAGCGCCTTGAGGAACTTCGGCTGCAGCGCGACGTCCATGTCGCCGATCTCGTCGAGGAAGAGCGTGCCGCGATGGGCCACTTCGAGCAGGCCCTTCTTCTCCGCGATGGCGCCGGTGAAGGCGCCCCTGGCGTGGCCGAACAGCTCGCTCTCCAGCAGCTCGCGCGAGAGGCCGGCGCAGTTGATGTCGACGAAGGCCTCGTCGGCGCGGGCGCCGTTGTCGTGCAGCCAGCGCGCAAGCACGCCCTTGCCGCTGCCGGTCTCGCCCATGATCAGCACCGGGCTGTCGCCGGCGACGGCGAGCTGCGCCTCGGCGGCGAGCGCGGCGACGGCCGGCGCGGTGCCGAGGAACGGGTTGGGCGCGCCGCGCTCCTCCTGCGAGCGCCGCGCCGCCTGGTCGCGCCGGCGCGTGCGCTGGTTGTCGAGCGTGCGCTCGATGAGCGTGGTCAGCGCCGCCAGCTCGGGCGGCTTGGTGAGGAAGTGCTCGGCGCCGAGCTTCACCGTCGCCACCGCGACGTCGATCGAGCCGTGGCCGGTGAGCACGATGAGAGGCACGTCGGGGTCGAGCGCCTTGAGCCGCGGGATGAGGTCGAGCGCGGTGCCGTCGGGCAGCTCGAAGTCGAGCACCGCGAGGTCGGGGCGGTCGTCGCGGAAGGAGGCCTCGCCGCTGTTGACGGTGGGCGCCTCGCGCACCTCGTAGCCGTTGGCCTCGAGGTAGCGGCGGATCGGCGCGCGCAGCGAAGGCTCGTCGTCGACGAGCAGGATCTTGGGCCTCAAGAGCCGCGAGCTTACCTGCGCCAAGCGCGGAGCTGCGATGTTGGCCGCCTCGTCTGGGCTGGGGAACGGCATCAGTGAGTAGAAATACGTAGAGGCGCTAGGCGGAGCGGCCAAGGCGCGCCGGCAGGCGACGCTCGCCGCGCTCGAGCCGCTGGTTCAGCAGCCGCTCGCCGGCGTGGAAGCGCGCCTCGAGCGCCTCGACGCGAAAGCGCGAGGCATCGCGCGGGCTGCCGGCGGCGGCCAGCTCCAGGAAGGCGGTGGCGAGGACGCCGCCCAGCTCGAGCGGCGGCCGTTGCCCTTGCCCGTTCAGGTAGCCGCGGAACTTCACCTCGTAGGTGCGCACCGCCTCGTCGAGCCGCGTGAGGAGCGCCGGCGACGCCTCGGCCGCGCGCGACAGCAGGTGGCGCATGAGCTCGCCGACGAGCGCGGCGGCCTGGCTCGAGGCGAGCGATGCGTTGTGCGAGGCGGTGGCGGCGGCGAGGGTGGTGCTCATGTCCGGTCTCGTGTCGTGCTCGCCGGATGGGGAGAGCAACCGGGGTGCCGCGCCGTGCATGGCGCGCCGTTGCCGTCGAATCAACGACTTCGCTCTGCCGCCGCACCAGCGGCGTACAGCTTCCGGACGGCGGAGGCGGACGGCGTCCGCCCCGTGGACGGCGCGCGCGCGGGCTTCGCTAGCCGAAGAGCCGCACGTCCGGCTCGGTGATGCGCGAGTAGCCGGCGGCGCGCAGCGCCTCGCGCAGCTCGGCCACCTGCTGGGCATCGCGGGTCTCGAGCGTCAGCTCGATCTCGGTCTCCCAGAAGCTGGCGTCGGTGAAGAAGCGGTTGTGCTCGATGTGGAGCACGCTGGCGCCGCTCTGCGCGACGATCTCGAGCGCGGCGGCGAGCGAACCGGGGCGATCGCCGATGGTGACCCGCAGCCGCACCAGCCGATGGTGGCGCGCCAGCGCCCGCTCGACGATGCGGGAGAGGATGTTGAGGTCGATGTTGCCGCCGGAGAGCACGACGGCGACCTTGCGCCCGGCGAGGTCGGGCAGCTTCTCCTCCAGCAGCGCGGTGAGCGCCGCGGCCCCCGCTCCCTCGGCGAGCAGCTTGTTGGTCTCCAGCAGCCGGTAGACGCCGCCCTCGATGCCCTTCTCGGAGACCAGCACGACGTCGTCGACGAGCTGGCGCACCAGCTCGACGGTGATGCCGCCGGGCGTCTTCACCGCGATACCCTCGGCGATCGACGGTGCCGGCTTGTCGGCGACCAGCGTTCCCGTCGCGAAGCTCTTCGCCATCGACGGCGACGCCTCGGTCTGCACGCCGTAGATGCGCGTGCCCGGCCGTTGGGCGCGGATGGCGGTGGCGATGCCGGAGATCAAGCCGCCGCCGCCGATCGGCACCACCACGGTGTCGAGCTCGGGGAACTGCTCGAGCAGCTCGAGGCCGACGGTGCCCTGGCCGGCGATCACCTGCTCGTCGTCGAAGGCGTGCACGTAGGTGAGGCCGCGCTGCCGCTGCAGCTCGCGCGCGCGATCGGTGGCTTCGTCGAAGCTGGTGCCATGGAGCACCACCTCGGCGCCCCACTGCCGCGTCGCTGACACCTTCACCAGCGGCGTCGTCTCCGGCATGACGATGAGCGCCGGCGCGCCGAGCCGCGCGGCGGCGAAGGCCACCGCCTGCGCGTGGTTGCCCGCCGAGGCGCAGACGACGCCGCGCTGCCGCACGTCGGCGGGAAGCTGGAGCATCTTGTTGAGCGCGCCGCGCGGCTTGAACGAGCCGGTGCGCTGCAGGCTCTCGCACTTGATGCGCACCTCGGCGCCGAGCTCCTGCGAGAGCTGCCGCGCCGGCACGCAGGGAGTGACGAGCAGCGTGTCGGCGATGCGCTCGCGCGCGGCGAGGACCTCCGCCGGCGCGATCACGGCGTGGTGACGCCGGCGACGCCGGCGGCGCGATTCATCGCGCCGCCTCACCGCCGGCGGTAAACGTGCCGCGCTCGCGGTCCTTGCGCACGCCCGGGAAGCGCAACGGGCGGCCGTGCGCCACGCAGTAGACGCCGGGCTGGAGCGCGCCGGTGGCGAAGATCGCCTCGGTCAAGTTCTGCAGCGCGTCGGAGCGCTTCATCTCGAACGGCCGCCAGGCGCCGGTGAGCACCACCGGCACGCGCGGCGACGGCAGCTCACGGGCCAGCAGCTCGCCGGTCTCGCAGAGCGTGTCGGTGCCGTGGAGGACGACGACCCCCGAGCTGGCTGCGTCGTTGTCGGTGGCGCTGCGCACCGCCTCGAGGATGCGGCGCCGGTCCTCGGGTGTCATGTCGAGGCTGTCCTTGCTCATCAGCTCGACGGTGGAGATCGCGGTCTCCTCGAGGTGCAGCTCGGCCAGCATGCGGTCGACGAGCGTGCGGCGGTTGGAGAGCTCGCCCGTCTGCTCGTCGTAGGTCTTCTCGATGGTGCCGCCGGTGGTGATAAGCGTGACCTGGCGCATCTGGAGGACTCTAGAGCAAACCCATCTCGCCAAGCTGGCGTTCCACCGTCGCTTCCCACTCGCGGTTGGCGCTCGGGTTCGCCGGGCTCGGATGGAGGATCGAGCCGAGCGGCACGTCGAGGCCCGCCGTGGCGGTCGCGGCACGATCGGCGGCGAAGCGGCCGACGCCGACCACGGCGCGCGGCTCGACCGCCTCGACCGCCGCGCGCAGCGCCGGATCGCAGGCGGCGTAGAGCGCGGCGCGTTCGGCGGCCGGCAGCGCGTCGGGCGTGCGATTGCGGCCGCTCTCTTCGAGGAACGCCAGCGGGCAGTAATTGAGCACCAGGAAGCGCGCGAAGAACTCCTCGGCGCTGCCGAAGCGCTTCGCGGCCCAGCCCCACAGCCGGGTGCCGCTCACCTCGCTGCGCGGGCAGTCGAAGCCGCGCACCGGCCGCTGCGGGTGCTCGCGCGGCGGGCGGCCGACTTCGCCGGCGATGCCCATCCAGTCGCGCACCATCGCCACGTCGCCGAACGGCACACCGGTCTGCGCCATGCCGAACGGCCCGGGGTTCATGCCGACGAGCACGACGCGCCCGCGCGCGCCGCCGAAGCGCTCGAGGTAGCGCCGGTACGGCGCCCACGCGTAGCGCAGCGGGTTGTAGACGTGCGTCACCGGCGGCGCGAAGGCGAGCCGGTCGACGTCGTCGGCGAGCCGCTTCGCCGCGGCGACGAGGCGCGGCGCCGCGTCGATGGAGGTCTTCGACGCGGCGCCTTTCCTGGTCACGGGCCGCAGGGTGCTATCCCGCCGCCCTGGATGTCAAGATGTCAAGCGCTCAGTGGTGACCCAACGGGGTGGTGTCGGGCACCACCTGGATGAGCTGCATCATGCCGCGGTCCTCGTGGATGAGGATGTGGCAGTGCAGCACGTACTGCCCGGTGAAGTCGACGAAGCGCGTGCGCAGCTTGAACCAGCCGGGGATGTACTCCGTGCATGTCCCGCGCGCGGCGTTGCAGGTGATGTACGGCTGCAGCTTCGGCTCGCAGTCCGCGAGCTTCTTGCAGGGAAGCTGGATCTGCTGCCCGGTGGGAATGGGGAAGGTGTCCCACCAGACGAACGGCGCCTGCGGCTGCTGGGACGGGCAGGGCTTCCAGGTCGCCGGGTCGTTCGGGTTCACGTAGCAGGGGTTGTTGGGATCCTTCGCCTCGGGAGTGTTGGGCTGGAAGATGCCGGTGATCTGGAAGGGGTTGATGTGGATGTGGAACGGGTGTGACTTGTCGTCGGCCTGGTTCATCACCGTCCACTCCTCGGCGGAGTTGAGCTGCATCGTCTGGTCGACGTGGTGGTCCATGAACGACTTGCCGTCGATGGTGCTGTTGCCGGCGCCGAAAACGAGCGTGCGGGTGAGCTTGATCTCGCTCGCCGGGATGTCGTCGAGGAAGCCGGGGAAGGTGGGGAAGTCGGCGTCGGGGATGAAGTCCATCGGCGGGTCGATGTTCATCCCCGTGACGTTGACGGTGAGCAACAGGCTCGGCGGGTCGGGGGCGCCGGTGCTGCCCTGCGTGAAGAGCGCATCGTTGCGCACCACGCAGAGCGAGTACTTGCCGGCGGTGGTCGCCTTGATCAGCATGTCGGCGCGGTTGGCGGGACCGATGTTGAGCGCCGCGTCGACGGCGCCGACGGCGCGGTAGTTCTCGACCCGGAGTTGCACGCCGTCCTGCGCGATCTGCCGCCACTGGATGGGGAAGCTCGCCGGCGGCTGCGCGGCGCTGCACGGCGTCGACGACGACTGCGGCTCGAAGTAGTAGAGCTCGACGGCGTCGCGGAAGGCGCCGTTGACGATGCGCCAGAGCTGCACCTCGCCGGGCGCCATCGTCACCACCGGGTCGAGGCGGCCGTTGACCGACAGGGCAGGCCGCGGCGCGCCAGGCGCGCCCTGGTTCACCGCCGGGTTGGTGAGCGGGAAGGGCGCGGTGCCGAGCTGCTGGATCATCAGCACCTGCTCCTTGAGCTTGTTCTTGTAGTAGGCGCGGAGCTGGTCGTCGTACTGGCCTTCGATGATGAGCGTGCCGGTGAGACCGTTGGCGACGTTGAGCGCCGTCGAGCCGTGCTTGTGCGCGTGGTACCAGTGGGTGCCGGGCGCCTGGCCCATCCTCGGCGTCGGGCTGCCCTGCTTCCACTCCGGCAGCGGGAAGCAGTAGGGGAAGGCGCCGACCTGGTACTGCGGCCAGAGGCCCTGCGCGATCGCCGACGCGTTCGCCGGCCAGAGCTGGCTCGACGCCGGCAGCGTCCCCGGCTGGCCCTGGTAGGCGACGGTGCGGTCGTAGGACTGCAGCAGGTCCTTCTGCGTCTCCTGCCAGCTCTCCGGCATCTCGGACCAGAGATGCGGCGGGCCGTGGTGCTCGCAGCGGTCGAAGACCTCGGCGAAGGCGAGGTTCGCCTCCGCGCGGTTGGGCTGCCGCTGGCCGTCGACGCGCATCGACGGGCGCACGAAGAGCAGCACGTCGTCGCCGGTCGTGCTCGGCGTCGTGTGGGTGCCGTGGAAGTGCAGGTTGCTGGTGCTCGAGCCGTGCAGGCAGTTGGGCATCGTGTCGTTGGCGCCGGCCGAGTTGCCCGCCGGTCCGGTGGCGCTCTGCGAGGCCGACGTGCTGGTCGTGTACTGATCGCAGGCGGCGGTGGTGCCGACGGCCCCCTTGTCGAGCGCGTTCTGGAAGTTCTGCGTGTCGATGTCGTTGAAGAAGGCGATCTCTACCAGGTCGCCGACGCGCGCGCGCAGCGTCGGCCCCGGCAGCGGCTCCTGGCCCGAAGGCCACGCCGGCGAGCCGGCGGGGTCGAAGCCGGCGTAGCCGCGCAGGTAGCGCAGGTGCTGCGTGGCGCAGCGGTTGGTGTTCGGGTAGTCCCAGAGCGTGCGCATCCCGTCGACCAGCTCGATCGTCGCCCGCAGCTTGCCGTCGGAGCTCCTCTTGATCTCCGGGATGGTGATGAGGTTCTGCTGCAGCGGCGGGCAGGTGACGATCTGCGGGTTGGCGGCGCGGGCCGCGGGGGCGAGGACGAGAGCCGAGATGGCGACGAGGACGAGGGCGAGAGTGACGCGAGCGGCGTTCGAGGGTGTCATGGCGTCTCCCTTCGAGTGGGTCAGTCGACCGCGATGGTGCCGGTGGGACCTTGAGGGTCGAGCGAGTCCACGTAGGTGACCGTGCCGCTCACCCCCGGCACGAAGGCGCCGGAAGGTTCGTGGGGCGCGATCTGGTACGCCATGAAGTAGGTGTCGTTGACGCCGGTCGGGGTCACCAGCCCCGGCCAGTGCGCGACCTCGTCGTCGTTGGCCCAGACGATCTGGTCGCCGATCTCGACGCCGGTGAGCGCGGGCGGGTCGTAGGCGTAGCCGCCGCTCTTGGCGTCCTTGCGGATGGTGACGTTCCAGACGAAGGACATGGGCAGTCTCCTTTCTCGTCATCAGGCGCGCAAGGAACGCGCCGAAACGCAACGCATCGATGGTGCAACGAAGCTCAGGCGATGCTAGCGCAAGTGCGCGGCGCGATATCGCCACGCCGGCGAGTCGTGAGTAGAGTCGGCGCCGGCTCGAGGGGAGCAGCGTGACGAGTGCAGCCATCCGCCGTCTTCGCGCGCGCCCGGAGTGGCAGTTCTTCGCCGCCCTGCCGAAGGCGGACGCCCCGCTCGCCGCGGCGTGGTGGGCGACGCTCGTCACCCGCGGCGTGCTGCCGGCGCTGTTCGCGGTCGCCATGGGCGCGCTCGTCGGCGCCGTGCAGCGCGGCGATGGGCTGGGCAGGCCGCTGCTGTTCGCCGGCGCCACCTTCGTGCTGCTGCAAGTGCTGGCGCCGATCCACCTGGCGCTGAGCTACAACCTCGGCGACCGCACCGCGGCGTGGCTCTACGATCGGCTCACCGACGCCTGCGTCGAGCCCCCGGGAATGGGGCACCTCGAGGACCCCAAGCTCACCAGCGACCTCACCACGGCGCGCAACTTCGACCTCGGCATGACCGGTCCGCCGCTGTCGATCGACATGGACTTCATCGCCGGCGGGCTCGTCGAGCAGATCGCCGGGCTGGCCTCGGCGGCGGTGCTCTTCGCCTACGCCTGGTGGGCGCCGCCGCTGCTCGCCGGCGCCTGGCTGGCGACGCACTGGCTGCTGCGCGAGAGTGCCGTTTGGTACGACCGCAACACCGAGGAGGTGCGCGCCGCGCAGCGCGAAGCGGAGTACGCCTACCGCATCGCCGTCGACCCGCCGGCGGCGAAGGAGCTGCGGCTCTTCGGGCTGGCGGACTGGGTGCTCGACTGGTTCGTGGCGCGGCGCACGCGCCTCCACCGGCTGCAGTACGAAGCGACGCGGCTGCGCGAGAAGTCGGTGGCGCTGAGCCTGGTGCTCGTCGGCATCGCCAACGTGGTGGTGCTCGGCTCGCTGGCTCGCGCGGTGATCGACGGCCGCGTCGGCTTGGGCGCCGCGGTGACCTTCGCCACGGCGGCGGCGGGCTCGTCGATGATCGCTTTCGGCGGCCTCAACTGGGCGCTCGACGGCGCGGCGGCGCCGGTGGCGGCGGTGCTGCGGCTGCAGGGTGCGATGGCGCCGGCGGGCGCGCTGCCCTCTGGCGCTCGGCCCGCGGCTGGCATGCCGGCGCGCGAGCTGCGCTTCCGCGACGTGCGCTTCGCGTACCCGGGTTCGTCAGAGGGAGGCGGCGCGCCGGTGCTCGACGGCTTCGACCTCACGATCCCGGCCGGCACGTCGCTCGCCATCGTCGGCAGCAACGGCGCCGGCAAGACGACGCTGGCGAAGCTGCTCTGCCGGCTCTACGACCCGCAGGCGGGCGGCATCGAGGTCGACGGCGTCGACCTGCGCGAGCTCGATCTCGCGGCTTGGCGCGCGCGCATCGCGGCGGTGTTCCAGGACTTCGTCCGCTTCGAGCTGCCGCTGCGCGACAACGTGGCGCCGCGGGGCGCGGCGGACGAGGACGTCCGCGCGGCGCTGGCGGAGGCGGGCGCGGCGAACCTGGCGGATCTCGACACGGTGCTGGCGCGCGGCTACGCCGGCGGCACCGACCTCTCCGGCGGCCAGTGGCAGCGCGTCGCGCTGGCGCGGGCGCTTTGCGCGGTGCGCACGGGCGCCGGCGTCGTCATCCTCGACGAGCCGACGGCGCAGCTCGACGTGCGCGGCGAGGCGGAGATCTTCGACCGCATCCTCGCCGCCACGCGGCAGTGCACGACGATCCTCGTCTCGCACCGCTTCTCGACCGTGCGTCACGCCGACCGCATCTGCGTGCTCGAGCGCGGCAGGGTGGTGGAGCTCGGCACCCACGACGAGCTGATGGCGCGGCGCGGCCGCTACTTCACGATGTTCGACCTGCAGGCGCAGCGCTTCACCACCGGCGAGCCGGAAGCGGAAGGAGAGGAGGTCGTCTACGACGTCCTCGACTGAGCGCGCTGAGGGCACCGAGCGCGACGGCGCCGGCGACATGACGCGGCCGGCGACGCGCCCACCCGACGAGCTGCCGCCGCCGTGGCGCTCGATGTGGCGGCTGTGCCAGCTCGGCTACCGCCACGAGCCGCGGCTGATGCTCGCGGCCTTCGTGCTGTCGCAGCTCGCGGCGTTGCCCGACGCGCTGCTGGCGCTGTGGATCAAGCTCCTCGGCGAAGGCGTGCTCGCGCACGACGCGCGGCGCGTGTGGCTGGCGGCGCTCGCCATCGCCGTTTCGGCGGCGGCCACCTGGTTCCTCGGCGTCGTCTCGACGCGCCTGCAGCGTCGCTTCCGCGACAAGGTGACGATCGCGCTGGAGTCGCACGTCGCGCGCCTGCAGGCCTCGGTGGCCACCATCGCGCACCAGGAACGGCCGGACTACCTCGACCGGCTGTCGGTGCTGCGCAACCAGGTCTTCGTGCTCGACCACATGTACATGTCCGCGTTCGCCACCGCGGGATGGGTCCTTCGCCTCGCGATCACCGTCGCGCTGCTGATGTCCATCCACCCGGCGCTCGCGCTGCTGGCGGTGTTCGCGCTGCCGACGGTGCTCGCCTCGACCTGGCGGCCGGCGGTGGAGCGGCGGGCGCAGGAGGGGGCGGCGCCGTCCCATCGCCTGGCGCGGCACCTCTTCGACGTCGCCACCACCGCGCCGCCGGGCAAGGAGGTGCGCGTCACCGGCATCGGCCGGCGGCTGGCGAAAGAGCGGCGCGCGGCGTGGGAGCGCGGCTACGCGCCGGTGGCGGCGGCGCGGACCGGCACCGCAGTGTGGCAGACACTGGCGTGGGCGCTCTTCGGCGCTGCCTACGTGGCGGCGGTGGTGTGGGTGTCGCGCGGATTGCGGGCGCCTGCGGCCGACGTGCTGCTGCTGCTCGCCGCGGGCGCGCGGCTGTCGGCGTACGTGGGCGCGACGGTGGGCGAGGTCGGCTTCCTGCGCGGCTTCTGGATGGACGGCTCGCGGCGGCTGGCGTGGCTGGAGGACTACGCGGCAGCGGTCGTGGCGAACGAGGACCTGCCGGTGCCCGAGCGGCTGGCGTCGGGGATCCGGCTCGAGCACGTCTCGTTCGCCTACCCGGGCACGACCCGGCTGGTGCTCGAGGACGTGTCGCTGTCGCTGCCGGCGGGCGCCGTGGTGGCGGTCGTCGGCGAGAACGGCGCCGGCAAGACGACGCTGGTGAAGCTGCTCGCCAAGCTCTACGCCCCCACCAGCGGTGCGATCTACGTCGACGACCGACCGCTGGCGCGGCTGCCGGCGGCGGCCTGGCGGTTACGCCTCGCCGGCGCCTTCCAGGACTTCTTCCGCTTCGAGCTCTTCGCCCGCGACTCGGTCGGCGTCGGCGACCTGCCGCGGCGCGAGGACGAGAGCGCGGTGATCGCGGCGGTGGCGCGCGCCGGCGCCGAGGACGTGGTGCAGAAGCTGCCTCGCGGCCTCGACACGCAGCTGGGGCCGACGTGGCCTGGCGGCGTCGAGATCTCCTTCGGCCAGTGGCAGAAGCTGGCCCTCGCGCGCGGCTTCATGCGCGATGCGCCGCTGCTCCTCGTGCTCGACGAGCCGACCGCCGCGCTCGACGCCGAGACCGAGCACGCGCTCTTCGAACGCTACGCCGCCGGCGCCCGCGGCACGGCGGAGAACGGCCGCATCACCATCCTCGTCTCCCACCGCTTCTCGACCGTGCGCATGGCGGACCTCATCGTGGTTCTCGACGGCGCCCGCGTCGTCGAAGTCGGCAGCCACGACGAGCTCGTCGCCAAGGGCGGCCAGTACGCCGAGCTCTACGGCATCCAGGCCGCGGCTTATCGGTGACAGCACCGCCCGCCGTGGCGGGCTATCCGACCATCAGGAAGCCGACGGCAGCGAAGTGGTGGTCGAAAGCGAAGGCGCGGCGGATCCCCTCGCGCTCCATGATCGCGAAGCTGGTGGCGTCGACCGCCGACAGCTTGTGGAGATCGGTGCGCTCGAAGTAAGACCAGCCACGTTCGAGATCCGCGGCTTTGCAGTCGAGAACCCGCAGCCCTCGCAGGCCGCTCAGCGATTCCTTCCAACTGAGCGCGACGTCGCGGGTGGCGTTGCGATCGAGAAACGTGAACGTTTCGAGCACGACCGGAATCGAGGTGCGCAGCCGAGCCCCGGCCGCACGGAGCGCTTCCCAAGCTTGACGGGCACGGTCGTGATGCGGATCGCGCGACAGCGCCAATGCGATCCACCCTCCGCTGTCGACGAAGACCTCTTCGCCGGTGCGCATCAAGGAGCGTCGTAGATCGAGTCGTGCTCCACCGCGGTGTGTTTGGGCTTGCCGTCCCAGAGCGCGACGGGACCCCCCTCACCGGGCCGAATCCAGACGCGGCGAATGGCTTCGCGAACGAGCTCCGCCACGCTCGCTCCCGACCGCCGGGCCGTGTTGCGCAGCTGCTCGAGCTCCTCCTCGCGGAGATAGACCTGCGTCTTCACCATGTATGTCAGTGTGCATGGCTGCGTGACACATGTCAAGGCGTGGCGCCGCGCTCCGGCTCACGGCTTGACCGCCATCAGGCAGACCAGGATGACGATGATCACGGCGTTGACGTGAGTGAGGATGCTCGGCCCCCGCGCCGTCAGCGTCGCCTCGTCGTCGGCGTTCGCGGCGCCGCCGGCGATGCGCGTCGCCGCGGCGCGCTGGCGCGACAACCCCGGCGTCAGCGCGAAGAGCGTCGACAGGAACATCAACAGGTAGAGCATCGCCGCGGCGAGGATCCAGGTCTCGGCGAAGCGGAAGCCGCCAGCACTGACGAGGTAGAAGCCGAGGAAGCCGGCGAGCAGCAGCCCGGGCAAGGTGTAGATGACGTGCAGCCGCCAGAGCAGCCGCACGGCCAGCGTGCGCTCGGCGGCGCTCTTGGCGCGCCGTCCCTGCGCGCGCACCACGGCGCTGGAGAAGATTCCGGCCGCGAACCAGAGCGCGGCGAGGATGTGCAGGAACAGGAACCAGGGGTAGAGCGGGCTCATCGCGTCTCCTCGTCGGCTCGGCTTGGCGCGGAATTGGCTGGCAGGCGGTCGAGGCGTCAATCTAGCAGGAGTGGCGCGGATAGAATCGCCACAGTTTCGCGGTCCCTCGTTTCGCCATCAGCCACTCGCTGGAGGAGTCCCGATGCACGATCCGCGGCCCCGCTTCACCTACCTCGGCCACGCCACGGTGCGCTGCGAGCTGCCCGGCGGCGACGTGGTGCTCATCGATCCGTGGGTGGACGGCAACCCTGCCTGCCCGCCGGAGCTCAAGAAGCTGGCGCGGCTCGACGCCATGCTGCTCACCCACGGCCACTTCGACCACATCGGCGACGCGGTGACGCTGGCGAAGCAGCATCAGCCGAAGAAGGTCGTCGGCTGCTTCGAGCTCTGCCACTGGCTGCAGGGCAAGGGCGTCGAGAACACCTCGCCGATGAACCTCGGCGGCAGCCAGGACGTGCTCGGCACGCGCGTCACCATGGTACGCGCCGACCACTCGTGCGGCATCCTCGACGACGGCCAGCTCGTCTACGGCGGCGTCGCCTCGGGCTACATCGTGCGGCTGGAGAGCGGCTTCACCTTCTACCACTCGGGCGACACGGCGCTGTTCACCGACATGCAGCTCCTCTGCGAGCTCTACCGCCCCGAGCTGGCGTTCCTGCCCATCGGCGACCTCTTCACCATGGACCCCCACCAGGCGGCGCGCGCCTGCAAGTACCTCGGCGTGCAGGTGGTCATCCCCATCCACTGGGGCACCTTCGATGCGCTGACCGGCAAGCCCGAGGACCTTAAGCGCGAGCTCGAGAAGGAAGGCTCGAGCTGCCAGGTGGTGACGCTGCAGCCGGGCGAGAGCTACTAGCGGCCTCGATGATGCGGGGCGTACTCGAGGTCGTGCCGGCAAAGCGCTGAGTCGTGGTACGGCCGGGCGGGCCGGCGGGAGTGGCGGCGGCCCATCGCGCGGCCTGACCCAACTAACT
>DASYQD010000082.1:0-72223 GCA_036005845.1 Thermoanaerobaculia bacterium | reverse complement strand
CGGCGCGCAGTGGATCGGCTGCCGCAACATGGACCGCGGCGTCGGCACGCCGGCGACCTACATCGAGTGCTTCCAGTTCTTCCTCGCTCCCACCGACCTCGCCGGCAACAATCCGGATCCCGACCGCGCACCGGACGTGCTCAACAACTCCTGGCGCTGTCCGACCTCGGAGGGCTGCACCAACCCCGACGTGCTGCGTGCGGCGGTCGAGAACGCGCGCGCCGCCGGCATCGTCGTCGTCGCCTCGGCGGGCAACGACGGGCCCGCCTGCTCGAGCATCAACGCGCCGCCCGCCATCTACGACGCCGCGTTCACCGTCGGCGCCACCGCCGACCCCAGCTCGGAAGACGGCATCGACGCGCCGGCGCGGTTCAGCAGCCGCGGCCCGATCGCCGTCGATGGCAGCAACCGCCTGAAGCCCGACGTCTCGGCGCCCGGGCAGTGGATCCGCTCCTCCGACCTCGGCGGCACCTACCGCGCGGCGAGCGGCACCAGCCTGTCCGGACCGCACGTCACCGGTCTCGTGGCGCTGATGATCGCCGCCGATCCCAACCTCGCCGGTGAGGTCGACCAGATCGAGGAGCAGATCCGCTCCGGCGCCGCGCAGCCGGCGACGACCACCAACGAGGTGTGCGGCGGCATCGCCATCAGCTCCTTCCCCAACCACACCTACGGCTACGGCCGCATCGACGCCGTGGCCAGCATCTCGCCGGTGCCGGAGTTCCGGCTCAGCGCCCGCCCGTCGACGGTCGAGACCTGCGCTCCCGCCGAGGCGCAGTTCACCGTCGAGCTGGCGCGCTTCGAAGGCTTCGCCGAGGCGGTCACCTTGAGCGCCGCCGGCGCGCCACCCGGAACCTCGGCGCTCTTCGCCGCCAACCCGCTGACGCCGCCCGCCTCGACGACGTTGACGATCGGCGGCACCGGGGCGGCGGCCGGCGGCGTCTACGCGCTGACCATCACCGGCACCGCCAACCCGAGCGGCATGGAGCGCCACGGCGAGGTGACGCTGCGCCTCTTCGCCGGTCCGCCGCCGCCGCCGGCGCTCAGCGCGCCCGCCAACGGCGCTGCCAACCTGGAGCAACAGCCGCTGCTCGTCTGGTCGGCCATCGCCGCGGCCACGCAGTATCAGGTGGAGGTTGCCAACGACGCCGCGTTCGCCGATCTCGTCTACAGCGCGACGACCGCGGGCACGAGCCTCGGCGTGGCGACGCCGCTCGTCAAGGGCCGCCGCTACTTCTGGCGCGTGCGCGGCAGCAACCTCTGCGGCGCCGGCACGCCCGCGACCGCATTCTCTTTCACCACCCGCAGCCAGGCGCGACTGCTGCTGGTGGACGAGGACGACGGCGCGCCCGACGTGCGTCCGCTCTGGGAGCAGGCGCTGCAATCGCTCGGTCGTGAGTACGACGTGTGGAACGCCGGCGGCGCGGTGCTCGGCTCGGCGGACCTCGCGCCCTACGACACGACCGTCTGGTTCACCGGCGCGCGCACCGGCGACGCGGGGCCGGGCAGCGAGGAGAGCGCCATCGCGAGCTGGCTCGCCGCCGGCCGCCGCTGCTTCTTCATCAGCAGCCGCGACTACTTCGCCTCCGGGCGCATCAGCGCCTTCATGCAGAACCAGCTCGGCGCCGCGGAGATCGACTCCGACGGCAGCTACTCGGCGGTCGCCGGCGCGGCGCCGCTCTTCGGCGACCTCGGCTCGCTGCCGCTGGCGCCGCCGCTGGGCAGCTTCGGCGACCTGATCACCCCCGGCGCGCGGACGACCACGACGTTCGCCGCCGCCGGCGGCGCCGCCGGAGTCCGCCGCGACGCCGGCAGCTACCGCACGCACTACTTTGCCTTTGCGTGGGAGGCGCTCGATACGGCGACGCGGCGCGAGGTCCTGCGCCGCGTGCTCGCCGACTGCGCGACGGTCACCGACCGCCTCTTCAACGACGGCTTCGAGAGCGGCAGCACTTCCGGCTGGCTGCGGCCCTGAGGGGCCTTGCAGCGCAAGGGCCGTGAGGCGACCCACGGCGGCGCGGGCGCGGCGGTGAGCGATTCCGCGCTGCCAACGCGCGTCCTGTAACGTGCGGATGGCGAACGCCACACCTCGGCTCGCGTCTCGCGCCTGACCGCCAGGAGCCCACACCATGAACCACTTCCACACGCGCTCCCTGCGACTTGCGGCGGCCGTCTCCCTCCTGGCGCTGCCGGCGGCGGCGTTCGCCCAGACCTGGCAACGGGTTGGGCCGCTGACCGCCGAGGTCTGCTCGCTGGCGGCCGATCCGACGACCCCTTCGACGCTCTACGCCGGTCTGCGCAGCGGCGGCCTCTGGCGAAGCACCGACAGCGGCTCGCTCTGGTCGCTGCTTACCTCGTCGCCGTCGCGGCTGTGCGACCTGAGCGTGAGCCGGACTGATCCGCAACTGCTCGTCGCCCTGACCAGCGCGGCGCACGACCCCATCGCGTCGACTCCCGTGGTCAGCGAGAACGGCGGCGCTACGTGGACGGTCCGCGCGCCCGCCGGGACTTCGAGCTTCGACGTCGCCGCGATCGCCATTTCGCAGAGCTCGCCGGAAGAGCTCTACCTCTTCGGCCGGCCGACCCCGGGCAACGTCCAGCGCCTCTGGCGCAGCGCCGACCGCGGCCGCTCGTGGGTGACGATCGACGCTGGGCTGCCGCACGATCCCAACAACGGCGCCCTGGCGGTGGACCCCGGCGGCGCGGGGCGCCTGGTGCTCGGGCTGCAGGAAGGGACCTACCGCAGCGGCGACGACGGCCAGACGTGGACGCGCATCGGTGCGCCGCCGCTGGTGCTGGCGCCCTCGCTGCTCTGGTTCGATCCCTCGCCCGGCGGCGCGCTCTTCGCTCTCGGCCCCTACTACGAAGGGCTGGCGAGGAGCACCGACGGCGGCGTCACCTGGCAGCGCACGGCGCTCGGCAACCTCGAGGTCCTGACCTCGATCACAGCGGATCCGTCCTCGGGCAACCTCTTCGTCGCCACGGTCGATCAGGCGGTGGGCGGTCTGCACGTCTATCGCTCCACCGACGCCGGCCTCACCTGGCAGCCGGCGGCGGCGCCGCCGCTCACCTTGGAGCTCGGCCTGCTCGGCACACCGAGCGGGCTGATCGGCTTCGCCGGCGGCGGCGTGGCGCGCTCGACCGACTTCGCGGCGAGCTGGAGTCTGTCGAACGCGGGGCTCTTCGCCGGCGCCATCGACGACCTGGCGCAGGGCCCCAGCGGCGAGCTGTTCGCCAGCTTCGACCACGCGCAGTCCTTCCGCCGCGCGCCGAACGGGGTGTGGCAGGAGCTGCACCCGCCGACCGACTGGATCATCCACGCCGCCATCCAGCCGCAGAGCGGCGCGCTGCTCTTCGACACGGGCATCTCCACCGTCAACATCGTCCGCAGCCTCGACGCCGGCGCCACCTGGAGCGTCAGTCACGCCCTCGAGTGCTGGAGCGGCACGCGCTCGCTCTTCGCCACCGCGAGCTCGCTCTACCTATCCGCTGACTACACCTGCTACGCGGGAGGCACCCAGTCCTGTGCGCTGATGCGCAGCGACGACCTCGGCGACAGCTGGAGCTGTGTCGCCAACACCCGCGTTGCGCGCGACTACGTCGGCACCGATCGCAGCGGCAACATCGTCTACGCAACCGACGGCGCGCGCCTCTTCCGCAGCACCGACCGCGGCGTGCACCTGCCGGTGCGCGGCCCGCTGCCGAAGGGCGCGCAACAGTGCGCCGGCATCGTCGTCGACCCCGACCACCCCAACGTCCTCGTCTGCAACTCGCCGCGCAACCTGCAGTGGTCCAACGACGGCGGCAAGAAGTGGCGGCGCTTCGGCACCAACCCGGGTCTCGCCGGCAAGCGCTTCGTGCTGCGCGGCGGCCCGGGCGGCGCCGTCCAGCTCCTCGGCGTCGCCGGCCGCAGCGACCGCGACGTGCTCGTCTACACCTCCGACGGCGGCAAGACGTGGAAGGAGCTCACCCCACCGTGGCCGGCGACGGTGCTGCGCAAGCCGCTCTTCGACCCCACCGACCCGGCGGCGTTCCTCGTCGGCTCCGACGGAGCCGGAGTGCTGCGAGCGCGGCTCTAGTCGAGAGCCCAGCGGCCGTGTAAACGGATCGCCTCGTGCATCGCATCGGGCGCGAGGTCGACTCCGTTGGGCCACGTCACCGCGCCGAGCACCACCTCGGCCTGATCGAACGTGTGGATGTCGCGCAAAGCGCCGAACACGGTGCTTTCGATGTCGGGACGTTGAAGGAGGCTGCTGAGGTCGACCTCACCGGCCGTGCCGTCGACGAACGTGACGTGGAGGCGGAAGCCGGCCAGCGGCTCCACGGAAGTCACTCGCCACGGCACCGTGTGCCTGATGGCCGGAGCTACGCCAGCGGCTCGATCGACTTCGGTGGTTGCAGATCGCGGCATCGCTGCCAATTATCCCTCAGCTCTTCACGGTGCTCCTCCGCCCATTCGAGCACGAGGGCCAAGGCTCGTCTGGGCAATGCACCCGCGAGGACCTCGAGATCCTCGATGCCGATCACCGCTTCATCCTCGGCGTAGAGGGCGTGAAAGTGCGGCACGCCGTGCTCCTGCCAGTAACATCTGGATGACCACGCCATAGAAGATGCTGATGGTCGGCATCGACCGACGTCGGCTACTCGGGTACGACGGCGGTGACCATGCTCGTCGCTGCTGCGGCGCTCAGGCCTTGCAGTGGCACCAGCGACAGGGCGCCCTTGCGCAGCGCGGCGATTCCTTCTGCGGCGGCCATCGCACCCGACAGAGTGGTGATGCAGGGCACGCGGTGGGCGAGCGCGGCGCGGCGGATCTCGGCGTCTTCGCGGTAGGCGTCGCCGCCGAGCGGCGTGTTGACGATGAGGTCGATCTCGCCGTTCTTGATGTGGTCGACGACGTGCGGGCGGCCCTGGTGCAGCTTGAGCACGGTCTCCACCGGAACGCCCTGCCCGCGCAGATGCTCCGCCGTGCCGTCGGTGGCCACCAGCTTGAAGCCGAGCTGCTGCAGCCGCAGCGCCACCGGCACCAGCGCGCGCTTGTCGCGGTCGTGAACCGTCAAAAAGGCGGTGCCCTGCAGCGGCAGCCGATTGTTGGCGGCGATCCAGCCCTTGGCGAAGGCTTCGCCGAAGGTCTCGCCGATGCCCATGACTTCGCCGGTCGACTTCATCTCGGGACCGAGTTGCGGGTCGACGCCGGGAAAGCGGTTGAAGGGGAAGACCGGCACCTTGACGAAGAAGCGCGGCACCTTCGGCGACTCGGTGAGGCCGAGCTCGCACAGCGTCCTGCCTGCCATCACCTGCGCCGCCATGCCGGCGAGCGGCAGGCCGACCGCCTTGGCGATGAAGGGCACCGTGCGCGAGGCGCGCGGGTTCACCTCGAGCACGAAGACCTTGCCCTGGTAGACGGCGAACTGCACGTTCATCAGGCCGACGACGCCGAGCCGCTTCGCCAACCGCAGCGCGATGCGTTCCATCTCGGCGAGCGTCGCCGGGTCGGCCTTCCACGGTGGCAGCACGGCCGCCGAGTCGCCGCTGTGGATGCCCGCCTCCTCGATGTGCTGCAGGATGCCGCAGACCACGGCGTTCGTCCCGTCGGCCAGTAGGTCGAGATCGAGCTCCACCGCGTCCTCGAGGAAGCGGTCGAGCAGCACCGGGTGGTCGGGCGACACCTCGGCGGCGTAGCGCATGTACTTCTCGAGGTTCTTCTCGTCGTGGCAGACGACCATCGCGCGGCCCCCAAGCACGTAGCTCGGCCGCACCATCACCGGGAAGCCGACGCGCCGCGCCACGCCCAGCGCCTCGTCGAACGTCCTCGCGTTGCCATGCTCCGGCGCGGCGATGCCCTCCTCCCGCAGCAGGGCGCCGAAGCGCTCGCGGTCTTCCGCCAGGTCGATGGCGTCCGGCGTCGTGCCGAGGATCGGCACGCCGGCCGCCGCCAACCCGCGCGCCAGCTTGAGCGGCGTCTGCCCGCCGAGTTGCACCACTACTCCCACCGGCTGCTCGCGCTCGATCACCGACAGCACGTGCTCGAGCGTCAGCGGCTCGAAGTACAACCGGTCCGAGGTGTCGTAGTCGGTCGACACCGTCTCCGGGTTGCAGTTGACCATCACCGTCTCGTAGCCCATGTCGCGCAACGCGAAGGCGGCGTGCACGCAGCAGTAGTCGAACTCGATCCCCTGGCCGATGCGGTTGGGGCCGGAGCCGAGGATCACCACCTTCTTGCGGTCGTCGGCCTCCACCTCGTCCTCGTCGCCGAAGGTCGAGTACATGTAGGGCGTCGTGGCCGGAAATTCGGCGGCGCAGGTGTCGACGCGCTTGTAGACGCGGCGCACGCCGAGCTCGTAGCGGCGCTCGCGAACGCGCGCCTCCTTGCCCGACAGCAGCTCGGCGATGCGGGCGTCGGAGAGCCCCGCCTGCTTGCCGCGGCGCAGCAGTTCGGCGGGCACCGACGTCTCGTCCCAGCACCCGAGCTCGGCTTCGAGCTCGACCACGCCCTGGATCTCGCGCAGGAACCAGGGGTCGATGTACGACACCGCCGAGACCTCGTCGACCGTCCACCCCTGGCGCAAAGCCGCGATCACTGCGAAGAGCCGCTCCCAGTTGGGCACCGAGAGGCGGCGCCGCAGCCGTACCGGGTCCGACATCCGCCGCTCGCGCTCGGCCATCTTGCCGTCGAGCTCGAGCGCGGCGAGGCCCTTCATCAGCGCTTCCTGGAAGGTCGAGCCGAGCGCCATCACCTCGCCGACCGACTTCATCGCCGTGCCCAGCGTCGACGGCGTCTCGGGGAACTTCTCGAACGCCCAGCGCGGGATCTTCACCACCGTGTAGTCGAGCGACGGCTCGAAGGCCGCCTGCGTCTTGCCGCCGGTGATGGTGTTGGGGATCTCGTCGAGCGTGTAGCCGACGGCGAGCAGCGCCGCGATCTTGGCGATCGGGAATCCCGTGGCCTTCGAAGCGAGCGCCGAACTGCGCGAGACGCGCGGGTTCATCTCGATGACGACGCGGGCGCCGGTCTTGGGATCCACCGCGAACTGGATGTTGCTGCCGCCCGTGGCGACGCCGACGCGGCGGATCACCTTGAAGGCGTCGTCGCGCATCTCCTGGTACTCGCGGTCGGAGAGCGTCTGCTGCGGCGCCACGGTGATCGAGTCGCCGGTGTGCACGCCCATGGCGTCGACGTTCTCCACCGAGCAGACGACGATGCAGTTGTCGAGGTGGTCGCGCATCACCTCGAGCTCGAACTCCTTCCAGCCCAGCACCGACTGCTCGATGAGCACGCGGTGCACCGGCGAGGCGGCGAGCGCGGCGCGCACCACCTCGTCGAGCTCGTCGCGGTTGTAGACGACGCCGCCGCCTTCGCCGCCGAGCGTGAAGCTGGGGCGGATGATCAGCGGCAGCCCGAGCATCTCGCCGATGGCGCGCGCCTCCTCGATCGAAGTGGCGTAGCCGCTCTGCGGCACCGCGAGGCCGACCTCCTCCATTGCCTGCTTGAAGAGCAGCCGGTCCTCGCCGAGGCGCAGCGCGTCGGCGCTGGCGCCGAGCAGCTCGATGCCGAGCTCGGCGAGCACGCCGGACTCGTCTAGCGCCAGCGCCAGGTTGATGCCGGTCTGGCCGCCGACGGTGGGGAGGATGGCGTCGGGCCGCTCCTGGCGCACGATACGGGCGACGACTTCCGGGGTGAGCGGCTCGACGTAAGTGGCGTCGGCCAGCTCGGGGTCGGTCATGATCGTCGCCGGGTTGGAGTTGACGAGGATGACGCGATACCCCTCGGCCCGCAGCGCGCGGCACGCCTGCGTGCCCGAGTAGTCGAACTCGCACGCCTGCCCGATGACGATCGGGCCCGAGCCGAGGATGAGGATGGACTTGAGGTCGTCGCGGCGGGGCAAGGGCGTGGGTCTCCTCAGCGCGGCGGTTGGAGGTCGAGATCCGGCGCCGCGGTCAGCGCGGCGCTTGTAGGTCGAGGTCCCAGCGCAGTGCCTCGCCGGTGGCGAGCGTGGCGCCGGTGCCCATCATCGGAAGCTGCTTTCCCGCATAGGTGGCGAAGCCGCCGCCCGAGTAGGGCGTCGGCGAGCCAGCCTGCGCGTCGATGCGCACGGCCACCGCGTGTTTGCCGGCGGCGACGCCGGCGAGCTGCTTGCTGAAGACGACGGTGATCTCCGGCCGCGACTGCTGGAACTGCGCCACCTGCTTGCCGTCGAGGAGCAGCGACGCGCCGAGGATCGCCGGCTGCTGGTAGGGCTGCTCGACCTTGACGTCGAGCATGAGGACCGCGCCGGCGCGCTGCTGCGGCGGTACGCCGCTATCGCCGCAGGCCGCGAGGGCGATTCCGACGATTGCGATGGCGAGGAGACGGCGCATGAGTTCTACGCTCAGCACACGCGCCGCAGGAACTCGTCGAAGATGTCGCTGGCGTCGTGCGGGCCGGGCGCGGCTTCGGGGTGGTACTGCGCGGAGATGACGGGCTTGCCTTCGACGGCGAAGGCTTCGACGGTGCCGTCGTTGAGGTTGATCTGGGTGACGCGGCAGCCGGACGGCAGGCTCTCCGGCACCACCGCGAAGCCGTGGTTCTGGCTGGTGATGAGGGTCTTGCCGGTGTCGAGATCCTTCACCGGCTGGTTGCCGCCGTGATGGCCGAACTTGAGCTTGAACGTCTGCGCGCCGAGCGCCAGGCCGAGGAGCTGGTGGCCGAGGCAGATGCCGAGCACCGGCACCTGGGCATCCAGAAGGAGTCGGACCTCGCGGATCGGTCCATGGAGCGTCTCGGGATCGCCGGGCCCGTTGCCGAGCACGACGCCGTCGACGCGCAGCGACTCGACGCGCTCGGCGGACGTGTCCGACGGCAGCACGGTCACTCGCGCGCCGCGCGCCGCCAGCGAGCGCAGGATGTTGGTCTTGATGCCGAAGTCGTAGACGGCGAGGTGGCAGCGCTGCGGCACCGTGGCCGCCATCTCCCATTCCTCTTTGCAGGAGGCCTGGTGCGCCAGCTCCCGCCCTTCCATGAGCGGGAACGCCGCCAGCTCTTCGAGCAGCGCCGGCACGTCGCTGCGCTCGCTGGTCAGCACGCCGCGCAGCGCGCCCTTCTCGCGCAGCCGCCGCACCAGCGCGCGGGTGTCGATGCCGTCGAGCGCCGGCAGGCCGTGGCGGCGCAGGTACTCGATGAGCCCTTCGCTGGCGCGATGCGACGACGGCACCGCGGTGGCGCGCCGCACCACCAGCCCCTCGACCCACGGCTTGCCCGACTCCTCGTCGTGCGGCGCCACGCCGTAGTTGCCGATGTGCGGCTGGGTCAGCACCACGATCTGCCCGAGATACGAGGGGTCGGTGAGGATCTCCTGGTAGCCGGTCATCGAGGTGTTGAACACCACCTCGCCGAAGCGGGTGCCGGGCGAGATGCTGCGGCCGTGGAAGACGGTGCCGTCTTCGAGCGCGAGGATGGCGGGGCGGCTGGTGCCGATCACGCGCCCTCCTCGGCCGCCGTCGCGTCGAGGCGCTTGCGCAGCCGCACGCGCTGGCTCACCTCTTCGTAGCCGCGCTGCTTGTGCAGCGCGCGGCCGGCGTCGTTGTCGAGCCGCGAGTCGGCGGCGATGGTACGGCAGCCGCGCGACGCCGCCCACGCCTCGGCCGCCGCGAGCAGCGCGTTGGCGACGCCGCGGCCGCGCTCCTCGGGCGCCACGTAGAGCGCCTCGACGTAGCCGACAGGGGTGCCCGGACACTCCTCGCGCCAGGGACGCAACGCCACCTCGACGAAGCCGGCGAGGCGGTCGCCCTCCGCCGGCGAGACGAAGGCGGCGGCGCGGTCGGCGTCGGCGAGCACGGTGCCCATCTCGAGCTCGTGCTGCTCCGCCGCGCAGTCCGGCCACAGCGCCGAGCGCAGGCGCTGCCACTCGGCCTGGTCGCGCTCTTCGGGCATGCGCACGGCGGGCGAAGACATCCGCGGCATTCTACCGGCGCAGGGCGCGCGGCCGGGGGGGCAATAACCGCCGTTACACGTTGCTCAGGATCCAGCGCGCCTGCGCCATCCGCCGCAGCACGATGCGCACCCGGCGCTGGTAGCCGCGGCTCTTGGCGCCGGGATGCCAGGAGCGCGGCCGCGACAGCCCGGCCGCGAGCTGCGCCGCCTGCGCGGCGCCCAGCCCCGCCGCGCTGGTGCCGAAGTAGCGCCGCGCCGCTGCCTCGGCGCCGTAGGTGCCGGGGCCGAACTCGGCGAAGTTGAGGTAGAGCTCGAGGATGCGCCGCTTCGACAAGTTGCGCTCGAGCTGCCAGGTGAGCGCCGCTTCCTTGAGCTTGCGCAGCGGGTTGTACGACGGGTTGAGCCAGAGGTTCTTCGCCAGCTGCTGGGTGAGCGTCGAGGCGCCGCGCGGCATCGTCTTCTCCTCCCACGCGTCCTCGAGCGAGGCCTGCAGCTCGTGCGTCGAGAAGCCGTGGTGGTCGAAGAACTCCATGTCCTCGGCGGCGACGACGGCCTGCTTGAGGCTGCGCGAGATGCGGCCGTACGAGGCCCAGCGATGTTGCGGCGGCGGCCATCCTTCGCGCTGCGCGCGGGCGCGGTAGCGGTCGAGGAAGGCGCTGCTCGCCGGGTTGTGGTCGGCGTACCAGGCGACATCGGGCCAGGTGATCGCCTCCCACGCCAGGTAGGCGACCGCGAGGATCGCGAACGCCCAAACGCAGCCGCGCAGACGGCGCCGTCGTGGGCGCACAGCAGGCTCGCCGCCCACGCTCTGAGGCGTCGGCGCGACAGGCTCGCCAGCCACCGGCTCCAGCGGCGGCACCTCACCGTGCGGCGCCTGCCGCGACGGCCAGACGACGCCCGAATCCTCGGCCGGGTTGTTGGCGGCTGGATCGCGCTCCAAGCTGGCTCCACCGTGCGGGACGGCGCTCATCGTACGCTAGGCCTGTGCCGCCCGGATGGCCCATGCAGCCAGGATCGCGGCCGCCGCGTGCGGCCGCCGGCATGGTGCTGATCGAGGCGCTCGTCGCCGTCGCGATCGTCGGCATCGCGCTGCTCTTCGTCGTCGGCTTGCTGGCGCACGAGGCGCGCCTGACCGCCCGCGCCGCCGGCCAGCGTGACGCGTTCCGGCTGCTCGAGGCGGCGCTCGAAGGCATCCGCGCCGGCGCCGTGCCGCTCGAGGACGCCACCTATAGCGATCCGCTGCCGCCCTTCCTGCCCGTCCCGGTGCGGCGCGGTGCCGTGCTGTGGATCGAGGTCGAGAAGGCGGGCGATCCGCCGGTCAAGGACCTCTGGCAGGTCACCGCGACCGTGCGCTACCGCGCCGGCCGCGACATCCTGGAGCGCAGGGTGACGACGCGGATGTGGCTGCCGTGAGCGCGCGCGAGCCGGCCACCGGCAGCGAGCGCGCGACGCGGCGCCGGCCGCACGCCGGCGAAGCCGGGTTCACGCTCATCGAGCTCGCCGTCGCCACCGCCGTGCTGCTGCTCGCGGTGCTTCTCGCCTGCGACCTCCTGGACGAGAGCGGGCGGCTGCTGCAGCACTCGGTGCGCAGGGCGCGCGATCCCTACGTCCTCATCGCTGCCGAGTTGCTGCGCAACGACCTGCGGGGCGCGCGACCGCCAGGGTTGACCGACCCGCTGCCAGTCCACCTGCCGCTCGAGCTGCGGACGAGCGACGGCTGGGTGACGTGGAGCCGCGGCGACGACGGCTCGCTGGTGCGCAACGCCGGCGGCGTCGAGCACGCCTACATCCAAGACGTCAGCAGCTTCCGCTGGCGCCCGCTCGGCAGCGCCTACGAGGTGTGGGTGGAGTACCGCACCAGCTCGCCATACCTGCGCCAGCTTCAGGGCTCGCTGCCGAAGAGCGACCCCGGCGAGACCGAAGAGCTTCACCTCGTCCTCGTCGCGCGCGGCGGCTACGCCGACCAATGGTGAGCGCGCGCCGGCTCGGCGGTCCGCATCGCCGCCGCAACGAGCGCGGACAGGCGCTGCTCTTCGCGCTGCTCGCCCTGCTGATCGCCTCGATGGCCGCCGCGTTCGTCGCCGAGGACCTCGCGTTGCGCGAAAAGGCGCTGCAGGAGGAGGCGGCGCGCTTCCACCTGCGCGCGCTGCTCGACGGCGCGCTGGCGGACGCGCTCGGGCGGCTCGCCGAGCACCGCGCGCTCGAGAGCGAAGAGCGCTGGGGCGCCGGTTTCACCTCGGTCGAGCGGGGCCCCGCGCTCGGCGAGAACCAGGCGGTCCTGCGCGTGCGCGCCACCTACATGGCGCGCCGCGGCTCGGCCGAGGCGCTGGTGCAGCTCTACCCGGAAGTGGCGGTGCTCTCCTGGCAGCGCACGCACCCCGGCGACTGAGCTCCCGCGCCGCTCACCCGAAATCGTCGTCGAGCTCTTCGGCCGCTTCGCAGCCGGCGATGCGGCCGAGCGCCGAGCGGGCGGCGAAGGCGAGCTCGGGGTCGGCGCTCGCCGCCAGCTCGCGCAGCGGCGCGATCGCCTCGCGGTCGCCGAGCAGGCCGAGCGACTCCATCGCCGCCATGCGCACCAGCGCTTCCTCGTCCGCCGCACGGGCGAGCGCCAGCAGGCGCGGCGCCGCCTCGCGGCAGCCGGCATCGCCGGTGGCGCGCGCGGCGCCGAGGCGGATCTGCGGCGAGCGGTCGCGCAGCGCCTCGACGAGCTCGGCGCAGAAGCCGTCGAGGCGTGCCATGCAGTCGACGGCGGTAGTCTTCCACTCCGCGTCGCCGCTCGCCCACGCCGCGCGCACGGCGCCCTCCTGCCATGCCTCGGGCGCCTGCGTCGCCGTCTCGAGCGCGGCGCGCCGCAGCGCCTTCGGCGCCGCGCTGTCGAAGTAGAGCTGGCGCAGGCCCAGGCTCAGCGCCGTCACCGTGGCGGGCGCGATCGGCGCCGCCACCTCGTCCTCGCTCGCCGCCGCGGCGGCCGCGAGGCCGGGCGCCAGCGCCCGCGCCGCCGCCACGCGCAGCTCTTCGTCGCCTTCGCCGCGCGCGATCTCGAGCGCCGCCGTGGCGAGGCCGTCGTCGAGCGAGTGTTCCAGCATCGCGAGCGCCTCGAGCTGCACCTCGCGCTCGCCGCTCTTCAGGCCCTCGACGAGCACGGCGCGCGACTCTTCCGGCAGCTGCCACCGTTCGTCGGCGGCGAGGCCGACGATCGCGGGCGGCAGGAGGTCGTCGTCCTCGTCGTCGCGCATCGCCGGCTAGCATAGCCGCCGTCCGCCATCGTCCTGCGGGCGTTCACCGGGCTCCGTGGCGGGGCGCTTGGTAAGATTTCCCTCGTGACCGCAGAGGTTTCCGCCTCGCCGCTGGCGCCACGCCACGCCACCGTTGCGGTGCGCGTCGGCGCCGTCACCGTCGGCGGCGGCGCGCCGGTCGTCGTGCAGTCGATGACCAACACCGACACCGCCGACGCGGCGGGCACGGCGCAGCAGTGCATCGACCTCGTGCAGGCCGGGTCCGAGATGGTGCGCATCACCGTCAACGTCGAAGAGGCGGCGCGCGCGGTGCCGGAGATCAAGCGCCGCATGCTCGACGCCGGTTGCACGGCGCCGTTGATCGGCGACTTCCACTACAACGGGCACGTGCTGCTCAAGCGCCATCCCGACTGCGCCGCGGCGCTCGACAAATACCGCATCAACCCCGGCAACGTCGGCTTCGGCGCCTCGCGCGACGAGAAGTTCGCGACCATCGTGAAGATCGCCGCCGAGCAGGGCAAGCCGGTGCGCATCGGCGTCAACGGCGGCTCGCTCGACCAGGCGCTGGTGATGGCGAAGATGGAGGAGAACACCCGCTTCGACCGCGGCCACACGGCCGACGAGATCGTCGAGGAGTGCATGGTGGTCTCCGCTCTCGACTCGACGGCGAAGGCGATCCAGTACGGCCTGCGCGAGGACCAGATCATCATCTCGTGCAAGGTGTCGCGGCCGCAGGGCTTGATCGCCGTCTACCGCGAGCTGGCGCGGCAGACGCGGCAGCCGCTCCACCTCGGCTTGACCGAGGCGGGGATGGGGATGAAGGGCGTCGTCTGGTCCTCGGCGGCGCTGGCGGTGCTGCTCGGCGACGGGATCGGCGACACCATCCGCATCTCGTTGACGCCGCGCCCGGGCGGCGACCGCCGCGAGGAGGTCTACGCCGCCTGCGAGCTGCTCCAGGCGTTGGGGCTGCGCAGCTTCGCGCCGGCGATCACCGCCTGCCCCGGCTGCGGCCGCACCACCTCGACCACTTTCCAAATGCTCGCCGAACGGATCCAAGGGTACGTGAGAGAGCGCATGCCGGAGTGGAAGGTGAAGTACCCGGGAGTCGAGGAGCTGCGCCTGGCGGTGATGGGCTGCGTCGTCAACGGTCCCGGCGAGAGCAAGGCGGCGCACATCGGCATCTCGCTGCCCGGCACCGGCGAGGCGCCGCACTGCCCGGTGTTCGTCGACGGCCAGCCGTTCGCCAAGCTGCGCGGCACCTACGACGAGCTCGCCGTGCAGTTCCAGCGGCTGGTCGAGGACTACGTGGCGGTGAAGTGGGGCGGCGGACCGGCAGGCGACGCGGCGGCCGCGCCGGCGCGCGAGACCGCGCCGGCGGCCGCCGGCCGCTGAAGCGCCGCTCGAAGGAGCGCAGCATGCGTCGCGGCCACGTCGCACCCTTCCTGCTCGCCGCGGGGCTCGCGATGGCAGCCACGGCGCCCGTGCTCGGCGAGCCGCCCGCCAAATCAGCCACCGACAAGGATGAGCCGACCACCGGCAAGGACAAGTCGGCCGACGCGCTCATCCAGGAAGGCCAGTCGCTCCATGACGCCGGTCGATACGACGAGGCGATCGCGCGCTATCGGCAGGCGCTGGCGCTCGAGCCCGGCAACGCGACAGCGTTGTACGAGCTGGCGTTCAGCTACCACGCGAAGAAGGACTACGCGCACTGCCTCGAGGCGACGCGAGAGGGGCTCAAGCACCCGGAAGATCAAGGCGCGAGGCTCTACAGCCAGCAGGGGACCTGCCTCGACGACGCCGGCCGCGGCGCCGAGGCGGTGACCGCGTACCGCGAAGGGCTCACCAAGTACGCGCACGACGGCCACCTGCGCTACAACTACGCGGTCGCGCTCTGGCGGCAGAAGAAGGGTGCCGAGGCGATCCCCGAGCTGATCACCACGATCGGCGACGAGCCCGATTACGACTCGCCCTACATGCTGCTCGCCGTGCTCGAGCACGAGCAGCAGCTCGACGTGCAGGCGCTCTTCGCGCTCCTCCGCTACGTGACGATCGACAGCACGTCGGAGCGCTCGCAGCAGGCGGCGACGATGGCGCTCGGTCTCTTCAAGGCGGGGATCACCACCAAGCCGGCGGCGGGCAAGGACGCGAAGTCGGAGACGCAGGTCGTGCTCTCGCCGGACAGCCTGGGCGGCGGCGGCGGCATCTACTCGACGCTCGCGTTGTCACGGTCGCTGGCGGCGGCGTCGATCGAGAGCGGCGAAGGGCAGACCGACGCCGACCGCGTGGCGGAGGCGCTGGCGAGCTGGCTGGGCATCGCCAGCGAGCTCTCGGCATCTGCCGACGCGGCGACGACCGGAGGTGCGGAGTGGCGGCTCGTCGCCGAGCCGCTGCTCGCGCTCGACGAGCACGAGCTCGCCAAGCCCTTCGGCTACCTCGTCGCCGAACGCGCGCAGATCCCCGGCGGCAGCGAGTGGGTGAAGGCCAACGGCGCGGCGATGCGGCAGCTCGAAGCGGCGCTGGCGGACGCGCCCGCGCACTGATCGCTTCGCGCCGCTCTTCTCGCCGCGGCCGCGCTCGCTAGAGCACGCGCGCGCGGACCACCAGCTTCGGATCGCCCTGCAGCCCGCGCTCGAAGCGCAGCATGTCGTAGTAGCCGCAGCGCGCCGTGCCCGGATAGTCGCGGCAGACGCCAGGGCGGTGCTCGTACACGGTGCAGCGGCGCGTCTCGAGATCGAGGAAGGTGCAGGCGGTGCCGAAGATCTTGTCCTTCTGGTGGCGCAGCACGCGCTCGCCGGGCTCCTCGCCCTCTTCGGTGAAGCGGCGACGGACCGTCTCGGGCAGCAGGCCGAGGTGCTTGCCGAGGCGGACGAGATCGCGTGTCGTGACCGGGATGCGGGCGTAGGTGCAGCAGTAGGCGGGACAGCGCGCGCAGTTGTAGGAGATCTGTGGGCTCATGGTGTCGTCTCTCGTTCGCAAACCGCCTGGAGCGCCGCGAGGCCCCGTTCGAGGTCACGGCCCATCGACTGCTCGACGACCGGCAGCGACAATCGACCGAGGAGCGTGCGGCCCAGCGTGCCGCGATCGCTCCACGTCACCCGCGTGCGGCCGCCCGGCAGCGGCGCGAGGGACAGCGTATCGCGAGCGCGGATCCTGCCGTGCTGGAAAGCCATGGTGAAGCCGAGACGGCTCGGCGGTGTCGACTCGACGATTCGCAACCGGCCGTCGCCGGTGGCCGTGCTGTCCCACGACACCTCGGCGCCTGCGCCGCGCGGCGGACCGGCGTACTGGAACACCAGCCCCGGGTAGGCGTCCTCGCGCCATGGCGACCAGGCGCGCCAGGCGCGCAGGTCGTCGAGCTCCGCGAAGATGCGTTCGGGCGGCGCCGAGACCTCGCGCGCGCGCACCACCTCCCAGCTCGTCGGCAGCACGAAGAGGACGCCGAGGAAGAAGAAGGCGCCGAGGCCGAGGAGCAGCCAGACGAGACGAAGGCCGCGGCTCACGAGATGGTCGCGATGCGGCGGCGCGCGCGAGCGCCGGCTACCACATCCCCAGCTGCAGCTTGGCGGCCTCGGTCATCATGTTGGGGTTCCACGGCGGATCGAAGACCACCTCGACGTCGGCCGCGGCGATGCCCGGGAGGCCTTCGAGCTTGCGCTTGACGTCGTCGGCGAGCACCTGCCCCATGCCGCAGCCGGGCGCGGTGAGCGTCATCTTCACCTGCGCGGGGCGCCCGCCGCTCTCGTCGGCATCGCCGACCGTGCAGTCGTAGATCAGCCCGAGGTCGACGATGTTGACCGGGATCTCGGGGTCGAAGCAGGTGCGCAGCTGCGCCCAGACCTGCTCCTCGAGCGAATCGCCATTGCCATCTTGCGAAGCCGCCGGCGCGGCGGGCGCTTCCTTGCCGATGACGTCGGCGTCCTTGGCATCGAGGCGCACCATCTGCCCGCGCGGCGTCACCAGCGTGTAGGTGTCGCCGAGCGCCTGCGCGATGCGCACCGAGGTGCCGGCGGGCAGCACCAGCGGCGTGCCGTCGGGGATCTGGATGACGCGCGCCTCGCGCTGGGTGAGGGTTTGCTCGGTGCCGTTCATGACTCGTGTCGATGGTACCAGCCGCAGCACGCGGGCCTGGCACCGCGAGTGCTACCGTTCCGCGCCCATGCCGCCCGTCCTCCTCGCCCGTCTCGCCGACATCCCCGACGGAGGGATGGTCGGCCGCGTCCATGGCAGCCACGAGGTCGCGCTCGCCCGCGTGCGCGGCGAGGTCTTCGCGATGGACGACGTCTGCACCCACGCCGGCGCCAACTTGCACGAAGGCGAGCTCGGCCGCGAAGGCGACTACTGCGTCACCTGCCCCTGGCACGACGCGCACTTCGACTTCCGCACCGGCAAGGTCGACCAGGACACGCCGTGGGCGGTCGACACCCGCACCTACCCCGTCGAGCTGCGCGGCGAAGAGGTGTGGGTGGATCTGCCGTAGCGAGGGAGCGTGGGGGCGCCCCCTGCCCCTGGAGGGGCAGGGGGTTGGGGGGACAGGGGTGGAGTGCAACCCAGGGGAGGGGGTTGGTGGAAGGGGGCAGCCGGCTCTGCCGGCGGGGTGGGCTCAGCGGATGTAGCCAAGCGAGTAGAGCTTCTCGAGCTCCTCGCGCCGCCGCTCGGCGTCGGGAGGCGCGGCGCTGCGCGGGAGCGGGATCCCGTCCCAGCTGCTCACCGTCGTTTGCGGATGCGCTTTGACGAACGCGGGATCGAGCGCCGCGGTGAGCACGCGCCCATCGGCGTCGGTGGGCACTGCGATGCCGAGCAGGTAGAGCAGCGTCGGGTAGACGTCGAGCACGCCGGCGTCCGCCGGCAGCCGCCCGGCGCGCACCGGTCCACCATGCAGCAGCAGGATCCCCGGCGGGCCATGGCGATGCTGGGTGTCCATGCTGTGGAAGATGGTCGGGCTGTGGCCGTGGTCGGAGACGATCACCAGCACGGTGTTCGGCGCGAGGCGCGCGCGCAGGCGGCCGAGGTAGGCGTCGAGCTGGCGGTAGAAGCTCGCCACCTCGTCGTGCGCGGCGGCCGTCGCCGGATCGATGCCGAAGAACTTCTCCGGCTCGTGGAAACGCCACCGCTCGTGCTGCACGGCGTCGGGCTCGTGCGAGTAGATGGTGACGAGATCCGGCTGCCCATAGCGGCCGAGCAGGTCGAGCAGCGCCGCGCCCTGCCATTGGAAGTCGGGCAGCGCGAAGAAGCGGCCTTCCGCGGCGAGCAGGCCGGCAGGCCACGCCTGCAGCGCGGCTTCGTCGGCCCGCAACGCGCGCCTCTCCTTCTGCGCCAGCCGCCACGTGGCGTCGCTGCCGTAGCCGAGGAAGAAGCTCTGCGGGTCGCCGAGCACCGGCGCCGGATATGAGTAGTAGTAGCCGTCGACGACGCCCACCGAGCGGCGCGCGGCGTGGGCGACTTCCCAGACGAGCGGCGCCGCGACGCGCGAGCGGTCGATCGGCTGCACGCGCGCCAGGCCGAAGCGCTGGAGGCGCAGCGCCAGCTCCTTGAAGAACGTGCGATGCACCGGGTAGACGCCGAAGAAGTCGCCGCTCATGCCGGCGAGGCGGATGGCGTAGAAGTCGAGCACGCCGTGCACGGCGGCGCGGCGCCCGGTGTAGATCGAGGCCCAGATGACGGCGGAGTTGGAGTCGCGGAAGCTCTCGAGTGGGCCCCAGCTTCCCTCCGCCATCAGCCGCGCCAGGTTCGGCAGCTCGCCGCGCTCCACCATCGGCAACGCGACGCGCCAGTCGGCGCCGTCGACGCCGACGACGGCCACCTTCTGTCCGGTGGGAGCGCCGAGCGTGGCGGGCAGCGGCGGCTTCTCGCGCGGTGCCGCGCGGTGCGTGAGCGCGACGCCGACCTGCGCGACGACGAGCAGCAGCGCGAGCGCGCCGAGCAGCGCGACGAGGCGACGGCGGCGGGCCGCGGCGTCGCCGATGGCAACGAGCACCCACGCCGCGGCCGCGACGACGACGAGCACCACGAGACTGCGCAAGACGAGGTAGCCGAGCATCGGACAGGCGCTCGTCACCCAGCGCGGCGCCTCGTCGTAGGTGAGGCCATAGCTGGCGGTGAAGAGCCAGAAGACGAAGTGGAAGGCAGCGGTGGCGAGCCAGACGTCACGGCGAACCGCGGCTCTCGCACAGGCCAGCGAGTCGGTCGCTTCGCCAGTCGCGCCGCGCCGTGCGCCCATCGCCACGCCGGCCGCGGCACGTCGCGCATCTGTTGCATCGCCGCTCGTGCGACCACCGCTCTCATCCGCTCGCCGTGCCGAATCGTTCGCTCGCATCGCTTTCGCGCGCAAACGTCGCCACAACCGCAGCACCGCCATCGCGGCGCCCGTTGCCACCGCCGCGACGGCGCCGTAGATGAGCAGGCACCAGCCCAGCAGCACCAGTGCGTCCGCGGCGCCGATGGTGTTGAGCCGCGCGTGCAGCAGGGCGATCGCGCCGCCGTAGAGCAGCGCACCCTGCGCACCGCCCACCGCCGCGCCCAGCAACGTCGGACGAAGCACTGCGGCGCGTGGCGCGCGTGCCGGCCGTGCGGAGCGCGTGTCGGCAGGTGAATCGCCAGACGAGGGGGGCGTCGTCGGCTCCTCGCGCGCGGCGAGGACAGAGGCGGGCATCGCGGCTGTATAGCACACGCTCCGTGGAGCTTGCGCCGCCGCGCCGCCCACCGAGTGGGCCGGCCAGACGCGCCTAGAATCCACAGCGCGTGGAGTTGCTCTTCCTCACCCAGACCTACCCGCGTACGCCCGAGGACCTGGCGGGCCCCTTCATCCGCGAGCTGGCGCTGGCGCTGGTGCGCGGCGGCGACCGCGTGCGCGTGCTGGCTCCTCACGCGCGCGGCATGCCGCCTCGGCGCGACGACGGCGGCGTCGCGGTCGAAGCGTTTCGTTACGCGCCCGCGCCGCTCGAGATCTTCGGCTACGGCCGGAGCCTCGCCGCCGACGAGCGCGTGCGCGGCGCCTCGCTGTTTGTGGCGCCGCTCTATGCCGCCGGCGCTTGGCGCGCGGTGCGGCGCGCGTTTCGCGAGCGGGCGGCGGCCGCCATCCAGGCCCATTGGGTGCTCCCCAACGGCCCGCTCGCCCGCGGGCTCGCCTCGCGCACCGCCTTCGGCGTCGGCATCCACGGCAGCGACGTATTCCTCGCCGAGCACCGCGCCGCGCGCGCGACGGTGCGCCGCACGCTCGCCGCCTGCGACTTCGTCACCGGCTGCTCGCCCGAGCTCGTGGCGCGCGTCTGCGCGCTCGGCTTCCCCGACGCCGACGCGCGCGTCATCCCCTACGGCGTCGACGCGCAGACCTACCGGCCCGATCCGTCGCGCCGCGCGATCTGGCGCGACCGCCTCGGCATCCCCGCCGCCGCGCCGCTGCTGCTCGGACTCGGCCGCATGGCGACGAAGAAGGGTTTCCAGGTGCTGCTGCCCGAGCTCGGGGCGCTGCTCGCCTCGGTGCCCGAGCTGCACGTGGTGCTCGCCGGCGCCGGCGACCTGCTCGAGCGCTTCCGCGCGCAGGCGGCGCCCTGGGCCGCGCGCGTGCACTTCCCCGGCGCGGTGCTGCGCGACACGCTGCCCGACCTCTTCCGCGCCGCCGATGCCTTCGTGCTGCCCGCCGTGCACGACCCGCGCGGCAACGTCGACGGCCTGCCCAACGTCGTGCTCGAGGCGATGGCGAGCGCGCTGCCGGTGGTGGCGACATCGGTGTCGGGCATCCCGCTGGCGGTGCACGACGGCGAGGAGGGTCTGTTGGTGCCCGAAGGTGACGGCCGCGCCCTGCGCGAGGCGCTCGTCGCGGTCTTCGCCGACTCCGCACGCGCGCGCCGCATGGGCGAGGCGGGCCGCCGCCGCGCCGTCGACGAGCTGAGCTGGGACAACGTCGCCGGCCGCTACCGCGCCGCCTACGCGGAAGGCATCACGCGCCGCGCCGCCGGCCGCAAGCCCGCCGCCGCGTGGGGCCGGCAGGTGCGCGCGTGAGGGTCCTGCTCGTCACCAACACCTATCCGCCGGCGGACCTCTCCGGCGTTGGCACGCTGGCGAAGGAGCTGGCACACCGGTTGGGCCTCGACGGCCACTTCGTCACCGTGCTCACCCGGCGGCCGCCGCGCGACGATCCGCACGGCGTACCGGTGCGCGGGCCGAAGCTGTTCTTCCCGCTCTTCGCCGCGCTCCGCTTCGCGCTGGCGCCGCGCACGCCGTGGGACCTGGTGCAGGTGCACGAGTCCGACGGCGCGCTGGTGGCCGTGGTGCTGCGCCTGCTGCGCGCGTTCGGCGCGCGGGCCGGGCAGGCGCGGCTGGTGGCGACGCTGCAGGTCTCCTATGTCGAGGAGCGCCGCGCAGTGCGCGCGATCCGCGCCGACGGCGCCGTCGTGTCGACACCCACGTTCGGCGAGCGGGTCTTCGCGTGGCTGCGCGCGCCTCTGCTTGCCGCGCTCGGCCGCTTGACCTCGCGGCTCGCCGACGCCGTGGTGGCGCCGAGCGAGGCCACCGCCGCCGAGCTGCGGCGCGACTATGGCGTCGAGCGAGTCGAAGTGATCGCCAACGGCGTGCCGCCCGCGCCGGCGCCGCCCCCGCACCGCCGCGAGCTGCCGCCGGTGATCCTCTACTCGGGGCGCTTGCGCTCGCGCAAAGCGGTCGCGGTGCTGCTCGCCGCGATGCCGCGCGTGCTCGCCGCGTTTCCCAACTGCCGCCTGGCGATCGTCGGCGACGGCGAGCAGGGCGCGCGCGTCGCCGCCGCGGTGCGCGCGCGCGGTCTCGCCGCCCGCGTCGACCTCGCCGGCGGTCTGCCGCGGCCGGCGGCGATGGCGCGGCTCGCCGCAGCCGACGTCTTCTGCCTGCCGTCGATCTACGAAGGGTTGCCGCTCGCCATCCTCGAAGCGATGGCCGCCGGCCTGCCGGTGGTGGCGACGGCGGTCTCGGGCAACCCCGAGGCGGTCGAAGACCGCGTCACCGGCCTGCTGGTGCCGCCCGAGAGCGCGACCGCGCTCGCCGACGCGCTGATCGCGCTGCTCGCCGATCCCGAGCGGCGCCGCGCCATGGGCGAGGCGGCGCGGGTCCGCGTCGCCGCGCGTTTCTCGATCGACCGCATCGCGGCCGAGCACCTCGCGCTGCTGCGCCGCCTCGTCGCTAGTTAGCCCACAGTCCGCCATCCGGGCGACATCCGGATGACCAGGAACGGCGGCATACAATGCGCCGATGCCTGCCGGCGGGGGGAATCGGTCGGCCGCCGCTCTGGCCGTGGAGGAGCCGTTCGTCGACGTGGTCGAGCCGGCGCCGGCGGAGCGAGCGGTACCTGCGCGGAGGCTGCCGCGAGTCGCCTTCGGCCTCTACTGGGCGCACCTCTTCGCCCTCTTCGGCCTCGCGGCGTCCAACAGCCTCCTCGGCCTCGCCGTGCTGGCGTCGCCGTTCTCGGGCAAGCTGCGCGGGCTCGGGCGACGCGCCGTGCGACCGCTGCTCGCGATCGCCGCGCTCTACGTGGTGCTGCTCGGCGTCTCGATCGTCTTCTCCTTCGATCCGCAGCGCAGCGCGCGCGGCATGTCGGAGGTCTTCTCGCTGTGCACGCTGCTGCTTGGCCTGGCGCTCTTGCGCAACGAGCGGGCGGTGCGCCTGACGCTCGACGCCGTCGTGCTGCTCGCCACCCTCGAGTCGCTCGCCGGCCTGGTGCAGCTCGTCGCCGCCGGCGGCCCCGACCTCGACCACCGCATCCACGGCAGCATGTCGCACTATATGACCTTCTCGGGCGTGCTGATGATTGCCGACCTCGTGCTGCTGGGGCGGCTGCTGGCGGGTTCGCGGACCAGTGATTCGCGCGGCGATTGGAAGCGCGACTGGCGGCTGTGGGCGCTGCTGCCGATCAACGCCGCGCTCGTCGCCACGCTCACGCGCAGCGCCTGGGTGGGGCTCGCCGCCGGCGTCGTGGCGCTGCTGCTGCTCGCCCGCCGGCGGCTGCTGCTGTGGTGGGTGCCGGTGGCGCTGCTGGCGCTGCTGCTGCTCCCCTCGTCGGTGCTCGAGCGCGCCGCCTCGATCGTCGATCCCGGCGACCTCACCAACTCCGACCGCATCTGCATGGCGCAGGCGGGCTTGGCGATGATTCGCGAGCGGCCTTTCGTGGGGCAGGGGCCGAACATGGTCGAGGAGCGCTATCCGCTCTATCGCCTGCCGCAAGCCTGGCGCCGCGACATCCCGCACCTGCACGACGCGTTTCTTCAGGTGGCAGCCGAACGCGGCGTACCGGCGTTGATCACGCTGCTGCTGCTGCTCGGACTGCCCGCGGCGCGCGCGCTGGCCGCTTATCGACGCGAGGGCGGCCGCGGCGGCCTGCGCGCGGACCTCTGGCTCGGCGTCCTCGGCGCCCTCGTCGCCTTCGCCGTCGCCGGCCTCTTCGAGGACAACTGGGGCGACGTCGAGGTGCAGCGCCTGGTGCTGGTGCTGCTCGCGGTCCCTTATGGTCTCGTCGACGATGCGCGCCCGGAGGTGCCCTGAGTCGCGAGAGGCGCGGGAGGGGCGCCCCCTGCACCTAGAGGGGCAGGGGGTCGGGGGGATAGGGGTGAGAAAGTCCAGGGGCGGGGGTTGGGTGGGTGGTAGCAGCGGGCTACGCCCGCGGGGGGGGCTCGACACCGCGCTCGCGTAGCAGCGCGAGGAAGCCGGCCTCGTCGAGGACCGGCACCTTGTGGCGCTGCGCCTCGTCGAGCTTGCTGCCCGCGTCCTCCCCGGCCACCACGTAGTCGGTGGCCTTCGACACCGAGCCGGCGACGCGGCCGCCGTTGGCTTCGACGAGCTGCTTGCCCTGCGCGCGCGACAGCGTCGGCATGCCGCCGGTGAAGACGAACTTGAGGCCGGCGAGCGCGTTGGTGGCCGGACCTTCGACGCGCGCCAGCTTGACGCGGCCGTCGAGCAGGCGGTCGATCACGTCGGCGTTGCGCGGGTCGGCGAAGAAGGCAACGACTTGCTTGGCCATGCGCGGCCCGACGCCGGGCACCGCCTGCAACGCCTCCTCGTCGGCCGCACGCAGCTTGTCGATGGTGCCGAAGTGCCGCGCCAGGTCGAGCGACACCTTCGAGCCCACCTCGGGGATGCCGAGGCCGTAGAGGAAGCGCGGCAGCTCGCAGCTCTTCGCCGCCTTGCGGATGGCGGTGAGCAAGTTGTCGGCGCTGACGTCGGCGAAGCCGCGCTTGCTGGCTTTCTTGTCATCAGAGCCCGGCAGCTCGCGCTTGACCTCCAAGAGTTGCTCCTTGGTGAGGTCGAAGAGATCGGGCAGCGTCTTGACCAGGCCGCTGTCGACCAGCAGCTCCGCGTTTTCGGTGCCGAGCCCGGCGATGTCGAGCGCGTCGCGCGAGGCGAAATGCTGGAGGCGCCCCGCCTTCTGCGCCGGGCAGTTGAAGCCGTTCTCGCAGACGGTGAACGGGCCGCGCTCGACGAGCGGCGAGCCGCACGAGGGGCAGGCGGCCGGCATGCGCCACGGGCCGGGCCGTTTGTGCCCTTCCTCTTCGATGCGCTCGATGACGTGCGGAATGACGTCGCCGGCGCGCTGCAGGCGTACGAGGTCGCCCTCGCGGATGTCCTTGCGCGCCACCTCCTCACGGTTGTGCAGCGTGGCGCGGGCGACGGTGACGCCGCCGAGCTCGACCGGCCGCAGCAGCGCGACGGGCGTGATGACCCCTGAGCGGCCGACCGACGGCGCGATCTTCTCAACCCGCGTCACCTCCTTGCGCGGCGGGAACTTGAAGGCGAACGCCCAGCGCGGGAAGCGTGCCGTGGTGCCCAGCTCCTCGCGCAGCCCGAGGTCGTCGAGCTTGATGACGATGCCGTCGATCTCGTAGGGCAGCTCGTCGCGCCGCTCGCCGATCTCGCGGTGGTAGTCGAGCACGTCGTCGACCGTGCGCGCCGGCCGGCAGAGGTCGTTGACGCGCAGCCCCCAGGCGCGCATCGTCTCCAGCGTCTCGCGGTGCGACTTGACCACGAGGCCGCGCGCGGCGAGCACGTCGTAGAAGTAGACGTCGAGCGGCCGCGAAGCGGTGATGCGCGGGTCGAGCTGCCGCAGCGTGCCGGCGGCGGCGTTGCGGGGGTTGGCGAACGGCGTCTTTCCCTCTTCGACCAGCCGCTCGTTGACCTTCTCGAAGTCGGCGATGCGGAGTATCACCTCGGCGCGCAGGGCGAGGAAGGGCGGCACCTCGGCGTCATCCGCGGAGAGCCGCAGCGGCACCGCCGCGATCGTGCGCACGTTGGCGGTGACGCCTTCGCCGCGCACCCCGTCGCCGCGCGTCGCGGCGCGCGCGAGCACGCCGTCCTCGTACACCAGCTCGAGCGACAGCCCGTCGAGCTTGGGCTCCAGCACGTACTCGACCGCGTCGCCGAGCGACTTGCGCAGGCGAGTGTCGAATCGCCGCAGCGCCTCCTGGTCCTTGTCCGACTCCAGCGACAACATCGGCGCCGCGTGCTCGATGGTCGGGAACCCTTCGAGCGGCGCCCCGGCAACGCGCTGCGTGGGCGAATCGGGCGTGACGAGCTTCGGGTACTTCGCTTCGAGCGCCCGCAACTCCGCGAACAACGAGTCGTAAGCCTCGTCCGCGATCTCCGGCGCATCGCGCACGTAGTAGAGATGATCATGCCGCCGGATCTCCTCGCGCAGCGCGACGATGCGGCGGACGGCGACCGAGTCACCGATCGCAGGAGGTCGGGCTCGGCGCATGCGAGGCTGAGTTTAGCGGTGAGGCTGGCGAGCTAGTCGCGAGGCCGCTGGATTGCTGGTACTTCGACGGCGCGTGGGGGATAGCGAGCGAGATCGATGCCGGGAGCTGGGACAAAGTCGAAGTGGAAGGCCGTCTCATAACCCCGAGCGGTGTTCCGGACTCCCCAAGTCTGCCGTTCGACTGCGTAGTGACTCTCCTCTTTATCGCCAATCAAAGCGTACGCTTGCTTGCGCGCCGCCTTGGCGGAGACCCATGCTTCGCCCGGGGCCGGCAACACGAAAAGGGGCTGCGCTCGCCAGTCGCGATAGGCCGCTCTAACCTTGGCCTGCGAGTCAAGCAGTACGACAATCTCACCGCCGTCAAATTCTTCGATCGGCTTGACCGTCAATGGAACGTCTACTGCGGGTCGTTGAAAGCGAAGGAGGACGCTCTTGAGGCCGTGGCTGTGCGGCCAAGGATCTCGCGTCGGCGCTTTGTCGTCGTAGCTGTCGATCCATAGCGCGGTCATGCCGGTGCCGCGCACCTCGGCATCGGAGGCCCACCCTTCTTCGTCGATCACGAAGTGGCGGGCGGCCGTCAGAAAACGCTGCGTGTCAACCTCGTCGACTGTTGCCGGGGGTGTCTTGGCTGGACACAGGAACGTGGCGACGTCCTCCCACCGCTGCGGGCGGTCCGGACAACGAACGACCTGATGGTGGGGCTCGCCCGTATCGATCCCTGCGGCAGCCGTCGCGTACGCGACGTGGGCGGATGCGGCGAGCGCCGGAATGACCTCAGCCGGGTCGTCGCCGCGTGAAGGGATAGGCATCCGATCGCTGACCGTCTGCGTCTCCGTATACTCGATGTGGAAGTAGCTGCCCCCGCCATTGATCTCGCGCACGAAGTCAGGATCGTACAAAGGCGACTGGGTCGGATCCTGCGACCCGCGCGTCAAGCAGAGCGGCACCACCTTCGTACGATCGGCGCGAATGGCGAGAAGTAGTGAATCGGCCAAGTCGTATCCTCGATCGCGCAGGTTTTTCCAGAATCGGCCGCCGACTGTTTCGCCGGAGCCCTCGACGGCGCAGGTCACCTCGGAGGAGCCGCCACAAGCCATCCTGAGTCCCGGCGTCAGCGCATCACGCCAGCGGTAAAGGACATTGGCCATCCTGCTGGTATCGTCGTCGGCGCTGCCGTGGAACTCGCTTGGAGAGATATAGTTGCCGTTTACATCAGGGCCATGAGCGAAGACGCGGCAGGCGCATTGCCAGTAGTACAGTGCCCGCCCACGCGGAGGGCCCAAGAGCACCGAGTTCACAGAAACGGCCAATTTGTTGCCTAACTGCCAAGATCCAGGGGCTCCATGGCCAAGAAAAAAAACAACATCAGCGGTATCGACACCGTACTGGGGATCGTCGTCGCGACTGACCATCGCCTTCTCGTAGTGGTAAGCCACGTTGCCCGGCACAACGGTACGTTTGGACCAGTCCGCGGGTGCGGCGGCGACGAAACCGTCAACCAGTGGAACGAGTTCTTCGTAGCCTGCTACTCCGAGCAGGGACGGAGGTGGTGGACACATGGCTGCGGTAGGTGCTTCGACTGCTCCGGCCGCAGCCGCCCATGAGAGCAACATTACGACGGCCGCTAATGGCAGATGGCGGCCTCGTCTGAAAATCGCCAGGATCATGGGAGGAAGCCGCCCGGGCAGAACGGCTTGCCTGCCAGTACGCAGCCACTGCCCGGATCGATCTCGGGGTAGCAGTAAGGGCCAAGTTTCTTGTTGTCGGCGATTCGATACCCGAGCAGCAAGTGATCGGCGCTATCGAGGGTGATGTGATCTGGGGGCAGGTCGAGGATGTCAGAGGTGGGCGCGCTGACCAGCCGAACCGTCACCTTGCTGTTCTGCGCATACAGCCGAATGGTCAAAGTTCGCACCGGCTTGCCCATGCTCTGTTCGAAGCTCGTGAGTACTAAGTTGACGGAGTCTTGGCCAAACGTGTAACTGGTCTGGAGACCTTCGTACAGCATTGTCGCTTTCCACGGAGAAGCTCCCAGGCTTGTGCAGGTGCCGTCGGCCTTGAAGCAGCTTTCAATCCATTTGGGGACGATCACACCCCCGCTGCCATCCGAGCAGGTAAGTGGCGAATACGGCTCGAGCTTGCCGCCTCTGACGGTCCACCGCCCGCCTATGCGATCCTCCAGTTTGGCCAGATCAGTGCCGAGCAGATACGTGTCGAACTTTCGGGGGACCGAACCCGCGGCGCCCTTTGTCAATGCATCGAGATCTGGCAGTGAGCTCAAACCTGCGACATCAAGCGGTCCAGTGACCAAGGTGTCGCCCATCACCGGGGCGAAATCGATGTCGTAGCCGTCAGCTCGTGGGTTGATCATGGGATTGTGACTTGGTGACCACGGATCCGTATGCCCCAGCCAGAGCACGACCGGATAGTCGTACACGCTGCCCGCGGCAGACAAGTTAGTGGAGCGGATGATCACGACTGGGTGGTGCAGAGGTAACATCTTGGCGCTTTCCGGAAACGAGTTCCTGGTTTCGTCATCGGCTTTAGCCAAGAGCGCATAGGCGGTGTCCTTGGCGACGTTTGTCGCCCAGATCGCCACGCCCGACGTCTGGATAGTCAGTGTATTGCCGAGCGCGACTCCGGTCGTCTCCACTGCGGCAACGACCGCCACTACCAGCAGCACCCAGCACCTGCAAAGACGCCTCGTCATGGAACACCTCCAATTTCGTGAGTCGACGCCAAGACCGACGTCAAGAGAGACGAACGCGGGGCGTGCATTTCCATCCCGGCGCCGATGAGTTCGAGTGACGCCCAGTCTCGCAGAGGGCGCCTTTGGTTAAGCAGGGCCGCCTGCGCACGCTGCAGCGCCACCAATGGATCGCTGCCGGCCGCCAGCTCGCGGTGGAGGACGCCGATCATCGCCGCTGTGCGCGCATCATCAACCGGCCAAAGGCTGGCCACCACTGCCGGAACGCGCACCGCCAGAAACGCGCGGGCGAGGCCCATGGGACCTTCTCGGCCCGGCGCCCCGCCAAGCGCGGTGCTGCACGACGCGAGGATAACGAGGCGTGTCTTCGGCAGGGAGAGCGCGTAGAGGCCTTCGGCCGTGAGCTTCCCGCAGTCACCGCCCTCGGGCGCGAAGAGCAGCGCCGAGCTTTCAAGGTTGTGCGGCTCGACGACGGCGTGCCCGGAGATCTGGAGGATCTCGGCCTCGGGCGCCATCGCCAGGAATCGGCTCCGCGTTGCCTGCTCGCCGGCCACGATCGTGGCATCGGGCCGCACGGCGCGCATCGCTGCCACCTCGGCGTCAGTACCACGAAGGGCGGGCAGGTTCGGGAAGCAGGTGTGCGAGAACGCCGAGTTCGTGAACATCACCAAGCGGCCGGAGCGGCTCCGGCGCGCCTCTTCCTCAACCGTCCGCGCGAAAATGGAGGCGCTGGGAGCCACCGCCACGGTGTGGCTCTTCAACAGGTAGTCGTCGGACCGCGGCTCGATCAATGCCGCAAAAGGCACCATGAAGAGGTCCTTGTCGGGTACGAAGACCACGTGCTTGGCCGCCGGCATCGCTGCCGCGACCGGGGTTAGCAACAGGCGCGAGATCTCGCGCAACGCCGGTCCGGCAGCCGCCCCACCCTCGCTGCCGGCGATCTCTTTCCGCAGCTCCGCCACGCGGCGCGCCAATTGATCCGACGGGTAGACGGCCCACGCGAAGCCGAAGTCGCGGCGGTCGACCCACCAAGTGGCAAGGCCTTCATCGAGCTGCGCGTAGGCGACCAGTAGCGTGCCTGCGGGGAGTGCTGGCTGCAGCTCGACGAGCGGGCGCGGCGAGGCGGACTTGCCTCCGGCGTCGAGCAGCGATCGCGCCCGCGAGCGCTCGCTGGTGTCGAAGGCACCCCGCGCGTCGCCCTGACGCCCCAGCTGCAGCGCGACGAGCTCGTCGAAGGTGGCTTGCGCAAGCTCGAAGTAGCGTGCCCGCTCCGTGCCGGCGGGAACCTCCTGGCGCCGCGCTTCGAACTCAGCGACGGCAGTCCGCAAGTCGGCCAGCGCCCCTGGCAGGTCGCCGCCGGCTAGCCGTACTCGCGAGCGCTCGGTGAGGAGCTCGAGGGTGTCGGCTCGGTAGCCGGTGGCGTCGTAGTAGGCCATCGCACGGCTGAGAAGCTCGTTTGCGGTCGTTGGCTCGGCGGCGAAACGAGATAGACCCTCGGCCATCTCGATGTCGGCCTCGAGACGGCGCCGCAGCTCACCATCGCCCACTGCTGCCGCCAGCTGTCGGGCGCGGACCGCCTCCCCGGCCACCTCCCGTTGTTGGCCCGCGAGCACGGCCAGCCTCGCGCGGCGTACGTGGGCCTCGGCGAGAACCACCGGCTCCGCCGTCTCTCCCAGCCTCGCCGTCAGCTCGTCGAGTGCGAAGAGTGCGAGCCGCAGATGCCCACCGTTCTCCGCGACCTCGGCAAGCTGCGACAGCACCGAGAAGACCCGTTTGGGCTCGCGCACGCGGGGGAGCAGCGTCAACGACTGCATCCAGTGCCGCCAGCAGTCTGCCTCCTCGCCGAGGCTGTGCAGGTCCCACGCGACGAGGGCGTGGAGGTAACCAGCGTGAGCAGTTTCGCGGAGCTGCTCGTAGAGCGCCAGCGCGCGCCGCTGTTCATCGAGAGCCTGGGGAAACCGGCCGCGGGCTGAATCAATAACGCCGATGAGCCACCAGGCGCGACCCACGAGCGAGAGATGACGTGGGCCCGCATTGTCCAGCACCGAGCGCAGCCGTCGCTCGGCTCCCGGGAAGTCGGAGCGGTAGTACTCGCACAGCGCGACGTGGACCTCGGCCCAAGGCCGAAACGGGCTGCCGGCGCCGCCTAGTGCGGCGCTCGCCTTCTGCATCTCCGCCTCCGCCTCCTGCCAGTGGTCCTGCGCTTCAGCGGCGAGGCCGGCCGCGAACTCGGCGTGCCCGCGCCGAAGCAGCGAGCCCTTCGCGTCATCGAGCGCGTGGGCTCGCAGGAAGTCGACGGTTTCGAGCAACAACGAGTCCCCAGCGGCAGCAACCAGTAGTCCAACCGAGCCGGCCAACTCGAGGGCCCGATCGGCGGCGGCGAGGTCTCCGTCGTTGCTGGCGGCCGCCCAAGTTCCGAGCAGCTCCTCCTCTGCCAGGGATCGGGCTCGCTCAGGTTGTGTGCGCACCAGCTCGTGCGCCACCGCGTCGCGATGCACCGCATCGACAGCTAGGAAGCCCGCGCGCACGGCATTCCAGTTGTCGGCCGGGGCCGATGCCAGTTGGCCGATATAGGCGTGCGCCCGCTCAGCCCACGCACCATCAGGTTCGAGGGCCAGGTAGGCGTCCCACTGCCGTCGAGAGGGGGTGTCGAGGTGGAGCGTGGCCAGTACGAAGGCCAGGTTGTAGCGAGCCTCCGCAAGGGTCGGCTGCGCCGCGAGTGATGTAGCGAAAGCCTCCACCGCCGCGCCGAGCTCCTCGGGCCGCTGGTCGCGCAGCGCTCGCTGTGCCAGGGCTGCGCCGAGATCCGCCTGGATCACTGCCGCCTTCGGATCGCGCCGCGAAGCTTCGTCGAGCAGTCGAATCGCGTCGTCGAGCGCGCCAGCGGCGAATCTCGCGAGAGCAAGGTTGGCGCTAGCCTCCGCCGAGCCATTCTCGGCGGCGCCATCGAGCTCGGCGCTCAGCTTCGCCGTCGCGAGAATGCTTTCCGAATCCGCGCGAGACGCCCTTGGCGGCTGAGCGACGCCGACAAACCGCAGCTCGGGTTCCCAAACCCAGAAAACGCGGCCGACAATCGATTGGCGCCATGCCGGGGCGGCCGGCAGCACTTGGGTTTCGGCTCGCCCTTCAGCCCAGCCGCAGCCCATGGCGGCCACGGCGAGAAGCGCGGCCGATCGCCACACCTACAACAGCTCGCTCGCGAGGTTTGCCAGCGCCGAGCGCTCGCCCTTCTCGAGGTTGACGTGCGCGTGCAGCGGTTGGCCGCGCAGGCGGTCGATCAGGTAGCTCAGCCCGTTGCTCTGCGCATCCAGATACGGCGTGTCGATCTGGAAGATGTCGCCGGTCAACACGATCTTCGTGCCTTCGCCGGCGCGCGTGATGATCGTCTTCACCTCGTGCGGCGTCAGGTTCTGGGCTTCGTCGACGATGAAGATGACCTTGCTGAAGCTGCGGCCGCGTATGTAGGCGAGAGGGACGATGTGGAGCTTCTCCTGCTCCACGAGCTCGTCGATCTTCTTGAACTCTTTGTCGGAGGTCTCGAACTGCCCCTTGATGAAGGAGAGGTTGTCCCACAGCGGCTGCATGTAGGGATTGATCTTCGAGTGGATGTCGCCCGGCAGGTAGCCGATGTCCTTGTTCGACAGCGGCACGATGGGGCGGCCGAGGTAGATCTGCCGGTAGGCGCGCCGCTGCTCGAGCGCGCCGGCTAACGCCAGCAATGTCTTGCCGGTGCCGGCGGCGCCCGACAGGGTGACCAGCTGCACGGCAGGGTTGAGGATGGCGTGGAGCGCGAAGGTCTGCTCGGCGTTGCGCGGCGAGACGCCGTAGGCCGCCACCTTCTGCAGCCGCTCGAGCAGCCCCGTCTCGGCGTTGAAGCAGCCGAGCGCCGACTTCTTCGCCGACTTCAGAATGAAGTAGTGGTTGGCGGACGGTGACTCGATGCCGAACACCCCGGGGTCCATCGCTCCCTGCGCGAAGAGCGCCTCGATGGCGGCCTCGTCGCGGACTTCGACGGCGAGGTGGCCGCGGCGCAGCTTCTCGACGTCGCGGATCTTCGTCGTCTCGTAGTCTTCGGCCAGCAGGTTGAGCGCCCGCGCCTTGAGCCGCAGGTTGATGTCCTTGGAGACGAGGATGACGCGGCGCCCGGGCTCCGCCTCGCGCAGGCGTAGCGCGGCGCCGAGGATGCGGTGGTCGTTGGAGTCGCTGCCGAAGATGCGCGCCGCTTCGGGAAGCTGGCCGTCCTCGGGCAGCACGCGGACGCGGCCCGAGGTCGCGCCGTTGAGCGGTATCCACTCGCGCAGCAGGTTGCCGCCCGAGAGGGTGTCGAGCTGGCGGATGAACTGCCGCGCCTGCAGGTTCATCACGCTGTTGCCCTTCTTGAACTGGTCGAGCTCCTCGAGCACGGTGATCGGCACCGCCACGTCGTGCTCCTGGAAGTTCTTCAGCGATTGGCCGTCGTAGAGGATCACCGAGGTGTCGAGCACGAACACCTTGGTGGCGCGCGCCGCGGCGTGGACCGCGTCGCCGTTGATGGCCGGGAACGGCAAGGCATGCGAAATCGACAAGGCGCTGCCGAGGGGCTCGTCCATGAGGTCTCCGCCTACCGGGCCGATCTGGAAGTCACTCTGGACGTCCCAGAGGCCGGAGGCACGCTGGAGTTACGAGTTGCGATGCACGGAGGCCGAGGGCCAGCCGAGGCGATGCAGGTCGCTGCAGCGGCGCGGTGGGGGGGATGGCAGGAAAGGGAAACCGGAACGAAGAGTGCCGCCGCGACGGTCGCGCGGCCTCCGCCGGGAGGAAGGGCTGCGGGCGGATCGATCATCCTGCGGACGGGTGGATTCTCGCACGGGTGGGCCGCGAACCGCTATACCCTGGGGGTCCCATGGCCAGGGCCGCAGCCGGCAGTGGGTTCGCCGGCGGGCGCGCGGTGGAGCGGCACAGAGCCGCGGCGTGGAACTTGCAACCGCGCTCTCGGACAAGGGGGACACCATGCCGTTTCGCCACCTGGACGACCCCGAGACTCTGCGTCTGCTCGTCAAGAACCTACCCGTCGGCGTCTACATCACGAGCGAGAGTGGCGAGGTCCTCGACGCCAACCCCGGGTTGTTGGCGCTTTTCGGCGTCTCGACGATCGACGAGCTGACCAATCTCTCCGCCGACGACCTCTTGGTCGGTGGCCGCGCCGCGCGCGACCGCCAGCGCGAGCTGCTCGACGAGACGGGCCACCTGAGCGAGCACGAGCTGCGGCTGCGCCGTCCCGACGGCGCGGTGCGCACCGTCATCGACACCTGCTATCGCGTGCGCGACCCCGACAGCGGCCAGATGCTCTACCACGGCGTGCTGATCGACATCACCGAGCGCAAGCTGTTCGAGCAGCAGCTCAAGGAGATGACCGGCCGCGACGCGTTGACCGGCTGCTTCAACCGCCGCTACCTCGCCGAGCTCGAGCCGCGCTTGGTGGCCGAAGACCTGCCGTGGGGCGCCATCGTCGTCGACGTCGACCACTTCAAGCGCTACAACGACGAGCGCGGCCACCAGGCCGGCGACGAAGCGCTGATCAAGGTCGCCCACTTCCTGCTGCGTGAGACGCGGGCGCAGGACGCCGTCGTGCGCCTGGGCGGCGACGAGTTCCTGGTGCTGCTCGTCGGCGAGCAAGCCGAGTCGACGGCCGCCATCGCCGCCCGCCTGCGCGAGCCCGACCACCTGCCCTCGCCGGTGCCGATCTCGCTCGGCTACGCGGTGCGCCGGCCCGGCGAGAGCCTCGAACGCACCATCCAGCGCGCCGACAAGCGCCTACTGGAGGTGCGGGCGCGCGAGCGCCGGGACCGGCGCGGGCAGCGGGCCCCGCTGCCGTTCGCGGTGCAGCAGCCGCGGTAGCTGACCTGTCTACAGCAGACCGCGCAGCCGCGAGTAGCCCGGACGCGACACCGGCAGCCGTGTGCCGTCCTTGAGGATGGCGACGCGGCTGTCTTTAGCGTAGAGCTCGAGGCCGGCGAGGCGATCGAGGTTGAGGATGTAGGAGCGGTGGACGCGCAGGAAGCGGCCGGGGTCGAGCTCGCGCTCGAGGTCGTTGAGGGTGGTCGCCTTGCGCAGCTTGTCGGTGCCGACGCGGAGGACCACCGAGTCGCCCTGCGCCTCGAAGTAATCGACACGCGCCACGGGGACGACGTGGACCTTGTCGCCGTCGCGGACGAGCACGCGTTCGAGGAAGCCACCGCTCGGCCGTGCCTCTCGCGCGAGCGGCGTCGCGGGCACTGGTGTTTCGTGAGCCGCGATTCGTGCGCGCACGCGCTCCAATGCAGCATGCAGCCGCTCGCCGGACACCGGCTTGAGCAGGTAGTCGACGGCGTGCACCTCGAAGGCTCGCACGGCGTACTCGTCGTAGGCGGTGACGAAGACAACCATGGGCGGTGAGTCGAGCAGCTCGAGCACCTCGAAGCCGTCGAGCTTGGGCATCTGCACGTCGAGCAGCACGAGGTCGGGCGCGAGCGTCTGGATCGACTGCACGGCCTCGAAGCCGTTGCGGCACTCGCCGATCAGCTCGACGTCGTCCTCGCCGGCGAGCAGCTCGCTGAGGAGCTGCCGCGCCGGCTCTTCGTCGTCGACGATCAGCACGCGAAGCGCGGGCGCGTCGATCATTGCGGCTCCGGCCTCACCGGGGCCACGCCGATCTGGTCGCCCGCGACCACCGCCGGCGCCCCCTCCAATGGGATCCGCAGCTCGACGCGGAAGCGCTGCGGCTTGCTGTCCACCACCACCAGAGCGCGCTCGCCGTAGGTCGCCTGCATGCGCCGCCGCACGTTCTCGAGGCCGAGCGCCAATCCGCGCGACGGCGGGCGATCGGGATCGATGGGGTTGTCGACCACCAGGTACACGGTACCGCCGCGCCGCTTCGCCTGCACCGTCACCGTGCCGCCGTCGACGAGGTGCGCGATGCCGTGCTTCAGCGCGTTCTCGACCAGCGGCTGCAGCAGCAACGGCGGCACCTCGATCGTCGCCGCGGCCTCGTCGATCTCGGAGACGAACTTCAGGCGGTCGCCGAAGCGCACGCGCTCGATCTGCAGGAAGGCGTGGACGAGGGCGATCTCCTTGCTGAGCGGAATGCGCTCGGCGCGGTCGAGCTCGAGGCTGCCGCGCAGGAAGCCGGCGAGCTGCTCGCACATCCGCCGCGCGCCCGGCGGGTCGGTGCCGACGAGCGCCGAGACCGAGTTGAGAGCGTTGAAGAGGAAGTGCGGGTCCATCTGCGCGCGCAGCGCCTTGAGCTCGGCCTCGCGCGCCGCCACCTGCGCCTCGAGCGCCTGGCGCTCGGCGTCGCGGCCCGCCTCGGCGGCGAGGTGGAGATAAGCGGCCGCCGCCGCGAGCAGGTAGAGGAAGACCCCCGCCAAAGCGAAGATCGGCAGCATGCGCGAGAAGGCTTCGGCCGCGCCCGGCCACCAGTGCGCCACGAAGGTCGACCAGCCGCGCCCGGCGAGCAGCCAGACGCCGGTCGCCGACGCCGCCGCGACGAGCTGCACGGTCAGCACTCGCGTGAGCGGCGTGCCGGGTGGATTGGCCTGGCAGGGATACCAGGCGGCCAGGCAGACGAAGGCGTAGAGCGCCGCGAGCGGCACCACCACCAGCAGGATCGAGCGCCAACCCGGCGGATAGGTGGCGAGCGGCACGGCGAGCAGCAGCGCCGTCGGCAGCAGCCAGGCGACGAGGTAGGCGCGCAGGCGCCGGCTGTCGGTGAGGACGGGGTGGAGCACGGTTTGTCGGCTCGCGACTCGTTCGAGAGTCAGGCCGGCGCGGCGGTGGAAGCCGCGCCCGGCGCGCCTACTCGCGGACGGTCTTGACGGCGACGCCGCCCATGATCGCCCAGCCGGTGATCACCAATTCGCCCTCGACGTCCTCCGGCAGGGGCGGCGTCGTCTTGTCCTCGAAGCCGCCCATCAGCGGCCAGACGCGGCCCTGCACCACCCAGCCCGGCGGCACCTTGACGTCGATGCCGCCCCAGAAGGCGAAGCAGTCGAGCACGGCCTGCTGCTTGACCATGCGCGCGTTGCGTAAGTCGACCTCGACGCCGCCCATGATGGCGGTGAGGCTGCCGCCCTCGAAGGCGACGGTGGCGGTCTTGCGGGTGACGCCGCTCATCATGGCGAAGGCGTGGATGGTGGAGGACTCGTCGCCGCTGAGCGCGACGCGCGGCCGCAGCGCACGCACGACGAGCATGCCGCCGAAGACGACGAGAGCGAGCGGCCAGAGGTCGAAGACGTTCACCGGCAAGACGTCGAGACGGTCGAGGAGGAAGGCGCCGCCCACCAGCATCCAGAGGATGCCCGCCGTCAGCTCGGCCGCGCTCGAGGCGGTGATGAGGAAGCCGGCGCCGAGCGCCAGCAGCACCACCGGCCACCAGCGCAGCCAGTCGCGCCCGTCGATGAGGCCGACGTTGTCGAGGGTGAAGACGACGCCCATGGCAGCCAGCCAGGTGCCGAAGAGGAGGCGCGGCCACAGTTGGCGGAAGACGGCGCGCGGGCTCCTGGCGGTCAGGGCACGGGCTTGGGCGCGAGCCTCGGCGCGGGCCTCCGCGCGGCTGGCGAACGGGCCGCTCACGAGCGGCCTCCCAGGAACGCCGGCAGCGCCTGCAGCAGTGCGCGCACGACCATCGACAGCCCCACCAGCACGAGCAGCAGCGGCCACGCGGTGCGCCACTCGAGACCGAAGGTGTGAGTGACGATGAGCAGACACCAGATGCCAACCGACAGCACTACCAGGCCGCCGGCGCGGTCCTCGTTGTCGCCGGGCCAGGCGATGCGCAGCAGGGCGATGAGGATCATCAGCACCGGCCAGGAGTTGTTCCAGAAGAGGCCGAAGAGCTGGAAGCTGTTGACCAGCAGCCAGACGCCGACCATGGCGATCCAGAGGCCGGCGCGGCGCTTCTTCTGCTCGGTCGCGGAGACCATGTGGGCGATGCCGACGCCGACGACCACCAGCGGCCAGAGGCGGCCGAGGCCTTCGAGGTGGATGAGGTCGAGCTTGACGAGCGTGAGGACGAAACCGGCGGCGGCGAGGGCCAGGCCGAAGCCGAGCACGGAGCGGTCGATGCGGGTGTCGGGTTCCATCGCGATGCTCCTTCCGAGAGGAGAGTACGGCGGCGGAGCGCTGGTGGCACGCTCGAATCGCCCAATGGCGGCTGAGGGGCGGCGAGCTGCGGTTTCGGCCCTGCGTTATTCGAGCGGCCAAGGGCCCGAGGCGGTCGCGCATCTCGGCGGCGCCGCTTCCGTGGTCCCCGCTTGCCGGTGGGTATCCCACCGCGCGCCGCGCGGTGGGAGCCCTCCCCCCGGCGCGCCCCGTGGCGGCGCCGCCGAGCCGCGACCGCTGGCCGTTCACCGCGGACGCGGACTGCGGAGCGGCCTGACTACCGGCCCGCGATCAGCAGCACGCCGGCAATGATCGCCAGGATGCCGAGCAGAATCGGCAGGCCGACGAACGACAACCCAAGCAGCAACACAAGACCCTGCAAGAGCAGATAGATACCGAGGCAGACGTTGCCGAGTCGTGCATACGTCCTGGCCATATGAGCAGCCTCCGCAAAGACTCTACGATTGGGCGGGCTGGTCCGCCAAGCATACTGAAAATCTGAAAGACTGGCGGCTCCGATAGGAGCCTGTCGATGAGCTTGTGGGCGGACTTGCGGAACTGGTGGGAGCGCCGGCCGCGATGGCAGCGCGTGGCAGGAGCAATGGTCCTGGCGACGCTCTTCATCTGGGCGCTAGCCCAGGAGTGGGCAGAGCCCAGGGAGGACGTACAAAGAGCGGTGATCACCGAGAAAGCGCTGCGGCGGTCCGGGCTCCTGGTGCGCGGGTATGTCGACACCAACCGAATCTCGAGAGGCGAGAGTCTCCGCTTCTGGGTGATGTTCCGAGCCACCACGAGCCTCGACAGCCTGCAGGTTACCGGGATGTCGACCCCGGGCTTTGTGCCCGTCGACAACTGCTGGAGCGATGGGCAGCCGCCGATCCCCATTTGCCCGCCGGGCAGAGTGCGGGACCCGCGCCGATGGCCGCTGGCGCTACGCGCAGGTGAGACCGCCATCGTCACCGCTGATTTGCGAGCGCAAGGCTGGTCGGGGCAGTTCGCACCGATGCTGCTGTTCGCATGGAAGCCGACAAACGGGTCTATCGACCAAGATGGCCTCGCCATCGGTCCGGTCGAAGTCGAAAGCTTGGCGACGCGGGTACCACGGTTCTTCCGGCGGTTGTTCTCGGCGCTCAAGGACCTGGCGTTGCCGATCATCCTGCTGGTAGCGGGAGTGCTCTTCGACCGTTCGTTGAACAGCGAGAAGACCGCGCGCGAGAAGCAGCAGCAGGAGGAGAAGGAGGAGCGCGAACGGCAGCGCGCGGAGGACGACCGCCTGCTACGCGAGCGCGCGCAGCTCGAGGCCGAGCGTAGCGCGGTCCTGAAGCTGATGCTGCCGACCATCTACCAGTACTGCGAGCGCTACTACAACCGGGTTGCCGCCGCGATCCTCGCGCTGACCGCCGCTCATCTCGATGCAAAGGCAGGCAGGATCGACGAGGAGGAGCGCTTCCGCCGTTGTTTCTACCACCTCATGACGGTGCACCGGACGGCGGCGGCCATGCACCGCGCAATCGGCGCCTTCTTCTTTCGCGACCGCGACGGCGAGGATATCGCGGGCGGCCTTTGGACGGCTTTCTTCTTGCGGTCCGACGAGTACTTGCGCTACCCCGATCGCCAGCTCGTGCTCGGCACCATGCCATTCCGCGCCACCTTCACGACCTTCGAGCGGGTGCTGGCATCCGAACCGGCGGCGGCTGCTGCCGACAGGCTGCGCGAAGGGTTCCGGCGCTGGGAGGCGGATCGATTCTGGGACACCGACATCCACGTCCTGCGGCTGTTTGGAAGCGGACTAGCCTTCGAGTCCAACCGCGCCCTCGAGCTGTGGTATGGGAGGCCGGAGATCTACGTACTCCACGGCAACATGCCGGAGTTCAGCGGGGCATTGCGCGTGTTGCAGGCCCGCAACCAGCAGGCCCTTGCGGACGCGGTGCACGGCTACTTCGAGCGCGTCGCGAAGCCGGCGCTTCCCGGCCCTTGAGAGCTGAGAAGGGCCGTCTTGGGTTCTCAGCCGATGATTACGGTGCCGCGCATAGTCTTCAGTCTAGCCGAACGGCCAGCTCCTGCCAAATCTCTACGGGATATGTCGAGCGAATTCTATGCCACGAGCCTATTCGCGCAACGCCGTGGCCACCGGCAGCCGCGCCGCGCGAATCGCCGGAAAGAGGCCACCGACAAGCCCTAGCGCCAGCGCGTAAAGAACACCAAGCGCGAGCAACGCGGGGCCGACACGAAACGCGAACGCCACCTGGCTGAAGCTCTGCCAGTTGATCGTCGCCGTCTCGAAGCCGTCGAAGGCGAGGTAGGCGCCCAGCGCGCCGAGCGCGCCGCCGAGCGCGGCGATGGCGAGCGACTCGCCGACGACCGAGAGCAGCACCGGCACTCGGCCGAAGCCGAGCGCGCGCAGGGTGGCGATCTCGCGCGTGCGGGTCGCCACCGCCGTGTACATAGTGATGAGGGCGCCGAACACCGCGCCGAGCCCCATCAGCACGCCGATGATGACGCCCAGCGACATGATGAGCCGCGTCATGCCGCGCGACTGGCCGGCGTAGAACTCGGTCTCGCGCTGTACCTTGACGTCGAGCTGCGGGTTCCTGGTGAGCGCATCCTTGAAGGGCTGGAAGCTGCCCACCGAGGCGAGCTTCACCTTCACCGACTGGTAGGTGGTGCCGCGGCGATAGGCCGGCTGCAGCACCGCGGCGTCGGTCCAGATCTCCGACTCGGAGAGGCCGCCGTCGGCGGTGAAGGCGCCGACGATCTGCCACTGGTTCTGGCCCAAGTTCAACGTCTTGCCCACCTCGAGGCCGCGGAACTGCCCCTGCGCGGCGCGGCCGACGATCACCTCGTTGCGCCCCCAGGCGAAATTGCGCCCTTCGACGATCTTCACCCTGTCGTGGACGCCGAACGCCGCCGGGACGACGCCGCGGAGCGGCACGTTGGCGTCGGTGCCGGTGGTCTTCTTGGGCAGGCCGATGACGACGAAGAGCTCGGGCGACACCAGCGGCGTCGCGGCTCCTTCGACGGTTCCCTTGGCGATGCCCGGCGCCTCGCCGATGAGGCGCGCGTCGTCGCGGGTGACGATCGACATCATCTCGCCGTCGGCGCCGCCGCGCAGCACGAAGGCGGTGTCCGGGGACCCGGTCGCCTCGAGCGTCTTCGCGAAGCCCTGCTGGATCGACAGCACGCCGACGAGCACCGCGACGACGCCGGCCATGCCGACGAGCGAGGCGGCGACCGATCCCGGGCGTTGCGGCAGCGTGCGCAGGTTGAAGGTGGTGAGGGTGCCGATCTGCGACAGCCAGCGGAACATGGTCAGCCCCTCCTCAGCGCGTCGACGGTGCGCAGCCGCATCGCCTGCAGCGCCGGCAGCAGGCCGGTGAGCAGGCCGAGGGCGACGATGAGCGCCGCGCCCAGGATCAGGTCCTTGGGTGGGAAGAAGAAGATGGGCAGGAAGCCGTTGGTCGGGTCGCCGCGCGACACCAGGCCGTAGCCCATCAGCAGGCCGATGCCGCCGGCGATGCCGGCGAGGAGCAGCGACTCGCCGAGCACCAGCGCCAGCACGCCGCCGTTGCTGAAGCCCAGCGCCTTGAGCACGCCGATCTCCTGCGTGCGTTCGCGCACCGACTGCGCCATGGTGTTGCCGACGACGACCATGATGATGAAGAAGACGGCGGTGAGGATGGCGACGATGATCAGGCCGATGTTGCCCACCTGGTTGGCGAAACCCTGCGCCATGGCGCCCTCGGTCTCGGTCTTGGTGGCGGACGGCGAGTTGACGAAGTGCTCGTCGATCGCCTTGGCCACGTCGGCGGCGCGCGAGGGGTCCTTGATCCGGATGGCGTACCAGCCGATGCGGCCCTGGCCGAACGACTTGTTCTCCTCGAAGAAGTCCTGGCGGAAGAGGAACTGCGTGGTGTCGGTTTCCTTCTCCTTGCCGTCGTAGATCCCCACCAGATCGAAGTCCCAGGTCGTGCCGCCGCCCTTCGGCCGCCACACCGTCGCCTGGATGGGGATGCGGTCGCCGACCTTCCAGCCGTACTTGGTGGCGATGGTGCGGCCGGCGATGGCGCCCGTGCGGGTGCGCAGCCAGGCAGCTTTCTGATCAGCCGGCAGCTTGAACTCCGGGTACATCGCCAGGTACTCCTCGGGCTTGACCGGGAACTGGGCGATGAAGTTCTTGGGGTCCTGGTAGATGCCGCCGAACCACGACAGCGGCGTGGCGTCGACGACGCCCGGCACGCGCTCGATCTCGGCTTCGTAGCTCGCCGGCAGCGACTGGATGATGGAGACGCTGTGGCGCACCATCATGCGGTCGGCGCCCGCCACGTCGACGCCCATCTCGAACGCCTTGCGGATCGCCACCAGGTAGGAGAAGAGCAGGAAGGCGACGACGATCGAGAGGCCGGTGAGCACGAGCCGCAGCTTGTGGCGGCGGAAGCCCGAGGCGAGCAGGCCGGCGCGCGTCATGCCCACCCCCGCGGGCAAAGCCCGCTGCCACCACCCACCCAACCCCCGCCCCTATGTTTCATCTCACCCCTGTCCCCCCGACCCCCTGCCCCTCCTGGGGCAGGGGGCGCCCCCGCCCAGCCCACCGTTGCACCCCGGACGCTCACGCCGCCATCTCCGTCGACACCTGGCCGTCGACCATGTGCAGGGTGCGGCTGGCGCGCGCCGCGGCGTGCGGGTCGTGGGTGACCATGACGATCGTCTTGCCGTGATCGACGTTGAGCGCCTGCAGCAGGTCGAGGATGCTGTCTCCCGTCTTGCGATCGAGATCGCCCGTGGGCTCGTCGGCGAGGATGAGCGTCGCGTCGGTGACGATAGCGCGGGCGATGCCGACGCGCTGCTGCTCGCCGCCCGAGAGCTGGCGCGGCAGGTGCTTGGCCCGGTGCTCGAGGCCAACCACCGAGAGCGCCGTCTGCACGTGCTGCTTCCTCTGCGCACCGGAGAGCGGCGTCAGCAGCAGCGGCAGCTCGACGTTCTTCGCCGCCGACAGCACCGGCAGCAGGTTATAGAACTGGAAGACGAGGCCGACGTGGCGGGCCCGCCAGTGGGCGAGCTGGCGCTCCGACAGCCGGTCGATCTGGTGCCCCTCGACTTCGACGCTGCCCGAGTCGGGACGGTCGAGGCCGGCGAGCAGGTTGAGCAGCGTGCTCTTGCCCGAGCCCGACGGGCCCATGAGCGCGAGGAACTCGCCGCGCCGCAGCTCCAGGTTCAGACCGCGCAGCACGCGCACCTCTTCGGCGCCGCGGCGGAAGCTCTTCTCGACGCCGGTGAGCTGGGCGAGCACGGAGCCCGAGGCGGTCCGCGCGCTGGCAGGGACGTCGAGCAGGGAGGTATCGGTCATGGCGTCTGGTCTCCTTCGGCGACGCGCACGCGGTCGCCCTCCTTCAACGTTGCAAGGCCGTCGACCACCACCCGTTCGCGGGGGCTGAGACCGGCGGTGAGCTTCGCCGTGTCGCCGACCGTCTCGGCGACCTGCACGGCGCGGCGCTCCAGCCGGCCCTCGCCGTTGACGACGAGCACGACGTCCTGCTCGCCCTCCCGGCGCAGGGCAGACTTCGGCACCGTCACCGCGCGCTGCACCGGCGCGCCGGCACGCTGCGGCTCGACGAACGACACCTTGACTCCCATGTCGGGAAGGATGCGCGGGTCCTTGACGTCGATGGCGATGCGCACCATCACCGTCGCCTTCTGGCGGTCGGCGGTGGGCACGATGGTGATGACGTGGGCGGCGATGCGCCAGTCGGGGTAGGCATCGAGCACGCCCTCGGCCGGCTGCCCCGGCCGCACGCGGTTGATGTAGGCCTCGTTGACGTCGACCTCGAACTCGAGCGAGCTCATGTCGACGAGGGTGCAGATGCCGGTGCGGGTGAAGCCGCCGCCCGCGGACATCGGCGAGATCATCTCGCCGGGCTGCGCGTTCTTGCTGGTGACGACGCCGGCGAACGGGGCGCGGATCTCGGTATCGGCGACGTCCTGGCGGCGCAGGGCCAGCGAGCGCTGGGTCACCTGCAGGTCTTGCTGCTGCGTGGCGAGGCGAGCCTCGAGCGCCTTGAGGTCGTGGCTCGCGCGGTCGACCTCGGCCTGCGAGGTGAAGCCTTGCTTGGCCAGCTCCTGCTGACGGTGGAGGTCGAGCTTCGCCTGCGCGATGCGGACGCGAGTCTCCTCGCGCGCCGCCGCGGCGGCCTGCACCTGCGACTCGCCGAGGCGTCGCGAGGCCTCGGGGATGGCGGCGTCGATGCGGGCGACGAGCTGGCCCTCGGCGACCTGCGTGCCCTCCTCGACGAGCACCTCGGTGACCTTGCCGGTGACCTTCGACGAGACGGTGGCCTGCCGGCGCGCGGTGACGTAGCCGGAGGCGTTGAGCACGGTGGTGGCGCCGCCGGCGGTGGTGGCGACCTCGGCCGCGGGCGCCACCTTCACCTCCGGCGCGCGCGGCGCGAGCAGCGGGATGGCGACGGCGGCGACGAGCAGCAGCACGACGACGGTGACGATCCACGGCCACAGGCGGCGCCGCGGCCGCTCGTCACCGCGGTCGATGCGCAGGTCGTCGAGCCGCGCCAATCGGGGCGGAGAAACCGGCGGCGGCGTGGAAGGGTGCTCGGCGGGACGGGGATCGTTCATGGCTGCCTCGAGGGTACGGGCGATGCGGCTGGGCGGCGAGACAATATCGCCCAACGGCGGCGGGCAGACGGCGAATGGCGGGAGCGGCGAGGTCCGCGGCACCGATGCGGGCCGAGCGGCGCGCGAACGGGGCCGAGATTGGTGTTCGGCAGCGGCTAGTCCGGTCGCGCCAGGACTTCGAGGAGCGGCGCCGCCTGCGCCAAGAGTCGCCGCTGCGCGGCGGGCAGCGCGGCGAGCGAGGCGGCGAGACGCGCCACGCGGCGGGCGCGGCCGGCGGCGAGGAGCGCTTCGCCGGCAGGGGTGGCGTGGACGCGCTGGATGCGGGCGTCTCCCGCGTCCGCCTCGCGGCGCACGAGCCCGTCGCGCTCGAGCTCGCGCACCAGGCGCGAGATGGTGGGCGGGCGCACCTGCTCGGCGGCGGCCAGCTCGCCGATCGAGCGTGGGCCGCCGAAGACGAGGACCGAGAGGGCCGAGAGCCGCGGCGCGGTAAGCCCCGAAGCGTCGTCCTCGGCGCGCAGCCGGCGCAGCAGGTGGATGGCCGCGGCGTGAAGGCGCTGGGCGAGATCCTCGGCGGCGCGGTTGGGGGCTTGACGACGGGCCACGGCTGCTCCTATAGTTAGCTTAGCTAAGCAATATTCTAGACCAAGCCGCGGCGGCACACAACCGAGACGGGAGGCAGGCCATGACGTCAGACGAAGCGACGGCGGGAGCGGACGAGAAGCCGAACGGAGGGACTGGGGCGCAGATCCGTGGCTTGGGCCAGCTCGGCGTGGCGGTGCAGGACCTCGAGGCGATGACGGCGTTCTACCGCGACGTGCTCGGCCTGCGCTTCCTCTTCGCGGCGCCGGGGATGAGCTTCTTCGACCTCGGCGGCGTGCGGCTGATGCTGTCGCTGCCCGAGAAGGGTGTCGAGGACGCGCACGGCTCCATCCTCTACCTCGACGTCGCCGACATCGCCGCCGCCCACGCGGCGCTCTTGACGCGCGGCATCACCTTCGACGGCAAGCCGCACGTCGTCCACCGCTACCCGGGCGGCGAGCTGTGGATGGCCTTCTTCCACGACCCCGAGCGCAACATGCTGGTGCTGATGAGCGACGTCAAGACCGGCTGACGAACGAACCGTAGACGGGGCTCGCGGCGAATCGGCTCAAGCACCGGCCGCGAGCCCGGCGGCGCGGATCTGCGGCACCTCGACGACGCGGGTGCCGCTCGGCGGCGGATGCTCCACCGCTTCTACGAGGGCTCCCACCATCTGCGGCAGCGTCACGAGGCCGAGCCGCCGCGCCGTCTCGCGGCTCGCCGGCACGAGCTCGGCCAGCCAGTAGAAGGGCTGCAGCAGGACGGCCCAGCGATGGCCGGGCCCGAGCACGTACCAGGGGCGCAGGAACGTCGCCGGCACGGCGGTCGCGGCGAGCAGCGCCTCGACCCGCTCGCGCACGCGCCAATAGGCGTGCATGGCGGGCGCCGGATGGGCAACGCTCAGGTAGACGACGTGGCGCGCCGGTCGCGCGGCGAGCGCGCTGGCGGCCGCGCGGCCGGCGGCGAAGTCGACCGCCTCGAACTGCGCCGCCTTCCAGGGCGCCGGGTGCGGCGTGCCGACGAGGAGGAGCAGCGTGTCGTCGGGGCTGTGCACGTAGGCGGCGGGGTCGAGCGCGTCGCCGGCGACCGTCTCGACGCTTGGCGGCACGCGGCTCTCGGAGCCGGGGCGCACGAGCATCGTCACGCGGAGACCGCGCGCCAGCAGCGCCGGCGCCGCGGCGCGGCCGAGGTAGCCGGTGCCGCCGGCGACGAAGACGCGCGATGCAGCCATTGCAAGGGAGGTACGCAGCACGCGGGCTCCTGGACGGCATCGGATGCGCTTGGACGGTATCGGATGCTCTTGGACGGCATCGGAGCGCCGTCTGGCGCGTAGGCTACGGCGATGGACGACAACTCCACATCCGCGCGCGGCGCCGATCCGCTCTCGCTCTTGGGCTTCGCGGTGGCCGTCGCCGGCATCGCCTGGCTCGCCTTCCAGCAGGCGGTCCTCTGCCGGCATCCGCTCGGCATCGTCGTGCAGGCGCTGGCGGTGATGTTGATGGTGTGGGCGCGCCTCACCTTCGGCCGCCGCAGCTTCCACGCCGGCGCCGCGCCGACCGCGGGCGGGCTGGTCACCTCCGGTCCTTACCGCTGGTGGCGCCACCCGATCTACGCCGCGATCCTCTACTTCGTGGCGGCGGCGGTGGCGTGCCACCGCACGTGGAACGCGCTCCTCGCCGGCGGCCTGGTAGCGCTCGGGCTCGCCGTCCGCATGTTCCTCGAGGAGCGGCTGGTGAAAGCGCGCTACCCCGAGTACGCGGCGTATGCGGCGCGCACCAGGCGCGTCGTGCCCTTCCTGTTCTGACCAGCGCGGCTAGGGGACTCTGCAAGTCAACGACCGTTGACAAGGCGCGCCGAAGTCAACTAGCGTTGACTTCATGAGCCCGGCCGCGGCGCGCCAGCCGGCGCGAACAGCTCGCCAGGAAGAGCTGCTCGACCTCGCCCTCGCCCTGGTGCGCGTGGTCGGCATCGCCGGTCTCACCGTGCGCAAGCTGGCCGAGCGCGCCGGCTTCACCGAAGCGGCGCTCTACCGCCACTTCCACAACAAGCAGGCGCTGCTGCTCGCCATGGTGGAGCGGGTGTCGGAGGAGCGGCTGCTGCAGCCGCTGCGGGAGATCGCCGCCGACGCGCAGCGCACGCCGCGCCAGCGCCTCGCTGCCGTGGTCCGCCACCACGTGAGCACCATCCTGGCGCTGGAGGGATTGCCGGTGCTCATCCTCGCCGAAGCGGCCGCCGCCGGCGACGAGGCGCTGCTCGCGCGCTTCCGCACCGTCGTCGGCGAGCTGCGGGCAATCATCGGGCGTCTGATCGCCGAAGCGGGCGGGCCGCCGCAAGGCGTCGGCGCGCCGGCGCTCGGCGTCGTGCTCATCGGCATCGGCGCGGCGACCGCGCTGCAGCAGCGCCTCGGCGCCCCGCGCTCCGTCGAGCGCGAGGTGCGCGACGTGCTGCCGGCGCTCGTCGTCGAGCGGCTGCTGGGGCCTGAGCCGAAGAGGCGCCGGACTGGCAAGGCGCGCAAAGCACGCAAAGCACGCGATACGCGCAACGCGCGCGGGAGCAAGCGATGACGAGCCGAGCTCGTCGCGCGTTCGCCACCGCTGCGGCGTGGCTGCTCGTCGGCCTCGGTGCGGTGATGCCGACCGCGGTGACTTCGGCCGCGCAGGCGCAGGCGGGGGTGAGCGCGGCAGCTGCGGACGCCACGGCGCACGAACCATCGGCTTCTGCCACCAGGTCTACCGCATTGGCCGAACCCAGCGCGCTTCCAATAACCACGACTGCCGCCACCGAGCCGCCGCCGTGGGTGGCGACATCTTCGGCTCAGTCGGCCAACGACGCTACGCAGACCGATCGGTCGCCGTCGCCGTCTTCGGCTCAACGGACTAATGACGCCGCGCCGGCTGATCCAGCGCGGTCGCTGGAGTCTCCGGTTCTGACCCTCGCCGACGCGGTCGCCCACGCGCTGGACGCGGCACCCGCGGTGGCAGTCGCGCGCGCCTCCGAAGCCGCCGCCCGCGCGCAACTCGCCGACGCGGAGGCGGACCTCGCTCCCGCGCTGTCGCTCTCCGGCTCGGCGTTTCGCTACCAGAAGCCGACGATCGTCACGCCCATCCACGGCTTCTCGCCTGGGCTCTTCCCGAGCTTCGACCGCACGGTGCTGCTCGGCGACCTGCAACTGCGCTACGACCTGTGGGACGGCGGCGCGCGCGCGGCGCGGATCGAAGAGCGGCGGCAGCAGCTCGCCGCGGCCGAAGCCGCCGCCAACGCCGCCTCGGGCGCCGCCGCCTCGCGCACCATCGCCGCCTACCTCGCGGTGCGGACGCTCGACGAACAGATCGCGGCGCACGGCGAGCGGCTGACCGCGCTCGCCGCGGAGCGCGGCCGCGTCGCCCAGCTCCTCGCCGTCGGCCGTGCCGCCGAGGTCGACGTGCTGCAGGTGCGCGCCGCGCAGGCTGCCGCCGAAGCCGAGCGGGTGACGCTCGTCGCCGAACGCGACCGCGTCGCGCGCGACCTGGTACGCCAGCTCGGCGACGAGGCGCCGGCGGCGCCGCTCCAGTCGCTCACCGCCGTCACGCTCGCCGAGCCGGAGCCGCCGCCGCGCGGCGAGCTGCTGGCGCGCGCGCTCGAGCACAACGGCGAGGTGGGCCGCGCGCGCCGCGAGCTCGACGCCGCCGCCTCCGCCGTCGCCGCCGCGCGCGCCGGCCGCGCGCCGTCGCTGCGCGCCGAGGGCAATCTGCTCGGTTTCGCCGGCGGTAACGGCGATGCCAGCGGTGAATGGAACGCCGGCGTGCGCGTCGCGGTGCCGCTGTGGGACCGCCACGTCGCCGCGCGTGTGGCGCTCGCCGAGGCCGGCCGCGACGCCGCCGCCGCCTCGCTGCGCGTCGTCTCGGACCAGGTGGCCGCCGATCTCGACCGTGCCTGGGCCGACTTCGCCGCCGCGCGCGCCCGCGCCGATAGCTTGTCGGAGGCCGAAGCGCGCTACGCCGAGGTGCTGCGCGTCGAGAAGCTGCGGCTCTCGGCCGGCGCCGGCGTCGAGACCGACTACCTGCGTGCCGAGGCCGACCTGCTGGCGGCGCGCGCCAATGCCGCGGAGGCACGCAACCGCGCCGCCGCGGCGCGCGCCGAGCTCGAGCGCATCGCCGGCGAGCTGACGCCGGAGTGGGTGGCGCGGGCGTTCGTGACCAGCGTGACGAGCGAGGCGTCGTCGGCGCCCGCCTCGTCGCAGCGGGGCGACGTACCGTGATCGCGTGCGCGGCTTGGCGGGAGGGGAAACGATGAAGCGGAAGCCGCCGATCCCGGTGGTGGTGCTGCTGCTCGTGGCGCTCGCCGCGGGCGGCTGGTGGTGGTGGCGATCGCGACAGGCTCGCGCGCCGGCGAACGTGCTGCGCGCTTCGGGCACCGTCGAAGCGACGGAAGCGCGCATGGGCTTCGAGACCGGCGGCCGCCTGCTCGCCGTCGGGCCACACGAAGGCGACGCCGTGGCTGCCGGCGCCGAGCTCGCGCGCCTCGACCCGGCGGAGCTGCAGGCCCGGCGCGCGCAAGCGGCCGCGCAGGTGGCGGCCGCCGCGGCGCGCCTGGCCGAGCTGCAGGCTGGCCCGCGTGGCGAGGAGATCGCGCAAGCGGAGGCGCAGCGCCGAGCCGCCGCCGAGCAGCTCGGCGAGACGGACCGCGAGCTCGCCCGCACGCGCACGCTCGTCCAAGGCGGCGCGACGCCGCGCGAGGCGCTCGACAAGGCGCAGACGGCGCGCGACGTGGCGGCGCAGCGGGTGAAGCAGACCGCCGAGCAGGTGGCGCTCTTGCGCCGCGGCGCGCGTCGCGAGCAGCTCGAGGCGCAACGCGCCGTCGTCGAGCAGGCACGCGCCGCGGTGGCGGCGGCCGACGTCGCGCTGGGTAACACCAGCATGCGCGCGCCGTTCGCCGGCATCGTCTCGGTGCGCCACCGCGAGCCCGGCGAGGTGGTGGGGCCCGGCGCGCCGGTGCTGACGCTGCTGCGGCGCGATGACCGCTGGGTGCGCATCTACGTGCCCGAGGACCGCCTCGGCGCCGTGCCGCTCGGCGCCGCGGCCGTGCTGCGCTCCGACACCTACCCTGGCAAGACCTACCGCGGCACCGTCGTGCATCTCGCCAGCGAGGCCGAGTTCACGCCCAAGAACGTGCAGACGCAGGAGGAGCGCGTGCGCCTCGTCTACGCCGCCAAGGTGCGCATCGACGACGACCCGCGCTTCGAGCTCAAGCCGGGGCTGCCGGTCGACGTCGAGATTTCGCTGTTGCCGGCGAAGAGGTAGCGCGTGGATGTGCACGCCTCGGCGGTGAGCGAGAACGACCGCGAGCCGCTGGTGCGCGTCGAAGGCCTGACGCGCCGCTTCGGCGAGCGCCTCGCCGTAGCCGAGCTGTCGTTCGAGGTCGGGCGCGGCGAGCTGTTCGGTCTCGTCGGTCCCGACGGAGCCGGCAAGACGACGACGCTGCGCATGCTCGCCGGCGTGCTGCGGCCGAGCGCTGGAGACGCGTGGATCGGCGGTGGCGCCGCATACCGCGACGCAGGCGCAAGTAGCGCTGCGGGCAGAGACGCACTCGCCAATGGCGATGCAGATCGCGGCTCGCGCCGGAGGGGCAGCCGCCGCGGGGCCAGCGTCGCGCGCGAGCCCGAGGCGGTGAAGCGCCACCTCGCCTACATGTCGCAGCGCTTCGGCCTCTACACCGACCTCACGGTGCGCGAGAACCTCGCCTTCTACGCCGACCTCTACGACGTGCCGCGGCGCGAGCTGCCGGCGCGGCTCGAGCGGCTCTTCGCCTTCTCCGGTCTCGGGCCGTTCCAGGACCGCCTCGCCGGTCAGCTCTCGGGCGGCATGAAGCAGAAGCTCGGCCTCTCCTGCGCGCTGGTGCACGAGCCGGAACTGCTGCTTCTCGACGAGCCCACCTTCGGCGTCGACCCGGTGTCGCGGCGCGAGTTGTGGCGCATTGTGCACGAGCGCGTTGCCGAGGGAGTGACCGCCATCGTCTCGACGGCCTACCTCGATGAGGCCGAGCGCTTCGACCGTGTGGCGCTGCTGCACGAGGGTCGCTTGCTGGCGCTCGACACGCCGGAGGGTTTGCAACGCTCGCTGGACGAAGAAGTGCTGGAGGTGCGCGTCGACGAGCCGCAGCGGGCGCGCGAGGTACTGCGGTCCCTGCCTGGCGAGAGCGGAGGGGGCGGGCTGGTGCGGCGCGCCACCGCTTACGGCGCGCGCCTCCACGTCGCGGTCGAGCCGCCGGCGGAGCGCGCCGCGGCGGCGGTCGAGGCGGCGCTACGCGAGGCGGGCATCGAGCCCGGCGGGATCGAGCAGGTGCCGCCGTCGCTCGAGGACGTCTTTCTCGCCCGCGTCGAGGCGCCGCCGGCGGAGCGGGCGACCGGAGCTGCGTAACCCGATGGGTCATCGCGAGGAGCGCAGCGACGAAGCGATCTCGATGCCCAATGCATCGCCATCGCACGACGGCGCGCCAGCGATCGCCGTCCACGACCTCACTCGGAACTTCGGCGCCTTCGTCGCCGTCGACCATGTGAGCTTCGAGGTTGGTCGCGGCGAGGTCTTCGGCTTCCTCGGCCCCAACGGCGCCGGCAAGACGACGACGATCAAGATGCTGGCCGGCCTCCTCGCACCCACCGCCGGCGAGGCGCACGTCGCCGGCCTCGACGTGGCGCGCGAGCCGGAGGCCGTCAAGCAGCGCATCGGCTACATGTCGCAGCTCTTCTCGCTCTACGGCGACCTCACCGTCGAGGAGAACATCATCTTCTTCGGCGGCCTCTACGGTCTCCGCGGCAAGGAGCGCGAGGAGCGGCGCGATTGGGTGCTGCGGATGGCCGGGCTCGAAGCGGCGCGCGCTCGACTCGTGCGCGAGCTGGCGCTCGGCTTCAAGCAAAGGCTCGCGCTCGGCTGCGCGGTGCTCCACCGGCCGCCCATCCTCTTCCTCGACGAGCCGACCTCGGGCGTCGACCCGCTGTCGCGCCGAACCTTCTGGGACCTCATCCACGAGCTGGCGCGCGGCGGCACGACGGTGCTCGTCTCGACGCACTACATGGAGGAGGCGGAGTACTGCCACCGCCTGGCGCTGATGAACCGCGGCAAGCTGGTGGCCCTCGACACGCCGCCAGCGCTGCGCCAGAAGCTCGGCGCGCCGATCCTCGAGGTGCGAGCCGCCGACGCGCCGGCGGCCGTCGAGGCGCTGCAGGCCGAGGATGCGGTGCGCGCGGTGGGACTCTTCGGCCGCGCGCTGCACGTGACGGTGGACGAGGCGGCGCGTGGCGAGGAGGCTGTACGCCGCCGGCTGCGCGATGCAGGTATCGCCGTCGAGTCGCTCCGCCGCATCCCGCCGTCGCTCGAAGACGTCTTCGTGGCGTTGGTCCAAGAAAGCGGCGGGGCGATGGTGAGCTGATGACGGTCATCGCAAGGAGCGCAGCGGCGAAGCGGTCTCGGTCTCGCACGGACTGCGACCGCGCGTGCCGCGGCGGCTGCCGATGAACCTGCGTCGCCTGCTCGCCGTCTCGCGCAAGGAAGTGCTGCAGCTGCGCCGCGATCGCCGCAGCATGGTGCTCGCCTTCCTGCTGCCACTGCTCCTGCTGCTGCTCTTCGGCTACGCCATCAGCTGGGACGTGCGCGAGATCGCGACGGCGGTGTGGGACGGCGACCAGACGCCGGCGAGTCGGGCGCTGCTCGACGCCTTCTGGGCGTCGGGCTACTTCGACGAAGTGGCGCGCGTCGGCGACGAGGCGGCGGCGCGCGCGGCGCTCGACCGCGGCGAGGCGTCGGTGGTGCTGGTGCTGCCGCGCGGCTTCGAACGCGACCTCGCCTCGGGCGAGACGGCGACCGTGCAGGCGCTCGTCGACGGCAGCGACGCCAACACCGCCACCATCGTGCTCGCCTACGCGCGCGCCATCGTGCTCGGCTACGGCGCGCGCGTGAGGCTCGAGGGCGGCAGGCCGCCCTTGCCGCTCACCGTCCAATCGCGCGTCTGGTACAACGAGGAGCTGCGCTCGCGCAACATGATCGTTCCCGGCCTCGTGGCGGTGATCATGATGATCATCGCCGCCATGCTGACGTCGCTCACGCTGTCGCGCGAGTGGGAGCGCGGCACCATGGAGCAGCTCGCCTCGACGCCGGTGAGCCGCGCCGAGGTGGTCCTCGGCAAGCTGCTGCCCTACCTGGCGATCGGCATGGTCGACGTCGCCGCCACCTCGACCGTCGGCGTGCTGCTCTTCGACGTGCCGTTCCGCGGCAGCGTGATGCTGCTCGCGTTGCTGTCGTTTCTCTTCCTGCTCGGCGCTTCGGGGATCGGCATTTTCGTCTCCGCCGGCTCGAAGAGCCAGCTTCTCGCCACGCAGGTGGCGATGATCGTCAGCTACCTGCCGTCGCTCTTGCTGTCCGGGTTCATGTTCGCGATCAGCTCGATGCCGGCGCCGCTGCGCGCGGTCACCTACCTCATCCCGGCGCGCTATTTCCTGGTGGTCACGCGCGGGATCTTCTTGAAGGGCGTCGGCATCGAGGTGCTGCGCGGCGAGGCGCTTCTGATGGCGCTGTTCGCGGTCGCCGGCGTGACGCTGGCGGTGGTGCGCTTCAAGAAGGAGCTCGAGTGAGCGCCGCGGCGCGCATCAGCCCGGCGCGCATCGCGGAGATGCTGCGCAAGGAGCTGCGGCAGATCTTTCGCGACCCGCAGCTCTACCGCATCCTCTTCATCGCGCCGGTCGTGCAGCTCCTGATGTTCGGCTACGCGGTGTCGACCGACGTGCGCCATACGCGTACCTTCGTCGTCGACCATGCGGGCGACCCGGCGTCGCGGCGAGTGGTGGAGGCGCTGACCGCCGGCGGCTTCTTCGACGTCGTCGGGCGCTCCATGCGCGACGCGGATGTGGTGGAGGAGCTCGATCACGGGCGCGCCGTCGTCGCGCTGGTGATCCCGCCGCGCTTCGGCGCCGACTTGGCGGCCGGTGACGCTTCGGTGCAGCTCCTCGTCGACGGCACCAACTCCAACGTCGCCACCGTGGCGCTCGGACAGGCGGAAGGGATCCTGTCGTCGCTCGGCGTGACGCTGGTGCCGCCGACCGTGGCGGGCACCGCGCTGACGCTCCCGATCGAGCTGCGCGACCGCGCCTGGTACAACCCCGACCTCAAGAGCCGCGACTACAACGTGCCCGGCGTCGTCGGCGTGCTGCTCTTCCTCGTCTGCATGCTGCTCACCGCGCTGGCCGTCGTGCGCGAGCGCGAGCTCGGCACCCTCGAGCAGCTCATGGTGACGCCGCTCCTGCCGCTCGAGCTGGTGGCGGGCAAGGCGCTGCCGTTCGCGCTCATCGGCCTCGTCGACCTCGTGCTGGTGACGCTCCTTGCCGTGCTCTGGTTCGGCGTGCCGCTCGTCGGCAGCCCGCTGCTGCTGCTCTTCGCCACCCTGCTCTTCCTACTCCCCAGCCTCGGCCTCGGCCTGCTGATCTCGACGACTTCGAAGACGCAGCAGGAAGCGTTCATGGCGAGCTACCTGACGCTGGTGCCGGCGATCCTGCTCTCGGGCTTCATGTTCCCCGTCGCCAGCATGCCGCCGCTCTTCCGGGCGCTGTCGCTGCTCAACCCGCTGCGCCATTACCTAGAGATCGTGCGCGGCATCTTCCTGAAGGGCGTCGGGCTGCCGGAGCTATGGCGCGCGCACCTGTGGCTGCTCGCCCTCGGAGTCACCTTCGTCGGCGTCGCTGCGGCACGATTCCAGAAGCGCATCGGCTGAGCGCGCCGGTGCGCGAGCGCGGTGCTACGGGCCGAACGTCGCTGCGGGCTCGTGCACAGCGCCAGGCTGGATGTCGTAGCGGAGCGACTGCCAGAGCTCGCGAGGGGAGAGTACGAGGATCGGAAGATCGGCTTCGAGTAGGTCGCGGTCGCCGCTGACGAGCACCTCGGCTCCCCCTTGGATTGCGGCCGTGACGATCGCAAGGTCGGCAGGGTCCCGTAGGGCGAGCGTCGGCATCGCCGTTCGAGGCTCGCTCGGTTTGGCGCTTCGAGCGTTCAGCAGGGCCACCAGTCTCGCAACGCGAGTCGGAGGCGTCGAGAATTTCTCCAGCAGCACACGTTGGAGCTCGGCGATAACCGCCTCGTCGATCACTAGATCATGCTGTGCCAGCGTCACCTCGACGAGCTCTGAACACAGACCGTGGGTGAGGACCGCCGCCACCAAGACGTTGGTGTCGAGGAAGATCCTCACGAGATGTCGCGGAAGACGTCCTCGTCGGTCAGATAGCCGGCTGCAGCGGCGTAGGGCATCAGCTCTCGCCGGATCTCTCGGAAAGCCTCTACAGCGAGCTGCCGCTGCAGGATGTCCCGAACGATGTCGCTACGGCTCATCCCACGCTTCTCCGCGAGGAGATTGAGCTGCTGCTCCATCCCTTCCGTGATACGAACGGTGAGTGTGGCCATGTACTACATCGTAACACGGCCTTGGGCGTCGGCAAGCGCCAGCCGGGCGGCTCGCGCGAAGGCGAGCACCGTAGCTGGCGGATCGCTGCCGGCAACTGCCTCACTCCACGGCAGATAGCCGCCGTCCCAGCCCGGCCCGTGCCAGCGACCGGCGGGCAGCGGCGTGGCCTCGACACCGGCCGGCCACGGGTAGGCGAGGGCGTACAGATAGGCCTCGGGGTCGCCGTCGTCGCCGGTGGAGAAGCCGACCGTCACCGACTCGTTGCGGTCGTCGGGCTCGCAGTGCTCCTTGCCCGGCACGGCGCGGCCGGAGAACCAGGACAGCGAGAGGTCGAAGTGGTGCGGCCAGAGCTGGAGCGGGCTCGTCTCCTCGTGGCACTCGGCCTGGAGCTGGCGCAACGCCGTGGCCACGGCGTGGAGGACGCGCAGGTAGGCACGCGCGGCCGCGGCGTCATAGTCGCCTGCCGTCGCCCCATCGATCTTCGGCAGCTCCACCGAGGCTTCGAGCGACGCCAGCGCCGCCAGCAGCTCGTCGCGACCTTCGCCCGCCGGATCCTTCGCCAACGACACGTGTCGCTCGCGCGCATCGTCGGCGGTGAGGCGCAGCTCGCCTCGATGGAGGTCGAGCTCGAGCTCGGCGCAGCCGTGCGGCGTCGCGAACGGCGTCGTCGTCAAGCCACGCGCAGAGGGGACGAGGCCGATGTGCCACCAGTGCTTGCGGTGCGGGCTGCACTGCCGCCGCACCGCACCTGCCAGCCGCGCCCAGCGATGCAGGCGGTCGCGCGTCGGCCGCCATTCCTCGAGCGGCAGCGGCGAGAGCGTTCTCAACTCGCCCCCTCGAGCGCCGGGATCGGCTCCGCCGGCGGCTCGCTGGGCTGCATCGGCATCTCGTCGGCCATGGCGTGCGCCTTCCGGCCGCCGCGCGCGATGCGCCCGGCGCCGACCGGCGCCGCGAGCAGGCGGCGGCTGGTGTCGAGCGCGCGGTCGACCAGCTCGCGCGTGCCGTCGCGCAGCTCCTCGCTCATCTTGACGAACTCGACGTTGTGCTCCATGTCCTCGGCCGACCAGCCGCGGGTGTGGGCGACGTAGGGGAAGGGCGGGAAGGTGCAGCCGATCTCGGCGAAGAAGCCGAGCATCTGCCCGGCCACCGCCTGCACGCCGTCCTGGCCGCCGGTGATGACGAACGCCGCCACCTTGTCGTGCATCAGCACCTTGTTGCGGATGGTGATCTGGTTCTGGATGCAGTTCATGCGCTCGACCATCTTGTAGTAGAGCGAGCTCGCCGAGCCCCAGCGGATGGGCGAGGCGAGGAGGATGACGTCGGCCCAGTGGACGACCGCTTCGTAGACCGCCTCGAGCTGGTCGCGCTTGTCCATCTGGGTGATCGAGCAGGGCCAGGTGCAGGCGCGGGCGCTCTTGCTGTAGAAGCCCTCGCAGTTGCGGAAGGAGAGGTCGCGCAGGCGCAGGATGCGGGTCTCGTGCCCCTGCGCCGTGGCGTGCTCGAGGCCGACCTCGAGCAGCGCCTCCGACGTCGAGTAGCGCGGGTGCGCGGTGTCCATCACTGTCGTCGAGATGCCCGCCACGCGCGGCGGCCCCGGTGCGCGCACCGGCTCGCGGGCGAGCGGGTGCGGCTGGTGCGGCAGGCGCCCGCGTTTCGTCGCCGGCGTGAGGTCGACCCAGACGCGGCCGTCCCGCACCTCGACGCGATAGCTGGGCACGCGGTCGGCCTCGTATCCCGGCTCGCCGGCGCCGCTCGTGCGCTCGAAGCGCCAGTAGTGCCACGGGCAGACGACGTAGTCGCCCTCGAGCGTGCCGTCGCCGAGCGGGCCGCCGACGTGGTTGCAGACTCCGGAGATGGCGCCGAAGGTGCCGTCGCGATAGGTGAGCGCCAGCCGCACGCGGCCGATGCGCACCTCCCGCAACGGCGTGTCGGCGAGCGCCTCCACCGGGCCGAGGTCGTACCAACCTGGCCCGCCGGTGGGCTCCGGCATCACGAGCGTCCCCGGGCTCGGCGGCTCCGTCACGCGGCACCTCCTGCTGTCGTCGTCATCCGGATGAGTGGGTGATCGCCGTCGATCCTGACATACGGGGCTCGACGGCGCGCCGGCCTTGCGTCATCCTTGGTGCACGTCCGACCACGCAAGGAGGCCCCGATGCTCGGCGAGAAGATGCCGCAGACATTCGCCAACCACGCCCGCTTCGTGCCGCTGTTCCACTTCGTCCTCTTCGGGGCGTTGGTCCTCAACCTCTTCTACCGGCTCTACGTGGTGATCCGCTACTTCCACTGGGGTGCGGTGATCGACTTGCTGCTGGCGGCGGCGCTGGTCCTCTTTGCCTTCGCGGTGCGCACCTTCGACGCCCGGCTGCAGGACCGCATCATCCGCCTCGAGATGCGGCTGCGCCTCCAGCGCCTGCTGCCGGCGGAGCTGCAGCCGCGCATCGCCGAGCTGACGCCGGGCCAGCTCATCGCCTTGCGCTTCGCGCCCGACGCCGAGGTCCCCGGGCTCGTCGCCGAGGTCCTCGCCGGCCGCCTCACCAAGGGCAGCGAGATCAAGCAGCGCATCCAGACCTGGGAGCCGGACTACTTCCGGGTCTAGGGCTCGCCACGGGTGCGGAGGGCGCGCGGCGAAGCGCCGCAGGGCCGGCGTGATCGCCGCGGGCGCGTCGCTGCGCGTCTTCATGTCAATGTCCTATAATCCGGCCTTCCGCACGCCGTTCGCTCGACCTCTCGACTTTCAGGAAAGCACCACCATGCCGCCACGCCCGCGTCCGTTCTCGCCCGGTCGCCTCCTCCTTCTTGCGCTCGTCGCCGTCGCCGTCGCCTTCGCCGCGGCGCCGGCGCAGGCCGGCACCATCTACGTGCCGTTGCCGGGAGTGACCAACGTCGGCACCGCCACCTGGGACGCCGAGCTGACGATCGCCAACGCCTCGTCGACGCCGCTCACCCTGAGCGGCCTCCTGCTGCCGCAGGACACCGACGGCACGCAACGCGCCGGCCTCACGCCGGCGGTGCTCGACGTCGGTGCGGCACAGACGCTGCTGGTGCGGCCGGGCGGCAGCTTCGCCGGCCTCGCCGAGCTCGCCGGCTCGCCCTACGCTCGTTATGCGGCACGGCTGACCGGCAAGAGCTCCGTCGGCCAGATGGGCGTCGAGCTGCCGGTCGTCACGTCGAGCAACGCCGCGCCTGCCGGCGGCGGGCTGTCGCTGCAAGGCCTTTCCGTCAGCGCCACGCGCGCGACGACGCTGGTGCTCGTCAACCTCGGCCAGCAGGCGAGCCAGTGCACGACGACGCTGCTCAACGCCAGTGGCGCCGCGATCGGGACGCCGACGACCTCGAGCCTGAAGCCGCTGTCCCAGCTCGATCTCGCCAACGTCTTCAATGGGGCGGGCGCGCTCGCGGACGCGCGCGCCTACGTGAGCTGCACCCGCAGCTTCTTCGCCTACGCGCTCACCACCGACAGCTCGACCGGCGAGATCGCCGTCGTCCAGCCCGCCGGCAGCGGCGAGTCGAGCCTGACGCGGCCGGGCGAGGAGCCGGCCTGCCCGACCGGCGCCACCTGCCTGGCTTCGTCGCTTCTCTTCCAGCCGACACCGACCAATCCAATCGGCCACGTCATCTTCCCCGCCCCGGCCGGCAGCTTCACGCGCGCCCGGCTGTCGATCGACGTCACCATCGGCCAGTGGTACCCGGCCGATCCCGACGGCAAGCACCTCGTCTACTGGTGGGTGATCAACCGCAACCTCGACATGCTGGGGATGCTCTACTTCCGCGGCCCCGAGGCGAGCACGACGATGGCGCGTTGGGGCATAGCCCTCAAGCACGAGCTCAAGAAGAAGGCCGTGCAGCCCTTCGTCGGCATCCCCGGCCACACCTACCGCGTCGTCAACGACGTCGACATGGGCGGCGGCGTCTTCTCGGTCACCGTCACCGACCTGGCGACCAACGCCGTCGTCACCATCCTCGACACGCCGAACGTGGCCAAGATCACCCTCAAGACGACCGACCGCCTGCTCATCGACGTCGGCTTCAAGGAAGGCGCCGTGCCCGACGAGGTGCCGTCCTTCAACGGCTGGACGTACACCAACGTCCGCATGCAGCTGATCCCGTAGAAGCGGTGCGTCGAGGCGCCGCTGGCTCACGCCGGCGGCGTCGCGGCGAAGACCGCGAATTCGTCCACGTCGCCGAGGCGTTGCGCGCGCCAGCCGGCGCGGTCGAGCGCCGCTTTCCAGGCGGGCACGGATTGCGGGCGCACGAGCCAGAGCGCGTCGCGCCGCTGCTGCGTGAGCTCCGCCGCGAGCGGCTGCGCCAGCGGCCGATAGGCGGGGCCGGCGCGCTCGACGAGGTCTTCGAGGAGCTGCACGCTCTCGACGTCGCAGCGGCAGTAGACGGTGGCGCCGTAACGCGGGTAGCGGTCGACGAAGAGGAGCGCGCTCGGCCGCGCCGGCGCGAGGCGCAGCACGGCGGCGGTGAAGCGCCGGCTGTCGCGTCCCTGCGGCAAGGCGGCGCCGGCGAAGGCGAGCGCGAGGAGCACGACGGCCCAGGCGGCGAGCCACGCGCGTTGACGCCGCGACCAGCTCCAGCGCGGGGCCAGAGCGCGCGCGGCGAGCAGCGATCCCGGCACTGACAGCGGCAGCAGGTAGAGCGGCTGGCGCGACTGCGCGAGGCAGAAGACGAGAAGCGGCAGCAGCAGCCAGAGCCACAGGAAGCGGCGCGCGAGCTTGTCGGCATCCGGCGCGCTCGCGGTCGCACTAGCCACGCTCTCGGCGCTCGACTCGATCTCGCTTGCGGCGCCTCGCGCGCGGCGGCGCCAACGCGACAGCACGGCAACGGCGCTCCACGGCAGCAGGCCGGCGACGACGACCGGCACGATCGTCGTGAACAGCCCGCGCCAACCAGGGTTGCGCACCTGCGCGCCGGCGAGCCGTCCCTGAACCTCCGACCCCAGCAGATAGTGGAGGAGGTCGGGCCGCGCGCGCAGCTGCAGCAGGAACCAGGGAAAGGCGACGACCACGAACACCGCGAGGCCGCCAAGCAAGAAGAGACGCAACACGCCGCGCGCGCCCCGCGACCAGACGGCGAAGACGACGATCGGCAGCAGCGGCAACAACCCGGGCGGCCCCTTGGTCAGGAAGGCGAGCGCGAACCCGAGCCACATCGCCGCCAGCGCCCAACGGCTGCGTGACGCCGTAGCTCGCGAGCCCGCCAGTGGCTCGTTCCACCAAGCGGCGACAAAGCCCCACACCGCCAACGTCTCGCTCGCCATCAGCAGCGGATCGGTGGTGACGAGGTGGACGCCGACGAACGGCAACAGCGCCGTGGCCTGGATGGTGGCGGCGAGGAGCGGGTCGGCCGGCGCCAGCCGGCGCGCCAGTCCCAGCGTCAGCAGCACGGTCAGCACGCCCGCCAGCGCGCCGGGCAGCCGCAGCGCCCACTCGTTGCGGCCGAAGAGCGTCATGCCGGCGGCGAGCGTCCAGTAGATGAGCGGCGGCTTGGTGAAGTGCGGGACCGCGGCCGAGAGATGCGGCGTGAACCAGTCGCCGCTCTCCACCATGTGCCAGGCCACCGCCGAGTAACGCCCCTCGTCTGGTTCCCACAACCCGCGCGCGCCCTGCAGGCAGAGCAGCAGCGCCGCGAGCGCAAGCAGCAGCGCCTTCGCCGGCGGCGGCGTGCGCGGCCGTGTGCCGGCGGAATCGCGAGTGCTGGCGGGCGCAGCGTCGCTGGCGGCGAGCGGCTCCGTCACGCGCGCGCTCCGCCATCGCCGCTGCGGTCAAGGCTCAGTGCGTGGCCGCGCTCCAGTACGAGTGGAACCCGAGCGGCATCCGCGCGTCGACCCACACCGTCGCGCGCGGCCCCGCGGCGACGTCGAACGGATCGAACAGCGCGAGCGCGCTCTTGTTCGCCGCCGCGTCCCACAGCGGCACCACCAGCGCGGCCGCGCCGTCCGCGGGCGGCGCGAACGCCGGCTCGCCGGCGAGATAGGTGCGGCCGGCGCTTCCAGATGTCTGCCACTCTCCGACGACCCTCCCCTCGTCCCAACGCACGTGCAGCAGGCGCTCGAAGAACCGCCGGCCGGGCTCGCCGGCGTCAGGCACCTGCAGCAGCCAGCCGTGGTCATTCTCGCGCGCCGTGAAGCGGCGATCCAGCGTCGGGAAGTCGGGCGTGCCGAGGTCGGGCGATTCGCGCCGCGACAGCAGCGTTCCCGTCGCCAGGTCCACCACGTAGCGCACCGCCCGTCCCAGCGGCGGATCGACGAAGAGGTCCGGCAGCTCGTGGTAATCGCCGTACACCGGGCGGTCGAGCTCGACGAGGTCGACGGTGAGCCGCGCGCCGTCGTCCCAGGCGTTGAGCAGGTGGAGGCAGTAGCGATCCGCCAGCTCCACGTCGGCGGCGAGCGCACCGTCCTCGCGACGCAGCACCATCAGCCGCGAGCCGAGCTCCGGCCGCCACGACAGCGCCTCGAGCACCGTGCCGCCGCGGCGCAGCACGCCGAGGTCGAGCAGGTGCGGTGCGACATGGAAGACGGCGTGACGCGTCGACAGCGCGAAGTCGTGGATCGAAGCTGGATACGGCAGCCGCTGCTTCGCGCGCAACGCCAGCGTGCCGTCGGGCGCGAAGCGGAAGAGGAAGAGCAGCGGCTCCTGCGGCGCGAAGGAGACGCCGAAGGTGACGAGCTCGTGGGTGTGCGGGTCCACCTTCGGGTGCCCGGAGAACGGCGTCGCCGCGGTGACCGCGCCGCCGAAGGTGCCCGGCCCGCGCGTGGCGAGCGTCGAAGGGTCGAGCTCCCACGGCTGCCCCTGCTCGCCGAACGCGAGGAGCCGGCCGGCGAACGGCCACGCCGAGAGGTTCACCGGCGACGCTACCGTGACGCCGTACACGAGACGGTCGCCGGCGAAGCGAGTGCCGAAGGTGCGGAAGAGCGCCTTTTTCTCGGCGCGTTCGGCGACCAGCTTCGCGGTCTGCACGAAGCGCTGCTGCACGCGCACGCGCGCGTCGCTCGCGCCGCCGGCGTCGAACGTCGCCGCGATCACCATGCCGTCGCCGTCGAGCCAGTTGCGATAGCGCAGCCCACCGGCGGCGAAGCGCGCCGGGCCGCTCAGGTAGTAGGTGCCGGCGAGGCCGCGCGGCAGCTCGCCCTCGATCCGCTCGACCGGCAGCTCACCTTCGACGGGCTCGTCGGCGAAGGCGCGCTCCAACAGCGGCGCGTGATCGACGCCTCCCACATCGTGGCCGACCGGCGCGCCACCCACCACCAGCGCCTCGCTCATCCGGCTGCCTGCTGCTCGCTGACCGCCGCCGATGCCGCCCAGAACGCGCTCATCACGTCGCCGTCGAGCAGCGTCCAGCGTTGCGGCGTGCGGTCGTGCCGCGTCGCCTCCCAGTGGGCGCGGAAGGCGTCGGGATCGAAGCGGAGCGCGTTCATCTCGATGCCCTGAACGAAGGCGCGGCGGTGCACCGCGTCCGGGTCGCCGACGACGCGCGCCATGACGTGCGCCGCCATGAAGCGCGCCATCTCCTCGAGGTCCGCCCAGTGCGGCTCGAGCCGCCGCAGCGCCTCCTCGGCCGTCAGGCCGACGTCGTTCATCAGCACCCGCGAGCGTGCGAGCGGCGCGAAGTCGGAGAACTCGAAGAGCAGCGGCACACCGTCCTTGCCGGCGCCGCCGGCCGTGCCCTGCGTGAGCTTCCAGCGCGTCCAACCGGTGAAGAGCTCCTGCAGGCCGCGGTTCCACGGCCCCAGTTTGGTGAACTCCTTGAGGAACGGACCGACGAACGCCGGCTCGGTGAACAGCTCGTTGATGAACGGGAAGACGTAGGCGACGAAGTAGACGGTGAGCTCCCAGACGTACTTGAGGCTGAACGCCTCCTGGTCGCCGAGCGCTATGTAGCCGTAGGCGTAGCCGGGCACGTAGCCGTCGTAGAGAGCGCGCGCGACCGTCTCGTGGGTGCGGCAGCGGGCGCGGCGGTTGTGCTTGATGGCGTCGACGATCAGCGTGTTGTGGATGGCGATCAGGTCCGAGCCCGGGCTGTAGAGCGGATCGGAGAAGCGGCCCGCCTCGCCGGTCATCGCCCAGCGCTCCTCGCTGATGGCGAGCTTGGAGTCGTGGGCGTAGTCGCGCAGCCCGTAGTGGCCGAGCAGCTTGCGCTTCGGCAGGTCGTGGCGGAAGCAGGGGAAGTGCTCGCACGCCCACTCGAGCAGCTTCTCGCCGGTGTTGACGTCCTTGAAGTCGACGACGCTCTTGTCGTAGACGAGGCCGAGGCTGGTCTTGCCGTGGAGCGGGATCACCCAGAACCAGAGCCCCTCGGCGCAGAAGTGGTTGGTGGCGAGGTAGAGCGGCGAGTGCCCGGCGGTGCGGTGCCACGAGGCGAGACGCTGCTCGCGCAACGAGCGGTCGGTGAGCTTCTCGATGTCGACCAGGCCGTCGACCCAGGCGAAGGAGGCGCCGTGCTCGATCGGGCTCTTGGTCGCCAGGCCGAGCTTTCTCGCCAGCACGCGGTTGCGGCCGCTGGCGTCGACGAGCCACGGCGCCGCCACCGCCTTCCGCTCGACGCTGCCGTCGGGCAGCGTGTGGTCGAAGGTGACGCGGTGCTCGTCGCGCGGGTCGAGCTCGACCTCGAGCTTGGTCGCCGGCACGATGCGCGTGAAGCGCTCGTCCTGCTCGTTGAGCCGGAGCACCGCCTCTTCCATCGTGTTGCGGTCGAGCTGGAAGCTGCAGATGTTGGAGAAGGTGTAGAGGTAGCTCTGGCAGTAATTCTCGAAGCGCGTGTCGTCGCCGCCCGGCGTCGGCCAGTAGAAGCGCAGGTTGTACTTGATCCAGTGGTTCTTGAGCAGCTCCTCGGTCATGTCGAGGACCTTGCCGAAGTACCAGCCGGAGAGCTGCACCGTCGACTCGCCGTACTTCTGGCGATCGCGCCCGTGCTCGTTGGGCAGGTAGCGCTCGACGATGGTGACGCGCTTGTCGGTGTCGAGCAGCAGCTGGCGCGCCAGCGTCAGGCCGGCGAGGCCGCCGCCGATGATGACGACGTCTGTATGTAGCGTATGTAGCGTGTGGGGCGTTTGCAGAGTTTCGCTCATGTCCAGCTCCTCCCCAGCAGCAGCGCGCAGCAGGGTCCGTCGAGACCGACGCCGTCGACCAGACCGACGGCGAGGTCGAGGGGCGCCGGCGTCGTCGAGATCGACCACAAGGGAAATCCCGGCGCGGCGGCGGTGAAGCCGGCGGTGCCCGGCAGCTCGCCCGCCTCCATCGCCGCCACCAGGGCGGCGGCCTGCAGGGCGCCGCTGGCGCCGAGGCACTCGCCGAAGGCGCCCTTCGGTGCGGTCACTCCCACGGTGGCGACGCTCATCCCCAATGCGGTGGCGAGCCCGCGCGCCTCGGCCGCGTCGGCGCGCGGATGGCCGCTCGCGGCGGCGGAGACGGCGCTGACGTCCTCGGCCTGGAGGCCGGCGTGCGCCAGCGCGAGCTTCACCGCCCGCGCCACCGCGGCGGCGCCGCTCTTCTCGTCGCTGCCTTGCGAGGGATCGAAGGCGGCGCCGTGGCCGAGCACCTCGGCGAGCACGCGGGCGCCGCGCGCCGCCGCGCCCTCGGCGCTCTCGAGCACCAGGAACGCAGCGCCCTCGCCGAGCGCGAAGCCGCTGCGCCTCACGTCGAACGGCCGCGGCGTGCCGTCGCCGTTGGCCACCATGCCGGCGCGCGAGAAGGCGACGAAAGACTCCCAGCACAGCTCCTCGGCGCCGCCGGCGATCGCCACCTCGACGCGCCCTTCGGCGACGAGGTCGGCACCGAGCGCGATCGCCTGCACTCCCGAGGCGGTGCCCGCGGAGACTGTGGAGTTCGGCCCGCGCAGGTGGTGCCAGATCGCCGTCTGCCCGGCAGCGGCGTTGATGACGCTGTTGGCGAAGTCGAACGGCTTGACGTAGAGCGGCCCCGCTTCGAGGCCGCGGCGGTCGAACTCGGCGATCGTGCGCACGCTGCCGAACATGGTGCCGACGAGGAGCGCGAGCTCGCCCTGCATGACGGCGTCACCGGTCCAGCCGGCGTCGTCGAGCGCGAGTCGTGCGGCGCAGGCGGCGAGCAGCCCGGTGCGGTCGAGCGGCCGGAAGTTCGCCTCGCCGAGATAGCGCGCCGGGTCGAAGCCGCGCAGCTCGACGGCGCGGTTGGTCGGCAAGCCCTCGACCGCGAAGCCCTCGACCGGCGCGAGGTGGCTGCTGCCCTCGCACAGCGCGCGGTGCAGCGCCGCGGCCGAATCGCCGAGCGGCGACAACACGCCGACGCCGGTGACCACCACGCGCCGCATGTCGCTCATTCCGCCGCCGCCGCGAACAGCACCGACGCGTTGGCGCCGCCGAAGGCGTAGGCGTTGTTCATCGCCACCCGCACCGGCACCTCGCGCGCCTCGTTGGGCACGTAGTCGAGGTCGCACTCGGGATCGGGGTGGCGGTAGTTGATCGTCGGCGGCACGCGGCCGTCGGCGATGGCGAGGCAGCACACCGCCGCTTCGAGCGCCGAGGCGGCGCCCATGGTGTGGCCGAGCATCGACTTGACCGAGCTCATCGGCACCCGCTTGGCGACGTCGCCGAAGGCGCGCTTGACGGCCAGCGTCTCGAGCTTGTCGTTGGTCGGCGTGCCGGTGCCGTGGGCGCTGATGTAGTCGACGTCCTCGGGAGCGAGCCCGGCGTCGGCGAGCGCCTGCGCCATCGCCCGCGCCGGCCCCTCGCCTTCGGGGTGCGAGGCGGTCATGTGGTGGGCGTCGCACGAGAGGCCGTAGCCGACGACCTCGGCATAGATGCGGGCGCCGCGCGCGCGCGCGCCCTCCAGCGTCTCGAGCACCAGCACGCCGGCGCCTTCGCCGGGCACCATCCCCTTGCGCTCGCCGTCGAACGGCGCGCAGCAGTCGGTGGTGATGGCGCCCAGCCGCGCGAAGCCGGTGTAGGTGATGCGCGAGAAGGAGTCGGCGCCGCCGGCGAGCATGACGTCGGCGCGGCCGCCGCGCAGCGCGTCGCGGGCGAAGGCGACCGCGTAGTTGCCCGCCGCGCAGGCGTTGGGGAGCATGACGTTGACGCCGGCGAAACCGAGCTCGGCGGCGACTTGTCCCGGGATGCGGTGGCAGGGGTAGCGCGTCGCCAGCGCGCCGTCGAGGGCATCGCGTCCGGCGCCGAAGAAGGTGTCGTTGAACTGCTCGATCTCGAGCGGCTCGCCGGAGGTGGTGCCCATCGCCACGCCGGTGCGCTCGGGATCGAGCGTCTCGGGCGCGAGCCCGGCGTCGGCGAGCGCCATCCGCGCCGCCGCCACCGCCATCTGCGAGGCGCGGCCGAGCTCCTCGGGCCGCAGCTTCCGGCACCAGGGCGCCGCGTCGAAGCCGCGCACCTCGGCGCCGAGGTGCACCTTGAAGCGCGAGGTGTCGAAGGAGGTGACCGGCGCGATCCCCGACTCGCCGGCGAGCAGCGCCCGCCAGAAGGTCTCGCGGCCGACGCCCAGCGGCGTCACGACTCCGATACCGGTGACCGCCACGCGGCGCGGCTGCGGCGCGGCGGTCATGGCTCTCTAGGCGACGGCCCGCTCGGCGAGGCGCTGGCGCACGAAGCCGACGACGTCGCCGACGGTGGGCAGGTCGCCGAGGCGCTGCTCGAGGTCCTCGAGGCCGAGCTGGAACTCGTAGTCGAGGTCGACGCCGATCTCGAGCAACGACAGCGAGTCGAGCTCGAGGTCCTGGCGGAAGGAGGCGTCGTCGCCGATCTTCTCGACCGGGATGCGGGTGACGTTGAAGATGATCCGTTTGACCTTGTCGCGGATGCCGTCGTCGTCGATTACCGCCATCTGGAACCCTTTCGCGGTCACCGTGCCGCCGTTGAGAGAGCCGGTCATGCTCATATGCTCGCTACAGGCGTTTCATTCGAACGGCGTGCCCTGCTCCGCATTCGCGGGCGGCTCCGCCCCGCCTGTCCTCCTTGCCAGCTATCGCGGAAAGGGGTCGGGTAGGGGCTCACCCCTAGCCGCCCCCTCCTCGCGCCGGTGGCGTGCTCATGAGCTTTCCTCCGCGGCGAGGGCGCCGAAGAAGCGGTGACGGCGCCGGGCGAGGAGGCCGGCGAGCGCCGCGGCGAGCTGCTCGCGCACCTCGGCGGCCAGCGCCGCCACCTTCGCGGGGTCGTCGGCGTCCTCCGGCGTGTAGCGGTCCACCGACACCGGCGGCAGCACGCGCGTGTGCCACTTCGCCGGCAGCGGCACCGGCGTGGTGATGGGCAGGTAGGGCCACAGCGACTGGCGCTTCCACCACTCCCAGTCGATGCGGCCGAGGATGGGGAACGTCTCGGCGGTGCCGATGGTGACGAAGGGGACGATCGGCGCCTGGTTGCGGATGGCGATCTCGGCGAACTCGTCGCGGAACCAGGGCGTCAGCCGGTAGGAGTCGCGGTAGCGGGTGAAGGCACCGCGGATCCCTTCCGGGAAGATCCCCAAGAGCTCGTCCTGCGCCAGCAGCCAGTCGCCGTTCTCGCGGCAGGCCGCGAAGCCGCCGATGCGCGTCATGTAGGGCGCCAGGAACGGCATCTTCACCAGGCCCGGGTGCATGAGGAAACGCGCGTAGCGGCCGGTGGCGCCGTGCATCGACTGCTGCGCCATGACGCCGTCCCAGGGCTGGAAGCCGCGGTGCACGCCGACCAGCACGGCACGGCCGGTCTTCGGCACGTGCTCGAGGCCGCGCGCATCGACGCGCCAGTAGAAACGGTGGAGGAAACGGAAGAGGGTGCGCCCGAGCCGCTCGCGATAACGCAGGTCGAAGCCGAACGGATCTTCGGCGGCTGCCGGCGCCGGCTCCTCGCCGCGGTTCTTGCGCGCCGCCTGCAGCGTGCTCCAGCGCGGCGCGAAGCCGGTCGCGCGCTCGAAGGCGGCGGCGGAGACGGTGGCGGAGTGCACGAACGCCTGCACCTCGTCGCTCGGCCGGCCGGCGAGGCGGCGGGCGAGAGCGAGCAGCGGCGTCGGCACCGCGAGGCGCAGCGCTCCTGCCGAGCGCGCGGCGCGCCGCGCCGGCGCCGGCGCCGGCGCGACGTGGAAGGTGCCGGTGAGGTCCGCGCCGACCGCAGCGCGCAACGCCGCGACCAGGTCGTCGAAGGCGAGGAGCTGCACCATCGGGTCCCAGCCCAGCGGCGTGATGGTGAGGCGCGAGAAGAGCTGCCGGCTCCAGAAGTCGTCGCCGCCCGGCAGCGGCACCGGTGCGACGCGCAGCACGAGCAGGCGCTCCCGCGGCACCGCCGCGCGCGCCGTGCGTTCGAGATCGAGCCAGGCGGCGGCGATGCGGTTGCCGCTGCGCCGCGGACGCCAGCGCCGCTCTTCGACGAGCCCGGGATGATGCGGGCTGGGCTCGTGCACCGCGGTGCTGGCGATGACGACGACGCGCGACGCTCCCGCGCGAGCCGCGGCGGTGAGCACCAGCTCGGCGTCCGCCGGATCGGGCAGCCCGTGCGCGGCACGCGCGGCGGCGACGTAGACGACCGGCCGCTCCCAACGGTCGCCGGCGAGCGGCGCCGGCAGTCCGGGCGAGCGCCACGCCGTGGTGCCCTCGCCGAGCGCCGCCGCCAGGCGATCGGTCAGCGGTCCGCGGCCGCCGACGAGCAACGCGGTCGCGAGCGCTGCCGAGCGCGCCGGCTCGGGCTGCGCCGCGGCGGGTGCATCGGTGGCCACCGCGGCGCCGGCATCGGCGGCGGGGGACCAGTGCAGAGAGACGATCGGCTTCTCACCCATCGGAACGACACCGTCATCGCGAGGCGCCTGCCGACTCTCATGTCGGCGAGGCGCCGCATGAACCTGAAGCCTGCAGCGAAGGGTAGCAGAGATCGCGAACGATGGGGATACCGCGGGTGCGAAAATCTTGCGCAAACGCGCCGGCTGGACGTCGGGGCGTTAGCATCCGCGGTGATGGCCGAAGAGCGATCGCCGCTGGTGCCGCGCCTGGAGGGCTACGCCCGCGACAGCGTCGAGGCGCGCCGGCGCTGGGTCGAGGAACGCACCGGCACGACGCTGCCGCTCGTCGGCGCGCACGCCCTCGACAGCGAGCAGATGCGCGGCAAGATCGAGAACGCGATCGGCGCCGTGCAGATGCCGCTCGGCGTCGCCGGTCCGCTGCTCGTCCTTGGCGAGCACGCGAGCGGTACTTTCTACGTGCCGCTCGCCACCACCGAAGGCGCGCTCGTGCGCTCCTACGAACGCGGCATGGTGGCGTTGACGCGCGCGGGGGGCGTCCAGGCCCGCATCTGGCTCGACGAGAACCGCGTGGCGCCGGTGTTCGTGCTCGCCGACGTCGGCGAGGCGCGCGAGTTCGCGCGCGAGGTGCTGGCCGCCGTCGACGCCATTCGCGCCGAGGCCGAGTCGACGACGCGCCACGGCAGGCTGCTGCGCCTCGAATGCCACCCGATCGGCCGCGAGGTGATCGTCGACTTCCGCTACCACACCGCCGACGCGCAGGGCATGAACATGGCGGTCAACGCCACCGACAAGGCCTGCCGCTGGATCCTCGCCCACAGCCGCGCCCGCGAGTACCACATCTTTTCCGGCTACGACTCGGAGAAGCGCGCGAGCGGCGCGCTCTTCGTCGGCGGCAAGGGAAAACGCGTCACCGCCGGCGCGCGGCTGCCGGCGGCGACAGTGCGCGCCTACCTCCATGCGACGCCGCAGCAAGTCGCCGCGATGTGGCGGCGCACGCTGCTCGGCCACGTGCAGGCGGCCGCCTTCGGCTACAACGGCCACTACGCCAACGGCCTCACCGCGCTCTTCATCGCCTGCGGCCAGGACGTCGCCAACGTCGCCAACTCGGCGGTGGGGATCACCAGCTTCGAGGTCGAGCCCGACGGCGGGCTCTACGCGTCGGTGACGCTGCACGCGCTGTCGGTGGCGACGGTGGGCGGCGGCACCGGCCTCGGCACCAGCCGCGAGTGTCTCGCCATGCTGGGCTGCGCCGGCGCCGACGCCGAGGGCGGCGCCGCGAAGCTTGCCGAGATCGCCGCCGCGACGCTGCTCGCCGGCGAGCTGTCGATGGGGGCTGCCATCGCCGCCGGCGAGCTCGCCGCCGCGCACGAGGCCTACGGGCGGAACCGGCCCGATCCCGAGCCGTAGAACGCCGACGCGCTCCGGCGCCGGCAGCGAAAGAGCGACATCGGCCTTCTTAAGAATTAAGGAGTTGCATTTCATAACAAGCGGAGGAGTATGATTCCCTGGGCCATTCCCTCGGGGAAGGTGTCTCTCGTTGGGAAGGTGTCTCTCTCGGCTGCGGCTTGAAAGGGTGGGATCTTTGGCGAGCCGACTCGCGCTGACGTCCAGTCTGCGGCGCATGGCCACCATCGCCTGGGTGGTCTCCCGTCACGCGCTCGCCTACTTCGTCGGCCGCTGGAGCGGCGGCCGCCTCGCCCGCTACGCGGCACTGCGGCGCGTGCTCCCGGGTCTCGGCCTGTCGCCGCCCGAACAGTTGCGGGCGGTTCTCGAGGACCTCGGCGGCACCTTCATCAAGTTCGGCCAGATGCTGGCGCTGCAGCCGGACATCCTGCCGCTCGCGTACTGCAACGCGCTCTTCGACCTCCTCGACCGCGTCGCCCCGTTCCCGTTCGCCGACGTCGAGCGCGTCTGCCGCGAGGACCTCGGCGCCGCGCCGCACGAGCTGTTCGACGTCTTCGAGGAGCAGCCCATCGCCACCGCTTCGATCGGCCAGGTGCACGTCGCCTGGATCGCCGGCAAGAAGCTCGCCGTCAAGGTGCAGCGGCCGCAAGTCGAGGTCGAGTTCGGCAACGACATCCGCTTGATGAACGCGTCGGTGGCGCTGGTCCGCCGGCTGCGCATCGCACGCCTCTACTGGGTCATCGAGCCGATGAGCGAGTTCGCGGCGTGGACGCGCGAGGAGCTCGACTACCGCAACGAGGCGCGCTACATGGAGCGCCTGCGCGCCAACGCCGCCGACAATCCTTTCGAGACGGTGCCCGCCGTCCTCGCCGAGCGCACCAGCCGGCGCGTGCTCACCGCCGACTTCTTGAGCGGCACGACGGTGCTCGACTACCTGCGCGCCAACGAGCGCGGTGACGAATTGCTGGTGCGGCGGCTCGAGGCGGAGGGCTTCGACCGCGAGGCGTTCGCGCGCCACCTGGTCGACAACTTCTTGGGCGACGCCTTCCGCCACGGCGTCTTCCACGCCGACCTCCATCCCGCCAACCTGATGGTGCTGCCAGAGAGCGTCGTCGGCTACATCGACTTCGGCATCACCGGCGTGTTGAGCCGCTACTCGCGCTGGCACCTGGTGACGATGACGCTCGCCTACACGCGCGCCGACGTCGACGGCATGTGCGACGCCTTCCTGCGCGTCTCGACGATGGACGAGAAGGCCGACGCGCGCGCCTTCCGCGACGGCCTCGTCGCCTTCGCCGACAGCTGGTACGAGCGGCAGGGCGGCGGCAGCCGGCTGCGCAAGAACTTCACCCTCGTCATGCTCGACATGATGCGACTGTCGCGCCAGACCGGCGTGTGGCCGGAGCGCGACGTCGTCAAGTACATCCGCTCCTCGATCGCCATCGACGGGCTGATCACCCGCTTCGCGCCCGGCTTCGACCTCGGGGCCTACCTCGCCACCGTCTGCGACCGCACCATCCGCCGCGAGGCGCGCAAGGAGCTGCTGTCGCGCGACCGCATGCTGGCCTGGGCCGACGCCAACACGCGGCTGCTCACCGACGGCGCCGCGCGCGCGACGGTGGCGCTCGACCGCGTCGGCCGGCCGCGGCGGCCGCCGAAGCCGCGGGCGAGCCCGGGAGCGCGCGAGCGGCCGGCGCTGCGCGCACAGGCCCTGCAGCTCGGCGCGGTGGCGCTCTTGATGGCGCTCGTCGCCGTGACCGGCGGCGGCCGCGGCACCTTGGGCTTGAACGTGTTCACCGCCGGAGCGGCGATCAGCGTCGCCGCCCT
>DASYQD010000081.1:0-10944 GCA_036005845.1 Thermoanaerobaculia bacterium | reverse complement strand
TCGCGCCAGACGATCAGGTCGGTGCCGCCGTTGAAGAGGCCGCCGTTGATGTAACGCGAAGCGAAGGTGGTCGAGAGCGGCTCGCGCTGATCTTGACCGGCCACCGCGGCGTAACGGCCGTAGAAGGTGTACTGACCGGGCACGAACGGACAGTGGCCCGCGCCGTTGCCGACGCTCGGGGTCGGGCACGCCTCGACGTGCACGAGGGTCTCGCCCTGGGCGAAGTTCTGCGACGAGTTGACGTAGAAGTAGTCGCCCCAGAGGATGTTGCGGTTGTCGGCGATGCCACCCGAGAAGTAGGTGGCCGAGCTCGGGAACAGCAGGTTGCACTGCGTCACCGAGTCCACGGTCACATAGCCGCGGGCGATGTTGTCCCCGTAGTTGGCACCCAGGCAGCCACCGTACGCCGGAGCGTTGTGGCCGGTGTGCGCCGCCTGCAGGTTGCTCAGACGCGTCGCGTCGAGCACCGGGTTGGTGTACGCCGCCACGCAGGGTCCCGAGCTGCCCGGGAAGTTGATGTCCTGCGACAGGCTGCCCTTGGGGCTGATCGGCGGGTTGCCGGTGTCGGCGCCGGCATCCGCCGTCCGCGGCAGGTTGCCGAAGTGGAAGATGTCGTACAGGTTGATCGTCTGCACGTCGTAGCCGGTCAGGTAGATGTCGAAGTCGAGGGTCGGAATCGACTCGTCCGTCCACACCGTGACGTGGGCGACGGCGGCGCTCGCCGAGGCGTTGTTGATCGAGAACAGCGTCTGCACGCCGTTCTGGCTGCTGAGATCGACCTCGAAGTACGGCAGCAGCAGGGTCGCCGCAGGCACGTCGTCGATGGTGCAGATCTCCGCCGCCGCTGGCAACGCCACGAGCGGCAGCAACAGCAGGGCTGCGGCAAGGATCCTACGCATGGAAAAGAGGCCCTCCTTGGTTAAAGGTCGCAGACACGCTTCCGCCGCGAGCGCGTTGCCCGCCGGTGGGGTGACTTCGGTCGCGAGAGACTAGACGGAAAACGGGTCCGGCGTCAATCGGGGTGCCTCCAGCGGGCGCGCCGGCGGCCGCGCGAAGGTCAGCCGCCCGCAAGCGGCGCCGCTTTCCAGACCTCGAGCGAGCCCTGTCCCGGGCACTGCGCAGGCGCGCCGAGCGCCACCTCGCTGCCCGGCTCGCCGGCGAAGTCCATGATCGCCTCGTCGCGGCCGTCGCCGTCGAGGTCGGTGAGCTCGACGTGATAGCCGCGACAGCCGCTCGGATGTCCGCTCAGCTCGGGGCTGTGCTCGTCGGCGAAGTTGCCGCGGCCGTCGCCGAGGAAGACCATGCGCTCGCCGTCGGCGAAGGTCGCCACGATGTCGGGCGCGCCGTCGCCGTCGACGTCGCCGGCGGCCGCCGCGGTGACGCCGTTGGTGCCGGTCGACGCCTCGAGCGGGACGCGCCGCCACTCGCCGCCGGGCATCTGGAAGTGCACGTCGATGCCGCCGCGCTGCACGCCGAGCTCGCTGGAGACGAAGCCGACGGCGAGGTCGGGCAGCCCGTCGCGGTTGAAGTCCTCGACCGCCACCGCGGTCACCATGCCGAGCCGCAGCGTCGGCACTTGAGTGACATCCCAGCCGCCGTCGGCCCTGCCGAGATGGAGGATGCCCTTGTAGCCGCCGATCGAAGAGCCGGTGACGAAATCGAGGTGGCCGTCGCGGTTGATGTCGGCGATGCGCAGCACGTCACCGTAGACCCGGTCGCGTCCCGTGCCCTCGTCCTTGCGCTCCCAACTGCCGTCGCCGTGGTTGAGGTAGACGACCGGGCCCTGCGCGCCACGGTCGAAGGTCGGCTCCTTGCCGCGCGCCGATAGCGTCATGCGCGGGCCCTCGCCGAGCGCCAGGATGTCCATCTTGCCGTCGTGGTTCCAATCGACCGCTTGGATCGTGCGGCTGGTGAACTCCGGCGGCTTGCCGCCGCCGCCCGAGATCTGGTACTCGAGGCCCTGGCTCCAGTCGGTGAAGCCGCCGTTGCCATCGGCGACCAGCACCTTGAGGCCGCGCAGGTGCACGGCGAGCGCGAAGTCCTGCTTGCCGTCGCCGTTGAAGTCGGCCACCGCAATCTGTCCGTAGTCGAGGCCGAGCGGAATGAGCGACTGGAAGTCGAGCATCCGCCAGTTGCCCTTGCCATCGCCCAGGAACACGCGCGGCGTCGGCACGCCCTTGCGCGGCGGCCCGTGCACGATGTCGAGGTGCCCGTCGCCGTCGTAGTCCATGACCACGAATCCCTGCCGCCACTGGCCGCGGGTGGGCAGGCCGCGGTCGAAGCGGCTGAAGGTGAGGCGGTCGACCGGCGCCGCCTTCGACTCATAGGTGGCGGCGATCTCCTTGAGCTTCGCCGCGTCGTTCTTCGGCGGCGGCGGCGGGTCGAGCGCCGGGTCCATGCGGTAGATCTTGACGACGAAGGAGTTCGGCCTCTCCTCCATCACGTCGAGCACCTGGCCGTAGTCGATGCGGATCTGGTTGTCGGGCAGCTTCTCGTAGTGGCCCGCGATCTTGGGGATCTCGTAGGGGAAGAACTGGCGCCCCGTCGGGTCGCTGCTCCACTTGCCGTCGGGCGGCTCGGGGCCGCGCGCGCGGCTGGGCGGCGGCGGAGTCGGCGTCGGCTCGGCGGCAGCGGCGGGCGCTGCAGACGGCGCCGGCGTCACTGCAGGTGCCGGGCGCGCAGCGTCGCTCGCCGCCTTCGGCGATGTGTTGGGGCTTCCCTGGCTGGCGCAGCCCGTCGCCACGAGGGCGAGCGCGGCGAGAAACGTGAGCGAGGCGAACGAGGCACGCGCGATCTTCCGCCGCCGAACCATGGAGTTCCTCCTGACCTGGGTTTGCTCTAACCTGGGTTTGCTGTCGTCGGATGCGCCGTTGCCGGCGGCGTCGCGGCGGGAGCCGGATCGTAGCACCCACGTCTTAGCGCCTCTGGTCCGCACGATCGCGCCCTCGGGGAGATGCGCGATCCGCGTGGTACGTTAGTTGCTATCCCGCCCTCGGCCCCGCGATCGCCGCGGGCGCTGTGCAAACCCAGGACCATGGACGGATCGGCGACAGCGGCTCGATGCCGCGCGCCGGGAACCAGAGCGCGGAGGCTCGGAGACGATGACCCCGACGGCACGCAGGCATGTCACGTTGGCATCGATGTTCACCCTTTTGGCAGCGGCCGCATCCGTAGTGTCGGCCGCGGAGCCCGCGCCGGCGCCGCAGAGCACCGCGCCGGCTCCTCACCTCGTTGCCACCGAGATGAGCGCCGACCTCGGCAGCATCGTCAAGGGCGCCAAGGGGCAGCACACCTTCGTGGTGCGCAACGAAGGCAACGCGACGGCGAAGATCGCCGGCGTCGAGCCCTCGTGCCACTGCACGATCGCGTCGTTCGACGCCACCATCCCGCCGGGCGGCGAAGGCAAGGTCACGGCCGACGTCGACACGCTGCTCGTCAACGGCAAGGGCACGACCGCGCTGCGCGTGCACTCGAACGACCCGGCGAGCCCGCTCGAACTGACGCTCCACTACGAGGTGGGCATCCTCCTGCAGGCCAAGCCCGGCTATGCGCGCTGGGCCACCACGCAGGGCGAGACGGAAGGCGTCATCGGCAACACCATCTGGGCGGTCGACGGCAAGGACTTCAAGGTGACCTCGGTCGACAGCCCGCACCCCTACGTGCGCACCAGCTTCCGGCCGGCGAAGGACGACGAGAAGAACCCCAAGGCGATCGGCCCGCAGTGGCGCGTCGAGCTGACGCTCGACAAGCAGGCGCCGGTGGGCGCCATCACCGGCGACGTGGTGGTGCACACCACGCATCCCGCGCAGAAAGTGATCCCGCTGCCGATCTCCGGCTTCATGCGCCCGGTGGTCTTCGTCTATCCCGACAAGGGCGAGATGGGCACGCTCGAGGCGACCAAGCTGCCGCTGCGCGCCAGCTTCAAGTTCAAGAACTTCGCCACCGAGCCGATCACGGTCACCGGCGTCGAGACGAGCATCCCGGGTGCCACCACCAGCATCGACATGGTCGAGTACGGCCGCGAGTACCAGGTCCGCCTGATCCTGCCGGCGGGGATGGCGGCGGGCGAGTTCAGCGGCAAGCTGGCGATCCGCACCGACAGCCCCAAGGCGCCGCTCGTCGAGGTGCCGGTGCACGGTGTCATCCAGATGTCATCCAGAACGTGACCCAGGCCGCGACGCCGAGTAAGTAAACGTTCGTTGACCTCAAAGTGACCGCCGTACGAGCGCCACTCGGCGGCGGTCAGATCTCGTCGGCGAAGGCGGGGGCGAGCCGCCGGAAGGTCCACCATCCGGCGGCGAGCACGAGCAGCGCCGCGGTCACCAGCGCCGGCAGCAGCGCCTCCACCTGCGCGGCGACCGGCGCCGTGCTGCCGAGCAGCGCGGCGCGGTAGAGCCCGACGAGGCCGGTCAGCGGATTGAGCGCCAGCCAGCCGCGCCAGGAGTCGGGCACCATCGCCAGCGGATAGACGATCGGCGTCAGGTAGAACCACGCCGTCAGCGCCATGCCGAGGAGTTGCGCGACGTCGCGGAAGAAGACCTGCACGCCGGCGAGGAGCAACCCGAGGCCGCAGGTCAGCGCCAGCTGGAGCGGCAGCGCGACGAGCAGCCAGGGCAGCGTCGCCGGCGACAGCTCGCCGATCGCGACCAGCGCGACGAGGAAGACGACGGCGGCGATCGCCTCATGAGCGAGCGCGGCGAGCACCGCGGTAAGGACGAGGATCTCCGCCGGGAAGCGCAGCTTCTTGACGAGGTGCGAGTTGTCGGTGACCGCGGTGGCGCCGCGCAGCACCCCCTCCTGTACCGCCATCCAGGGCAGCAGGCCGCAGAAGAGGAACACCCAGAAGCGGCTGGTGCCGGTGCCGCTGGGCGGGATGCGCATCACCGTCGAAAAGACGAAGGAGAAGAGGACGAGCTGCCAGAGCGGCTGGACGAACGACCAGAGGAAGCCGAGGAAGGAGCCGGCGTAGCGCCCATGGAAGTCGCGGCGCACCAGCTCGCGGAGGAGAAACCAGTGCGGCCTCATGCCGCGTGGGCCCATGGTACGGGCGCCGGCCGGGCACGCCGCCGGGGGCCGATTGACATCCTCCGGGAGCGCCCGTAGCATCGCGGCCTGGCCCCGATTTCATGGTAAGGTGACATCACGATGTCCGTGGCGACTTCTCCCAAGATCCGCCAGGTCCAGCTGGTCGGCCGTAAGATCCGGCGCCTGCGCAAGGAGCGGCAGCTCACCCAGACCGAGCTGTCCTCGCGCATCGGCATCCAGCAATCCGACCTCTCGCGCATGGAGAAGGGCGAGTACCGCGTCAGCCTCGACACCCTCTTCAAGATCCTCGCCGAGTTCGACGTCACGATCGGCGAGTTCTTCGACGACGTGGCCAAGGAATCCCTGAGCCCGCGCGAAGTCAACATCGCGCGGGAGTTTAAGTCCTTGCACCCGGATGCTCAACGCGAGGTCGAGGACTTCATCCTCTTCAAGCGCGGCAACGAGCGCCAGGACGGCGACGCTTGACGATCGCCGCCGGCGCGCCCTGTATGGAGTACGAGCGCCAGCGCGGTCTCGCCGAGGCCGCCAAGGACGCCGGTCGCCTCGCCGAGGCCCTCACCCACTACTCCGCCGCGCTGCAGGCGGCGCGCGTGCACGGCGACGGCGAGCTCGTCGACCGCGCGCTCTGCGCCGAGGCAGCGCTGTCGATCGAGCTCGGCGAGGTCGAGGCGCCGGTGCCGGACCTGCGCGAGATCGTGCTGCGCAACGGCAACGCCGAGACCTGCGCCCTCGCGGCGCGCGCCATCGCCCGCGCCTACGAGCTCAAGAAGGACTACAGGAAGAGCCTCTTCTACGCCCGCGTCGCGCGCGACCGCGCCGAGCAGGCGAAGAGCGGCGAGCGTCTCGCCGCGGCCAACAACCAGATCGGCAACGCGCTGCTCGCGCAGTGCGTGTTCGAAGAGGCGGCGGAGAGCTATCGCCGCGCGCTGCGCACGATCCCGGCGGAGCGCACCGAGTGGCGCCTCATCTGCACCGCCAACCTCGGCTATTGCGAGCTGCTGCAGGGCAAGCTGCGCAGCGGCCTGCGCCGCATCTACGCGACGCTGCGCGAGGCGCGCCGCCAGGGCCTCCAGCGCGTCGAGATGATCGCCCGCGTCGACCTCTGTTACGCGCACCTCGAGCTGCGCCGCTACCGCGACGCCGAGCGCTACGGCGCCCGCGGCCTCCAGCTCGCCGAGGAGATCGGCGAGGTCGACCTGATCAAGAACGCGCTCTATCTCTCGGGCCAGGTGGCGGTGCTGCTCGACGACGAGGCGCGCGGCCGCGAGATCTTCGCCGAGCTGCAGCGCCGTTTCTACCCCGGCCAGCCGTTCCTCGCCGACCTGCTCGTCAACGTCGACGTGCGGCCGCTGATCAACCTGCGCGCCTGACCACGATCACTAGATAGTCCAGAACATGCGTCGCGCCCTCTGCCTCCTCGCGCTCCTGCTCCTGCCCGCCGCCGCGGCCTTCGCCGGCGACGGCACCGCGATGCTCGGCGCGTCGGGCGAGCTCTATCGCGTGCGCAGCGGCGTCTACGGGCAGCTCTTCGCCAACGTGCCGGCCGGCCAGAGCGGCGACCAGGTGCTGGCGCTCGAGATCACCCGCGACGGCGCCACGCAGCGCCTGCTGGTGCCGGGCACCGAGAGTCCCGAGGTCGAGTCCTCGCCGGCGCTCACCGTCGATCGCGCCACCAACCGCGTCTACCTGGTGTGGGAGGGGCGGCAGAACTACCACTCGGTGCTCACCCTGCTCTCCCGCAGCGACGACGGTTGGAGCGAGCCCTTCGAGTTCGCCGCCGACCCGTTCAGCTTCAAGAGCAACCCGCAGCTCGCCACCACGCTCGACCGCTACGAGACGATCGGCGCCGACGGCACGGTGGTGGCGGCCAGCCGCACCATCCTCCACCTGGTGTGGTGGGACGACGGCGGCCAGGGGCAGCGCGTCCTCTACAGCCCGCTGGTCGTCGAGGACGGCGACGTGCTGCGCGCCAACCGCATCTTCGACGTGCAGGAGCTGAGCAGCGGCAGTGCGGCGAGCGGCATCGCCATGGCGGTGGTGCCGGCGCTGCTGCAGAAGCCGCAGGTACGCGGCGGCCGCGACCGCGAGAGCGTCGTCATCTCCGCCGTCGAGCCGGGCACCGGCCGGCTCGCCACCCTCGAGCTGCGCTCGGTGACCGGCGAGCTGGTGTCGTTCGGCGACAAGGCGCGGGCGTCGATCATCGACACCGGCGCCCGCAACCCCGGCGTGTCGCGCGGCCAGATCGTCGACAAGGCGCGGGCGTCGATCATCGACACCGGCCGGCGGCTGCTGCGCCCTGCCATCGCCGACTACCTGAGCGAGGCGTTCCTCGCCAGCGTGCGCAATTCCGACCCGGCCGAGAGCCTCGAGGATGCCGCCGAGGCGGCGCGCGCGTCGATCATCGACACCGGCGTGTCGCTGCGCCGCGGCCCGGCCGACAAGGCGCTGGCGCAAGTGGTCGAGATCGGCCGCTCCGAAGGCACGACCAACGCCAGCCACCTGCTCGACGTGCGGCGCGCTTCGCGTCGCGACGTACCGGAGCTGCCGAACCAGCAGGCGCTGCGCGTCTTCCTCTCGCAGAGCGGCGACGACACGGCCGTCGCGTGGGTGGTGGGCGACAGCCTGCGCTACCGCGAGACGACGGCCGACGGCGGCTGGGGCCCGGTGCACGAGCTGGCGCTCGGCGCCGCGCTCTCCACCGACGACGCCTACCGGCTCGTCGAGCAGCGCGTCGCTCGCAAGTAAGGTCGCGCGGCGCCGGACGCTCGCGCTGCCGCGCGTGGGCGGAACTAGTCGAGCTCGAGGCCCGCGCTCGTCGGCTTGGCGTCCACCACCACGCCACCTTCGGCGACGAGCGCGGCGGCGATGGCCTCACGCCGCTCCGCGGGAGCGAGGATGGCGACGCAGCCACCGCCGCCAGCGCCGCACGCCTTGCCGCCCCACGCCCCCATCTCACTCGCGCGCGCCAGCAGGCGATCGACGACCGGCACGGTGACGCCGTCGGCAAGCTGGCGCCGCAGCTCCCACTCGCGGCCGACGAGCGCGCCGACCGCCGCGAAATCGCCGCGCTCGAGCGGCGCCGGCAGCGCCGCGGCCACGTCGGCGATGCCCTGCAGCAGCCGGTGAGACTCGGGATCCGCCTCGAGGCAGCGGCGGATGATCTCCCAGTTGGTGGCGGCCGAAAAGTGGCTGTGGCCGGTGTAGACGAGGAGCAGGTGACGCGCCAGCGCGTCGAGGTCGACGCCGAGCCGCCGCACCGTCTCGCCGCCGGCGGTGAAGGCGACGACGAGGCCGCCGCCGAGCAGCGCCGGATAGTGGTCCTGCGTGCCGGTGGGAAGCCGCATGAGCCGCGCCTCGAGGTCGCGCGCCAGCCGCGCCGTGGCCGGCGCCTCCCGCCGCGGCGAGCCGAGCAGCCGGTCGCCGGCGGCGATCAGCGCCACCGTCATCGCCGAGCTCGCCCCGAGGCCGCCGCCGCGCGGCGAGGCGCTGCTGACTTCGATGTCCACTGGCGGCAGCGCGAGCGCCGCGGCGACGACGCCGGCGAGCGCCGACTCCGGATCGGCGGCGAGCTCCTCCACCGTGCCCACCTCGACGCGGACACCGTCGCTGCGCAAGGCGTAGCCGGCCGCGCGCGGCAGGAGAGTCACCTCGACGACGACGTCGAGCGCCACGTTCACCGTCTGCGCGCCGGCGAAGAAGAGGCCGAGCGGCCAGATGTCGAGCGTGCCGCCGCCCAAGTCGACGCGGCAGCGGGCCCGCGCGCGCACGGACTTGCGTCGGTCGCCGCTCACCGGCCGCCGGCGGCGAGGTCCGGCTCGATGCGCTCGTCCGTCCGCGCCAGCTGCCAGTCGCCGGCGCTGGTGTCGCTCGGCATCACGCCGGTGCGCATGGCGAGGAGGAGCTGCTCGCGCCAGCCCGAGAACGCGGCCATCTCGCGCCGCGACAGCGCCGCCGCCGGCACGCTCTTGAGCGACAGCGGGTCCACCCAGCGGCCGAAGAGCTGCACGCGGTAGTCGAGGTGCGGCGCGGTGGCGAGGCCGCTCTCGCCGACATAGCCGATGACCTCGTTCTGCTGCACGCGCGCGCCGCGCGTGATGCCGCTGGCGAAGCGCGACAGGTGCAGGTAGCAGGTGACGTAGCCGCTCGGGTGCCGCACCTTCACCGTGCGGCCGCCGCCGCCGTCCCAGCCGGCGGAGAGGACCACTCCGTTCGCGGTGACGTGCACCGGCGTGCCCGCCGGAGCGCCGAGATCGATCCCCCAGTGCGGGCGGAACTCCTTGAGGATGGGGTGGAAGCGCCGCGTGGTGAAACCCGAGGTGATGCGCATGGAGAAGGCGAGCGGCGAGCGCAGGAACATCTTGCGCAGCGGCCGTCCGGCGGCGTCGTAGTAGCCGTCGTCGTCGCCGAACCGGTACGCCTCGATCAGCCGGCCGCGGTTGTCGAGCGCCACCGCGAGCACGGCGCCGATCCCCGCCGGCCGTCCGTCGACGAGCTGCTGCTCGTAGAGCACCTGCAGCCGGTCGCCCGGACGCAGGTCGCGCGTGAAGTCGACGTCCCAGCGCAGCACGTCGGCGGCGCGGTACGCCACCTCGATGGGCGCGCCGGCGTCGGCGAGCGCCTCGGCGACGCTGCTCGTGATCTCCACCTGCGCGCGCCGCAGCTCGACGGTCGCGACGGCGGCCTGCCAGTCGCTGCGCCAGTCGCTGCCCGGACTGCCCGAGGCGGCGAGCTGCAGCTTGCCCTTGCCGGGAACGTCGAGCCGCAGCTGGGCGGGACGATCGCCGGTCCCGAGCAGCGCCGACACGCGCAGGCCAGGCTTCAGGCGGCGAAGCTCGACGTGGCTCGCCAGCGCGTCGGAGACCAGCGCCCGATCCCGCGCCGGCAGTCCCATCTCGCCGAGCAGACCGGCCAGCGACTCGCCGCGGCCGAGCGTGCGCTCGAACGGGATGGCGGCGGCGGGAGCGGCTTCGAGGCTGGGAGCGCGAACCTGCGCGGGATCGAACTGCGGTGGGGCGAGGAGGCGGGGCAGCGGCGGCAGTGGTGCCGGGCTCGGCGAGAGGGAGGCGGCCGCCAGGGCCGCGCACGGGACCGCTATGAGGATCCAGATCCAGGCCGGTCGGGCCTGGAGGCGTCGCGGTCGCGGTCGCTGGTTCCCTCTCTGAATAGCACCGTCTCCTGCGGAATGCCGAGGAGCCGCTTCGGGCCGTGGAACAACAGAGATCTCACGACCCGCCTCGATCCGCTTGGCTAGAAATCACGTGCGGCGCGGCCGCGGTGTACCGATGTACGCGAGTGCCGACACCGCTCTCCTGTCGGAAAGCCGCGCGACTATACCAAAGGCCCGCAAGCCCTGGCAATGCAAGGGAACATGCGCCGCCCGAGCGGCGCGTCCGGCGTCAGCGCCCGAGCTTGTCGTCGAGCAACCCGTCGGGCTGGTCGGGCAGGCGGCCGCCGTAGAGCACGGCACCGTCGCGCAGCAGCAGCAGGCCGGGCAGGTTGGCTAACGCGTAGCGCTTGGCGAAGGCGCCGTCGCCGTCGAGGTAGACGGCGGCCTGCGAGTCCTTGCCGGCGAGGAAGCCGTGCACCTCGCCCGCCTCTTCCTGGAAGTCGACGAGCACGACGCGCGCGCGGCCGCCCCACTTCGAGACCACGCCGTTGCTCCGTTCGACGACGTCCTGGCAGCGCGGCGACCAGCCGGCGAAGAGCACGACGATCGTCGAGCCGTGCGCGACGTCGGCGGAGGTGAGCGCGCCGCCGTCGAGGCCGGGCAGCTGCCAGTCGTCTTGCGCCGTCACCGGGCCCGCGAACAGCGCGGCGGCGACGAGCAGGACGCCGAGCGCGGCCGCGCCGGCGCGGCCGGGCAGGACGTCCAGGACGTGGCGTTCCATCGCCTCAGTC
>DASYQD010000080.1:0-17287 GCA_036005845.1 Thermoanaerobaculia bacterium | reverse complement strand
CCCGAGTTACTCGCCTGAAGGACGCTGGTGAGATCGTACTTGAGTTGGTAACCGCCCGAGACCGCAACGAGGCCGCTGAATCGAGGCGACGCGGCGGCAGGATAGGTCGTCGCCGAGCCGGGAGCCCAGTCCTCTGCGCTGCGTATCGAGCCCCCACCTCCTCCGCAGCCACCCAACTCGCACGCTACGCCGCCCCATCCACCGCCCATGCCGCTGCAGGCGAGCCAGCCGCCGGTCGTCGGGGTGCAGGACTGGTACTCCGCGGGGCAGTCCGTGAGGACCTTGCACTCGTCGTCATCCTCCTCGCCGGGGGAGGGAGGTAGCTCGTCGACCGTCTCGTCCTCGCGCAGCACCTGCCAGACGAGGAAATCGGCCATGTCGTAGAACAGCTCCGGGGAGCTGGCGAGAGCGGCCTGGGTCGCCGAAAGGCCGGCGTCCCTCAATGCACCGGCCGGCAATGTCACGTGGAGCGGCAGCGACACCTGGTGGCGCTCGTCGCGATACGACAGCTCCCAGTCGGCGACTACGGAGCCGTCGGCTTCGCTCGTCCGCAGGCGGAGGACCTGCGGTTCTCCCCTGCGGCCGCTGGGCGCGAGGTTCCACTCGGCGGCGTCCTCGCGCGACTGGACGAGGTAGAAGTGGAGCTGGTAGTCGAAGAAACGGGCCTGCAGGGTCAGGCGCGCGACACCCGGCGCGATCTCGGCAACGGTGACGGCGAGGCAGCCCTTCTCCGGCGCCACATCCGTCGCGGCGGCAAAGGCCAGGCAGTCGTCGTCGAGGCGGACGACCTGGAGGACCGGCGCGCCCGTCTCACGATCGACCGAGACCGCCGCCGTCACCAGGCTGGGGAACACGATCTCGCCCGGACGGGTGTGGAAGGCATGGCCCACCAGCGAGCCGCGAGTTGCCTCCAGCCACTCGAAGCGAACCTCGTTGGCCCGCTCCGGGAAGTCCTCGCCGCGCAGGTCGGGGAACAGCGTCTGCTGCCCTCCCTGTGCCGCGGACGCGAGGCCGAACGAGGCGAGGCCGGCAAGCAGGGCGACGGTCATCGGTACCATGCGTTTCATCGTCGTTTCCTCTCAGTGCGGAGCAGGTCGATGGGTATTTACCTGCTCTAGCGGAATCGCGAGGAAAACCTGCTCACGCACGCCGCGGCAGGTGCGATACTCCGGAGGTGTTGACAGTGCCCCATCTCTCCCTCGGAGCCCTTCCCCGCATGTCGCCGAAGAGTCCAGACGTTGCCCTCCTGGAGACCACGGTCGCCGAACCGATCCTCAACGCGATGAATACGGCATCAGCGAAGCTGACGGAGCTCGGCGTACGGCACGTCCTCGTCGGTGGGCTCGCCGTCGGCGCGTGGGGCCACCCGCGTGCGACGAAGGACGTGGACTTCCTCGTCGGCGAGGAGGCGTTCGAGCATCATGCGGGTGGGCTCGTGACGATGAAGTACGGCGTGCCCATCCAAGTAGGCGGAGTGCCAGTCGATCTACTCTCCGCCGCCGCCAATCGCTGTGAAGATGCGCTCGCGGATGCCATTGCCGGAACCACTGGTGTTCCAGTGGCACCCATCGAGGTGCTGATCTATCTGAAGCTGGCCTCACCCCGACCGCGAGATCTCGCCGACGTCGTCGAGCTGATTCGCCTCGGTGTCGACCGCGAGAGGATCCGGACCGATCTCGGGGCCCGGGCGCCGGAGCTGGTCGAAAGATGGGACCGAGCCGTCGCCGACGCATGGCGTGGCGACGCTTAGAGGGCCGCGGCTCACGACTCGCGCAAGACGACGGCCGGGTCGACGCGGCTCGCTCGCCGCGCCGGGACCGCGGCCGCGACCAGGCCCGCGGCGATCAGCACCGCGGCGGCGCCGGCGAGCGCCAGCGGATCGGCCGTGCCGACGCCGTAGAGGAAGCTCGCCAGCAGTCGCGCCGCGACGACGAAAGCAACCAGCCCGAGCGCGAGGCCGGCGCCGACGAGCGCGCCGCCGCGGCCGACGATCTTGCCGACGACGAGGGCCGGGCGCATGCCGAGCACCATGCGGATGCTCCAGTCGCGCTTGCGGCGGGTGGCGAAGTGGGAGATGACGCCGTAGATGCCGACCGCGCCGAGGACGAGGGCGAGCCCGGCGAGCAGCGAGAGCAGCGCCATGACCTGCAGCACCGGTCCGACGGCCTGCGAGAGCACGCTCGCCATCGTCGTCTGCTCGTAGACCGCGACGCTCGGCGCCGCAGCCTGGATGGCCCGCCGTGCGGGAGTGAGGATCGCCGCCGGGTCGACGCCCGGGCGCAGGCGGAGGACGAGGCTGTGCGACGACGAGAGCCAGGGGACCTGTTCGTACGGCGAGTAGCGCGCCGGGACCGGCTCGGTGCTGAGCCCCGCCTCGGCCACGTCGTCGACGACGCCGACGATGCGGTCCCAGCGTTCTCTCATGAAGGCGATGCGTTGCCCGATGGGATCGCGGCCGGGGAGGAACTTGCGCGCCAGGGCCTGGTTGACGACGACGACGCCTTCGTCGGCGTTGGCGACGCGATCGGTGTCGAGCAGCAGGCGGCCGCTGACGAGCCGGATGCGCATGGTGTGGAAGTACTCGGGGGTGACGGTGCGGAAGGCGGTCGTCGCGTCGCGCAGCTCGGGCCGGCCTTCGACGCGGATCCCCCAGTTGTCGCTCGAGCCGCGCAGCGGCAGGCGCTGCGTGGCCGCCGCCGACTCGACGCCGGGCAGCGCGGCAACTGTCGCGACGAGCTCGCGCAGGAGCGCCGGGGTGCGAGCGGGGTCGATGGACGCCGGCAGCATGACGTCGAGCACGGCGACGCCGTTGACGTCGACGCCGGGTTTGATGGCGCGGCGGTTCTCGACGCTGCGGATGAGCAGGGCGGCGCCCGCGGCGAGCAGCACGACGAGGGCGACCTGGCCGACGACGAGGCCGTGCTCGAGGCGGCCGCCGCGGCTGCCGATGCCGCCGGTGCGCGTCTTGGCGAGGGTGCCCTGCAGGTCGTGCTGCGCCAGCGCGAAGCTGGGGGCGAGCGCGATGAGCGTCGAGGCGACGAGGGCCACCGCCATCGCCGCCGCGAAGAGGGTCCAGTCGAGGCGCGCGGTCTCGGCCAGGGCGCCGAGCGGCAGGGCGTGGCTGAGGAAGGGGAAGCCGAACGCGGCCAGCGCGGCGCCGACGACGCCGGCGAGGGCGCCGATCGCCAGCGACTCGACGGCGAGCTGTTGCAGCAGCCGTTTGCGGCCGGCACCGAGGGCGCTGCGCATCGCCATCTCGGTGCCGCGGCTGTCGAGCTGGCCGAGCATCAGCGCCGCGACGTTGACGCAGGCGACGAGCAGGATGACACTCATGGCGACGAGCAGCGCCAGCACCGACGGGCGCACGTTGCCGAGCAGCCGCTCGCGCAAGGGAGTGAGCGCGGGATTCATGGTGAGGTCCCAGTCGGCGGGGAAGTCGAAGCGCTCGTCGAGGACGCGGGTGATGGTCTGGAGTTGCGGGCCCATCGCCTCGATGCGTTTTCCCGGCGCCAGCCGGCCGATGAGGTTGTACATGCCGTTGTCGGTCTGCGGGTTCATGTCGTCGCAGAGCCACAGGCGCACGCCCGGGTCGGGGAACCAGAAGCCCTCGGGCATGACGCCGACGACGGTGCGCGACTGCCCGGAGAGCTCGAGCCGCTGGCCGAGGATCGTTGGCCGGCCGCCGAGCTCGCGCCAGAGCGAGTGGCTGATCACCACGACGGGCTCGGCGCCGACGCGGTCGTCGCCGCGACGGAAGCCGGAGCCCAGCGCCGGACGGACGCCGAGCACGTCGAACAGCTCGGCGCTTGCCTCCACTGCCTTGAGCAGGCGCGCGGGAGCGTCGCCGCTCCGCAGAGTCACGCCGTCCACGTAGTAGGCCGCCACGCTACGGAAGCCGTCCATCACCGGCCGCACGGCGAGGAACTTCGTCTCCGACCAGTTGCCGTCGAACCAGAAAGCGACGACTTCCTTCTCGTCGCGCACCGGCAGCGGCTCGAGCAGCATGCGACGCGCGATGCCGGACACCGCCGCCGTGCCGGCGACGCCGAGCGCCAGGGTGAGCACAGTGAGCGCGGTGTAGGTGCGCCGCCGCAGCAGCCGCCGCAGCGCGAACTTCGCATCGTTGGCCAGGCTCTCGAGCATGCTTCCCCCGTTGCAGGCAATGTCGGGAAGCCGGCGACCGGCTTCTACATGCAGCAACGTGGCGCGCGCCGGGAGGTTACATACGCGGATTGATTCCGCTAGCCCTCGGCGCGCAGCGCCTCGGTGGGCTGCGGCCCTAGGTGTGGCCGAGCAGCGCGGCGGCTTCCGCGAGGGCCGTCCCGCGGCGGCCGCTGACGAGCCCGTTTCGGATCGCCTTGCGCTCCCTCACACGCCGCTCCAACGCGGACCACCCTTCGTGGATCTCTTGCGGACGATCGACGAGCAACACCTCGAGCAGCAGCTCCGCCTGCTGCAGGTCCTTGCGGGCCTTGACCTGTTCCGACACCGGCCGCTGGCGCGCCAGCCATAGTTTGTGCAGCGCATACCGCCCCGGCCGCGGCACGTTCACCAGCACGCCGCTGCCGCCAATGACCGCTGTTTGCGCCGTCTCTTCGATGAGGTAACCGAGAAACGGCAGCGGCGTGGCGGCGGCTCCCAGCCATGGAATCGATACCGGTCCGGCGCTGCGGCCGCGCGCCGGCGTGACGAGGTCGACGCGGAGATCGCGTCCGCGCACCTTGAACGACGTGCTGGGGCTGCGGGGGTCGAGCTCGGGCACCGGCAGGAACGCGGGTTCCGCTCGCCTCAGCGTTTCGAGTAAGTCGAGCCGAGACGGCTCCGGAGCGAGCGCGACGTCGATCGAGCGCTCTTGCGCGAGGTCGATGTCCTGCGTGCGCGTCGTCGCGCGCTCGAAACGCACGCCAAGCATGTTCTCGTAGCAGGTGAAGGCCTGCGTCCCCACGATGACCGCGCCGAGCTGGAAGAGACCAGCGTCGGCGAGCACCTCGAGCACTCTGGTGACGGCTGCGGCTTCGCGCTTGGCTCCGCCCGCCGCCAGCATGTCGACGAGCTGGGCGCGCCTCGTCGCGTCGGGGATCGTCCGCTCGCGCTGCTCGTCGACCGCACGCATGTGGGCCAGGAGCTGCTCCGATTCGGGGCCGACGTAACGCTGGCTCTTGCGGCCGCCTTCGAGCTGCTGCCAATACCAGTAACGTCGTCCGCGAACCACCTTCGAGACGAACGAGCCGCGACGCGGCATCAGCGGCACGCGCTCGGCCTCGGCAGCGATGAGCTGGTCGAGGAGCTCGGAGTAGAGGCTCTGGGTGGACTCGGCTAGTCGCGCGAAGGCCATGTTATACGCAGATTAGCAGACTGTGCGTACAACCGCTGCGGGAGTGCCCGCGCCGCGAGCGTTCGATCGACGATCCGCGGCAGCTACGACTCCTCCGCCGCGGCAACGAAGCCGCAGTCCGGGAAGGGGCAGGTCCCGAGCCGCCGAACGGCGATCTCTCGGCCTGAGCGGGGCAGCCGCAGCCTCGTCTCGGCAGCGGCGAAGAAACGGCCGAAGCAGTCCTCGAACGGTGTCCCCTCGAGCTCAATCGTCTTCACGACCTGGGCGCGAGTCGAGTAGCGGTGCGGCCGCACGAGCGCAACGGCGATCTGGTCGGCGCGCGGGCAGCGCGATCCCTCCCGGCCGTTGAGCAGCAGGTTTGCGGTGCCATCGAGCAGCTCGACCGCGAAGGCAGCGATGAAGTCACGGGTCGCGCTCGACGCACGGCCGAGCCGTGTCGCCAGTCGTTCGTGCTCACGGGCGAGATTGGCGACGACGCCGGTGACCGCCGCCGCCTTGCTCGCCTGGAGCTCCGGCGGAAAGCCGAGCGACAACGAGCCGGACCGCGCCGGGTCTATGCGCGTGCGTTGCGTCTGGCGGGTCCGCCACCAGGCGAAGAAGTCGTCGGACCCGCCCAACCGGGGCGTCAGGGCAGGAAGGCTGCGCGCCAGTGCTAGCCCGAGGTGGAGGACTGTCCGCCGGCAGCGAACGTAGAACCGCGCGTAGGCGAGGAGCGGGTCCTCGCCGTCGTCCAATCCCAACGCGAGCAACCGCTCGCAGGCGGGGAGCAGGCCACAGCCGGCGGAGAAGAGGCTCTCGTGCAGCGGCGTGGTGAGGACGCCCCGCATCGGATCGTCGAGAGCCGCCGGCAGCCGTGGGTGAAGTCGGGCGAAGCCTCGCGCCAGTACGCCCGGTGCGGAGCCGGCTTCGGCAGCCGGCCTATCCCGCTCGGCGCGACCCTCGCGGGCCTCCGCCGACGCTTCTGCGGCGATCGCCCCGGCATCGGCTGGATCGACCGTGCCGAGGAGCACGAACGTGGCGAGAGCCCGCCGCAGCGTTGGCGGGAGCGCTGACGCATTCACGCCCGCTTCCTCGCGCACCGGCTTGGCGCCCGGGTGGCGGTAGCATCGCCGAGCGAACCGAAGCATCTGGCCGGCGGCGGGATCCTCGAGCAGCTCCCATCCCTCGAGCGGGCGCAACAGCTGTGCTCCTGCGTCCTGCGCTGACGGTGACACGCAGCAGATTAGATATCCAACGCGCCGCAGAAGAGCTGCTCGCGAACGGGAATCTCCTCGCGGACCGTCATATTCTTCGCGATCATGCGAGCTTCACACGCCGTCGCCTTCGTCCTCGCCGCCGCGTTTCTGCTTCCTCCGACCGTCGCGGCCGCCGAGACGGCCGCTGCGCAACCCGCTCCGGAGCGGCTCGCCGCCGACTCGCCCCGCACGACGGTTCGCGGCAACACCTTCGTCGCGCCTGCCGGCTGGACGCTCTCGGTCCGCGGCCCGGCGACGGTCCTCGAGGCGCCCGAGGGCGACTCCTGGATCGCGCTGGTCGACGTCGACGCCGCCGATGCGGACGCGGCGGTCGCCGCGGCCTGGGCGGCCTACAAGCCGGCGGCGAGCTGGCCGCTCAAACTGGCGAGCGACCGTCCGGATCGCGACGGCTGGTCGAAGGCGCGCTTCTACGATTACCAGACCTCGCCGAACGAGCGGCGCGACGTGTTCGTCTTGCCCCGCTTCGCCAACGGCTCGTGGCTGGTCCTGATCTACGACGTCAGCCAGCCCGTCGGCGAGAAGCGCGCCGCGCAGATCGGGCTCGTCTTCGACCATCTCTTCCCCAGGGGCTACGAGCGCGAGACCTTCGCCGGCAAGACGGCCCATCCGCTCACCCCGGAGCGGCTCGCCGAGCTGCGGCGCTTCGTGGAGACGGGGCGCCAGGCGTTGAAGGTGCCCGGCGTGGCGATCGGCATCGTGCAGGGCGGCAAGGTGGTCTTCGCCGAAGGGTTCGGCGTGCGCGAGCTGGGGGACCCGAAACCGGTCGACGCCGACACCCTCTTCATCGTGGCGTCGAACACCAAGGCGATGACCACGCTGCTGCTCGCCAAGCTCGTCGAGCAGGGGAAGTTGTCGTGGGACACGCCGGTCACGTCGCTCTTCCCGTCGTTCAAGCTCGGCGACGCCGACACCACGCGGCAGGTGCTGGTCAAGCACCTGATCTGCGCCTGCACCGGGATGCCGCGCCAGGATTTCGAGTGGATCCTCGAGTACGGCGCGCTGACGCCGCAGAGCGCGCTCGCCATGCTCGGCACGATGCAGCCGACGAGCAAGTTCGGCGAGATGTTCCAGTACTCGAATCTGATGGCCGGCGCCGCGGGATACATGGCCGCGCACGTCCTTTATCCCGACATGGAGCTCGGCGCGGGCTACGACCGTGCCATGCAGACCTACGTCTTCGACCCGCTCGGCATGCGCTCGACCACGCTCGACTTCAGCCGCGCCCTCGCCGGAGATCACGCCAGCGCCCACGCACCGGACATCGACGGCAAGCCGGCGGTGGCGCCGATGGCGGTGAACACGTCCGTCGTTCCGCTGCGCCCCGCCGGCGGCGCCTGGAGCAACGTCGGCGACATGCTGCGCTACGTGCAGATGGAGCTCGACGAGGGAATGCTCCCCGACGGCACGCGCTACATCGCCAAGGGCCCGCTGCTGGCGCGCCGCGACAAGCAGGTGCCGCTCGGCAACGACGCCACGTACGGCATGGGCCTGATGGTCGACAAGACTTATGGCATCCAGGTCGTCCACCACGGCGGCGACCTCATCGGCCACCATAGCGACATGATCTGGCTGCCCGGGCAGAACGTCGGCGCCGTCGTCCTCACCAACGGTGACCCCGGCTGGACGCTCCGCGACGTCTTCCGCCGCAAGCTGCTCGAGGTGCTCTTCGACGGCAAGCCGGAGGCCGACGAGCGCCTCGCCGCCGCCGCCAAGGTCTACTACGAGGCGCTGGCCGCCGACCGCAAGCTGATGACGGTGCCCGCCGACGCGGCGGCAGGCGCGAAGCTCGCGGCCCGCTACGGGAACGCATCGCTCGGCGAGATCGCCGTGAGCCACGCCGGCGCGGCCACGGTCTTCGACTTCGGCGAGTGGAAGAGCGAGGTGGCGACGCGCGCCAACCCCGACGGCACGGTCTCGTTCCTGACCACGGCGCCGGGGCTCGGAGGCTTCGAGTTCGTCCCCGGTACCAGCGGCGAGAAGCGCTCACTGGTGACGCGCGACGCGCAGCACGAGTACGTCTTCGTCGAGCAGTGAGCCGCCGTGGCGGCGTCCTCGTCAGGGGGCCGAGCCGCCCGACCAGGCGAACGGGTTGCCGGACTCGAAGCCGTCCTTGAGCAGGCCGTCCGCCGGGGCGCAGGGCGAGATGTCGGCGATCCGCACCGAGTCGACGAACCAGCCGACCGCCGTGCCGCTGACGTCGTCGCCCGCATGCCAGCGCAGCGCGGTGACCTGCCCCGCGTAGGCGGCGAGGCTCGCCCTCACCTCGGTCATGGCGCCGATCGAGCCGTGGCACCAGGCGCGCAAGCCGGCGATCGGGTTGCTCCAGGCCGAGCTCACGGTGTCGTTGAAGCCGCCGGCGATGAAGGCGGCGTCGGGCAGCACCGACCAGCTCGCGCCGCCGTTGGTGCTCACTTCGAGGGTGCCACCGTCGAAGCAGGTGCCGAGGTTGTCGAACGCGTAGGTGTGCCAGAACGAGAGCGTCGTCGCCGCGTCGGGCACGAACCGCGGCGTGACGAGCACGCGGTCGGACACGAAGCTCTGGCTCTCGGCGAACCAGGAATGGATCGGCGTCTGCGCCAGCGCCGAGGACCACACCCAGTCGGCGCCGCCGGAGAGGGCGGCGTGCGCGAAGGGCGTCGCGTCGAAGCCGTCGCTGTCCTCGAAGGTGTCGGCGACGAAGGTCGCTGTCGTGCCGAGGACGGTGACGCCCTTGCGGACCGCGTTGGCTTCTTCCATGCCGTTGCTCCGGTCGACGGCGCGCGCGACGTAGAAGTAGGTGGTGCCCGAGGCGAGCGGGCTGGCGGAGTCGATGAAGCCCGCTCCCCGCAGGCCCGTCGCTACCCGGTTGCCCAGCGCGGGTGTGAACCCGGAGGTCGTCGAGCGATAGACGTTGTAGCTCACCGGTCCCGCGCATTGCAGCGCGGCCGGCGGCCACGTCATCGTGACCCCGCAGGTCGCAGTCCCCCGGCTCGCGGCGGAGGCGATGCCGGCAAAGTTCGGCGCCAGCGTGCAGGCGCCGCTCGCCGTCGCCTCGACGCAGCCCGAGGGCGCTGATCGTTGCGGGCAGGTCGCAGCGTCGAGGCCGGTCACCTGGTGGGCGTACGTGCTGCCGCCGGAGACCGTGTTGTCGTCGAACGGCGACCCGGCCACAGCGCCGGCGAGTTGGCTGAAGCCGCCGGCCGCGGCGCAGGTGCCGGGCGCACGATAGACGTCGAAGGTGGTCGACGGCGGCGCGCCGTTGCCCCAGGTGACCCGGACCTGGTTGGCGGCGGTGGGGGTCGCGGTGCCGATCGCCGGGCTGCCGGGCGGAGCGCAGAGAGGATCGGTGATCTTCGCCGTCCAGATCTCCTCCTTGGCGGCGCTGCGACGATCCGTCCACGAGGGGAACAGCACGCCGGCGTTCCCCGACAGCCCGTTGTAGTCGCCGTACTGATTGGCATTGGCGCCGGCGACGTCGCCCGTTTCGTCGGTCGGCGCGGTGGTGACCTGCACGGCGGGGAACCAGCTCGCGCCGTCGTCGAAGGAAGACTGGTACCAGACGTGGGCCTTCTTGCGCCCGGCGTCGGCGATGGTGTCGTAGTAGACGATCGCCAGCGCGCCGGTCGTCTCGTCGACCACCAGCCGCTGGTTGAACTGGTCGTCGAGGTCGGGCCGGTCGTTGATCATCACCGGCGCCGACCAGCTCGCGCCGCCGTTGGTCGAGCGCGAGAACCAGATGCGGGTCTTGCACGTCGCCGCCGCGTTCGACCCCGGCTCGTTCGCCGCCGCGTTGCAGCCGACGACGCCGGTCAAGTCCATCCAGGCGGCGTAGACGAGGTCCTTGGTGGCGGTGCGGTATGCCCCGCCCGAGACGTAGATCAGCGCACGGCGGCCGTTGAAGGAGGGTACGCCGATGGTGTACCCGTCCGACGTGCTGCCGAGCTGCAGCGGCGCCCCGTACGAGACGCCGCCGTCGGTCGACTTGACGACGAAGATCCTGCGGTTGGTCGCCGTCGGCCAGAAGACGAAGACGTCGCCGTTGGCGTTGGTCTTGACGTCGCAGCCGATGGTCGAGCCCGTGGACTCCGCGCCGCTGAGCTGGATCGGTGTCTGCCAGGAGCCGGCAGGACCGGTGCGGCGGTTGACGTACGTGAGGTTGCCGGTGTGCCAGCAGACGTACACGGTGTCCTTGAACGCCGACGAGCTGCTGTGGTCGGTCCACATGAGCTCCTTGTCGGCGGCCGTCTGCGTCCCCGACAACGTGGCATCGAAGCTCCAGTGGGCGCCGCTGTCGACCGACTTGTAGGCGCGGACGCGCGCCGTGCCGCTCTGGATGCCCATGGTCGTGGACCACGCGGTGCCGTCCGAGGTCCAATCCACCGCTGGGTCGGAGTGGACGAGGTCGGCGCCGAAGAAGGGCAGCGCGGTCTGCCCCCAGCTCGCGCCGCCGTCGGTGGAGTAGAACTGCGACTGCGAGCCGCCGCCGGTGATGTTGTTCGACGCGGCGACGATCTTCAGCGGGTCCCAGTAATCGACGCGGATGTCCGACTCGCTGCGCGGCGTCGTCTGGGCACCCGAGATGCGCAGGTTCGAGCCCACCGCTGTGGTGAGGTCGGCTCCCTCCGCGGCCTCGTCGCCGGTGTCGCGCTCTCCCGGCCCGCGCTCGAGGCTCTGGTGCGATTGCATCCACTCGTAGAGCTCGGCGAGCGCCAGCGGGTAGCCGCCGCTGGGATCGTCAGCCTCGTAGGTGAGCTCCGGGTGCGCGCGGCGCCAGAGCACGCGCAGGAACAACGGGATGCCGAGGTCGTCGGTCGCCTCGTCCGGCCGCAACAGCGAGAAGTCCTGGTTGGCGAGGATCAGCGCTTCGAAGGCGCTCGCGGGCTCGGCCCGAGACTCGGCGAGCTGCTGCGCGACGGAGGGCCAGCGGGCGTTCGCGGCGAGGGCGTCGCGGCCGGGAATCGCAACGATCAGCGCCAGCGCGAAGAGCGACGGCCGCATCCTGGATCGGTTCCTTAGTGACGAGCATACGCCGGGGTGGTGTCCGCACTACAATGGAAACGAGCTCGCCACTCGAGACCGAGAACGCTGGTGGTTCCCACGATCGCACCGTTACGTCTTGCTCGCGCTGGATTGATCTTCACCGGCGCGCTGCTTCTGGCCCTCGACCCCTTCGCCTCGCAACCAGCTTTCGGTGCGCCGGCCGAGAAAGATCCGGTGTCGCCGGCACATCGGTCGCTCACGGCGGACCAGATCGCGGTGTTGCTGCAGGTCGCCAAAGGGACGCAGGTGACTCCGGAGCTGGCCGGGCGCTTCTGGAAGCCTTTGCGCGCGGACGGATTGTTCGCCGAGGATGTTGCGCAATTCAGTGACCTGCTCGAATTGCGGAACGCGTGGGAGTCGGCACAAGCCTACAAGCGCGAGCTGTGGGAGTGCGCTCGGCTCTCCTATGGCGCAAGGAAGGTGGTGCGAACACCCGCCCTCGACGCGCTGGAGGCGGGACGGTCGAAGGAAGACGCCGCAGGCGCGAAAACGATTCTGGAGGCCGCGGCCCAGCACAAGCCATGGCCTGTACCGGGCCGGGACCCCATCGAGCTCACGCCCGAGGTGATCGACGCCACGATCACCAACGTCGACAGCATGTCCGCCAACATGGTGGCGCTGCTCAACCCCGAATTACTCCGGCGCGACCGCTCCGAGGTCCGCATGACGATCGAGATGCCGGCCGGCGGGGCCGCCGATGCTGAGATGGCACGAGCCGCGGCCGAGACGCTGCGCCGCCGGATCCAGGTGCTCGATGTCGAAGGCTCCGCCGAGGTGACTGCGGGTAACCGTGTCGAGGTCCGGCTCCCGCGCGTCGCCGACCCGCAGCGGATCACTCGCGTCCTCGAGGCCAATGGCTCCTTCGCGCTGCGATTGGTGCGCTACCCGGACAGCCACGTCGGCGTGGTGAGTCGAGAGAAAGTGCTCGGTCATTTCGCCGGCCGGCTGCCCGATGACTTGGAGGTCCTCCCCGGCCAGCGGCGCGACGCTTTCGGCAAAGTGACCGACGAGGGGTACTACGCGGTCGAGCGCCGCTCGCTGACCGAGGGTCATGTCGTCAAAGCGACCACGGGCCTGACACGGGAGGACGAACGGGTCGTCTTCGTCGAGCTCGAGCCGGCGGCCGCCGCGTCACTGGGTGAAGCGAGCGAACGGAACGCCGGCCGCTTCCTGGCTGTCGTGGTGGATGGCCGGGTGGTGTCAGCTCCGAAGATCGACGGGCGCCTGGGCGAGATCCTTCTCGTGCGGGGCTACTTCATCTCGAACGAGGCGCAGGAGGAGCTGGCAGCTCTCCTCAGCGGTGCGCTGCCGCCGGGCATCAAGATCGTCGACGAACGCGTCGTCGGCGCGGCGAAAGACTAGGGCGAGCGAGCGGCGGGTCCGCCGCGAGGAGCTCGACGTAGCCGCTGGTTCCGTCGATGCGGATGCGGTGGCCGTCGGGGATCATGGCGGGAGGAAGGAGAGCGCAGCGGCCCGCTCGCGCTCAGCGCCGCGGCGCGACCTGCGCGCCCTCCAGCGCGCGGCTGTAGAGTCCACGCGCTTCCTGCAGGTGGCCGGCGAGCAGCCGCTGCTGGGCGAGGCGCAGTGCGGCGAGCGAGTCGAGGCGGGCCTCGGTTCCTGCGATCGCGGCCGCGGTGTCGAGCAGCTCGGCGGCTTCGCGGCCGCGGCCGCGCAGCACGAGCAGTGCTGCGAGGTTGCGGTAGGCAGGGGCGCCGCCGGGGTCGAGCTCGAGCGCGCGTTGGTACGCTTCGTTGGCGGCTTCGAGATCGCCGTTGCGGCGCAGCGCGACGCCGAGGTTGATCCAGGTCGACGGCAGTGCCGTCGGCTCGAGCTCGGCCGCGATGCGCAGCCAATCCACGGCGTCGCCGGTGCGGCCGTCGAGCAGCGCTTCGACGCCGCGGTTGGAGTAGAAAACGGCGATGGCGGCGAGGTCGGTGATCGGCCGCACCCGCAGCCGCGTGCCCGGGGTCTCGCCGGCGAGGTCGAAGATTCGCCGGTCCACGGCCGGACCCCACGCCGCCGCGAGGTGACCCTCGCGCACGGCGAGCGACTCGTCCGCAGACGTCCCGCCGCTCGCCGGCAACCCGTCGACGAGCACGAAGTAGGCGGCGACGCCGAGCTCGCGCGCGAGGCCGACGAAGAGGTTGGCGTAGCCGACGCAGTTGGCGCGGCGCTCGCCGAACACGTCGGATGCGGTGGAGGTGTGCGCGGCCTCGGCGATGGGCCGCAGCGCAGGGTCGAGGAGAGCGCGCGAGAGGCGGCGCAGGCGGTCGAGCGGCGCCATGTGCATGGGCACGGTCGCGTGGGCCCAGCGTGCCGCCGACTCGTCGATGGCGAACGGCACGATCACGGTCGCCGGTGGCGGGGTCGCGAGCGCTTCGGCGGCGCCGAGTCGGCTCGCGGAGGCGCAGACGAACGCGAACGCGACGACCAGGCTTGTGCCGGCGCCGGGGCCTTGCCACCGCCAGCGCTTGCTGCCATCCGAGGGACTCGCTCGCCGGCTCCGCATTGCAGGTTCTCGTCCGCCGAGGTAATCTATCTACCAATAGGTAGACACGTCAAGTCCCTCCATTCACGACGGATCCATCCACCCAACGTAGAATCGCCTCTGCCGTGCCCAGCGAAGCCAAGCCCGCCTCGGCGCTCCCAGCGTCGTCCGCCGCCGTCCTCGGCGTCGCCGAAGACGAGCTCGTCGCCGCGCTCGGCGGCGGCCCTTCCGACGCCGCGGAGACGCGCGAGCGCATCCTCCACCTCGCCAAGGACATCCTGCTGCGGCGCAGCTTCCACTCCTTCAGCTATCAGGACCTCGCCGACGGCATCGGCATCCGCAAGGCCTCGATCCACTACCACTTCCCGAGCAAGGAAGACCTCGGCGTCGCGCTCATCGAGCGCATCGGCGCGGCGATGCAGCGCTTCGCCGTCGAGCTGTCCGAATCGCAGCGGCCGCCGGAGGAGCGGCTCGCGGCGTTCTTCCGCGTGATGCGCGGGCTGCTCGACGAGGGCGACAAGATCTGCGTCTTCGGCGTCCTCGGCGCCGAGTTCAACGCGCTGCCGCCGCGCATGCAGACGGCCTACGCGCAGCTTCTCGAGTCGCAGCAGAAGTGGCTCGCGCGCGTCCTCGAGCGCGGCCGCGAGCGCGGCGTCTTCGCCTTCGCGGGACCGCCCGACGCCGAGGCGCTGATCGTCAGCTCCACCGTGCAGGGCGCGCTGCAGATCGCCCGCGCCAGCCGCCAGCCGCAGCGCTTCGACGCCGTCGTCGCGGCGATCGAGTCCAGGCTGGGCGTGCGGCCTGCGGCCGCCAGCTAGCCGCGCGCGATCACTCGCGTCCCGCGCCCTCAGTCACGTCCGACACCGAGCGCGTCGGCGACGCGGTTGATGTAGTTGAACCACGACGCGATGAGGGTGATCTGCAGGATGGCGCGGTCGTCGAAGCCGTGCTCACGCAGCCGCGCGTGGTCCTCGGGGCCGATGCGCGTCGCATCCGCGGTGACCTGCCCCGCGTAATCGAGCATGGCGCGATCCGCAGCCGAGATCGGCGCGTGCTCGTAGTCCTCCTTCAGCGCTCGCACCAGCTCGTCGTCGAGGCTCACGGCACGCAGAAACTCTGCGTGAGCGCTCGTTCAATACTGGCAGCGGTTGAGCACCGAGACGCGCGTGGTGATCATCTCGTGCTGCCACCGCGTCAGCGGCAGCTCGGGCGACAGCAGCACGCCGAACGTCGCGAAGGCGTGGAAGAGCGCGTCGGGGATGAGCGTGTGCGTGGAGACGATGCTGCTGCTGCCGTCGTCGCCCGGCGCGCGCTCGTACTCCTTCGGGTAGAGCGCCTTCTGCCCCTCGATGGCGGCGCGCAGCGGCTCGTCGGCCTGGGTGAAGGGAATGGTCTTGATCCACGCCATCTGGGACACCTCCGTCGAAACACGGTCATGCGCCGAGAGCGCAGCTAGCGTACACGGGAGCGGTCTCGCTCACAGTTGACCGCGCACCAGCGGCGCCAGCAGGCGCAGCGCCCGCAGTTTCCACACCTTTGCGTCGGCGACCCCGGGGTAACGCTCGTCCGTGCCTTCCGGGAAGCCGTGTGCGTCGATGCGCAACGCGCGCTCGAGGTGGTTGTCCATGCGGCGCCGCAGCTCGGCGGCGACCTGGCGGTTCTTGACCACCAGCGCCAGCTCGCGGTTGAGCCGCTGCGAGCGCGGGTCGAGGTTGTAGGAGCCGACGATGACCGTCTCGCCGTCGATCACCGCATCCTTGGCGTGCAGGCACTCGGGGCCCTGATACTCCCAGAGCTCGACGCCGCTCCTGACGAGCTGTGCCTTGTCGCCGACGTAGCCGGCCTGCGGCCACAGGTTGTCGGTGGCGGCCAGCGAGTTGGTGAGGATGCGAATGCGCACGCCGCGAGCGAGGGCACGCCGCACGCCCTCGCGCAACGCGTGCGTCGGCACCAGGTAGGGCGACTCGACGATCACCGACTCGCGCGCGCCGTCGAGAAGAGCGCGCAGCTCGTCGCCCACCTTGCGCGTGTTCGCGGCTTCGCCGCCGATGGGATCGTGAAGGAAGCGCACGGCGCCGCTCTCGATCAGCGGCGCCAGCCGGCGCGCCGGGTCGCGTCGAGCCTCCTCGATGCGGGCGTGCAGCCAGTCGAGGTGGTGGTCGAGCTCGGCCGCCGCGGCGGCGATCTCGGCGGCGTTCGCGCGCGCCTGCGACGGCCGCACGTCGCGGCTGTTCCACAGCGCCAGGAAGTACCGCTGCGCCTCGTGCGCCGCGTCGCCTTGCACCAGCAGGTCGCAGTCGACGTAATTGCGGGCGCGGATCTGGTGGCCGAATCCGAAGTAAGTGCTCTGCAGGTTGCGGCCGCCGGCGAGCAGCACGCGCCCGTCGGCCACGGCCAGCTTGTCGTGCATCCGCCGCGGCACCCAGCCCAGCCGGTCGAGGCGGAACGGGTGGTAGTCCCGGATCTCGACGCCCTCGGCGAGCAAATGCGCCTGCACCGCGCGCGGAATGCCATTCCACTGCGCATCGGCGATGAGCTTCACGCGCACCCCGCGCCGCGCCGTCTCGCGCAGCAGCCCGAGGCTGGTCAGCGTGAAAGGATCGTTGCCGAAGATGAAAGCAGAGACGAGCAGCTCTTCGCGGACGCCGAGCGCCAGCTCGACGCGCGCTTCGGCCGCCTCGCGGTCCGTCTCGAGAATCCGCACGCCGTCCGCGGCCGCAGCAGTGGCGCCGAACAGCGCGATGGCGAGCGTGGCGAACGTGCGCGCGCAATGCATCGGGAACTCTGGAGAGGCGTGCACGATAACCCGTCGAGCTGCCGGTAAGCGTACCGTCGCCGGCCGCCGGCCATGAACGAGTCGCTGCCGCCGGAGTCGGCGAAGCTGTCGCCGGATCTGCCGCCTCGATCGGCGGATCTCTCGCGCGAGCCGCCGTTCTGGCAGCGCTGGCTTTACCTAGCGACCACGCTGCTGCTTCTCCTTCCGCTGTGGACAGTCGCCCGGGTGCCGACGGTCGACGGACCGACCCATCTGTACACGACATGGATCCTGCGACATCTGCACGATCCCGGGCAGCCGCTCATCGCCAGCACCTTCGAGGGTGTCTTCGCGCCGGTTCCCAACTGGCTGGTCCAAGTGCTTCTCTACCCGCTCTTGGGCCTCACGTCGGCACCCGTCGCCGAGAAGCTGCT
>DASYQD010000079.1:0-74352 GCA_036005845.1 Thermoanaerobaculia bacterium | reverse complement strand
GCGCCGAGCACCTCATGCTCGTCGACCTCGGCCGCAACGACCTCGGCCGCGTCGCCGCGCCCGGCACCGTGCGCGTCGCGAGCTTCATGGAAGTCGAGCGCTACAGTCACGTCATGCACCTGGTGAGCAGCGTCGTCGGCGAGCTGGCCGAAGGCTGCTCGGCCCTCGACGCCCTCCTCGCCTGCTTCCCTGCCGGCACCGTCTCGGGCGCGCCGAAGGTCCGTGCGATGGAGATCGTCGACAACCTGGAGACCACGCCGCGCGGGCCCTACGCCGGCGCCGTCGGCTACCTCTCCTTCGGCGGCGACCTCGACACCTGCATCACCATCCGCACCCTGGAAGTGCGCGGTCACGAGGTCGCCGTCACCGCCGGTGCCGGCATCGTCGCCGACTCGGATCCGCTCAGCGAGGAGCGCGAGACCGAGAGCAAGGCAGCGGCGATGCTAGCGGCGCTGGCGCTCGCCGAAGAGCTGGAACGGTCATGAGCGCCGCGCGCCGGATCCTCGTCGTCGACAACTACGATTCCTTCACCTACAACCTCGTCCAACTGCTGCTGGTCGCCGGCGCCGAGGTCGAAGTCCTCCGCAACGACGCCGAGCCCGCCGCCGCGATGCTGGCGCGCGACCCCGATGCCATCCTCCTTTCGCCCGGCCCCGGCCGGCCCGAAGACGCCGGCGTCATGATGGGTCTGCTCGCCGCGCGCCCGGCGATCCCCATGCTCGGCGTCTGCCTCGGCCACCAGGCGATGGGCGCCTCTTGCGGCGCCGCGGTCGGCCGCGCCGTGCACCTCATGCACGGCAAGACCTCCAACGTGCGCCACCGCGGCGACGGCATCTTCGCCGGCCTCCCCGATCCCTTCGAGGCGACGCGCTACCACAGCCTCGAGGTCAAGGCCGACACCCTGCCTCCCGAGCTCGTGCCGACCGCGTGGGCCGACGACGGCACGCTGATGGCGATGCGCCACACCGAGCTGCCCTGGTGGGGCGTGCAGTTTCACCCCGAGTCGGTGATGACCACCGCCGGTCCGCGCTTGGTCGAGAACTTCCTGGCGCTGTGCCGTCCGCAGCACGACGATGGCGAACGAACCCCAACGTCATTGCGAGGAGCGGAGCGACGAAGCAATCTCGATGGTTCGCGACCAGCAAGCATCGAGATCGCCACGGCCCCTCCGGGGCCTCGCGATGACGAGGCGGGGACGCGGTGACCGACCTCACCTTTCCCGATGCGCTCCGCCGGCTGCTCGCGCGCGAAGACCTCACCCGCGCCGAGACCGAGGCCCTCTTCGGCCAGCTCATGGACGGCAACCTCGACGCCGCGCAGAAGTCGGCGCTGCTCGTGGCGCTGGCGATGAAGGGCGAGTCGCCCGCGGAGATCGCCGGCGCCGCCGCCGCCATGCGCCGCCGCGTCGTGCCCATCCCGCACACGCGCCCGCTCGCCGTCGACACCTGCGGCACCGGCGGCGACGGCCGCGGCACCTTCAACATCTCGACCGCCGCCGCGCTGGTGGCGGCCGCCGGCGGCGCCGCCATCGCCAAGCACGGCAACCGCTCGGTCTCGAGCCGCTCGGGCAGCGCCGACGTGCTCGCCGCGCTCGGCGTCGCCATCGAGGTAGACGCCGGCGTGGCGGCGCGCGCCCTCGACGAGATCGGCATCGCCTTCCTCTTCGCGCCGCGTCTCCACCCGGCGATGCGCGAGGTGATGCCGGTGCGCCGCGCGCTCGGCGTCCGCACGGTGTTCAACCTGCTCGGCCCGCTCACCAATCCGGCCGGCGCGCAGGCGCAGGTGCTCGGCGTCTACGCGCGCGACAAGGTCGAGCTGCTTGCCCGCGTGCTGCTCGAGCTCGGCGTGCGGCACGCGCTCGTCGTCCACGGCAGTGACGGCCTCGACGAGATCACCACCACCGGCCCCACCTTCATCGCCGAAGTGCGCGACGGCGAGCTGCGCACGTACGAGATCGAGCCCGAAGAGCTGGGGCTGCGCCGCGTCGCGCTGGCTTCGCTGCAAGGCGGCCGGCCGGAGGAGAACGCCGCCCGCATGGAGGCGCTGCTCGCCGGCGCCGGCGAGGAGGCGCTCGCCGAGGTGGTGGCCGCCAACGCCGGCGCCGCGCTCTACGTCGGCGGCCGCGCGGCCACGCTGCGCGAAGGCGTCGAGCAGGCGCGCGCGCTCTTGGCAGGGGAGGCGGCGGCCCGTAAGCTCGCCGAGCTGAGACAGTACCGATGAATCCACACTCTCGCGCCGACGTGCCGGACATCCTGCTGCGCATCGTCGAGCGGCGGCGGCGTCGCCTGGCGCCGTTCGGCGGCGGCGGCGAGCTGCCGGCGCCGGAGAGCGCACCGTCGCTGCTGGCGGCGCCGGACAACCCGTTCCTCGCCGCCCTCGCCCGCTCGCGCGGCCGCGCCGTCATCGCCGAGGTCAAGCTCGGCTCGCCGAGCCTCGGCTCGGTACGCGGGCAGTTCGATCCGCTGGAGGTGGCGCGCACCTACGCGCGGCAGGGCGCCGCGGCGCTGTCGGTCGTCGTCGAGCCCGACTTCTTCTACGGCAGCTACGAGCTGCTGCGCGGCTGCAAGCAGGCGAGCGGCCTGCCCACCATCGCCAAGGACTTCGTCGTCGATCCGTTGCAGCTGCAGTGGGCGAAGGACGCCGGCGCCGACGCCATCCTGCTCGTCGCCGCGCTCTACGACAAAGACGAGCTGCACGGCTACGCCGCGGCGGCGCGCCTGCACGGCCTGGTGCCGCTCGTCGAAGTGCACGACTTGGGAGAGCTGTCGCGGCTCTCCGGCGCGCGCTGGGAGCTGGTCGGCGTCAACAACCGCAACCTGCGCACCTTCGAGGTGGCGATCGAGCACGGGCTGGCGCTCGCCTCGACGCTGCCCACCGAGGCGATCAAGGTGGCGGAGAGCGGCATCCAGTCGGCGGGCAACCTCCACATGCTGCGCGCCGTCGGCTACGACGCCTTCCTCGTCGGCGAGCGGCTGCTGCTGGCGCCCGATCCGGGCAAGGCGCTGCGGGAGTTGCTGGCGTGAGGGTCCCTCGGGAATGAAAGTAAAAGTCTGCGGCGTCACGAGCCCGGAGGACGCGGCGCTCGCCTGCGAGCTGGGAGCCGATCTGATCGGCATCAACTTCTGGCCGCGCTCGCCGCGGGCGGTGTCGCTCGAGCTGGCGCGCGCGGTGGCGGACGCGGCGCGCGGGCGGGCTTTGGTGGTCGGTGTCTTCGTCAACGAAGCGCCCGCGAAGATCGCCGCCGCCGTGGAGACAGTGGGGCTCGACCTCGTGCAGCTCCACGGCGACGAGGAGCCCGAGCTGCTGCGCAGCCTGGCGCGCGAGGGCGTGGCGCCGGGGAAGACGATCCGCGCCTTTCGCGTCGGCGCCGGCTTCGACGCGGCGGCCGAGATGCAGGCGTGGGATGCCTGCTGGGGGTTCCTCTTCGATGCTTCGCGCCCGGGCATGTACGGCGGCACCGGCGAGGCGTGGCCGTGGCGGCGCGTCGGCGACGCGATCGCCGGTGGATCCGGCCGTGCGCAGCGACGCATTCTCGTCGCCGGCGGCATCGCGCCCGGCCGCCTGCATTCGCTTCTCGCCAGCGCCGGCGATTGGCGGCCCTGGGGCATCGACGTCTGTTCCGGCGTCGAGCGCCTGCCCGGCCGCAAGGACCCGGCGAAGCTGCGCGCACTGTTCGAGGAAATCCGCCATGTCGAAGCGCCCACGCCGGCCTGACGCGCGCGGCTACTTCGGCGCTTTCGGTGGGCGCTACGTCCCCGAGACGCTGATGGCGCCGCTGGCCGAGCTCGCCAAGGCCTACGACAAGCTTGCCTCGCGCCGCCGCTTCCGCCGCGAGCTCGACGAGCTGCTGCACGACTACGCGGGCCGCCCGACGCCGCTCTGGTTCGCCGCCAACCTGACCGCCGAGCTCGGCGGCGCGCGCGTCTACCTCAAGCGCGAAGACCTGCTCCACACCGGCGCCCACAAGATCAACAACGCCATCGGCCAGTGCCTGCTTGCCCGCCACATGGGCAAGGAGCGGGTGATCGCCGAGACCGGCGCCGGCCAGCACGGCGTCGCCACCGCCACCGCCGCCGCGCTGATGGGTCTCGAGTGCACGGTGTTCATGGGCGAGGAGGACATGCGGCGGCAGCGGCTCAACGTCAGCCGCATGCAGCTCCTCGGCGCCACCGTGGTGCCGGTCGACTCGGGCAGCCGCACGCTCAAGGACGCCATCAACGAGGCACTGCGCGACTGGGTCACCAACGTGCGCACGACGCACTACGTGCTCGGCTCGGTGCTCGGCCCCGACCCCTATCCGCGCATGGTGCGCGACTTCCACCGGCCCATCGGCGAGGAGGCGCGCAAGCAGCTCAAGCGCGCCACCGGCCGCGCGACGCCCGACCTCGCCATCGCCTGCGTCGGCGGCGGCAGCAACGCGCTCGGCCTCTTCGGCGCCTTCCTCGCCGACCGCGGCGTGCGGTTGATCGGCGTCGAGGCGGGCGGCCGCGGCAGCGCGCTGGGCGAGCACGCGGCGCGCTTCGCCGGCGGCAGCCTCGGCGTGCTGCACGGCACGCGTACCATGGTGCTGCAGGACCGCGACGGCCAGATCGCCGGCACTCACTCGGTGTCGGCCGGCCTCGACTATCCCGCGGTGGGGCCGGAGCATGCGCTGCTCGCCGAGAGCGGGCGCGTCGAGTACACCTCGGTCTCCGACGCCGAGGCAGTGGCGGCGTTCCACCAGCTGGCGCGAGCGGAGGGGATCCTGCCGGCGCTGGAGAGTGCGCATGCGCTCGCCGAGACGGCGCGCCGCGCGCCGCGCCTCCACAAGCGCATGGTCGTGCTCGTCAACCTCTCCGGGCGCGGCGACAAGGACGTCGACTCGGTGTTGGAGTGGGATGCCGGCCACGGCGACGCGGTGCCGGAAGGCGGCGAAGTGCTGCTGCAGCCGGTGCCGCACGGCGCGCGGGAACCGGTGAGCGAGCCGCGCGCGGCGCCGCGGCGAGGGAGCAAACGGTGAGCGCCATCGCCGAAGTCTTCGCGCGCTGCAAAGCGGAGAAACGCGCCGCCTTCATCCCCTTCCTCATGGCAGGCGACCCCGACATCGAGCACACGCCGCGGCTGCTCGAGGCGGTGGTGGCCGGCGGCGCCGACATCGTCGAGATCGGCATCCCCTTCTCCGATCCCATCGCCGACGGGCCCGTCAACCAGCGGGCCGCGGCGCGCGCCCTCGCCAGCCGCACGACGCTCGACGACGTGCTGCGCATGGTGGCGCGCCACCGCGACCGCCTGGGCGTGCCGATCGTCCTCTTCACCTACTTCAACCCGCTCTTCGCGCGCGGCCTCGACACCTTCGCCGAGCTCGCCGCCGCCTCCGGCGTCGACGGCGTGCTCTGCGTCGACCTGCCGCCCGAGGAGGCGGCCGAGGAGCTGCTGCCGGCGCTCGAGCGGCACGGCATCGACAGCGTCTTCCTGCTGGCGCCGACCAGCTCGCGGGAACGCATCCAGCGCGTCGCCGAGTGCTCGAGCGGTTTCGTCTACTACGTATCACGCACCGGAGTCACCGGTGAGCGCGAGGCGCTGCCGCGCGAGCTGGTGCGCGAGGTGAAGCGGCTGCGGCGCAAGCTGCCGCTGCCCCTGGCGGTGGGCTTCGGCCTCTCGACCCCGGCGCAGGTGCACGAGGTAGCGAAGATCGGCGACGGCGTGGTGGTGGGCAGCGCGCTGGTGCGTCTCGTCGAGGAGCACGGCGGCGACGGCGACCTGCCGGCGCTGCCGGGACTTCTGGAAGAGCGCGTGCGCGAGCTCGTCGCGGCGGCGAGGCGGCGATGAGCGACGAGGCGCCGATGAGCGGCGCGCCGCCTGGAGACCTCTTCGCCGAGCTGCAGTGGCGCGACCTCGTCCACACCGCGACCGAGGAGCTGCCCGCGGTGCTGGCGCGCGAGAAGCTCACCGGCTACATCGGCTTCGACCCGTCGGCGGCGAGCCTCCACGTCGGCTCGTTGCTGCCGGTGATGGGCCTGGCGCGCCTCCAGCGCTTCGGCCACGCGCCGATCGCCATCGTCGGCGGCGGCACCGGCATGATCGGCGATCCCAGCGGCAAGACGCAGGAGCGTCAGCTGTTGACCAAGGAGCAGATCGAGCAGAACCTGCTCGGCATCCGCGCGCAGCTCGAGCCGTTCCTCGACTTCGGCGCCGCGCAGAACCCGGCCCGCATCGTCAACAACGCCGACTGGCTGACGACGGTGGGCCTCACCGACTTCCTGCGCGACGTCGGCAAGTACTTCACCGTCAACGCCATGCTGGCCAAGGAGTCGGTGAAGCGGCGGATGGGCGGTGGCGGCGATGAGGCGGCCGGCGAGAGCGACGGGATCTCGTTCACCGAGTTCAGCTACATGCTGCTGCAGGCGTACGACTTCCTCGAGCTCTACGACCGCTACGGCTGCCGGCTGCAGATGGGCGGTAGCGATCAGTGGGGGAACATCGTCGCCGGCATCGACCTCATCCGCCGCCTGCGTGCGCCCGCCGACGAAGGGCGCGGGCCGAAGGCGGAGAAGCGGGCGGCGCTGGCGTTCGGGCTGGTCTTTCCGCTGGTCACCAACGCGCAAGGCACCAAGTTCGGCAAGACCGAAGCGGGCGCCGTGTGGCTCGACCCGCGGCTCACCTCGCCCTTCCGCTTCTACCAGTTCTGGCTCAACACCGACGACCGCGACGTCGTCACCTACCTGAAGTACTTCACCTGGCTCGACGAGCAGCAGGTCGGCGAGCTGGCCGAGCTGGTACGCACGGATGCGGCGCGTCGCGAGGCGCAGCGCCGGCTCGCCCGCGAGGTCACGTCGATGGTGCACGGACCGAGCGCGCTGGCGGCCGCGGAACGGGCGACCAAGGTGCTGTTCGGCGGCGACGTCGCCGGGCTCGCCGCGAACGAGATCGAGGAGATCTTCAGCGAGGCGCCGTCGAGCAGCATCGGCGCCGACGCGCTGGGCGGCGACGGCATGCCGGTCGCCGACTTGATAGTGGCCAGTGGTCTCGTCGCGTCGAAGGGGGAGGCGCGCCGCATGGTGGATGGCGGCGGCCTCTACCTCAACGGTGTGCGGCTCTCTGCCGGCAAGCGCACGGTGACCACCGACGACGCCGTCGACGGACGCTTCCTCGTCTTGCGCAAGGGGCAGAAGAACCACCACCTGGTGCGGATCGCCGAGGCGTGAGCGCACCCGGAGGCGCTCCGCCGGCCGCGACGCGTGTCGACGCCGATCCCCTCGCCGAGGCCGGCGACACTGCCGAGGGCAACCTCGCGCGTCTGCGCCGCAACATCGACGCGGTCGACGAGGTGCTGGTGAAGCTCTTCAACCAGCGGGCGAAGTGGGCGCTGGAGATCGGCCGCGTCAAGAAGCGCGCCGGGCTGCCGATCTACCAGCCGCACCGCGAGGCGGAGGTCGTCGCGCACGTCCTCGGCGCCAACCGCGGTCCGCTCGATCACAGCGCCGTGAAGCGTCTCTTCGAGCGCGTCATCGACGAGAATCGCCAGCTCGAGCGGATCGCGGAGCCCGGCGATGCACCAGCGGCCGCGGACGAGGTGAGGGAGCCGTGATCGTCGTCATGGCGCCGGCGGCCGACGCGCCGGCCATCGAGCACGTCATCGCGCGACTGGTCGAGCGCGGCTTCGACGTCCACCGCTCGACGGGCGCCGAGCGCACCGTGCTCGGGGTCGTCGGCCCGACGCAGCAGCTCGACACCGCGGAGCTCGAGCTGCTGCCCGGCGTCGACGAAGTGGTGCGGGTCTCGACGCCCTACAAGCTGGTGTCGCGCGCCTTCCACCCCGACGACACGCTGGTCAAGGTGGGCCGGCCCGGAAAGAACGAAGTCACCTTCGGCGGCGAGGAAGTGGTGGTCGCCGCCGGACCGTGCTCGGTCGAGAGCGAGGAGCAGATCCGCCGCACCGCCGCCGCCGTGCGCGCCGCCGGCGCGCGCCTGTTGCGCGGCGGCGCCTTCAAGCCGCGCTCGTCGCCCTACAGCTTCCAGGGGCTCGGGGAACCAGGGCTCGAGCTACTGCGCCGAGCCGCCGACGCCGAAGGGCTCGCCGTCGTCACCGAGGTGATGGACCCCTCGCAGATCGCCCTCGTCGCCGGCTACGCCGACATGCTGCAGGTGGGTGCCCGCAACATGCAGAACTACGTGCTGCTGCGCGAGCTCGGGAAGTGCGGCAAGCCGGTGCTGCTCAAGCGCGGCCTCGCCGCCACCATCGAAGAGTGGCTGCTCTCCGCCGAGCACGTCGCCGCCGCCGGCAACCACGCCATCGTCCTCTGCGAGCGCGGCATCCGCACCTTCGAGACGGCGACCCGCAACACCATGGACATCTCCGCCATCCCGGTGATCGAGAAGCGCTCCCACCTGCCGGTCGTCGCCGACCCCAGCCACGGCGTCGGCATCCGCGACAAGGTGGCGGCCATGGCGCGCGCGGCGGTGGCCGCCGGCGCCGACGGCCTCCTCGTCGAAGTCCACCACGACCCCGACAAGGCCCTCTCCGACGGCGCCCAGTCGCTCTTCCCCGACCAGTTCCAGGCGCTGATGGACCAACTGCGGATCATCGTGCCGGCGCTGGGCAGGTCGATCTAAACTAGAGCCATGTCCAACGGCACTGCGAAGACGCGCATCCTCTCCATCGTCGAGGAGCAGCCCGACGACAGCTCGTACGACGAGATCCTGCACGAGCTGGCGCTGATCCATACGAGACACGAAATCAAGCCGATGAGCACCGTCAAGGAGCAGGCTGGTGAGGTCGTGGGTGCGCTTTCCGAACGAGCCACTTGGGACGACGTGATGTACGCCATCTACGTCCGCCAGAAGATCGAGGCCGGGATCAAAGATGGTGAGGAAGGAAACGTCGTCGAGCAGGACGAGGTCGAACGCCGTTTCGCCTCGAGTCCGTGAAGGTAGTTTGGGCGCACAGAGCGATCGCCGATCTCGAAGCGATTGCTGAGTTCATTCGCCACGATTCGCCGCACTATGCAGCCGTAACGGTCGGTCGGCTGGCGAAGGCGGCGCGGCCACTCGAGACTTTCCCGCGCATGGGTCGCCGGGTGCTCGAAGCAAAGTCGGACGATGTTCGCGAGCTGATCGTCGGCTCTTACCGACTCATGTACCGCATCGAAGCAGAACGGATCCTCGTCGTGGCGGTCATCCACGGCAGCCGGCATCTTGGGAAGCTGGGAGAGCCGTGGGATCCGGAGCAGCGATGAGCACCGAAATCATCCAAGTTCCTACTCCCGTGCACGGGCGGGTGTTGCTCGAAGCACCGGCGGATGCGTCGGCGCTGCTCGTCGGTTTCCACGGCTACGCGCAGCTCGGCGAGGATGCGTTGGCCTACCTGCGGCCGCTTGCCGAAGGGAAGTCCTGGGCGATCGCGGCGCCGCAGGCGTTGCATCCGTTCTATCGGCCGAAGGACCAGTCGGTCGTCGCGGGGTGGATGACACGGCTCGACCGCGAGATCGCGCTCGAAGACAACGTCGGCTACACGACGCGCGCGGTGGCGGAGCTGCTCTCGCGGGTGCCGACGGCGAAGAAGCTCGCCATCGTCGGCTTCTCGCAGGGCGTGGCGATGGCCTACCGCACGGCGGCGCGCTGCGGGCAGAAGGTGGATGCGATGGTGGCGCTCGCCGGCGACGTGCCGCCCGAATTGAGAAACGGCGGCTGGGGCACGCGGCCGGCGGTGCTCATCGGGCGCGGCGACGGCGAGCAGTGGTACACCGAGGAGAAGGTCGCCGACGACCTCGCCGCGCTCGCCGCGCTCGAGATGCGGGTCGAGGTCTGCCGCTTCGCCGGCGGCCACGAGTGGGCGCCGCCGTTCGTCGAACGCGCCCGCGAGTTCCTCGCCGCTCACCTCTGAGAGATTCTGCCGCGGAGGGTTGTGTGCTGTGACCGAGGCCGACCCGGCGATCCGCAACGTCTCCGACACCGCGCTGTGGGCGGCGCACTACCGCGCGGTGGAAAGCGTGCGGCCGGATGCGCTGTTCCGCGACCCGTTTGCCGAGCGGCTCGCGGGCGAGCGTGGCAGGCGCATCGCCGCCGCGGAGAAGAGGCACTTCCGCGCCGACTGGGCGTGGGCGATGCGGACGGTGCTCTTCGACGAGCTGCTGCGCGGCGAGCTGGCGCCGGCGGCCGGCACGGACCTCATCGTCAACCTCGCCGCCGGGCTCGACGCGCGGCCGTACCGCATGGACCTGCCGGCGAGCCTGCGCTGGGTGGAGGTCGACCTCCCCGGCATCCTCGACTACAAGGAGGAGCTGCTCGTCGCCGAGACCCCGCGCTGCCGGCTCGAGCGCGTGCGGCTCGACCTCGCCGACGTCGACGCACGGCGGGCACTCTTCGCGCGCCTCGGCGGCGAATCGCGCCGCGCGGTCGTCATCAGCGAGGGCCTGCTCCTCTACCTCGAGCCCGATCAGGTGGCATCGCTGGGGCGCGACCTCGCCGCGCCGCAGTCGTTCCAGCGCTGGCTGGTCGACGTCGTGTCGCCGGGGCTGCTGCTGCGCATGAGGAAGACTCATGGTGCGCAGCTCCAGGCGGCGCAGGCGCCGTTTCACTTCGGGCCTGCCGACGGCGCCGAGTTCTTCCGCCCGCACGGCTGGCAGCCGCTCCTCATCCGTCCGCTGTTCACCGCCGCCAAGCACCTCCGCCGGCTGCCGCTGCTGCTGCGGCTGCTGTCGTGGCTGCCCGACTCGCCGGGCCCGGGAGGTAAGCGCCCGTGGGCCGCCGTCTGCCTCTTGGGTCGCGATTGACGCGACGGCCGCTGCGGCGCTCGACCGCCGACTGCTCGAGCTGACCCGCGAGCCGGTCTATTTCGGTGAGAGCCGGCAGCGGCCTTGCAGCCCACCGGCGGCGAGGAGGACTGCGATGAGCGAAGCGACCTCGCAACCGATTCCCGCCCCGTCGCCCGACCTCGGTCCGGCGGCGTTGAGCACGGCACCTCTGGCGAAGACGATCGTCCCCTCGACGGCGCTCGACGAGCGGCTCGAGAGCACACCGCGCGACGCCGGCATCGCCGGCCGCGTCGCCGCCTTCGCCGGCGCCGGCGCGCTGCTCGGCGCCGCGGCGCGCAAGCGTTCGCCCGTCGCGCTCGCCGCCGCGGCCGCCGCCGCGCTGCCGCTCGTCTACCGCGGCACCACCGGCCGCTGGCCGTTGCCCGGCAAGCTCACCGCCTCGCCGGTGATCGTCAAGACGCGGCTCGTCGTCTGGCGGCCGGCGCCGCAGGTGTACGAGGCGTGGCGCGCCTTCGATCGATTGCCGGCGATCCTTCGTCACGTCGACGCGGTGCAGGTGATCGACGAGCGGCGCTCGCACTGGTCGGTGCGGGCGCCGGGCGGCAAGCACGTCGAGTGGGACGCCGAGATCACCGACGACCGACCGGGCGAGGTGCTGGCGTGGCGCTCGCTCGAGGGCGCGCCGGTGCAGCAACTCGGCAGCCTGCACTTCGACGCCTGGCGCGACGGCGGCACCTTGATGCGGGTCGACCTGCGCCTGCTGCCGCCGGCGGGCGCGGCCGGCACCGCGGTCGCCGCGTTGCTGCAGCCGCTCGTCGAGCGCGAGATCCACGAAGACCTGCGCCGGTTCAAGCACGCGCTCGAGGCCGGCGAGGTGCCCACCACGGAAGGGCAGTCGCACGGCGAGCGCGGCCGCTTCGACCTCGGCAATCCACTGTAGGAGAGAGCACGATGCGCGCAGTCTGCTGGCGAGGCAAGCACGAGGTGGCGGTGGAGAGCGTCCCCGACCCGCACCTCATCAACCCGCGGGACGCCATCGTCAAGGTCACGCTCACCGCCATCTGCGGCTCCGACGTCCACCTCTACGACGGCTTCATCCCGACGATGAAGAAGGGCGACATCCTCGGCCACGAGTTCATGGGCGAGGTGGTCGAAGTGGGCCCTGAGGTGAAGAACTTGAAGGCCGGCGACCGCGTCGTGGTGCCGTTCACCATCGCCTGCGGCCGCTGCTTCTACTGCGCCAAGAGGCTCTGGTCGCTGTGCGACAACAGCAACCCCAACGGGGTGGCGGCGGAGGCGGCCTACGGGGCCTCGCCGTCGGGCCTCTTCGGCTACTCGCACATGATGGGCGGCTACGCCGGCGGCCAGGCCGAGTACGTGCGCGTGCCGTTCGCCGACGTCGGGCCGTTCAAGGTGCCCGAGCGGCTGTCCGACGAGCAGGTCCTCTTCCTCTCCGACATCCTGCCCACCGGCTGGCAGGCGGCGGAGCAGTGCGGCATCGAGCCCGGCGATACGGTGGCGGTGTGGGGATGCGGACCGGTGGGGCAGCTCGCCATGTTGTCGGCGCGTTTGCTCGGCGCCGAGCGCGTCATCGCCGTCGACCGCGTGCGCGAGCGGCTGCAGCTCGCGCACGAGTGGCATGGCGCGGAGATGGTGGACTACTCCGAGGTCGACATGTTGCCGGCCATCCGCGACTTGACCGGCGGCCAGGGCCCCGACCGCTGCATCGACGCGGTCGGCATGGAGGCGCACGGCTACGGGCTCGACGCCTGGTACGACCGCGTCAAGGTCAGCGTCAAGCTGGAGACCGATCGCCCGACGGCGCTGCGCGAAGTGCTGCAGGCCTGCCGCAAGGGCGGCACGGTGTCGATCCCCGGCGTCTACGGCGGGCTGCTCGACAAGGTCAACCTCGGCGCCGCGTTCTGCAAGGGCCTGACGCTCAAGCTCGGGCAGACGCACGTGCACCGCTACCTGGAGCCGCTGATGCGGCGCATCGAGGCCGGCGAGATCGACACCACGCGCCTCATCTCGCATCGGCTGACGCTCGACGACGCGCCCGACGCCTACCGCACCTTCCGCGACAAGGAGGACGGTTGCATCAAGGTGGTGATGCGGCCCGACCTGTCACGGCGGAGCGCCGTGCACGACCTCGATCGCACCGAGCCCCGGGAGCCCGGACCGTTCGCACCGCGGGCCGGCGACGGCCAGTTGCACTGACGCCTGCCGTACCTACACGCCTGTTGCCGGTCAGTCGCCTGCGGCCTCGCTGACGGCCTCTGCCAGGAGATCGTCGATAGCAAGAGCGCGCGCCCACGTCGCGAGGTACGCGCGATCGAGGCGCGCTCCCTGGATGCGGAGCACTTCGATGACGTCCAACCACTGGCGATCCGAGACCTCATTGCCCTTGCGATACCACAGCAGTTTCTGCAGGACGGTGTCCTCCGCCGACGCGACGAAGACCTCCGCGCCGTCCTCGGCGATGCGATGGCGCTGCCGGCGCGCGAGCTCGGCGCGCGACATCGCGTCTGGACCGAGCACGAAGAGGTCCACCTTGAACATGGACTCGAGGTGAATCACGTTGAATGATCCGGCCCGCGCGACAGCTTCCGCCGCCATCTCATCGTCGACGTAGAAACTTCCGCGCAGCGCGGCCACGAGATCCGGCACCCGGTTCGGCGGCAGCGCGACGACGATGTCGACGTCTCGCGTCGACCTGGCGATGCCGTGGATCGAGCTCGCGATCGAGCCGCCGATCACGTAGTCCAAGTCGAGGGCGCGCAGGATATCGACGACGGCGATTGCCGCGCGCAGCGCGTTGTCAGCCATCGTCAGGGCGCTCGGGGTCCCATCCGAACGCCGCTATCATCAGCGGGCGGCCGAGACGCTGCGCAGCGACGCGCAGATGCAGCTCTCGTTCCGACGCTTGCGGATGCCGGGCGCGCAGACCGGCCAGCGACATCGCTTCGCTGAGCTCGTTGCACTCGAGCACCTGCTGCACCTTTTGCTGCGGAGTCAACGCACGAGCCGCCTCCACCAGCATGGCAGCTATGGCCGGATGCGTGTCGTTCGCGCCGGAGCGAGCGCGCTTCACGACTTCATCTTAGCCAAGCGGCGCCGGGGTATGAGAAGCTCCGCGCCGCCGAACCGCATCGCCTGCGAACGCCCAAAGGGGACGACACGGGATGAGCCTAGCCGCACTCTTCCGCAAGAAGCCGATCGCCGAGATCGAGCGCGACGCCGAGCTGGGCTTCGCCGACGAGCACGGGCCGGTCTCCAGCGAGCCGCACCTGCGGCGGTCGCTCGGCGTCATCGACCTCACCGCCTTCGGCATCGCCGCCATCATCGGCGCCGGCATCTTTTCGGCCATCGGCAACGCCTGCTTCAACGGCGGTCCGGCGGTGGTGTTCCTCTTCGTCTTCACCGCCATCGCCTGCGCCTTCTCGGCCCTCTGCTACGCCGAGTTCGCCAGCCGGGTGCCGATCTCCGGCTCCGCCTACACCTACGCCTACGCCACCTTCGGCGAGCTGGTGGCGTGGATCATCGGCTGGGACCTGCTCATCGAGTACGCCATCGGCAACATCGCCGTCGCCATCTCGTGGAGCGACTACTTCACCGGCCTGCTCGCCAGCATCCGCGTCGGGCCCATCGACGGCATCCACCTGCCGGCCTGGATGACCATGGACTATCTGTCGGCGGCGCGCGGCCACGCCGCGGTGCTGGCGGCGCTCGGCCCCGGCGCCACTGTCGACGCCGTCGCGGCCAACCCCGACTTGGCGAAGCTGGGCGAGGCCTTCTCGGCCTGGAGCACGGCGCCGCGGCTGGGCGGCCTGCGGCTGATCGCCGACCTGCCGGCGCTGGCGGCGGTGGTCTTCGTCACCATGCTGGTCTACATCGGCATCCGCGAGTCCAAGCGCGCCAGCAACGCCATGGTGCTGTTCAAGCTCGCCATCATCTTCGTCGTCATCGGCGTCGGCGCCTTCTACGTCGACCCCGCCAACTGGCACCCCTTCGCGCCCAACGGCATCGCCGGGGTGCTCAAGGGGGTCTCCGGCGTCTTCTTCGCCTACATCGGCTTCGACGCCATCACCACCACCGCCGAGGAGTGCAAGAACCCGCAGCGCGACCTGCCGCGCGGCATGTTCTACTCGCTGCTCATCTGCACCGTGCTCTACTGCCTGATCGCGCTGGTGCTCACCGGCATGGCGCACTACGACACCTTGCAGGTCGGCGATCCGCTGGCCTTCGTCTTCGGCCCCGCCGGCGCCAACATCCCCTGGCTGCGCGGCGTGGTGGCGATCTCGGCGGTGGTGGCGATGACGACCGTGCTGCTCGTCTTCCAGCTCGGCCAGCCGCGCATCTGGATGTCGATGAGCCGCGACGGCCTGCTGCCGGCGATCTTCTCGGCCATCCACCCGCGCTTCAAGACGCCCTGGTTCTCCACCCTGATGACCGGCGTGCTGGTGGCGGTGCCGGCGCTGTTCCTCAACCTCACCGAGGTCACCGACCTCACCAGCATCGGCACCCTCTTCGCCTTCGTGCTGGTCTCCGGCGGCGTGCTGCTGCTCGACGGCGGCGCGCGCCGGTCGGGGCGCTACGTCAAGTACGTCGACTCGCGCTGGATCATCCCGACGCTCTACGTCGGCGGCTGGATCTACGTGCTGCTCTTCCAGCGCGAGATGCTGCTGCGCTGGATCTCGTTCACCGATCCCGCCGACCCGGCGATCCACGGCTGGGCGGTGTTCAAGCACCAGATCCCGCTCATCGTCTTCCTCGTCGGCAGCGCGGTGCTGGCCTTCCTCTGCTTCGCCAAGCGGCTGTCGCTGATCCCGGTGATGGGCGTGCTCACCTGCGGCTACCTGATGACCGAGCTCGGGATCACCAACTGGCTCCGCTTCGGCATCTGGCTGCTCCTCGGGCTGGTGCTGTACTTCGCCTACGGCGTGCGGCACAGCAGGCTGGCGCAGCGCGCTCCGGCGTAGCGCGCCGCAGGCCGGCGCGCATCCAGCTTCTGGACGGAGTTGTCTCCGCCCCGGAGGACTGGTTTAGCTAAATACAGTAAATAAAGAGTTTGGCACATGGCCTCTCGGTTGCGATTCGGGTCGGCGAACCGAATCCAAGGAGACCGCCATGAACCCCATCCGCCGCGCCGCCCGCCTCGCCCTCGCAGCCCTCGCCGCCGTCGTCGCCTCGTTCGCCCTCGCGGTACCCGCGGCAGCCACTTCCTACGTTCCCATCGCCGACCGGGACCTCGCCGCACAGGCCGAGGTCATCGCCCTGGTCGACGTCGTCGCGGTCGAGCCCGGACCCGCGGACGCGATGCCGGCGACCGACTATCTGGTCGCCGCCGACGAGCTCGTCCAGGGCTACCTGCCCGGCAGCACCGTCGTCGTGCGCGTGCCGGGCGGCATGCGCGCCGACGGCATCGGCCTCGAGATCGAGGGCGCCCCGGCGCTCGCGGTGGGCGAGAAGGCGTTGCTCTTCCTGAACGCCAATGAAGACGGCAGCTACTCGATCCTGCACCTCATGCTCGGCGCCTTCCATGCGCGTGCCGCCGCAGGGGCGGTCATCGCCGAGCAGGACCTTGACGGCGCCGTGAGCCTCGCGGGTCCGGCGAAGCAGGAGGGCGGCCGCCGCGACCTCGCCCGCTTCGTCGCCTGGCTCGCCGACCGCGCGGCCGGCGTGCAGCGCGAGGCCGACTACTGGGTGCGCGGATCGCGCACGACCGCGCCGCAGGAGAAGGCGTTCGCCTACTACGGCACCAGCGACGGCATCTCGCCGCGCTGGTTCGGCTTCGACGGCGGTGGCCGCGCGGGCTGGAGGGTGCAGTCGTCGGGACAGCCCGGTCTCGGCTTCGACGCCACCGCCGCCGCCGTCCAGGCCGCGATGGAGGCCTGGGACGCGGACCCGACGAGCGCCATCAGCTACACCTACGACGGCACCACCACCGCCACCGGCGGTCTCACCTCGAACGACGGCGTCGACGCATTCGTCTTCGGCGACCCGCACGGCACCGCCGCCGGCACCTTCGACTGCAATCACGGCGGCGTGCTCGCGGTCGGCGGCTCCTGGTACTGGAGCTCGACGCGGGACTACCGCGGCAGGGCCTACCACGAGGTCGTCGAGTCCGACGTCGTCGTCAACGACGGCACCGAGTGCTTCTTCGCCGGCAACCCGGCGGGCGCCGCCGAGGTCTTCGCCCACGAGCTCGGCCACACTCTCGGTTTCGGCCACGCCAGCGACCCGCAATCGCTGATGTTCCCCAACGTGCACAACGACGGCCGCGGCGCGCGCCTCGGCGAGGACGACCGTGTTGGCGCCTCGGTCGTCTACGGCGACGGCAGCTACCAGCCGGCGCCCAGCGGCGGCGCGGGCTCGGGCGGCGCCACACAGGCCTTCACGGTCGCGGCCAGCCGCACGACCCAGACGACGATCGACCTCGCCTGGACCGCGTCCTTCGCCGACGTCGCCAGCTTCCGCGTCGAGCTGGTGGGGAAGAAGGGGAGCTTCCAGGTGCTGGCGACGGCCGGCGGCGACGAAACCAGCGTCACCGTCGGCGGCTTCAAGAAGAACCAGCTCGTCACGCTGCGTGTCACCGCCTTGCGCGCCGACGGCGCCGTCGCCGGCGCCAGCAACACGCTGAAGGTGCGCACCAAGAAGTAGCCCGTGCGCAGCGGTGGGGCCGGCGCTTCGCGGCGCCGGCCCCGTTTGCTTGACTGACGACGCTACGCGCGCCAGGCCTCGAGCTCGGCGGCGGTGTCGTTGTAGTGGCGGTAGCGGCTCACCTTGCCGTCGCTCAGGTCCCAGACGTGGACGGCGTCGTTGCTGAGCGGCTTGCCGTTGCGCCGCAGCACCGACTCGATGCGCAGCAGCACGGCCACGCGCTCGCCGTTCTCGATGAAGGTGTGCGGGTCGAAGACGCGGATATCGAGGTTGTCACCGACGGCCTGGAAGAACCCCGGCAGCTTCGCCTTGCCGCTGAAGTCGCCGTTCCACGGGCACTCCCGCGAGGCGACGCGCTGGTTGTTCCAGTCCACGTCGTCGGTGACGACGGCGAGGATCGCCGGCAGGTCGCCGCGCTGAAAGGCGTCGTAGAGGTCACGGATCGTCTGGCTGTTGCTCATGGCAGTCCCTCCGGATTCGTTGTGGGTTCGGCGAGAATACGGCGCCCTCGTGCCGTTGGATGGCAGGCGTAAAATGCGCCCATGCCTGCGACCATCCGCACCAGCGCCTGTCCTCTCGACTGCCCCGACGCCTGCAGCCTCGAGGTGAAGGTCGAGGCCGGCCGCGTCGTCAAGCTCGACGGCGACCGCCGCAACCCCTACACGCAGGGTTTCATCTGCTCGAAGGTGCGGCACATCCCGGAGCTGCTCTACGGCCCCGACCGCTTGCTCTATCCGGAGCGGCGCGTGGGCAGGAAGGGCGAGGGACGCTTCGAGCGCATCTCCTGGGACGAGGCGCTGGGCACGATCGCCGACCGCCTGCGCTCTGCGCGAGAGCGGTTCGGTGGCGAATCGATCCTGCCCTACCGCTACGGCGGCAGCAACGGCATGCTCACCCACGAGGCCCACGACGCGCGGCTCTTCCGCCGCCTCGGCGCCTCGCGGCTGCTGCGCACCGTCTGCGCCGCCGCCACTGGACGCGCCGCGATCGGCCTCTACGGCAAGATGCCCGGCGTCGCCTTCGCCGACTACGTGCACGCGCGGCTGATCGTGATCTGGGGGATGAACCCCTCGGCCACCGGCATCCACCTCGTGCCCATCGTGCAGGAGGCGCAGCGCAACGGAGCCAAGCTCGTGGTGGTCGATCCCCGCGCCACGCCGCTCGCCAAGCAGGCCGACCTGCATCTGCAGGTGCGGCCCGGCGGCGACCTGCCGCTGGCGCTGGCGGTGATGCGCTGGCTGTGGGAGAACGGCCGTGCAGACGAGGCGTTCCTCGCCGAGCACGCGACGGGCGGGGAGGAGCTGCGCAAGCGCGCGGCAGAGTGGACGCCGGAGCGCGCGGCGGGGCCCTCGGGGATTCCGGCGGCGCAGATCGAGGCCTTCGCGCAGCTCTACGCCGACTCCTCGCCGGCGGTGATCCGCTGCGGCTGGGGGCTCGAGCGCAACCGCAACGGCGGCTCGGCGGTGTCGGCGGTGCTGTCGCTGCCGGCCGTCGGCGGCAAGTTCGGCGTGCGGGGCGGGGGCTACACGATGAGCAACTCGGGCGCCTGGAAGGTCGACGACGCGGCCGCGGTCGCCGAGCCCGAGCCGAGGACGCGCGAGATCAATATGAACCACCTCGCCGAGGCGCTGCTGACGCTCGGCGATCCGCCGATCGACGTGCTCTTCGTCTACAACTCCAACGCGCTGACCACCAACCCCGACCAGGAGCGCGTACGCCAGGGACTCGAGCGCGAGGACCTCTTCACCGTCGTCTTCGACCAAGTGCGCACCGACACCGCGATGTACGCCGACGTGGTGCTGCCGGCGACGGCCTTCCTCGAGCACCGCGAGCTGGCGCGCGGCTACGGCGCCTTCGTCATCCACCGCATCGAGCCGGTGGCGGAGGCGCCGGGCGAGGCGCGGCCGAACTACGAGGTCTTCGCCGAGCTGACGCGGCGGCTGGGGCTGTCGAAGCCCGGCGACGCGGAAGGGCCGGACGACTTCGAGCGCGCGCTGCTAGGCGGCAGGGAAGAGAACCGCAGGGCGCTGGCGCAACTCGACGCCGCCGGCATCGGCGACGCGCCGTGCGGTTCGGGGCCGATCCAGTTCGTCGACAACTTCCCGCGCACCGCCGACCGCAAGGCCCACCTCGTCCCCGAAGAGCTCGATCGCGAGACGCCGCACGGCTTGTACACCTATCAAGCCGACCCGGCGACGGAGGCGGCGCCGCTGGCGTTGATCTCGCCGGCCACCAACCGCACCATCAGCAGCTACCTCGGCCACCTGCGGAAGGGCAAGATCCCGCTGGAGATGCACCCCGCCGATGCGGAACCGCGCGGGCTGCGCGACGGCGACCGCGTGCGGGTCTGGAACCAGTACGGCGAGGTGATCACCGCTCTACGCCTCAACCACGACCTCATGCCGGGCGTCGCGCTGATGCCGAAAGGCATGTGGGCCAAGCACACCGACAACGGCCGCACCGCCAACGCCCTCGCCCCGCCGACCCTCGCCGACCTCGGCGGCAATGCCTGCTACAACGACGCCCGCGTCGAAGTGGCGCGGGCGTAGAGATCGATGCTTAAAGATGTGGTCGAAGTTCGACACCTCGGCGGTCATCGGCTCGCCTTGCGGTTCGAGGACGGTGTCGCCGGCGAGCTCGATCTTCACGCGACGCTCCGATTCGAAGGCGTTTTCGCCCCCCTGGCGGAGGTCGCCGAGTTCGCAAAGGTCCGTGTTAACCCGGAGCTCGGCACCATCGTCTGGCCCAATGGGGCCGACCTTGATCCGGACACCCTCTATTCAGCCGTGACAGGCCAACCCATCGACCTTCGCTTACAGCGCGAGCTCGCGGCCGCGATCGCCGAGGCTGATAGGGGAGAGGGGACCGACGGCTGGCAGCTCCTCGAAGAGCTCGACCGCGGCTAGACGCCCTCAGCGTCTCAGAAGCGCACGCCCGGATCGCTTGCCGGTCATCTTGCCGCTTTCGAGCACGGCACGGCCGTTGACGACGACGGTGTCGATGCCTTCGGAGTAGACGTTGGGGTCTTCGAAGGTGGCGCGGTCGACGATCTTCTCGGGATCGAAGACGACGACGTCGGCGGCCATTCCCGGCCTCAGCAGGCCGCGGTCCTCCAAGCCGACTCGCCGCGCCGGCAGCGAGGTCATGCGCCGCACCGCCTCTTCGACGCTGAAGAGTCGCAGCTCGCGCGCGTAGTGGCCGAGCACGCGCGGGAAGGCGCCCAGCGAGCGCGGGTGGTGCTTGCTCTTGCCGAACGGGCCCGCCAGCGAGAAGGCGCCGGCGTCCAAATCGAACGCCACCCACGGCTGGCGCATCGCGAGCTGCAGGTCGTCTTCGTTCATCGAGAATCGCGCGACGAAGACGTTGGCGCGGTCCTGCTCGACCAGCTCGATCAGCGCTTCTTCCGAGCTCTTGCCCATCTCCGCCGCTATCGCGGACAGCCGCTTCCCTGTCCACTTCTGCAGCTCGGGATCGAGCACCGAGACGATGAGGATGTCCTCCGGCGGCCGCGCCTTCCAACCCTGGAGGTCGCTGCCGTTGCCCTCGCGGATCTCGCGCAGGATGCGCTCGCGCTGCGCCGGGTCGTGGAAGCGCGCGATCATGGCGTCGACGCCGCCCGCTTGCGCCCACTGCGGCACGGTGGCGTCGAGGCCGTTGCCGCTGGCCACATAGGGGTACATGTCGGCGGTGACGTCGACGCCGTCGGCTCGCGCGCGCTCGATGCGGGCGACGACGTCCTTCATCCGCCCCCAGTTGTTGCGGCCGGCCACTTTCAAGTGCCAGATCTCGACCGGGATCTTCGCCTCGCGGCCGATGGTGATGGCTTCCTCGAGCGCCGCCATCTCCTCGTTGGCCTCGTCGCGCATGTGGGTGGCGTAGACGCCGCCGTGGCGTGACGCGACGCGGGCGAGCGCGATGAGCTCGCCGGTCTTCGCGTACGAGCCGGGCGGGTAGATGAGCGACGTCGAGAGACCGAGCGCGCCGTGCTCCATCGCCTGCTCGACCAGCGCCTCCATGCGCGCGAGCTGCTCGGGCGTCGGCTGCACGTCGCCGTCGCCGAGCACCACGCGGCGCACCTGCGCGGCGCCGACGAAGGAGCCGAGGTTGATCGCCGGCTTGGCTGCCGCGAGGCGCGCGAAGTAGCCGTGGAAGTCGGTCCAGTCGACGGTGAGTCCGTACTTGTCGAGCCACGGCTTCATGTCGCGCAGCGTCGCCTCGGTGACCGGCGCCGCCGAGCTGCCCTCGCCGGTGATCTCGGTGGTGATGCCCTGCCGCACTTTCGACTCCGCCGACGGATCGACGAGCAGCGTGTGTTCGGACTGCCCGAGCATGTCGATGAAGCCGGGCGCCACGAGCTGCCCCTTGGCGTCGATGCGGCGCGTCGCGCTGGCGCCGGAGAGGTCGCCGATCGCCGCGATGCGATCGCCGCGGATGCCGACGTCGGCGCGGAACCAGGGCGCGCCGGTGCCGTCGACGACGCGGCCGCCGGCGATGACGAGGTCGTAGGCGGCGCTCTCCTGCGCGGGCGCGCGGCGCGCCTCTGCCGCGCGCTGCGCGGTGCTCGCCGCCGTCACCGCCGCACCCAGCGCCAACACACCGTATACGAGGCCGCGCGAGAGCGTTCGCATGTCCGCAAGCCTATCGTCCGCTCCGGTCGGCGGGAGCTGCCCGCGAGTCGCGCGCGCGCAAGCTAGGCGGCCGGCTCGACACGCACCGCCAACCGATGCCGGTCGGCATCGCAACGCTGCTGCAGCGTCACCGTACCCTGCGGTGCGCGCCATCTCGCCGTCCGCGTCGGCAGCGACCGCGGCCCGCTCGGCGCGCTGCCCGGCGCCTCGTCCTCGCGCGGCTCGCCGTAGGCCGAGCAGAGCGCCGCCCGCGCCTGCGCATAGCGCTCTTCGATGTCCCAGCCCGCGGCCTCGCCGCCCGCGTCGCTCAGCTCGGCAAGCGGCGGCGACTGCTCGGCGACCATCTCCACGGCCGGCGTCGGCCCCTCGACGGCTCGGGCGCCGTGCGGCGCCGGCAGCGCGGCGGCGAGCTGGTGGACGTTCGAGCCGCCCTCCCACGAGAGATTTCCCAGGCGCTCCACGAGCGCGCCCATCGCCTCCAGGAACGAGCTTCGACTGCGCAGCTTGGCGCGCCGCGCGCGCCAGCCCGAGATCGCCGCCGGGATGAAGGAGACGGCGACGACGACGATCATCACCAGCTCGATGCGCTTGGCGATGGTGGGGAAGGTGCGGCCGAGGACGAAGCCGACGGCGGTCATCGAGATGACCCAGCAGATGGCGCCGAGCACGTTGAAGGCGATGAAGCGGCGATAGCGCATCGTCGCGATGCCGGCGACGACGGGAGTGAAGGTGCGGAAGATGGGGAGGAATTGCGCGAAGGAGACGGCCTTGCCGCCGTGTTCTTCGTAGAAGAGTTGGGTGCGGACGAGGTGGCGGTGGTTGAAGAGGCGCGAGCTCTTGCGGGCGAAGAGTGCCTTGCCGAGTTTGTGGCCGATGGCGTAGCCGGTGGAGTTGCCGAGGATGGCCATCGGGATGAGGAGCGCCCAGAGCGCGAAGAGGTTGAGGGTGCCGCGTGCGGCGAAGAGGCCGGCGGCAACGAGCAGTGAATCGCCGGGGAGGAAGAAGCCGAGCATGAGGCCGGTCTCGGCGAAGATGATCGCCGCGAGGCCTACGTAGCCGCCCCAGCGGATCATGCCTTCGACGTCGGTGAGGGTGTGGAGGAGGCGGCGGACGAGGTCGATCAACGCTGGTGGTCCTCGCGGAGGGCGGCGGAGCATAGCGCAGGGTGGTGGGCGGGGCGGTGGCTCGCGATGTGCGACGGGAAGAGCGGTCGTGGTGGTTGGAGGGTCGCTGGTCTACGGCCGGCGTTCGCTGCCGGGTGCGGAGGGCGCCGCTGTGGGGCACGCTCCCCTTTCTGAGGTGTGCGGTGGGAGCGGGTCGCTTGCCTCCGGGCGCTTGCTCGATCGCTGTTTTCGAATACCTACGAATGCGCCCTCCGGAAGCCCCACTGCGGCGCCCCCCGCACCCGGCTGGCGCGAACGCCTTCATCGGTGGCCTTCGACCGCGAGCGAGCTCCGGCGACCACGGCTGATCCGCGAGCGGTGCTCCGAGGTGTCGCTTGACGACCTCAATGAAGGCGGGCGCCAAGCGGATCCGGAGGGCGCCGCGGTGGGGCCTCCGCAGGGCGCACTTGTAGGGCGGTCAAAGGCAACCTCCGTGCGACGCGCCCTGCGGCGAGCGAGCCGCTCCTACCTGCATACCTCAGAAAGGCGAGCGTGCCCCACAGCGGCGCCCTCCGGATCCGCTCCGCGCCCGCCGGCCGGGTGGTCACCACCGTTTGCAATCCACGGCACCTCTCCGAGACCGGTGACAGCGGGAATGTTCCTCGCGTAAACTTGCGTTGCATCGACAAACCGCCCCGACACGTGTCGTGGCGGCAGCATCCGCCCCCCGGGAGGGGAGGCGGCGGCTCTGATGGGCTGGGGCGGTCCGAGGAGCTGGGTGGGTTGGGACCCGCCAACGATGGTCACGCCCAGAAAGGAGGTGGTCCAGTGAAGAGTCGACCTACGGCTACTACGGAGGTGGCGTCCCCGTAACGGGGTACCTCCGGCTGCGCGTGGCGCGCCACTGGGACCCTCCTGTAAGCGGGGTCAACCCAACGCCACTGACGTGAAGCCAAAAGGCCCTCGGCGCCCACCCGGGTACCGAGGGCCTTTCTTCGTTTGGCAATGCGTAGCCGCGCGCGGGTACGCTGGCGCGCATCGCAGCGGCAGACCTGAGCTGGCGTTCGGTCGCTCCCGGCGAGCTTGCCGGGTGGGACCGCGGTCTGCTCGCCACCGAGGCCTCGTTCCTCCAGTACCCGTACTGGAACGAGTCGATGACGTCGTGGCGGCTGCGCAGCAGCTACTTGGCGTACGGCCCGCCGACGGAGCCGGTGGCTTTCCTCAGCGTGCTCGCGCTCGGCTTCGGGAGGATGCGTGTCGGCTTGGTGCGCGAGGGGCCGGTGTGGCTGCGGGACCTCGACGAGGCGACGACGACGGCCTGCCTCGAATCGCTGGTGACGGAGCTGCGCAAGCGCGGGTTCGTGCTGGCGTGCTTCACCGCCACCGATGTGGCCGCCCTGGCTCGCCTCGAATCGCTCGCGCCGTCGAATCGCGACGCGTTGTTTCCGTTCTCCATCGCCGAGCCCGAGTCGCTGGTCGTGCCGCAGGCGGCAAGCGACGAGGAGACGGCGAGGAACTTCGCGCCGGTGGCGCGGCGCGCCATACGCAAGGCGGAGCGCGCCGGCTTCGTCGTCGAATCGGCGGATAGCGACGAGGCGCTGCGGGTGGCGTGGCCGATCTGGATGCAGGTCCACCAGTTCCGCAGCCGCTACGGCCGCTCGCGCGCCAGCTGGCGCCGCCTTCTCGAGCGCGCTCGCCCACTGGACACGGTGCGCATCTACACCGCTTCGATCGACGGCCGCCCGGTGCAGTCCATCCTTGTCGTGCGCGCCGGCTCGCGCGCCACTTACGTCATCGGCGCCCTCGATCGCGAAGCGCTGGGCGACCACTCGAGCCCCTCCTGCCTGCTGCACTTCCGCGCCATGCGCGACTCCTTCGCCCACGGTTGTACGCTCTACGATCTCGGCAGCCGCTCGGGGCCCGTCTACCGCTTCAAGAGCAAGTTCCGGCCGCAGGAACGCGTCCACCCCGTCCCGGTGAACTTGATCCTCGAACCGGCGACGTACCCGCTCGTCAGTTGGTTGCTGCCGCGCCTTCGCTGAAGACGGCGGGCCGATGGCAGCCGGCCGATTGCCATCGGGCCGCGGAGAGCGGTACCCTACGCAGGTCCATTCTGTTCAGGAGGGCTCCATGAAATCAGTGAGGACCGCTCTCGCCGCGGCCGTCGTCTGGCTCGTCCCCTCGCTCGCCGGCGCGCAGTCGAAGGCGCCACCCGGCATCCCCACCCTCGGCCTACCCGGCGCCATCGTGCTCGGCGCCGTGCTCGGCGCGGCCGGGCTGGTGATCAACCGCCGCCGCGACAAGTAGCGCGCCTTCCGGCGCCTCGTAGCGCAGCAGCGCGCGGATGACTGCCGTCGGGTCCTCCTCGCGCAGGCGGTAGCCGTGCCAGAGCTGACCGTCTTCGCGCCGCTGGTCGACCTCGGCGAGTCGGAAAAAGCGGTCGCCGACTTCGATCGTGACCATCTCGTTCCACTCGGGCCGGGGTGCGCTGGTGAGGACCAGCAGGCCGCCGTCGTTCGTGGGCAGCACGCGGTCCGCGCGGGCCGGACCGAAACGCACCGCATGCTCGGCCGCCAGGCCCGAGCGGCGCACGCCGCGCCAGACGCGCCAGCCGAGCCACACCAGCGGCTCGCCCACCGCCTCGCGGTTGAGGCCGAAGCTCATCATGCGCACCGCGCCGGTGATCATCGCCAGCGTCATGAAGAGGACGAGCGGCGAGGTGAGCCAGCGCAGCCACGCGAAGGAGCCGCTCCACATCACGGCGAGGGTGTCGGTGGGATGCTCCTCGAAGCCGGCGGCGAACGCCGCGTCGACGCCCTGGTCGACGAGCGCGCGCACGCGATGCAGGTAGTTGTCGACCAGCCAGAGGCCGCCGCCGAGCGCCTCGACGACGCCGAGCATCCCCGACCAGAACGGCGGGTCGACGCCGTAACGCCGCGCCATCGCCTCGCGCGGCTCGGTGGGCAAGATCGCCGCGACTAGGCCTGCGAGCAGCGCCACCAAGCCGTCGAACCGATCGAACCGCAAGCGCACCGGCCCGCGATCCGCGCCGGGCCTCGGCGCCGGCTCGATCGAGCCCAACGCTCAGCCTCCCGCCGCCGTCACGGCTCCATCGGCTCGCCGGGGTGCGCCGGCTTGCCGCGCATCGCCATCGGGATGCACGAGCAGCGGGGCCACGATGCGGCCGGCTGGATGCATGCAACGACCCTCCCTCGGTGGCCGCAGCATACCGTTGTCGCCGCGCACGTCGTCGACCGCCGCCTGGCGCGGCGCTGCGGGCTCAGGCGCTCGGGCGCGCGGCGGCGAGCAGGCCGAGCGAGCGCGCGCAGCCGTGCACGGCGCAGGGCAGCAGCAGCCGCAGACGCGGCCACGCTGGGTCTCTGAGCGCACCAGCAGCTGCCGGTTGCGCGGCCGCATCGACGACGCCTTGCAGCGGCTTGCCCGCGGCGAGCGCCAGGCGGATGCGCTCCGCCATCTCGGGTCGGCGGCGGAGCAGCATGCGCCACGCGGCGGCGTCGGCGGCGGCTTGCAGATCGGGACGGGGAGCGGGCTTGCGGCGGAGCAGCATCATCGTCGTTACGCCTCTTTTTCGCCATGATGCGCGCCAAGCCGCCAAGTGTCAAGAGGGGGCGCCAAGCTCTAAGATTCGCGCGCCATGCTGCCGGCCGCGCCCGTCGAGGTCCGCTTCGCCCGCCCGGACGACGCCGCGACGATCGCCGACTTCAACGTCCGCCTGGCGCTCGAGAGCGAAGGGCTGGCGCTCGAGCCGGCGACGGCGCAAGCGGGCGTCGAGGCGCTGCTCGCCGATCGCGCGAAAGGGGTCTACCTCGTCGCCGAGAGCGGCGGCCGCATCGTCGGCCAGCTCATGCTCACCGTCGAGTGGAGCGACTGGCGCAACGGCCCGATCTACTGGCTGCAGAGCGTCTACGTCGCCCCCGAATCGCGCGGCAGCGGCGTCTTCCGCGCGCTGTGGGAGCGGGCGCTCCTGATGGCGCGCGACGACGGCGCGCGCGCGGTGCGCCTCTACGTCGACGAGCACAACGGCCATGCGCAGGAGGTCTACCGGCGCATCGGGATGCGGGACTCCGGCTATCGCGTGTTCGAGCTCGAGCCGGTTTGATCGTCGCCGGCGATTTGCCTAGGACGTCGTGTCAAGCAGGCCGAGCAGCGCCGAGACGTAGTTGACCGGCGCGTGGTCGGCGAGGTCGCGGGTGGCCACCTTGCCGCGCAGGAAAGGAAGCTTGAGCAGGTACCGGGTGCGGGCGCCCCGGCACTCGCGGCGGATGTCGTCGTCGGTCGCCGCCGGGCGGAGAGTCCCTTCGCGGTCGAGGAAACGGCGTTCGCCGGTGTGGCGATAGGCGAACGCCGCGGGCGGCAGCCGGGTGACCAGGTCGCAGCAGTCGACGTAGCGGTGGTGAGTCACTCCGTCGAGCGTGCGCCCCAGCTCCTCGTCGCCGACGAGCGGCGAGCCGAAGGTGTGCAGGCCGTGCGGCGGGTGAAGGCTCGCGGTGAGAGTCGCCAGCGCGGCGCCCAGGCTGTGCCCCGTCAGCAGCAGCCGCAGCGGCGTCTGCGCGTGCTCGTCGATGCGGCCGCGGAGGGGTCGCAGCCCGGCGATCCAACCCTCGTGGGCGCGGCCGCCGCGTTCCCACGAAACGAGCAGGAACCGCGCGTCCACGAAGATGTCCTTGGGGTCGTCCGGTTGCGTGCCGCGGAAGGAGATGACCCGCCGGCTCGCATCGTCGGCGATGAAAGCCTGCGAGCCCTCGACGTCGAGCATGTCGACGAGACTGAACCCGGCGCGTTGCAGGAAGCCGCGCAGCGCCGCCGCATCGCGCACGTAGGCGAGCCGCGCCATCTCCGCGCAGAGGGCATCGTCGGTGCGGACGGGGCCGTGCTGAAAGAAATCGGTCGCCCGCTCCGGGTGAAAGAGCGAGGTGGGCGAGTCGTCGTAGGGGAAAGTGCGCATGCCGGTGCTCCTAGGTTAGACGGACGGACACCGCCGAATTCTCCGCTTGCCTGTGGCGTTCCCGCAGGCGCGGCGGTCGACGCCGGTGATCCCGCGGGCTCCGCGTTTGCGCGAAGGGAGTAGTACCGCGGTCCACTTCGACCTCGAGGAGGGTTTCATGTCACAGAGGCGCTCGTTCCTGGCCGCCGCCCTGGTCGCTGCTGCGGTGACGCCGGGGGCGGCCTTCGCCGCCGGCTCGCCGGGCGGCCATCTCGCTATCACCGAGGTCGCCGTCGACGACGCCACGTCGACCATCGTCGTCAGTGGCCACGACTTCGGCTCCGCCGCGAAGCTGAAGGTGACGCTGGGCGAGATCGGCGACGTGACGCCGCTGTGCACGGCGCAGTTCGCCTCCTCGCCGCAGACGATCAGCTGCGACTTCACGGGCGCCGGCGGGCTGCCGCCGGCGGGCGACTACCTGCTCACCGTGGCGATCGGCAACGGCCAGAGCCAGAGCGACGAGTACGCGCTCACCATCGGCGGCGCCGGTCCTGCCGGTCCGCCGGGACCACCGGGCGCTCCCGGTGCTCCCGGCGCTCCCGGCGCGCCGGGTCCCGCGGGGCCGCCCGGTCCTCCCGGACCTCCCGGCGGCGGCACGTCCACGTTCTACACCCGCTCGGCGACGGTCCATGCGGCCGATGGCGTCAACGTCGAGAAGATCACCGTCGAGGCCGATTGCGATCCCGGCGACCCGGTGGTCGGCGGCGGCTTCACCCACGACGTGCTGCCGGGCGGACACAGCACGCCGGTGGACATCACCAACGCACCGAACGCCACCGGCACCGGCTGGATCGCCTCCATCGAGCGCATCATGCCGGTGGGCTCGTCCCTCACCGCGTGGGCGCGCTGCGCCGACGTGACGCCGTAGCGAAGCGAGGCCCGGCATCGCGCGGGACGCCGGCGCTTGGCCGCTCGCGTCTCGCGCGCATGTCGATGGTAGCTTCGCGGCCATGGCGCGTAGCCCTGCGTCCATTGGTCGCCGCGCCGCGGGCGCCGTGATCGTGCGCCGCGACGGCGGTGAGCCGCGCTACCTGCTGCTGCGCGCCTACCGCTACTGGGACTTCCCCAAGGGCGGTATCGGCGCCGGCGAGGAGCCGCTCGCCGCGGCGCAGCGCGAGGTGGAGGAGGAGACGACGCTGCGCGACTTGCGTTTCGCGTGGGGCGAGGTGTATCGCGAGACGGCGCCTTACGCCGGCAACAAGGTGGCGCGCTACTACCTTGCGGAAGCGGCGTCGAGCGAGCTGTCGGATCAGGTGAGCCTGCCGGTATCGTCCGAGCTCGGGCGCCCCGAGCACCACGAGTTCCGCTGGCTGACCTACGCGCAGGCGCGGGCGCTGCTGGGCGAGCGGCTGCAGCAGATCCTCGACTGGGCCGAGGCCCTCGTGCGCGGCGGCGGCTGACCGGCGGACGCTGCTCGACGCGGCGCCGAGCGGGCTCGCCCAGGTGTGCTTCGCCCCCCGGCGCGGCGCAGTGCGAGAGAATGCCGCGCGATGGCCGCACCCGTCGCCCCCGAAGCCGCCGGCGAGCTCGCTCACCTGCTGCAGACCTCGATCTCGCCCATCGCGCTGATCTCGGGCGTCGGGCTGCTGTTGCTGTCGATGACCAATCGGCTGTCGCGCGTCATCGATCGCTCGCGCTCGTTGAGCGCCCAGCTGCGCGGTGGCGCCGAGGACGCGGCGGCGGCGGCCCGCGAACGCATCCAGCTCGAAGTGCTGGCGCGCCGCGCGCGGCTGCTGTGGATCTCCATCGCCTCGGTGATGGTCACCGTGCTCTGCGCCTGCACGATGGTGCTGATGCTCACCGCCATGGCCTTCCTGCAGGCGAACCTGCGGGTGGTCGTCGTGAGCCTGTTCTTCGTCGCCCTGCTGGCGCTGCTGGTGTCGGCAGTCGTCTTCTTCGCCGACGTGCTGCTGTCGCTGCGCGCGCTGCGCGCCGAGATGGGCGACGCCTGGCGTTGAGAGGGGCCGCTCGACCGGCCCGCTATCATCGAGCAGCGACGAATCCACTCGCCCGCGGCGCACGAACAAACGATGCGCGGGCGACGGACCCGCCTGGCAACGGGAGACACATCAGCATGACCACCACCATTCAGCGGATCGGATCGAAGGCGCTCGGCGCCCTTGCCCTGGCGGCCCTGTGGACGGCGGCGACGAGCTGCGGCGCCCGCGCGGCCACTGGGAGTGAGACACGGGCCGCGGCCGGCGGCGCCACGCACCCCGCCACGGCCACGGCCGGAAAGGAGCCTTGGAAGATGTTCCAGAAGCCCAGCGACGACGACCTCAAGCAGCGCCTCACCCGCGAGCAGTACGAGGTGACCCAGCACGAGGGCACCGAAGCCCCGTTCCGCAACGAGTACTGGGACAACCACCAGGACGGCATCTACGTCGACGTGGTGTCGGGCGAGCCGCTCTTCTCCTCGCGCGAGAAGTTCGACTCGGGCACCGGCTGGCCATCGTTCTGGCAGCCGCTCGAGAAGGACAACGTCGTCGAGAAGACCGACAACAAGCTGTGGATGTCGCGCACCGAGGTGCGCAGCAAGCACGGCGACTCACACCTCGGCCACGTCTTTCCCGACGGGCCGCGACCCACGGGCCTGCGCTACTGCATGAACTCGGCGTCGATGCGCTTCATCCCCGTCGACAAGCTGGAGGCGGAGGGGTACGGGCAGTACCTGAAGCTGTTCCAGCAGCCGGCGAAGAAGTAGCGGCGCCGATGGCGGCGAACGAGACGGGCGGGGATGGCCTCGCCCGTTTCGCTTTCATGCCGGGTAGAGCCCCGACTCGTGGTTGACAGGCGGCCGCCGCCACGGGAAGCTGACTCCGATGCGGCGCTGGCGAGACGACGACGAAGACCGCCGCCCGCACCCGCTCGCGCGTTTGGCGGCGGTCGCCGGCGTGGCGGTGGCCGCGCTGCTCGGTGCGGCGGCGGCGCAGCGTCCTGTAGAGCCGTCGCACGTCAACTCGCAGGCGGCGGAGCGCCTCCGCGCCCACCTCGCGTTTCTCGCCGACGACCTGCTCGAGGGCCGCTTCACCGGCTCGCCCGGCTACGAAATCGCCGCCCGCTACGTCGAGGCGCAGCTGCGCCAGCTCGGGCTGCGGCCGGCAGCGGGCGACTCCTACCTGCTGCCCGTGCCGCTCATCGCGTCGAGCATCGTCGTTGACAGCGCCGTGCTCGAGATCGTCGCCGCCGGCAAGCGCACGACGCTGCCCTGGGCGGACGGCTTCGTCGCCGACGGCAGCGTGCTCGCGGACCAGAGCGAGGTCGAGGCGCCGGTCGTCTTCGTCGGCTACGGCGTCGAGGCGCCCGAGCTGGGCTGGGACGACTACGCCGGCCGCGACGTGCGCGGCAAGCTGGTGCTGCTGATGCGCGGCGGGCCGGCGAGCTTCCCGCACGACCAGCGGGCCTACCACGCCTCGACCGAGCGCAAGCGCGCCGTCGCCGCGGCCCACGGCGCCGCCGGCGTGCTCACCTTCCGCGAGGCCGGCGAGGCGGCGCGCTCGCCGTGGAAGCGCTACGCCGCCAATGCCGGCAAGCGGCCGAGCATGGACTGGCTGGAGGCCGACGGCACGCCGCACGGCGCGCACCCAGAGCTGCACGCGCTCGCCAACCTCAGCGACACCGGCATCGAGGCGCTGCTCGCCGCCGCCGGCCGCGAGCTCGGCGACACGCAGCGGGCGACCGAAGCGGGCGGGCGCGGCTTCGACCTCGGCGTCGCGGTCCACCTCGCCTACCGCTCCGAGCGGCGCAAGCTGGAGAGCCACAACGTCGCGGCAGTGCTGCCGGGCAGCGATCCCTCGGTCGCCGGCGAGACGGTGGTCTTCAGCGCCCACCTCGATCACCTCGGCCGCGGCGCCGCGGTCGACGGCGACGAGATCTACAACGGCTTTTACGACAACGCCATGGGCTCGGCGCTGCTGCTGGAGACGGCGCGCGCCTTCGCCACCGCGGCGAAGCGGCCGCGGCGCTCGCTCGTGTTCCTCGCCGTCACCGGCGAGGAGCGCGGGCTGCTCGGCTCCGAGCACTTCGCGGCGCACCCACCGGCGGGCGTCGGCCGCCTCGTCGCCGACGTCAACCTGGACATGCCGCTCTTCCTCTACCCGGTCGGCGACGTGGTGGCCTTCGGTGCCGAGCACTCTTCACTCGAAGGTCCGGCGGAACGCGCGGCGCGCGCCGCCGGCTTCGCGTTGAGCCCCGATCCGATTCCCGACGAGGTCATCTTCGTGCGCAGCGACCAGTACTCCTTCGTCGAGCGCGGCGTGCCCTCGGTCTACCTGATGCCGGGCTTCACCTCGCGCGACTCGAAAGTGAACGGCGAGGCCGCCTTCCGCGGCTTCCTCGCCACCCACTACCACCAGCCGAGCGACGAGGTCACGCTGCCGGTCGACTGGCCCTCCGCCGTCCGCTTCCTGCAGGCCAACGTCACCCTCGCCCGCGAGATCGCCGACGACGAGCGGGCGCCGGCGTGGAAGCCCGACGACTTCTTCGGCAAGACCTTCGGCCGCCCGGCGCCTGCCGCCGTCCCGCCACCCGCCCGCCGCGTCCAGCACTAGCGTTGAAAAGCGTAGGAGACCTTGAAGAACATCTGCCGGTCAGCCGGCTGCAGGTCGCTGCGGTCGTCGAGCTCGCGGCTGTCGGCGTAGCCGACGAAGAGTACGGTCTGCCAGTTGAGCTTGTAGGCGAAGACGGCCGAGCTCGAGAAGCCGCCGCTCTCGGCGGAGAAGAACTCCGGTTGACGATAGAGCGTCAAGTCGCGCTCGGTGTGCACCCACTCGCCGATGAGCCGCAGCCACGACCGTGCGCTGAACGTGTAGTTCGCCCGTAGCCGCGCCACGTCGGCGGTGAACAACCGCCCCGAGTGCCCATCCTCCGCGGTCACGTCGATCGCCCGCCGCGTACCGGACAGCCTGAGCAGTAGGTGGTTCGTCGGCCGGACGTCGCTGGTCAGGCTGAGCGTGCCGCCGTCGCCCTTGCGGTCGTTGGCGTAGTCGAGCTGGTCGCCGAAGTTGCCCGCCAGCTGCAGGTAGGAGAACACCTGCCCGGGCTGGATCTCGATCGTCGGGTGGATCTGAGAGTAGCTGAAGCTCTTCTCGACGGCCCGCCGCTCGCCGGTCTCGAGCTCGATGCGCACGAAGGAGTTGAGCTTGGCGTCAAACCCCACCGCGGGGCGGAAGCCCCAGTTGAGCTGCTCGCCCTTGGGGTCTTCGTCGCGCCAGCCGGCGCCGGAGACGCGCAGGCGCGAGATCGGCTTGTTCTCGGGCCGGAAGGTGTAGCCGATCTCTTCGTACGCCTCGGCGAAGCCGACCTGCGGCAGGAAGCCGTTGTCGGCGCGGAACTCGTGGCTGAGCTTCTGCAGCTGGACGAAGTTGTCCCAGTGCGTCTCCTGGTGGCTCCAGTAGAAGAGGCCCGCGGTGCCGGAGAGCGAGCGGCCGTCCCACTCGTCGGCGAGGTCGGGGCGCTCGGGCGTCGCGCTGCGGCTCATCAGCAGCTGCGCCGCGACGGTGTCCTGCGGCGTCGGCTGCCAACGCACGTCGGGGCCGGCGACGCGATTGTAGGCGCCGCCGTCGATCTCGCGGCCGGTGTAGAGCATGCTGACGAAGCTGCCCGGCTTGCCGAAGTCGCGCCGGAAGCGGCCGATCGCCACCTTCGACGAGAAGTCCTGGGCCGCGAAGCTCGAGCTGTTGGTGCCGGGCAGGATCACCAGGCCGCCGCCGTCGTCCTCGCCGAGCAGCAGCGTGTAGTTGCTGCGGCCGCTCTGGCCGGTCGTGCGCAGGCCCCACTTCGGCTCGTTGAAGCTGCGCGTGTAGACGGCCTGCAGGGGCGTCGAGAAGAGGTCGATCCCTTCGAGGAAGAACGGCCGCCGCTCCGGGAAGAACAGGGCGAAGCGCTCGTTGGCCGAGATCTGCGCCGCGTCCGACTCGATCTGCGAGAAGTCCGGATTCACCGTGGCGTCGACGACGAGGTTCGGGTTGGGCACCCACTTGCCGTCGACGCCGAAGTCCGCTTCCGCGCCCTGGTTCTCGAGCGAGCTGCCGAGGCCGTCTTTCGGCAGCTCGGTCCGGTTGCCGGTGGCAAACGGCGCCACCACCCAGTGACTTCCGGAAGGCAGCCCGGCGAGCCCGACGAGCGGCCGCGTGTTGCAGATGAAGCAGTTGCTGTCGCGCGGCAGCCGCGAGGTGAACATCTGGTAGCGAAATTCGCGCGGCCAGTTGCGGTAGAGCATGATGCGCCACTGCGCCGGATCGCTCTCCTCGTAACGCAGCGAGGAGAACGGCACGCGGATCTCCAGCGTCCAGCCGTTCTCGTTGATGCGGCCGGCGCTGTCCCAGTAAAAGTCGGGCGAGTTGTCCTCGCCCGAGGCGTCGGAGCTGATGGCGTCGTACTGGATGCCGCGCGGGTTGGCGAGGAACATCTGCGCCGTCTTGCCGTCGTTCTTGGGGTCGACGATGATGCCGCCGTAGTCGGTGTAGCTGGGCACGAAGTCGTGGTCGCCGTAGGGCGCCTTGATCGCCTTCGGGTCCGGGTCGTCGAACTGGAAGGCGGCGTAGAGGAACTTGTCGTCGTAGGCGAGCCAGGCGACGCTCTTCACCTTCGGCTCGGTGTTGTCGCCGGGCCGCGTCTCGAACCAGGTGGTGATCTGCCCCACCTGCTGCCAGCCGGCGTCGGAGAGGTCGCCATCGATCGTGATCGGGGCGTGGATGCGTTCGATGCGCAGCGCCTCGGCCGGCTGCGTCTGGGTAGCCGATGCGTGCGCGGCGAGCCCGCCGCAAACGACGGCCGCGGTGCGCAAGCCGCGGCCAAGGCAAGAAGCTCGGCCCATCGATCCCTCCTCGGCCGGAAGAATTCCGACGTGGTTTCTTACGGATGGTGCGCGGAAAGGTTGGGAGGCGCGGCTCACGCTGTCGTGAACGGGCGCCGCCGCGCCGCCAGCGGCCTTCAGCTGCTGGCCGCGAGGATTAGGCGGGCTCGATTGCCGGCGACGCGGACGCGCGAGCAGCCGATGCGGCCAGCGCGCGGTGGCGGTCGGGATTGATCATGGCGAGGAAGCCCAGGTGTCCGGCAAGGACCTGCTTGGGATCCGCGCCGGCACGGCGCGATTTCACGGCGACCGCCTCCGCGCCCCGGCGCGCCAGCCGATGGGCGGCCGCGCGCAGCGTGCGGACGTGCGCCCGGGGAAGGTTCGGGTTCTCGTTGACCACCACGCCGGTCACCGTCCGCCGACCACCGGGACGCAGAACGCGGGTCTTGTCGGGGTGAACCGCGAAGCCTTCCTCCTCGACGATCTGGCGCAGAAACGGAATGAGCGTCGGGAGCCGGCGGTCGGTCGACGAGAACGCCATGTCATCGGCGTAGCGCGTGTAGGTGAAACCGCGGGAGCGGGCGAGCCCCGCGAGGCGGCGGTCGAGGCGTTCGCAGACTAGGTTCGACAGCGCCGGGCTCGTCGGCGCTCCCTGCGGCAAGTACCCACGCCGCGTGCAGAGGTTGGCGAGCAGCCGCGCCACCGAGTACGGGTAGCCGAGCCGCTCTAGGCCGCGCCGCAACGCGCGGTGGGAGATGCCGGGGAAGAAGCCGGCGATGTCCATCGTCACCACCATCGGTTTGCCGGCGTGCGGCGAAGCGTTGGAGACGATGGAGCGTCCGCGCACGAAGCCGTGGGCCGCTTCGTGCGGCTCGTATGCCGCGAGCACGTGACGAAGGATCCAGCGCTGGATGCCGCGCAGCGGCTGCCGCGGACTGTGGATGCGGCGCACGCCGCCGCCGGGACGCCGCAGGTCCACCTGCCGATAGAGCGACGAGGTGCGCTCGGCCAGCTTCTCGAGCTCGCCGAGCCGGTACCCCAGCCGATCGGCGAGATCGCGCGAATCCACCAGCGGCAGGAAGCCGCGGTCAGCCATTGCCGCCGAGTAGGCGGCGAGGAAGGCCAGGAAGGCATCCGAAGTGCGCGGGTTGAGGTCGCGCAGCTCCCTCAGCCGCTCCTCTGCGCGGGAGCCGGGCGCGAACGGTCGCGGGTCGAAGACCAGCGGCTGCTCGGCGTCGACGCAGAGCCGGCCGTAGGCCACCACCAGCTCGCGCACGGTCCGCTCGACGCCCGCCTGCCGCTGCAGCAGGTTCAGGTTGTGGATCGCGAGGTGGCGGTCGGCGGTCTCCATCTACGCTCGGCCGAGGTGGGCCTGTGAAGGGCACCCAGGTTTACCTGGGCTACGGAGGATGCTCGCGCAGCCCCGCCGGTGGCTGGTGGTGTCGCCACTGGCGGGGAGCGCTTCTTCTTGGGACAACGACGCACGCGGCGAAACGCCGCGCCCTGCCTCTTCGGCAGATCTAAATCTCCGGGTGCCCTTCACACGCGCACCTTGGCCATCGTCACTCTTGGTTTGTCGGTCGACCGCACGAGTCGGGGGTTGGGGAAGGGGACTTGCGCCGGCTGCCAGGACGCCATGGCCTTGCCGGCGCCCCCTGCGCACGACCAGCCGTGAGTGCGCAGCTTGAACCTGCCGCACGCCAGGCTGCGACCGCAGTTGGGACAGAAGCCCGCGGCCTCCCCGGGATCCTCGCGCAGTCGGTGGGGAGCGCGGATCACCGCGCCGCAGACGCAAGCGACCGATGGCCGCCACGAATCCGGCCAGAACCGCAGCAGGAACCCGCCGCACGCGGAGCCAACCAGAAAAGCTCGCCTCGAAAGGCTTCCTGAGGCCATATCGAATGCCTATTCCGCTGGTCTTGCCAGTCAGGCTACCAAGTCGCACGATGAGGGTCAACGGTGAGACGGTTGCGTGGTGCCGCGCGCGCTTCGACGCCACTACCTACCCGATGGCACCGGTCAGCAGGCGCTGCAGGAATGGCTGTGTCTCGGTAAGGGTGTGTACGAGGTCGACGAGCAACGGAATGCCGAGCAACCACTCGAACGTGACGACATGACGTAGCTCGAGCTTGCCCAATGCCCCCCGCACGATCACGTCGGTGCGGCCGAAACGCAGCAACACCGCGGTGCTGAGGGCCAGCGCATCCCGGAAGCTGCGAGTCAACACCCAGGTACCCTCGACGTGGTCCGCAGACGCGAACGCGGCGGGGAGCTCGAGAGGACGCAGCCGCATGCCAGTCGGATCCTCGCCCGCAGAGATCCGGCGCTTCAGCAGCCGTCTGCTGTAGGCATAAAAGATGGCGAATAACAAATCGACCAGCGCAGTGACCGCTACCAATCGGGTCCACAAGGTGCTGAACCCCGAAACGATCCCCCACAGTGGATACACAGTAGCTGCCCACAGGGGATGGTCCATTCGGCAGGGCGCGCGCTTCCCAGCCGTGGTGAGGCCATCAGCTAGGCAGACACGAGCTTCGGCTACCGTCGCCCACCATCGGGCTCGACGTGCCGCCAACACGTCGTCTAGACGCTTCCGCTCGCTGTACCTATCTTCCAGCACCCGAAACAGCGCGCTTGGCGCCACTGCCGGCCGCTCAGGGGTCGAGGTCGTGAACAGGGCCGGATCGCTGGGGATGGAGTTCCAGTCGACATCGACGCCGGCGAAGTCGACTTCGGAGATGGCGAGGAACGGTGCTCCATCCTGTGGACTCTCGAAGTGGACTCCCTTCAGATTGCCGCCGGCATCGAAGCTGACGTCGTGGAACGACACCTGAGCGCGAATCGTCGCGCCCTCCCAATCGGCCTTGTCGGAGAAGTCCACCCGGTCGAGTACGAGCTCCGGCGGCATCTCCTTGGCTGCTTTCCCCACCGACGGGCCGCGCGGCCCCGCCAGTGGTGTGCAGGTCATCGAGGGCGTTGACTCGGAGGGCAGGGGACAGAGCCCGCGATCCACGAGGTACCCGACTAGCTGAGAACCCCGATCGGCACGAGGGAGTCCGATGTGGGCGCGGGCAAAGCTAATTGGCGCGTTGAAACGAACGGCCTGCAGGATGGCCGAAGCCATCTGGGCGCAGGTGAAGTCGAGTTCGGCGTCGACCCTGGTCCGGTGGTCTGGAGAACCGATTTTGAGCCTTTCCAGTCGCGCGCCGACGAACGTTAGCGTGCCAGCGCCGTTCAGGCGACGGAAAGAAAGGGGTCCACCGGCTCGCGCGAAGGAGAAGTCGGCTCCCCTCGTGAGCTCGACGTCCTGGAAGTCGGCGCCCGCTTTCAGCGCCGCTGCGGTGAAGCGCGCCTCCGCGCCGAACGAGGCCTCGCTAAAGTTTGCCTCTTCACACCACGTCGAACGATCGAATACGGGCTGTCGGTCGAACCGCGCGCCGCGAAAGCGCGCCTCGCCACCGAAATAGGCAGCGTTGAAGCGGGCCGCTCCCTGAAACTGAGTCCCCCCGAACAGGGCGTCGGAGGCGAAGTGGGTGGTGTCGAAGATGGCCCCATGCGCGAACCGAACGCCTTCGAAGTCGGCACGGCCGAGGAACGCGGCACGGTTGAAGCTGGCGCTACCCTCGATGCTGGAGCCGCCGAGGTCGATGTCCTCGGCGAACAGTACGCCGTTGGCGATCAACGCCGCCCACGAGTACTCCCTTTCGTTGTAGTCGAGGCCCGGCTCGATGCGGACCGCGCGCATCTGTATAGCGCGCCGGATCACACTCACCAGCGACTTGTCGTTGGTAAAGATGCGCAGGTCGCGCAGGTGCCGATGCAGTGGGTCCGCGAGCGCGCCGACACGCACCGTCGGCGGGGCGCCGAAGTTGAGGCCCCGCTCGATCACTGAAGTGCGAATGCGCACGGGCAAGCCTGGCGAGCGCGCCAGCGCGACGACGTCGCGCCCCTGGACGATCGCGTTTTCGATCCAGATTCCACCCCTGACGCAAGCCTCGACGCCTTTCTGGCGCAAACGTATAGGGGCTTCAGGTCCGGCGCCGGCGCAAGTAGTCTGCGCCCGAAGGCCGGCGCTGAGCGCCAAAAGCAGCGCCGCAGCTAGCACCGCGTTATCGACGAGCCGCAAAGAGCAGCCAGGTTTCATCCGCGCCACCCCGATCTATCGTCGCTGAAGCGAGATGTTCGTACCATATACTCGTTCCGGACCGCCCGCACGCATCGGGGGGCATGGTTTGAGATCACCGCGCCGAGAATGGTCGCGTTGCGCCGCGCTAGTAGCGGCGCTCACCTGCGCCTGCTGCCGCGGCGAGCAGCCGGTTCCCAACCGTGTGCAGACGGTCGCGTTCGCCAGCAGTTTTCTCGAGCGCGCCGACTACGATGGCGCAGCACGGACGCTGACGGTGCACTTCGACGACGGCTCGATTTACCGCTACTCGGACGTGCCGCCGGAGGTGTTCGCCGGTTTTGGGCGCGCGAAGGCAGGTCCCGGCATCCTCTTCAACAACACCATCCGCGGTCAGTTCCGATTCGTCCGCTTGACACCCTTCAAGGCGAGGCGGAACGCACGACCCGCCGAGCCCGCAGCCTCGCCAACGCCCGCAACCCCGCCAGTGGCGATCGCCTGTCAGACCCCCGAGCAGATGGACAAGCGCAAGCGCAAGCTGGTATCTGTGGCCCTCGAGGCCGTCTCTTATGATGCCGAGAAGAAGTGTCTAGTTCTTTACTTCGACAGCAAGCACGTCTATCTCTACGGCAACGTTCCGCTGCAGGTGTACCAGCGGCTGCTCGCGCCCGGTCCCGATCCAGGCTCCTATTTCAACGCCGCCGTGCGGAACAACCACAACTATCCGGCGCAGCGCCTGCACTGAGCCGACGGCCGCCGCGACATCCTCGGCGGTATCTGGCGGCACGCCGGGAGCGACGTCGGCTGCAACCCCGACGCGCTCTCATCGTAAAGGCAGCAGATACGTCGGCCGAGTCCTCTGAATCAGGAGCCCCGCCATGCGCCGATCGCCAAAGCTCGCCTTCGCCGCCCTCCTCGTTCTCGCCGCCCCCGCGGCCGCCACGCCGCAGCGGTGGAGCGGCCGCATGATGGGCAACGACGCCGGATTCCTCACCGTCGAGCGCGAAGCCGGCGGCGCCGTGCGCAGCCACTTCGAGTACAACGACCGCGGCCGCGGGCCGAAGGTGGACAGCGTCCTCGTCCTCGGTCCAGACGGCCTGCCGGTGTCGCAGACGGTCGACGGCAACGAGTACTACAAGGGCCCCGTGGCCGAGCGCTTCACGCGCGACGGCGCCAAGGCGACTTGGAAGAACCGCGCCGAACAGGGCGAGAGCACCACCGCCGCCCGCTCCTACTACGCGAGCTACGACGGCACTCCCAACGAGATCACCTATCTCGTCCTCGCCGCGGCGAAGGCGCCCGGCCACAAGATCGACCTGCTGCCCTACGGCTCCGCGACGGTGCGCAAGCTGCCCGAGGTCGAGATCGCCGCCGCGGGCAAGAAGCAGCAACTCGTCCCGTGGGAGGTGGTGGGCCTCAGCCTCGAGCCGTTCATCGTCTGGCTGGAGCCCGACGGCAGCTGGTTCGGCTCGCCGGGGACCTGGTTCTCGCTGCTGCCGGCGGGGTGGGAGGGCGTCAACGACCAGCTCGTCGAGTACGAGAAGAAAGCCGGCGACGAGCGGCGGCTGGCGCTGGCGAAGACGCTCGCCAAGCACCCCGCCGCCGGCATCGCCTTCACCGGCGCCGGCCTCTTCGACGCCGAAGCGCGGATCGTGCGCCCGAACATGACGCTGCTCGTCGTCGGCGACCGCATCGCCGCCGTCGGCGCCGACGGCACGGTCGCCATCCCCGCCGGCGCCGAGGTGGTCGACGCCCGCGGCAAGACCCTCATCCCCGGCCTCTGGGACATGCACCAGCACTTCGGCGACCTCGACGGCATCCTCGACATCGCCGCCGGCGTCACCACCGGCCGCGACCTCGCCAACGACATCGACACCATGCTGGCGCGCAAGAAGAGCTGGGACAGCGGCGAGACGATCGGCCCGCGCACGCTGCTCGCCGGCTTCATCGACAGCCCCGGCCCCTACGCCGGACCCTCGAAGGTGCTCGTCTCGACGCCGGAGGAGGCGATCAAGGCGGTCGACAGGTACGCCGAGCTCGGTTACGTGCAGATCAAGATGTACAGCTCGCTCGATCCCAAGCTGGTGCCGATCATCGCCAAGCGGGCGCACGAGCACGGCCTGCGCGTCTCGGGGCACGTGCCGGCGACGATGATCGCCGAGCAGGCGATCGCCGACGGCTACGACGAGATCCAGCACGTCAACATGCTGTTCCTCGACTTCTGGCCGGAGGTCACCGAGACGCGCACGCCGGCGCGCTTCACCGAGCCGGGCGAGCGTGCCGCCGACGTCGACTTCGCCTCGCCTCAGGTGCGCAAGCTGATCGACCTGATGCGGCAGCGCGACATCGTCAGCGACCCGACGCTGGCGACGTTCGAGACCCTCTACCTGTCGCGCGCCGGCAGCATCGGCCCGACCTGGAGCGCCATCGCCGACCGCCTGCCGCCGCAGGTGCGGCGCGGCTTCCTCGCCGGCGGGCTGCCGGTGCCGGAGGGGAAGGACGAGCGCTACCGGGCGTCGTTCCGCAAGATGGTCGACTTCGTCGGCGAGCTGCACAAAGCGGGCATCCGCATCGTCGCCGGCACCGACGACTTCGCCGGCTTCACGCTGCACCGCGAGCTCGAGCTCTACGTCGACGCCGGCATCCCGGCGCCCGAGGTGCTGCGCATCGCCACGCTCGGGGCGGCGCAGGTGATGGGGAAGGATGGCGAGCTCGGCTCGCTGGTGCCCGGCAAGCTGGCGGACCTCGACCTGGTGCCCGGCGACCCGACGAAGGACATCAGCGCGGTGCGCCGCATCGAGACCGTGGTCAAGGGCGGCACGGTCTACGACGCGGTGGCGCTCTACGCGTCGGTGGGAGTGAAGCCAGCAGCGCCCTGAGCGGGTAGAGCGCCGCGAGCCGCCGGGTCGGGTCGCAGTGAATAACAGTGGGCCTTGACTGTAACGGTCGTTACATGTAACACTCGTTACATGAGCCGCCGCGACGAGCTGCTGCGCAAGTGCCGGCGCTATTTCCTCGCCCATGGGGTGGCCAACGTCTCGCTGCGCCCGCTGGCCGAGGCGGTGGGGACGAGCGCGCGGATGCTCGCCTACCACTTCGACTCGAAGGACGGCCTCATCGCGGCGGTGATGGACGACGTGCGCGCCGAGCTGCAGGCGTCGTTCGCGGCCGGCGCGGCGGCAGCGCCGCCGGCTCACCCGCTGCGCGCCTTCTGGCAGGCGCTGACGCGGCGCGAGAACCTGCCGACCCTCCGGCTGCTCTTCGAAGTGCAGATCCTGGCGCTGCAGAACCCCGGCCGCTACGGGCGCTACCTGGCCGACACCTCCGGCAGCTGGTTGAGCGTCATCGAGGGAGCGCTGCCGGCGGCGCAGCGGCAGTCGGCACTGCCCACGTTGTACGCCGCGGTCGTCGACGGCCTGCTCATCGAATACCTATCCACCGGCGATCTGCGACGCACCACCGCGGCGCTCGAGCGATTCCTCGAGCTGGTCGCCGGCCAGCAGCATAAACGAGGGCCAACTACCACCAGCGGGCGCCGGCCGCGCCGTGCGGCCGCTCGCCGTGGCCGCTGACGAAGGATCACCATGACTCGTGAGTTGAACCCGACGCCAACGCCGCGCTCCGCTTCCTCCGCGGACACTCCGTCCGTGCCAGCGACGGTTGCTGCCGCGCTGCGGACGGTTGTTGGTGCGCCGCCGACCGCAGCCGAGCCGCAGCCGCTGGCCTCGCGACGTCACACCTTTCGCTTCCTGCTCATCGTCGCCGGCATCGCCGCCGTCTCTCTGCTGCGGCGAGGTGGCGCGGCATTCCCCGGCGGCGCCGCCGCTACCTCCCGTCTGCCGCTCTACGTCTCGCTGCTGGCGCTCGAGCTGGGGCTCGTCTGGTTCGTCGTCATCGGTCTGCGCAAGCAGGGCCGTGCGGCGATCGACCTCGTCGGCAGGCGCTGGCGTTCACCGCTCGACGCCGGCCGCGACGTCCTGCTCGCCGCCGGCACCGTGGTGATGCTGCGCGGCGTCTCGCTGGCACTGCAATGGATGCTCGCGCCGGCGCCGGCGAGAACCGCGTTCCTGCTGCCGCGCCAGCCCGCCGAGATTCTTCTCTGGGTCGTCGTGTCGATCGCCGCCGGCTGTTGCGAGGAGGCGGTCTTTCGCGGCTACCTGCAGCCGCAGCTCTGGGCGCTCGGCGGCAGCCTGCCGCTGGCAGTCGCGGCGCAAGCGCTCATCTTCGGCGTCGCGCATCTCTACCAGGGATGGCGGCCGGCCCTGGTGACGGCGATCTATGGCCTCGGCTTCGGTCTGCTGGCCGCCTGGCGGCGGAGCATCGTGCCCGGCGCCATCGCTCACGCGCTCATCGACGTGATCGGCGGCTTGGCCGGGCGCTGAACGCAACGACAGAATCGCTGCCGCGATCCGAACGACGGTCGCCGCCGCTCAGCCTCGTGGGATCGCGAACGGCTGCGTTCTGGAGTGCGGCGCGCGCGCCTCGTCGAGGCTTTCGATGTCGGTGTCGTCGTCGGCCGCCGCGGCCTCGATCGCCATCGCGCGTCCGGCCTGCTCCCACGCGCCGGCGTAGAGCTCGGGACGCACGGTGAGGTAGCCGGGATAGCCCTGCCGCGCCGTCTGGACTGCACGCCGCTCGAGCGTCACCAGCACCAGCGGCTCCTGGCTCTCGAGCAGCACCGTGCCGTCGGGTCCGGCGACGAACGACGGGCCGCCGAGCGTCACGCCGTTCTCCGGCCGCGGCCGCGCGACGCTGAGGACGTAGGCGCAGGCGGTCATCGCCGTCGCCTGCAGCACGAGGCGCCACCGCTCCCACGTCGCCGCCTGGGTGGCGCGCGGTCCGACGATGGCGAGCGCGCCCGCCGCCGCCAGTGCGTGGCCCAGCTCGGGGCGGTTGAGATCGGAGCAGAGCTGGATGCCGATCGCGAAGCCGTCGACCCACGCCGGATTCGGCGGCGCGTTGCCGGGCTGGTAGTGCGCCGCTTCCCAGAACCCTTCCTCGTTCGGCAGATGGTTCTTGTCGTAGGCGGCGAGCAGCGAGCCGTCGCGACCGAAGAGCAGCGCGCGGTTGCGGCGCACGCCGTCCTCTTCGACGATGGCGCCGCCGAGCACGGCCACGCCGACTGCGCGCGCGGCGTCTGCGAGCACTCCATGTCGCGGTCCTCGTGGCGGCTCGGCATCCTCCGCGCGCGGCTGCGCCGAAGCCGGCGACCACGGGTTGAGCGGCAGCTCGGGAAGCACGACCAGCTCCGCCCCGCGGTCACGCGCCGCGGCCAAGGCAGCCGGGAGCCGCTCCTGCGCGGCAGTGTCCGGAAAGACCTCCGACAGGAGAGCGACGCTCAGGCGGTCGTGAGCCACGGACGCGACCCTAGCCCGCCTCGTGGGGGACTCGCAAGAGGCGACGTCAGCATCCGGCGACCATCCGTTGACCACCGCGCGTCAGCGGGGGTCTGTAAATGATGCTTGACATTCAGTCAAGCTGCATTTACTCTTCTTGTCAAGCACACTTGGCAAAACGCCAAGCTCGCTTCACACGAGGAGGGATCCGTGACCCCCGAGCTCACCGCCCGAACCCGCTCCACCTTCTGCGGCGACCTCACCGCCCACGACCACCGCAACCTCATGCGCTACAACTACTGGCTCCTCGCCTGGGTCGCCCTGTGGACCGTCGGCAGCCTGACGGTCAAGCACGGCGGCGCGACGTTCCACGGCCCGCTCGGCTGGGCGGTTGCGGCGTTGACCGCGCTTCCCGGCGTGGCAGCGCTGCACGCCTACATCGTCTTCCTGCGCGAGGCCGACGAGCTCTTGCGCAAAGTCCAGCTCGAGGCGTTGGGGCTGACGTTCGGCGTCGGGGCGCTGTTCATGATGTCGTGGCGCGTCGTCGAGCGTGCGGGAGGGCCCAGCCTCGACATCACCACGCCGCTGTTCCTGATGTTCTTCGTCTGGGGTTTCGCGCAGTGGTGGGTGGCGCGGAGGTACCGGTGAGGAACCGGCTGCGGGTGCTGCGCGCCGAGCGCAGTTGGTCGCAAGCGGAGCTGGCGGGGCGGCTGCAGGTGTCGCGGCAGACGGTCAACGCCATCGAGACCGGCAAGTACGACCCCGGTCTGCCGCTGGCGTTCCGTATCGCGCGGCTCTTCGGTCAGCCCATCGAAGGCATCTTCGAGCCCGACGACGAGGCGCCGGCGCGGCACGAGGAAGGGCCCGCGGCAGTGGCTCGCCCAGCGTGAGACACAATAGCCGGCAGGAGGCCGCATGACGCCCGAAGATCGACTCCACCCCCGCGCGCGGATTCCATATGGCACCTGGGGCAGCAGCTACTTCCCGGCCTGGCAGCAGTCGCCGCTCGCCGAGGTCAACATCGGCCAGTTCGCCGGCGAGGCGGCGGCGCGCATCCTGTCGCTACGCCAGGTGCCGAAGAGCGAGCTCGAGTCGCTCGTCATCGGCTCGACGGTGCCCTGGCACTGGAAGTTCTGGACCGCGCCGTTGGTGGCGAGCTGCCTGGGCGAGCGCGTGCCCGGCTTCCACGTCGAGCAGGCGTGCGCCACTGGCCTGCAAGCCGTGCTGCTCGCCGGCAACGAGGTGCAATCGGGGCGCGACGTCGTCGGCGTCGTCACCTTCGACCGCACCAGCGACTCGCCGGTGGGCGTCTTTCCCGAACGCCGCACGCCGCAGCGCACCTTCGCGCTCGCCGACGTGTGGGACAACTTCGGCTTCGACCCCGCGACCGGCCAGGCGATGCTGACGACCGCCGGCAACGCCGCGCGCAAGCACAGCATCGACCGCCGCGAGGTCGACGAGCTGGCGCTCTGGCGTCACGAGCAGTACTTCGAGACCCTCGGCCGCGGCTGGCTCGACCGCATCCTCGTCCCCTTCGACGTGCTCGACAACTCCGGCAAGAAGCTCGGCCGCGTCGACAGCGACGCCGGAGTGCGTAGGCTCACGCGCGAGGCGCTGGCGGCGATGCGCGAGCTCGAGCCCACGGTGACCAGCGGCACGCAGACCCACGCTTCCGACGGGATGGCAACCCTGCTGGTGACGAGCGAGGAGAAGGCGCGCGAGCTGTCGCGCCGGCCCGAGATCGACATCCGCTTCGTCGCGAAGACCGAGGTGCGCGTGGCGCCCGCGTTCATGCCCGAGGCGCCGGTCGTCGCGGTGCAGAAACTGTTGGCGCGAACCGGGCTGACGATGAACGACGTCGCGGTGGTCAAGAACCACAATCCCTTCGCCGTCAACGACGCCATCTTCGCCAAGGTCCTCGGCTACGACTGGCACAAGATGAACAACACCGGCAGCTCGCTCGTCTGGGGCCACCCGCAGGGACCGACCCTGACGCGCGTGCTCATCGAGGCGCTGGAAGAAGCGGTGGACCTCGGCGGCGGCCGCGTCCTCGTCTTCGGCTGCGCCGCCGGCGACGTCGGCATCGCGGCCCTGTTCGAGGTCAAAGGCTAGAAGTTTCGTTCTCTATCGTGGGTGCGCTCCTCGCCAAGCTCCTCCCCGAGCTCGCGCTCGTCGGTGGCGCCGTCGTCTACGCGCTGGCGCCCGGGTGGCAGCCGTGGATCGGCGAATCCCTCGAGGCGCTGGTCTTCATCGAGGTGATCTTCTCCCTGGCGCAGCTCACGCTCACCGACATCGCGACGCGGCTGCGCAAGCCGCCGCCGCTGTGGGCCGGCGGGCTCCTCGTGGTCGGCCTCGGCGTGCTCTATCCCGAGGTCGGCCGGGTGGTGATGGCGATGGCGCGCGAGGGCTGGCCGGTGTTCCTGCCCTTCGCGTGGTCGCTGGTCGAGCGCTCGCGCGAGCTGTGGACGATGCCGCGGGCGAGCGAGCTCGAGAAGATGCGGCGGCGGGCGCTGGTCTCGGGCAGGATGGGGATCCTCTTCGTCGTCGTCGGCGCTTTCCTCGCGGTGACCGCGATCCGCGCCGTGCGCTCCGGCATGGACTTCGAGTTCGAGCCGATCGGACCCTTCGCGTTCTGGTGGGTGGCGCTGGCCTTCGCGCTCTCCTCGTTCGACATCGTGCGCGTCCATCGGCCCGCCTTCGAGCGGCGGCCGCGCGCCCTCTTCGGACGCCTCGATCCGCTCGGCGTTCGCGACCTCTCACCCCTCTAGCCCGAGGGCAGCAGCGCGCGATGCGTTACGGCGCTTCGCTGAGGTCCGGCGGGTCCTCGCCGAGCGCGGTGGCGAGGTCGATCAGGTGTTCCTGCTCGGCCATCAGGATCTCGCGGAGGTGCTCGGCGATGGCGAACTCCGACAGCGCTTCCGCCTGCCGCAGGCGGCGGCGGTAGTTGCGGATGGTCTCGGCCTCGTTCTCGAGGTCGAAGCGCAGCAGCGCCCGCGGATCGTCGGACAGCTTGACCGGCTTGGGGACGACCGCCGGCGTGCCGCCCAGGTAATCGATCTGCTGCGCCACCAGGATGGCGTGCCCGAGCTCCTCGGCGGCGTGCTTCTCGAGCTCGGCGGCGATCGCCATGTACTCGGCGCCCTTCAACACCTGCGAGTAGACGACGTAGGCGATGATCGCCTGGTACTCGCGGGCGAGGTCCTCGTTGAGGTCGGCGATCAGCTGCTCGCGGCCGCCCTTCGATGCGTTCTTCTTCTTGTTTTTCGCCATGACGCTCCTCTCCCTCCCGCGCGCTCGCGCTGCAAGATCGCGGCCGAGCGCCTAGGATGCGGCCGTGGCGGAGCTGGAGATGTCACCGCGGCCGGCGCGCCTGACGGTTCGTCGGCCGCCGCCCGGAGGGCTGGGCGATCCCTATCCGATCACCGTGTGGCTCGACGGCGAGCGGCTGGGGGTGCTGATGCCGGGCCAGTCGGCGACGGGCGACGTGGAGCCCGGGCGGCATCGGTTGAAGGCGTTCAACACGTTGCTCCGAAAGAGCATCGAAGTCGAGCTCGGCGCCGGCGAAGAGGTGCGCATGGTGGCGAGCAACCGCGCCGGCTTCGGCACGATGCTCTTCGCGATGTTGGGAGTCGGGCCGCTCTACGTCGCGCTCGAGCGTGAAGCGTCGCCGCGCTGAGGCGCGACGACAACGATCAGCTCGCCTTCGTCTCGAGGCGCCGCGCGGCGCCGAGGACGTGGTGCGTGTTGTGGTAGAGCGTAAAGAACGCCATCTCGCGCACCGTCAGTGGGCCCATGGCCGGGTGCGGAATGCGGAGGCGGTCGAGGGCGCGCTCGCCCCACTTGCCGAGGGCGCGGCCGACCGCGGCGGCCGTCTCGTCGAGGTTGGTGAGTGAGCGCTGGCGCTCCTCGGCCGTTTGGCGTTCAGGCGGTAGCGGCGAGGCCGCGTAGCTGCCCGCCTTCAGGCCCGCCGCCAGCTCGCCGTGGTAGCGGGCGACGAGCTGCGAGTAGGGCGCCGAAGGCCGCCGCGCGAAGCCGAAGCGGAGCAGCAGCACGATCTTCGGCAAACCGAGCGCCATGGCCACCGGGCGGTTCGACTTTACGAGATGCCGCACGTGGTCCGCCGGCGACCAGGCGTCACCGATCGGCGCGAAGAACTCCGCCACGTCGAATTGCTGCCAGAAGCGCGCGCTCCATGCGCGCACGGCGGTGAGGTCGCGCACGATCTCCGCGGCGGTCCACGGCTCGGCGACGGGTGCGGGTTCCACCGCCGCCTAACCTAGCACCGCCGCGCCCTCACTCGGCGTATTCCTCCGACCCTTGCACCCACAAGAACGACTGGATGTCGATGAGGTCGCGCGGCCGCAGGTCGCGCAGGTCGTGGCGTACCGACGCCGCGAAGTCGAGCAGGCTGGCGTACGTCTCCCAGTCGGGACGAGGGCGGTAACGGAGCTCGTAGTCGTACTCCTGCGCGGCGCGGCGGGTGACCATGGGCTTGAGGAACACGTGCGTGTCCGGCTGCGCGAGGAAGCCGAAGACGGTGAGCAGCGGCCAGGTGAGCACTCGGGTCTGGCGGCGGGGGAGCCCCGCCACCGCCTCGACCCAGCGCTCGAAGCGTCGGGCGAGGTCGCCGCCGCCATGCAAGAAGTCGTAGAGCCCGCGCGCGAAGGCCTCGGCGCCGCGCGGCTCGCGCACCGCGTCGCGCAGCGCCATCTTCTCGAACGAGAAGAGCAGATTGGTGCGCGACTCGATCTTCACCGCTCGCGCCGCCACCTCGGCGAAGTCGCCCGCGCGCAGCAGCTCGCGATGAGCCCGACGATCGAGCTCGGCGAGCCAGCGCCGGTGCGCCTCCTCCTTGTAGCCGCGCTCCCAGTCCAGGTACTTCTCGTCGTGGAAGCCGCCGGGGAAGAAGCGCAGGAACTTGCGGCGACAGCGCTGCGCGCCGCGGTTTGGCGGCACCGGGCGCAAGCCGGTGGTGTTGCGATGGGGTGGACGCGGCCGTTCCGCCTGCGGCGCGGACTGGTATATCTGCAAGGAATGACCTCCTCGATGCGGCCGGGCATTCGCGCCTGGTGGCGCGCCCGGTAGCGCGGTTTGCAAATCCGCCGCCGGCCGCGGCTAGGGCGCTTCCGCGATGAGCAGGAAGCTGCGGGCCTCGATCGTGGACAGCGCCAGCCGCTTGCCGTCGGGCGCGATGCCGAACGACTCGCTCGGGGCCTCGGGGTCGAAGCCGGCGAGCGGCCGGCGTTGCGGAGTGGTGTCCTCGCCGGGCACGAACGGTTGCACGAAGACGCCCCACGCTCCGGCACGGTCCGGGGCGACGAACGCGAAGGCGTTGCCGCCGGGCAGCCAGCGCGGCCGTCCGTCGTTGAGCCGCGCATAAGCGAAGGAGGTGGAGAAGTCGACCGCGCCGTCGCTCGTGCGCACGGCGCGCAACGTGCCGCTGGTCCGCCCCACGTAGTCGCTGACGAAGAGCACGTGACTCCCGTTCGGCGAGACCTCCGGCAGCGTCGTCGTCCCGGCGTACAACCGCACCGCGCCGCTGCCGTCGGCGCGCACCTTCCAGACACCGCTCTTCTGCGGATGGAAGGAGTTGTAGACCACCCACTGGCCGTCCGGCGTCGTCGTCGGGTTCTCGGCGTCGGCGCCGTCGCTGGTCACCTGGCGTGCGCCGCTGCCGTCGACGGCCATCTGCCAGATCTCGAAGTGGCCGGCGCGGTTGGTGCTCCACAGCAGCGAGCGGCCGTCGGGCGTGAACGCCGGGTCCCAGTCGTCCGCCTCGTCGTCGGTGAGCTGGCGCTCCTCGCCGCTCGTGGTGTCGAGCAGCCAGAGGTCGAGGTTGCCGGTACGGTTCGACGAGAACACCAGCCACCGGCCGTCGGGCGAGTAGGCGGGCTGGCGGTCCTCGGCGCCGGCGCGGGTGAGCGGCCGGCCGGGCGGCACCGCGCGCTCGGAAACCAGCGGCAGCTCGCGCAGCGACTGCCGGTTGGACAGCACGTCCGCCGCGATGCGAGGCCCCGCCGCGTCGACGAGCACGATGCGTCCCGGCAGCGTGAACACCGCGCGTGCGGCACCGCTCTGCACGTCGAGCGCGACGACGCGCGACGAGCCGCCGGCGGTGGCGCCCGACACCTCGGCGTAGACGAGCTCACCGGGACCGCGCCAGGAGAAGCCGTAGAGCTGTCCGTGCTTCTGCTCGACCGGCAGCGCGCGGCGCGCGCCGTTGCGCGCATCGAACAGCGCGAGCTCGGGATCGAGCTGCCCTTGGAGCGGGCCGACGCGCGCCGCGATCGCCCTGCCGTCGGGGCTCCAGCGCACGAAGCGCAGGGCGCGCTGTGGCACCCGTGCGAGCTCGCGCGGCTCGCTGCCATCGGCCGCCGCGGTGCCGAGGACCGAGATGACATTGCCGCTGGTGCCGGCAACGCGGACGAACGCGATGCGGCGGCCGTCGGGCGACCAGTCGCCCTCGACGGCGTCGTCGACCACCTTGCGCGGCGGCCCACCGACCAGCGGCACGCGGTAGAGCGAGCGCCGCGCGCCCATCTTCGATGTCGTCGTCTCGGCGCGCACGAAGAGGATGCTGCTGCCGTCGGGCGAGATGCGCGGCGCGCCGTCGGGCCCGTCGGTGAGCGCCGCCTCGCGGCCGCCCGCCACCTGTATCCAGATGCGCGGCATGCCGCTGCGCTCGGAGACGAAAGCGAGAAGACGTCCGTCGCGCGACAGCGCCGGCGAGTTCTCGCGGCCGGAGTAGGAGACGTAGCGCAGCGCCGGCGCCTCCGCGGCACGCGCCGCCGGCGCCGCGCCGGTGCGCATGAGCCGCGGCGCCAGCCGCCAGCCGGCGACGAACGCCGCCACGAGCGCCGCGAGCAATGCCGCGCCTGCGCCCAGCGAGCGCCGCGAGAGCCACGAGCTCCGCTGCGGCGGCGCCAGCGCCACGCCGGACGACAGCGTGCCCAGGCTCGCCAGGTTGTCGCGCAGCTGCCGCAGGTCGTGCGCCAGGTCGAGCGTCGAGGCGTAGCGGTCGCGCGGCTGCTTGGCGAGGCAGCGCTGCACCACCCACAGCAGGGGCGCCGGCACCAGCGCCGCGCGCTCCGGCGGCAGCGGCGGCGGCTCCTCGCGCAGGATCGCCGACAGCGTGTCGACGGCGGTCTCGCGGCCGAAGGCACGCTCGCCGGCGAGCAGCTCGTAGAGGATGGCGCCGAAGGCGAACTGGTCCGAGCGCGGGTCGGCGGGCTGCCCGCGCGCCTGCTCGGGCGAGAGGTAGCCGACGGTGCCGAGGATGGTTCCCGGGTGCGTGTGGGCTTCCCGCGATACCGGCAGCACGCCGTGCTGGCCGGCGATCGTCGCCACCGGCTCGCTCGCCGCGCCGGCGAGCTTGGCGATGCCGAAGTCGAGGATCTTCAAGTGGCCGTCGTCGCCCACCATCAGGTTCTCGGGCTTGAGGTCGCGGTGGACGATGCCGCGCGCGTGCGCCGCGGCGAGCCCGTCGGCGAGCTGGCAGGCGAGGTCGAGCGCCTCGCGCAGCGGCGGCGCGCCGCGGCGCAGCAGCTGGCGCAGCGCGTCGCCGGGCACGAGCTCCATCGCCAGCCAGGGGCGGCCGCCTTCCTGGCCGACGTCGAAGACGGTCACCACGTTGGGATGCGAGAGGGCGGAGGCGGCGCGCGCCTCGCTCTCGAAGCGGGACAGCGCATCTGGGTCGGTGGCGAGCCGCGCCGGCAGCAGCTTCAACGCCACGGCGCGCCCGAGCCGATGGTCGCGGGCGCGGTAGACCTCGCCCATGCCGCCGCTGCCGAGGGGCGCCTCCACCTCGTAAGGGCCGACGCGGGTGCCGGGTGGCAGGACGCTCTGCACGGGCGCTCAGATCATCGCGCAAAGGGCGGCGCGGCGGCGAATCTTGGCGGCTCCGGCCGTCTAAGCGGTCGCCGGCCCTCTGCTTTTTGACGCGTATTCCGGCAGAGGCAGGCAGAGGTAGGCTTCGCGTCCCGTGAACCTGAGCTTGATCCGCAAGGTCGCCGTCTACGTGCTGGTCATCGGCCTCTTCGTGGCCGCGATCGCCGGCATCCTGCAGCTCGGCTCGCGCTTCGACGCCACGACGAACGCATCCGCGGCACCACGCGCCACCACGGCTCCTCAGGCCGCGGCGGCTGGAGCTGCGGTTCACCCGCTGGTCCCTGCCGGCGGCCTCCTCTCGCGCCTGCGCGCCAACCTGCAGAGTCCGCTGCCGCTCCTGCTGCTGCAGGTGGTGGTGATCGTCGTCGCGGCACGGCTGATGGGTGGCCTCTTCCGCCGCTTCCACCAGCCGGCGGTGATCGGCGAGATGATCGCCGGCATCCTGCTCGGCCCGTCGCTGCTCGGCTGGATCTGGCCGCAGACGCAGACCTTCCTCTTCCCGCCGGATTCCATGGGCGCGCTGCGCCTCCTCAGCCAGATCGGCGTCGTGCTCTTCATGTTCATCGTCGGCATCGACCTCGACGCCGCGCACCTGCGGCGGACGGCGCACGCGGCGGTGTGGGTGAGCCACCTGAGCATCACCGTGCCGTTCCTGCTCGGCAGCGCGCTGTCGCTGGTGCTCTACCGCTCGCTGGCGCCGCCGGGGACGCGCTTTTCCGCCTTCGCCCTCTTCATGGGCACGGCGATGTCGATCACCGCCTTCCCGGTGCTGGCGCGCATCCTCGAGGACCGCGGCCTCACCCGCACGCCGCTGGGCGCCACCGCGATCGCCTGCGCCGCCGTCGACGACGTCACCGCCTGGTGCCTGCTGGCGCTGGTGGTCACTCTGGTCGAGGCGACGGCGCTGGCCGGCGCGCTCGTCACCTTCCTGTTGACCGCCGCCTTCGTGCTGCTCATGCTGCTCGTCGTCAAGCCCGCCGCCTCGCGCCTCTTGCGCGGCAACGTCGAGGGCGAGGCGCTGGTGGCCGGCGCGCTGTCGTTCCTCTTCCTCTGCGCCCTCATCACCGAAGTGATCGGCATCCACGCCCTCTTCGGCGCCTTCCTCGCCGGCGTTGCGATGCCGCGCCACTCGAGCGTGCACAGCTACCTGCGGCGGCGCCTCGAGACCTTCGCCTCGGTGCTGCTGCTGCCGCTCTTCTTCGCCTTCACCGGCCTGCGAACGCAGATCGGCCTGCTCGACGACCTCGGCGGCTGGCTCGCCTGCGCCGCCCTCATCGGCGTCGCCATCGCCGGCAAGATCGGCGGCACGATGATCGCCGCGCGCATCACCGGCATCGGTTGGGCCGACTCCTTCGCGCTCGGCGCGATGATGAACACCCGCGGCCTCGTCGGCCTCATCGTCCTCGACCTCGGCTACGACCTCGGCATCCTCTCGCCGCCGGTGTTCTCGATGATGGTGCTGATGGCCCTCCTCACCACCTTCATGACCGCGCCGCTGCTGCAGCTCCACGCGGCGTGGAAGCGGCGCCACGAGCCCGCGGTGGCGGCGGCCGACGCGGCGGCGTAGCCCTCAATCCCAGAGCTTCACCGGAGCACCGATGAAGATCCGCGCCTCGAACCGGTCCCCGCGTTCGGGGTGGTGCGACACGTAGCCCAAGTCGAGGCCTCCCCGCAAACCGCTGCCTTTCTGCGGGAGGAAGTAGAAGAAGACGTGTGGGTTAAAGGAGTCGATGTCGAAGTCGTAGTAGGCGACCAGGTTGACCGCTAGGTCAGGAGTCCAAAAATGCTTGGCGCCGATTGACGCCACCTCGGGCGAGCTCTGGCCGGGCGGCCCGGGCGAGCTGTTCGTGCAGAGCTGGCTGCCTGAGGTACCGCCGGTGAGGGGCAGGCAAACGTTAGCCGCCGGGAGCGCGGTGTACTTGCGTTGTTGGCTGTACGAAGCCGCGTAGTACCAACCTTGGTGGAGCAGGGTGACGCCGCCGCCGATGCTGGTGTTGTAGCGCGTCGCCTGTTTGGTCTGGATCTTATTCTGCTCGATGGTGGGCGGGAAGGTCGCCAGCCACTTGAAGTCTGCCGAGCCGCCCTGTATTTCGGCCGTGGCATTGACGAGGGTGGGCAGACCGCTGACATAGGCCTTAAACAGCGAGTTGCGCGCACGCCCGCGCGGCAGAGCAGCGATGCGGGCCTCGAGCTGGGTCACTGAGCACAATCCCTCGCCGGCCTCTATCAGATTGTCGAAGGGAAGCTCGTTGAACGATGTGACGAGGGTCGCGTAGGCGGGGATGAGCTTGGCGAGGTAAGTGCGCGCGACCTTGGCCATCACCGGGCCGGCGCCCGCTTGGGCCGCGGCCGCATCGATCACTCCCTTGCGGTAGTAATCGGTCCAGTACGACGGCGGCTCGGCAAGAGCGACGACCGTGGACGCCATCTTGCTCTCGAAAGTCGCCAGCCACTTCGCCTCTGCCAAGACGAGGCGGCGCTCGAGCTCCTTGCGCGCCGGCTCCGGCAGGATCGAAGCCGGAGGTCCGCCGCCGGCAGGGGCAGGGGCTGGGTGACCCGCAGACTCTCGTTTCGCTTCAGACTTCCAGTTCGCTTCCAGTGACCGCACCAGAACATCGAGTCGATTCCCGACGTTGTCAGTGCTGCGATAGACGCGTTGGGTGTTCTCCGCGCGCTTCTCAGGCTCGTCACCACCGTGGTAGCTGTTTATGAGCTCAGCGAGATCGAGCTCTTTGAACAGCGCCTTGTCGGCATCAGTGAGCGCGCTCGCGACGGCCGGGGTGATGGCCTGCTGAATGTTGGCAGCGCGCTGCGTACGCGCCTCAGTCAGCGCAGCTTTCCGCGTCGTCGAGGCGGTCTCGTCTTTTGTCGGTTGATCGGCGTCGATCGGCAAGGCTGCAAGTGCCTTGGCCACCGCCTTGTCGACGTCGGTTTGGAACGCTTTGGTCTCGTACAGGCGTGTGATCTCGGCAGCTGCCGCCGCTGCAACGGCATCAACCCGGGCCGGCAAGCTCGCCGCCGCGAGACTGCATGCCACATACTGCCGCCCCGGGAGTGCTTGCTCGAGGTCGGCTTCGGAGAGCCCGTAAAGGTCGGCCACAAGGCGATCCGCCATGCTGGTCGAGGCAGCAGCGCACACGGCATTCCGAGCGGCGATTCGCGCCGACAAGGCGGCGGCGCTGAAACCGGTGGTCTGTGCGAGGCGATCTCCCACCTCGGCGGCGTATCCCACCATCTCACCCAACGGTCCTTTCTCGAGATCGACAGGAGGTGAGCGCAGGATGGGGGTAAGCTTTTCGCGGACTTCCCGGTAGGAACCGATGACCTGTGAGTTGGCGAGAGTGCACGCATCCTTGAGGTTGGGCGGTTTCGCGTCGTTAAGCTCGTAGGCATAGGCCAGGGTAGCGACGGCATCCCCCGGCACACGGTCGAGCGTTAGGAGATCGGTCTCGTTGCTGCCGTCCTGGAAGGGGGCGAGAAGCTCAAGCTTGAGCTTCGCGCGGTCGAACTCAAAGCCCACGACCGCTTTGGCCTTGCCGCCCGCTTCGCTGGCTTCGAGGATGACCTGTGGCTCGGGCGGTTGGATCGAGGAGATGCCAGTCGGGTCGGAGGCGACGATCTTGCGCGCTGCGGCACGCGCGACGGCGTCCGGGGTTGCGGCAGGGGCCGCCGCTTCCGACTGGGCCAAGGCAGTGACTGGCAGCGCTGCGGCGAGGACGAGGAAGATGACGGACAAGAGGGCTTTCATCGTGGTCTCCTCAGCGCACCCTGAACTGGTCCTGGTAGCTCACATTCGGGGGAAGGGCGAAGCTCCTGTCCAGCAATACATAGTTCGTCTGGTCGACGACCGAGAGCCAGAAGAGGTGCCCAGGTTGGCGTGCCTCACACTCGATGTCATGTGTGCTATTGATCTCGAGCTCCCGCATCACGAACCAACCGCGGCGAACGTACATGGGGTCTTCCGGCGGCTCCTCCCAACCTGTAAGCAGCTTGTCGTCGAGCCACACTTTCGGGCTGGTGGCGTCTCCTCCCCTCCAGATGGTTACCCAGATTTTCGGCATCCGGTTTCCCCTCTTTCGGCCAGTGGTCCCGTCAACGTTTCCGCTTCAGGACGGACATCGTCGCGAAGTTACTTCGCCGTGTCTGCCGCGCAGCGCAGCATCGCGGCGAGGCTCTTCTCGACGTCCTCGTCCGTCGTCGCCCACGAGCAGACGCTGATGCGCATGGCGGTGCGGCCTTGCCAGACGGTGCCGCCGCACCAGCAGGTGCCGTCGCGTTGGATGGCGGCGATGGTGCGGCGCGTACGCTCGGGGTCGCCGAAGGCGACGAGCACCTGGTTGAGGACGACTTCGTTGAGCACTTCATGGCCGGCGGCCGCGAGCCCCTCGGCGAAGCGGCGCGCCTGCGCGCAGTTGCGCTCGAACATCTCGGCGAGGCCGCGGCGGCCGAGCGTGCGCATCGCCGCCCACACCTCGACGCCGCGGCTGCGGCGCGACAGCTCGGGCGTGTAGTCGGACGGGTCGCGCACCGTCGCCACCGGCAGGTAGGCGGCGCGCACGGCCATCGCCGCGCGCAGCGCCTCACCGTCGCGCGAGAAGGCGAGCCCCGAGTCGTAGGGCACGTTGAGCCACTTGTGCGCGTCGGTCGCCCACGAGTCGGCACCGGAGAAGCCGGCCATCAGCGGCCGGAGCTTCGGCGAGGCGGCGGCCCAAATGCCGAACGCGCCGTCGACGTGCACCCAGGCGCCCGCCTCCTTGGCGCGCGGCACGATCTCCGCGGCCGGATCGAAGGCGCCGGTGTTCACGTTGCCCGCTTGCAGGCAGACGATCGTCGGCCCGTCGATTCCCGGCAGCGCGTCGGCGCGCATGCGGCCCTGGCCGTCGACCGGCACGGTGACGACGCGCGAGCGGCCGAGCCCCAGCACGCCGAGCGACTTGACGAGCGTCGGGTGCACCTCGGCGCCGACGACGACGGTGATCGGCGGCGCGCCGAAAAGGCCGTCGGCCTCGACGTCCCACCCGGCCGCGCGCAGCACCGCGTGCCGCCCCGCTGCGAGCGCCGTGAGGTTGGCGACGGTCGCGCCGGTGACGAAGCCGCCGGCGGTTCCCGGCGGCAGGCCGAGCACGTCGACCAGCCAGCCCAGCGCGATGCGCTCGAGCTCGGCGGTCGCCGGCGTCACGGTTTGCAAGCCGGTGTTCTGGTCCCACGCCGTCGCCAGCCAATTCGCCGCCACCGTCACCGGCAGCGAGCCGCCCATCACGAAGCCGAAGAATCGCGGCCCGTCGATCGCCATCGTCGCCGGCGAGCCGACCTCGTCGAGCAGCCGCAAGGTCTCAGCGGCGTCGGTGGGAGCATCGGGCAGCGGAGTGTCCCAGGCAGCCAGTGCGCCGACCGCCTCGGTCGCCGGCGCTACGCCACGCTCCGGCAAACCCGCGATGTAGCGCATGCCGCGCCTCGCCGCGTCGTCGAGCAGCTCGCGGGTAGAGGCCGAGCTGAGCAGATGAGTCATTCGCCCTCCGATTGCAAGTTGAGCGGCACGAAGCCGCGCGTGCAGCCTATCCGGCTCGCGGCCGTGGCCGCGCAACGGCACCGCGGCTGGCGGCAAGGTCGTCAGCCTCGTTGCTGCCACGACGCGGCCACGTCTGCGCCTCCGCGGGTGAGCAGAGTCCGCACGTCATGGCGTTGACGTTGAAACGCGGCGCTCTCATCCTGCTGATCGCCGTCGGGTGCGCGCTCGGTTGGTACGCACAATCCCGGCTCCTGGCTCAGCGGCGCCGTGTCAGGACATTCACGACGGATCTTTCAGCGGCATCCGGGCGCGGCAGCTCACAGCGACCGGCGGTCTCCATCCGGGTCGGCACCTTCAACATCGCCCACGCCCGCGGCGGCGAGTTCGGCGCCAGCAACTGGACTGGCGGATCGAAAGCAGAAGTGCAGTCTCGCCTGGCGAAGATCGCGCGAGAGGTCTCCGACGCCGGAATCGACGTCCTCGTCCTCAACGAAGTCGACTTTCCGTCAGTCAGCGTGCTGCTGAGCACGCGAGCGATCGCAGCGGCGAAGGCGCATCCATCGCTCCGGCGCAGCGATGTCCGTATTCCACCGGATTGACCTGCCACCTGCCGTTTCGTGTTAGCTTCGCTCCACACCCTTTCTGATTTCTGATTTGCGCAGCTCGGCCCGCCCGCGCCGGCTGCGAGACTGGAGCGGGCTTCTGATCGATTTCCGAAGCTTCGTGTTGGTGCTTGCATTCGCCGGCCGACGGCGCGTTCGCGCTGGAGGCTCGCGGTGAGCTTCAACGAGGATGACCTGACGATGCTCGTCCTGGGCATCCAAGGCGACGAGCCGGTCGATCCTGCGCAGCCGCCGTTGCCGGAGGGCAACCATCTCCGCTGGTTCCCGAGCCAGGACCGCGGCTTTCCCTGGTTTGGCTTCTACCTCTTCCGGCGCGAGAGCCGACCGTCCCGACCGCGCTGTCTGAGCATCGAGTTGCGGCGGCTGCGGCCCGGCACCTACCCAGGCTCCCGTCTGGATGTGGCGCTGGGGCGGTTGATCAGCGTCCGACCTCTCGTCTTCACCGAACAATTTCCTGCAGCCGACACGGTCGAGGTGGACTTGAGCCAGGGTGGTTCGCTGCGCTTCGAGCTCCCTAGCGGAGCGGACGCCCGCCGCGTCGATCTGCGGATCGGCTTCCGCGACGCCGGGCCCCAGGCGGTGCGCACCTGCGTCGACTTCCGTCCGCTGCCGTTGGGCATCGGGCCCAGCCCACGCACGGAGAAAGGCGTCGTCTTCACCACCGCGGTGCCGCCGATCAGCCCCGTCATTCCGCTCACCGCGATCGAGCAGTGGCCGGGATCGCCGGCCGGGCTGCAGACCAGCCGCCGGCTCGAGATCGAGCTGCCCTGTCCGGCCCGGCGGGTGGACCTGCGGCTCACCAATCGCGGCGAGCTGCGGATCGAGGCATTCCGCGCCGACGGCAAACGCGTGGCGCTCGAAACGGTCGCGGCGCAGGCCCTGGCCGCCGGCATCGTGACGCTCGCGGCGGAGCCGATCACTCTCGTCGTCGTCGAGAGCCCCACCATCGATCCCGCGCTGCTGCACGAGATCTGCTTCGAATGCCCGGCCGGCCATGACCCCGATCTCCAGCAGGTCGAAGTGCGCGGCTTGGCGGGGGATGCGGTGGTGGCGCAAGCCAACGCTCGCGGCAAGGGCGGAGAGGTGGCCGGCGCGACGCTCGAGGCTGCCGCGATCACCGCTGTCGAGATCGGCGCCGCCAACGCCGCGCTGGTCGACCTCTGCGTGTGGCCGCGCCAGCAGGGCGTCACCTACGGCTGGGATGAGGTCCCGGGGTTCCGCTATCCGTTGGCCCTGCCGGTGGCGAACGCCGACTATCCGTGCCCGGGTGCGCCGGGCACGTTCGAGGAGGCGCAGAAGGCCGCGCTTTCGCGAGTGACTTATCCCGCCCCAGCCGGTTGGGACCAGGGATTCACCAAGCTTCATGACGAGCTCGTCGCGCTGGTCGCGGGAGGACCCGGTGGCGGTGCGATGGCGACGCGTGTGCACCATGACCTTCCCGGCCAACCGCTGTCGCCAGGCACGCGAGCGGAGTCGCCGAAGCTCGAGCTGCGCGCGCTCGACCTGGTGTATCTCGCCAGCCTGCATCCGGCGATGGCGCAGATGCTCGGCCTCTATTTCGTGGATCACTCCGCGGCGCTCGGCGTGGGCTACGACTACCTGCTGCTCGCCGATCCCACCGGCGTGCTCGGCGGCAGCGCCGCGACCGCCCTCGCCTGGCTCGCCTTCACTCCCGACGCGACGAAGGTCGACGCGGTCCTCGTTCTCGACCGCAGCACCAGTGTGCAGCCGCCGATCGCGCCGCCGAGCGCCGCGCGTGCTTACGCCTTGCCGGGGACGACATCACGCGCGATCGACGGCTCGCTGCGCGAGGAGGCCGGCAACGCCGGGCTCTGGTGGCAGCTTCCCGCCGACACCACCACCGAGCAGCCGGGCAGCCTCGTCTTCTACCACGCCGTGCGCGCCGACCTCGGCATCCAGCCGCCGCAGGCACCGCCGACGATCGCAAGCTACCAGCCCGTCCCCCAGCTCGCGCACATGCTGATCTCCGAGCCCGATCCGCCGAACGCGATCCTGCCGCCCAACGCGCGCAACGCCGATTGGCCGCCGCCGCCGATCGAGCTGCACGCGGTCGATTCCCACCTCGCCGAAGGCTGGTACAGCTACCGCATCGGCGGCCAGGACCTCTTCGGCAGACGCAGCGCGCCGAGCGCGCCGGCGGAGTGGTACCAGTGGGAGCCGCCGCCGCCGGGCCCCGGCGAGCCGCCTCCCGTGCTGCCCTGGTATCACCAGCCGCCGGCGGGCCATCGCTCCATTCACACCTATGCCCTGGCGCTGCTCGACAAGGCCCCGCCGCAACCGCCTCTGGGCATCGAGGCGTGGGCGCTGGATCCCGGCGACCCGTGGCTCTTCGAGGACGAACCGTACGCGGAGTGGCGGAAGAAGGTCGGCGACCAGCTCGTGGGTTTGCGCGTGAGTTGGCGGTGGACGGAGCAACAGCAGCTCCTCGCGCCCGACACGCGTGAGTTCCGCCTCTACTACCAGCCGGGGCGGTGGAATGCGCTGTTGGGCAGGACCGACAAAGTCACGGCCGTCTCCGGCACGGAGAGCGAGGTCGCGCTCGACATCGGCGACTCGCGCACGGCCGGCGTCTTCACTAAGGCGCGACTGCGCGTGGGCAACGACGATTTCGAGATCGTCGGCAGCCAGCCGGGCGCCAAGCTCCGCCTGCGCGTGCGCAACATCGGCGCTCACGACGACGTCCGGCCGGCGGAGGACAGGCCGTGCACGGTGGCGATCCCGGACAAACACGCGCTGTGGGTGGACACCAGCGTGGCGGCGAGTTGGGCGCGCCGTCTCGCCGCGGTGCCATACGAACCGCCGGCGCGGATCGTGGTCGACGCGGTGCGCGACGGCAGCGACCGCGCGCTCACCGAACAGACGTTCGCGGAGGCGAATGAGATTGCGGACGTCACGGTGACGGGCAAGAGCGTCCAGCTCCCGCCCGGGGCGAACCTCGCGGGAGTCGAACCGTTCGCCGGTCATCTCCACCTCTGGCTGCGCGACGACGGCGGCGCGAGTGAGGTTCACCGTATCGCGGCGTACGACGTCGGTGCGAGAACGGTGACACTCGAGACCGTCCCTTCGATCGCCAAGCCAACCCGCTGGAGCCTCGGCCGTCCCACCCGCGAGTACGACGCCTTCCTGCCCGCGCCCGACGTAGGCCTGGGCAAACCTTTCGAGCCCAGCCCGGAGGAGCCCGTCGTCTACGCCCAGGTCGCGGTGAGCGCGGCCGACGACAAGGTCCACACCAAGGACGATCCAAAGTGGCCCGCCGATCCTCTGCGCTTCGGCAACGAAAGCAGGCTGTCGCCGTCCGCGACCGTCTTCCGCGTCCTGCGCAAGAAGCCGGACCCGCCCGAGCTGCCGGAGCTCGGCGACCGTCGCTACGCCACGCCGGCCGACTACCACGACCGTTCCTACACCACCTTCCGTTTCATCGATCCCCAGAAACCGTTTCGCGTCCACATCCTGCGCGCCCTCGACGACAGCCTCTTCCGCCGCGACTGGCTGATCCGCGAGACGCGCAAGAAGCTCGACCCGGTGCCGGAGCCGCCGAAACCGCCCGACCCCGACGAGCGCCGGATCGAGCATCTGGCGTTCTTTCCTGACGGGTGGGACTTAGCGACGCGAGCCGCGGCGGCGGCGGCGGTGAACTCGCTCGCGAGCGGTGCCGCGTACAGCACGCTCAGTGATAGCGCCTGGACCGTGCTGGCGCTGCTGCCCGGCAACGAGCGGCAGCCCGACCGCACCGAGCTGGAGAAGCGCGACCGCTACATGCGGACCCTGCGCAGCCAGCTCGACGGCAACGCGGCCGCGGATTGGTTCCCAAAGAGCTGGAACGCGGCGACGCGCATAGCTGCAGCTAAGGAGCTCAACAAGATCGACGAGGCGGGCGACTACCTCGGCCTCTCGGACAACGCCCTGCGCGTCCTCGCAGCACTGCCCGGCAACGAAGAAGCATTCACCCAGGTCACGCTGGAACCGCTGGCGATGTCAGATCCCCAGCTCGTGGATCAACGCCGACCGGACGACGATGCGAACTATGCGCCGAAAGGTGAGCGGCGGGCATATCTGGACATCCTGCCGGGGCGTGCAACGAATCGGTACTTCTATCGAGCGTTGTTCGTGGACGGAGCGCAAAACCAGGGCGGCCTGAGCCTGCCGGGACCGCCGGTGTACCTGCGCAAGGTCGAGCCGCCGCGGACGCCGGCGATCGTGAAAGTGGTGGGCGGTGACCGCAAGATCACGCTGTACTGGCCGGCAAATCCGGAGGGGGATATCGCCGTCTATCAGCTCTATCGGGCCGACAGGCCGGAAGCTGCGCGTGACCTGCGGCAAATGACACTCATCCACACGCAACCAGGTGCAGCGCCTCCACAGGAGCTGTTGCATTGGACGGACGAACCGCTATCAGGCAGAACAAACTACTTCTATCGCCTCGCGGCCCGAAGCGCATCGGGACTGACGTCGCCGCCATCGACCGTGGTTCTCGCTCGCGCGCACGACCAGAAGCCTCCCAAGCCGCCGCTGTGGGTCGCGGGTACCTGGGTAGGCGCGGGTGCCGGGATCGACCTCGAATGGTCGCCGCCGGACGATCCGCCGGTGACCACCATCGTGATGCGACGTTCCGGGGCTCGTTGGGTCGCCGTCTCGGCGTGGCTCGCATCCGGTGTCAACCGTTTCATCGATTCGGGTGCCATCCAGGGCACCGTCAACCGGTACCGGCTTCGCGTACGAACCGCGGCCGGGAACGTGAACGTCGATCACCGCGAGCTTTCGGTGGACCCTGGATGAGGAGGACTCCATGCCATTGACGTTCAATCCTGATGATTGGTTCCTCGATACGCGAGAGAACCCTGACACCCTGGTCGGCCCGGAGACGGTCAACAATCAGGTGACTGAGCTCATTGACGGCGCGTGCTACATGGCGAAGCTCTATGAGCTCCTCACCTCCGCCGGAAGCGGAGACTTCTTTTGGTATGCCGGCTTGGAGCTGAATCTCGATCTCGAGCTGATCGACAAGAATGGCCAAGCGACGGTCGCTAACGTGTTTCGAGAGGCGCGAGAGCGCGGCGTCGACATTCGGGTGATGCTGTCAAACCATCTTTCAAATAGTAATAACCGTGCAGATCGGGCGTTCAGGAAGCTGGACAAACCGATCGAGTGCATATTGGATAGTCGTTTCCGCGATTTCGGCTCGGCGCATCAGAAATTTTCCATTCTCTTCACCGATCGCGCGCATGCACCAGACCCCGCGGACCGCTTGCCGGAAAAGCAACTACACGCCTTTTGTGGTGGCATCGACTTACAGGTCGATCGTTGGGACACCATGGACCATGGAGAGTTAGGGACCTCGGGATTTCGCAAGTTCAAGGATTTCCCTGCTGGCTGGCACGACGTACATGCCTTGATCCGTGGCGACGCCTGCGTGCATTTCGTGCTGATGTTCGTAGAACGGTGGAACAACCCGGAGCCGCCGAGGATCAACGAGCGAGGCCCGTACACGCCGATCAAGCAGGCGGTTCCCGCGGAGACGACAGAGCCGCCGGGCAAGCACATGGTGCAAGTGCTGCGTACATACTCCTGCGGTTACGACGAGTTGCACGTGAAGCCTCTGCCGCCGATGGCGGGCGTTCCTGCCGGTGCGGTCGGCGCTACGGTCGAACATGTTGATTATCCGTTTGCGAAAGCCGGCGAGTTCTCGGCTCGGGCCGCCTGCCTGAAGGCGATCGCCAAGGCCCGGGACTTCATCTATATCGAGGATCAGTATTTCTTTTCCTACGAAATTGCGATTGCGCTTCGCGATGCACTGATCGCCCACGAGAAGCTGCAGGTCATCGTCCTCGTCGCGCAAGAGCCGACGGGTGACAAAGGAACTAGGCTCGAGAATTACTATCATTTCAGGACCCTCAATGGTCTGGCGCTGGAGCTAGTCAATGGCGATAGGTATCAAAACTTTGCTATTTTCGATCTCCGTAAACCAAGGAAAGACTCCACTGAGGAAGACCAGATCTATGTCCACGCGAAGCTGATGATCGTCGACGACCTCTGGGTTCAGATCGGGTCGATGAACTGCAATCGACGCAGCATGACGCATGACCTCGAGGCGGCGGTGGCCATCGTGGATCCGGAGACCGAGCCCGTGCAGTACGGCAGCTATGGGGTGGCATCGAAGTTCGCTCGCAGGTTGCGTCTACGGCTGTGGAGGGAACACCTCCGAGTGCCCGACGAATTGATCGACGACCCAACATCAGGAATTCGGGTGTGGTCCGACATCGCCGATGGAAAGTATGCTCATGTTAGGCACCATGAGGCGGCCTCTAAGATCTGGAGGTCTGCCTATTTGTGGCGCACGATCGGTGATCCACAGGGCACTTGCGCCGGAGCCGACAGCATTCCCGACCCCTGGCCAGAAACGTGACGCTAGAGATGGCAAGGGGTGACTCCAAGTGGCCTTGAAACCTGACGCCGCGGAGCTCTTCGATGCGGCCGACGCGGTCGTCCTTTCTGATGCCATCAGCGGGATAGCGTCCTTGCTCGGTCGCGCGGGTGACTTGGTCACCCTGCCTGCGGACCTTGGATTCCTCGACAACATCGGCATCACCGACTTTCGCAAGTCCGTCGCGCAGGACTTCGACACAATCAAGCTTCGCCTTCTCTTTGCCACGGAAGTTGCGCTCGGCCTACCGGGCCTCGAGGGCACCGCCCTGGTCCTTGGCGGCAATTCGGCTGGTGGTACAGCGATCGATCTCGAGGTTGACGTCAGCGCCGACGGTTTCGCCTTCCGGATCATCGGCGAGCTGGCGCTGCGGTTCGCCGCGGACATTCTGCGCCCCGCGCGCTGGGCGGGGAAGGCCTGGGAGCCGATTCCCGACGGGGCCAGCGAGCTTCGCGCGGCAATCACCCTGGCGGTGGGTTTTGACGGTGAGGTGTCGCTGAGCGGTCCCGCCAGCATCAGCTTGCCGCCATCTTTCATTGGCAGCAGTGAGGTCGTGATCAGAGCAGACAACGTTGCGCCGGTACTTTCCGACAAGGCTTTGCCGCCCAACGGACCGCCGGAGATCGGGGCCGGCTGGCGAGGGCTGTACGTCGAGTCGTGCGACGTCTACCTGCCGGCTGGCATGAGCGCACCGATGGACGCAGGGGCGACGAACGACCCGCCCGTTAGCGACTTGGCATTCTCGCATTGCTACATCGGCAGCGGCGGTTTCACGGGCAGCCTGACGAAGACCTGGGTCGAGCCGCTGCACAGGACTCTTGCAGGTGTTGAGCTCGACCTGCGCAGCGTAGAGATCGAGTTTCGCCAGAGCATTCCAGTGGCTACGGAGATAAGGGGACAATTGCGGCTGCAATTCTTTGACGGTCCGGTGGACGTCGAAGTGGGAATCGGATTGGACGGCAGGTTGCTCGTCGGCTTGAGCAGGACGGGCGGCTTGAAGCGCGTGATAAGGCCGAATTTGTTCGACATCGAGCTCGACGGTCTCGGTTTCGAGCTCGACGATGGCCTCTTCACTACCAAGCTCAGCGGCAAGCTCACCCCCCTCTTCGGCGCCGACCAAGGCCTCAAGTGGCCCAGTTTCGACGTCAAAGAGCTTTCGATCGACTCCAAGGGCAACGTCCACCTCGACGGCGGCTGGTTGTCGCTGCCCCAGCAGCAGACGCTCGACTTCTACGGTTTCAAGATCGAGATCTCGCAGCTCGGCTTTGGCAAGACCGACGACGGCGGCAAGTGGATCGGGTTCTCGGGCGGGCTGAAGCTGGTCGAGGGGCTGCAGGCCGGCGCCTCGGTCGAGGGGCTGCGGATCACTTGGTATGAGGACGGGCGCCTTCCGAGGATCAGTCTCAACGGCGCCGGCGTCGAGCTGAAGATCCCCGACGTCCTGGAGCTCAAGGGCGAGGTTTCGTTCAAGGAGATCGACGGCGAGGCGCCCGGCGAGAAGATCCGCCGCTTCGACGGCGACATCAAGCTCAAGCTCCACACGCCGAACCTCGAGATCGACGGCACGCTCGTCATCGGCTCGGTCAAGGGCCCGCAGGGGCGCTACAACTTCTTTGCCTTCTACGCCGACGCCGAGCTGCCCACCGGACTGCCGCTGGCCAGCACCGGCGTGGCCATCTACGGCTTCGCCGGCCTGCTGGCGCTGCAGATGGAGCCCGCCAAGCTGGCGAGCGAAGCGTGGTTCAGCATCGACCACGGCAAGAGCTTTTACCATCGCGGCAAGCCGGGCATCACCGACATCAAGACGAAGTGGAAGCCGCAGAAGGGAAGCTTCGCCCTCGGTGCCGGCATCACGCTCGGCACGCTCTCCGACAACGGTTACACGTTCAATGGCAAGTTCCTCCTTGCCATCGTCATTCCGGGGCCGCTGATCCTCCTCCAGGGCGCCGCCTCGTTCCTGAAGAAGCGGGCAGACGGCGCCGACGAGGGGCAGTTCCGCGCGCTTGCCGTGCTCGACGGTCGGGCCGGCAGCTTCCTGATCGGCCTCGACGCCGAGTACAAGACCGGCAAGGGCGGCGAGCTCGTCGAGATCAAGGGCGGCATGGAGGCGTTTTACGCCTTCCACGATCCCACCGCCTGGCATCTCTACCTCGGCCAGAAGGAGCCGCGCGAGCTGCGCATCCGCGCCCTGCTCGGCCAGTTCGTCGAGGCCAACGCCTACTTCATGCTCGACGCCCACGAGCTCGCCCTGGGCGCCTGGTTCGGCTACGCCAACGGCTGGAGCTTCGGGCCTCTCAGCGTGAAACTCGAGGCGTGGGCGGAGGGCAACGCGCGGCTGGGCTTCAAGCCGACGCACTTCCACGGCGACCTCTGGCTGCACTGTCTGCTCGAGCTCGCGGTTTTCGGCTTCGGGCTCGGCATCGCGCTCGACGCGACGATCGCCGCCGACCTGTTCACTCCCTATCACCTGCTCGGCAAGTTCAGCGTCGGCATCAAGCTGCCGTGGCCGTTCAAGAAGAAGCTGGGCGGCACGGTGACGCTGGAGTGGGGGCCGCGTCCGCTCGCGCCGCCGCTGCCGCTGCCGGTCAAGCAGGTGGCGGTCGAGCACCTCAAGAGCACCGCGGTCTGGGCGCTGCCTCGCGGCCAGTACCTGCTGCCGAGCTGGGACGACGGCAACGGTTTCCTTACCGCCGCCGCGCCGTGGACCGAGCCGGACTTGTCGAAGGTGCCGCTGGTGCCGCTCGACGGGCGGCTGTCGTTGACTTTCGATCGCTCGGTGCACGACAAGGCGATGGTCGGCGTCAACCTGCAGCAGATCATCCCCGTCGAGCCCATCGGCAGCCCCGGCTCGCCGAGCGTCAACGTGCGCTACGTGCTGGCGAGCCTGGAGCTGCGGCGTTGGAACGGCGCCGGCGGCTGGGAGCTGGTGGCGAGCAGCCCGAAGTCTGCCGGGGTGCCGGCGCTCTTCGGCGCCTGGTCGATCGTGCCGCGGCTGCCGGCGGTCGGCGCACCGGTGGTGGGGCAGACGAAGCTGCTCTGCGGCGTCCTCACGCCGTTCGATTTTAACCGCTCGACCGGGCCCGCGATGGAGGAGTGGGCGTCGGATGCGCTGCCAGGCTACCCGTGCATCCCGCTGGCGGCGGCCGAGGAGACGTGCATCGACTTCGCTCGCTTCGAGCCCGGGACCCGCGTCGAATCGCCGCTGACGCTGTCCGGCCGCCCGGCCTTCACGCTGTCGTGGGGCTTCGGTCCGGCCACGGTGGAGACGCGGGAGGTGCCGGCGACGACGGGCTCGGCGACCGCGCGCGGCGAGAAGCAGAGGGTGCGCACGCTCTGCTTCCCGGTCGAGGCCACGCGCCGCGGCATCCACGTTCAGTCGTCGGAGCCGGGGCGCTCGTTCCGTCTCGTGTTCGCTCCCAGCGCCGCGCCGGCGCCGGTGTCGGCGGCTTCGCGTGCCCTGCTCCCTGGCGGCGCTGGGGACGAGACCAAGGCGACGATATGCGTCGACCTGCGGCGGCGGACGGCGGGGACGGTCGCCAATCCGTGGCGCATCGAAGGCGTCCGCTTCACGGTCCGCGGCGCCGACGGCGCGCCCCTCACGCTGGGACGACTGGAGCGCTGGGGTTCGAGCCCACTCGGGCTCGGCGCCGGCTATCAGCTCGACATCGAGCTGCCGTGCCTGTCGCCCTGGGTGGAGCTCACCGTCACCCACCGGCCGCCGTTCCGCATCGTCGCGTTCGACGCCGCCGGCGCCGCCGTGGCGATTCACGCTCCGCAAGGGACGGCAGGCGAGCTGACGGAGACGATCCGGCTCGAAGGCAGGGACATCGCGCGTCTGAGCGTGTACGCCGCCGGCAACGAGAAGCTGGTGCACGCCGTCTGCTGGCGGTGCCCGCCGGACCACGGCACGTCGGCGACGGGGCACGGCGAGAACGGCCAGCTCTACGGCCCGTTCCTTCTCACGCCCGACGGCGTGCTGGTCGTCGACGGCGCCGGCGTCACGACCGTCGACGTCACCGGCGAAGGCCCGCTCTGCCTGTGGCGGCTCTGCGTCACCCCCGATCCCGAGGCGGGCCAGCTCGTGCGGCGCGACGAGGTCATTCAGCACGTCCGCGAGGAGCTCGCTCGCTGGCACTCGGAGGGCGAGCTGCTCGCTCCTCACACCGCCTACAAGCTGACCATCCGGACGCAGGTCGAGCCCGATCCTTTCATCAGCGGCATGCCGAACGATCGCTCGCCGGTCGAGCACGCCTACTTCCGCACCGGTGGGCCGCCAGGGCTCACGGCTCTCGACGTGCCGGTCGGCACCGACAGCTCGAAGCCCTTCGTCACCGGTCTCGAGGACCTGAGCCGCTACGTCGACGAGACCGATCCGCCGACGGTGCCGCCGCCGGGTGAGAAGCCGATCCTCTTCAAGCCCTTCTATCGCGCCTACGACGTCGGCGTGCAGTTCAACGAGAGCTACGTCGAGCAGATGTATCGGATGGACGGGCGCGACCTCGGCCTCTACCTCTTCGACAACAGCAACCAGCCGGTGCGCGACGCGCACGGGCGGCTGCTGGCCCTCGCGCCGCGCTGGGACCGCGTCGAGACGGTGACGCTCTCCGAGCGCGAGACACGCTGGCTGACGATGATCGATGCCGCCACCTGCCTGGCCACCAAGCTCGCCCCGCAGTCGTTCCCGCACGACCGCACGCTGGTCTCCACCGAGGCGCGGGTGCTGGCGCCCGACAAGCTCCACGAGGCGCGGCTGGTGCCCCTGCTGCTCCACGAGAGCTTCACGGCCGGCGCCGCGGGCGGGCCGCCGCGCGGCTGGTTTGCCGACGACGCGGGACCGGGCGGGCCGTCGCTCTGGCTTGTGGGCGAGGTGGGCGAGCCGGCGAGCCGCTTCGTCGAGCAAGGCTCCGCCGTCGGCGGCGCGGCCGAGCCGGCGCGGCACGGCACGGTGTTGCTGTTGGCCGACGCCGCGGCCGCCGAATGGACCGACTACCGGCTGAGCGTGCACGTGCGCGCCGTGGCCGGAGGCGCCGTCGGCCTCGTCTTCCGCTACGGTGGTCCGGGCACTTGGTACCGCTTCGCGTTGCAGCAGCGCGGGCGGCGACTGGTGAAGTCGGGCGCGCAGGGGATCGCCGTGCTCGCCGAGGACCACGTCGCGTACCGGCGCAACCGCGAGTATTTGCTGACGGTCGAAGCGGTGGGCCCGTCGCTGCGCGCCTACGTCGACGGCGAGCCGGTGTTCGCCGTCGAGGACGCCGAGCTCGCCAAGGGCCGCGTCGGCCTCTACGTCTGCGAGAGCCCCGGCGCGCGCTTCGCGGACGTGCGGGTCGACGACTTCCGGCCGGCGGCGCCGGTGGTCTATCGCTTCCAGCTCACCACGTCGCTCTACGCCAACTTCTTCCACCATTTGCACGGGTTTGAAGACCATGCGTGGAGCGGCGCTCTCGAGGCGGGTGCCGAGAGCGCGCTGGCGCAGGCGGTGCCGTTCACCTTCGCGGCGCCGAACGAGGCGGAGACGCGCGCCTATGAAGCGGTGGCCGACGCCGCTCTCGGTCCCGCGGCGCGGCAGAACCCGCTCCGCGTCGAGGTGACTCGGCTCACCCGCACCGGCGGTCCGCCGTGTCTTCTGCTGCGCGCGCCCGAGCCGCTGGGCTGGGGCCGCGTCGAGATCGCGCTGTCGCGGCCGGCACACCGGCTGCCGCCGCCGCTACCACCGGGCGACGTCAAGCTGACCGGCGTTGCCTTTACCAGCGGTAGCGAAGGCGAGTCCGTCTCGCTGTTGTTGCGCGAGGGCATGGAGCTCACGCGGCATCGCGTCGAGCTGCGGCAGCTCCCCGGACCGGTGAGCGAGCCGGCAGGCGATCCGGTCGTGCTGCTCGAGAGCTTCCGCGACGAGGGAGCGCTGGCGCGCTTCGACATCGTCGACGAAGGGAGCGGCGGTCCCTCGCAGTGGCGGATCGAGGGGGGCGCGTTGATCCAGCTCTCGGCCATCGGCGGCGGCGCCGAGCCCGCGCTGCCGGGCACGCAGGCGCTCACCGGCGACGGCGACTGGACCAACTACCGGCTGAGTGTGGACCTGCGCTCCGACGCCGGCGGCTCGATCGGCATCGTGTTCCGCTGGCGCGACGCGGCGAATCACTACCGTCTCGCTGCCGACGCGACGCTCCCCTATCGGCGATTGGTGAAGGTCGAGGCCGGCGTGGTCTCGGTCCTGTGGGAAGACCAAGGCTCCTACGCGCCAGGCGAGCCGTTCGAGCTCGTCGTCGAGGCTTTCGGATCGCGGCTGACTGCCTACCTCGACGGCGTGCGGCTCTGCGAGCTCGTCGACACCGCTCACGCCGCGGGCCGCGTCGGCCTCTACGCCTGCAACGACCCCACGGCACGGTTCGAGCGCTTGGAGGTGCGGCGGCTCTCGTTGGAGGCGCTTGCCCTGTTGCGCGATCGCTTCGCCACCGGCGACCTCGCCGCTTGGTCGCTGCTCTCGGAGGTGACCGGCGTGCCGCTCGCCGGGGCGGCGGCGTGGGAGACCATGGACGGGGCGCTGCGCCTGCAGAGTCTGCTCGCGGCGGGCGGGAACCCCGACTATCCGGGCGCCTACGCGTTGGCCGGCGATCCGGGCTGGACCGACGTCTTGCTGCGCGTTCGCGTCCGCTCGCACGGCGGCGCCGTGGGCGTGGTCTTCCGCGCGCAGAGCACGGCGAGCTATTACCGCTTCGCGATGAGCCGCGAGCGCGGCGCACGACAGCTCGTGAAGCGCAGTGGCGGTACCACCAAGGTCTTGTGGCAGGACGACGTCGTCTACGAGGCGGACCGCTCCTACGAGCTCACCATCGCCGCCATCGGCAGCTCGCTGCGCGGCTGGCTCGACGGCGTGCCGACCTTCGTCGTCGACGACGGCGAGCTCACGGCGGGTCGTATCGGCCTCTACGCCTGGAGCAACATCGACGCCTGGTTCTCCGAGGTGCGCGTCTGGCCCGCCGAGCTCGCATTCGCCGCCTGGAGCTTCGAGGAACCGTTCCTCGCCTTGGACCCCGCGCGCTGGAGCTTCGAGGACGAGACCGGCGCCGTCGCCGCGGCGCCGTGGAAGGTGGAGGATGGCACGCTGCGCTGCGAGCCCGAGCCGGCGACCTGGGAGGCGGCGGGCGGCGGCCTCAACGGCAACGTCCTCGCCGTGGCCGATGGCGGCGGCGAGGTCTTCGCCGGCGGCAACTTCACCGTGGCGGGAGGAGGCCGCGGCGTCGCGGTCTGGGACGGGAACGCCTGGCACGCGTTGGGAGCCGGCGTCAACGGCACGGTGCGCGCACTGGCGGTCGATGGCGACTCCGTGTACGTCGGAGGATCGTTCACGCAGGCGGGAGGCGCGCCGGCGCAGAACGTGGCGGTCTGGCGGCGTTCCACGAACACGTGGTCGGCGCTCGGGACGGGCGTGGCAGGCGCCGTTCGCGCGCTCGCCGTCGATGGCGGCCGCGTCTACGCCGGCGGCCTCTTCGCGTCGGCCGGCGGCGTCGCCGCCACCAACCTCGCCGCGTGGGTGAAGTCGGCGCACGCGTGGGAGGCGGTCGGCGGCGGCGTGGACGGCGCCGTGCTCGCGCTCGCCGAGGACACGGGCTTCCTCTACGTGGGCGGTGCATTCGCCAACGCCGGCGGCAAGCCCGCGAGCCGCGTCGCACGCTGGGACGGCAAGAACTGGGTGGCCGCCGGCGGCACCATCGACGGCACGGTGAGCGCGCTGGCGGTAGGTCCCGAAGGGCTTTTCATCGCCGGCGCGTTCACTCACGCGGGCGGAGTCGCAGCGAGCCGCGTGGCGCGGTGGACGGGCACCGCCTGGGCGCCGCTCGGCGCCGGCCTCGACGCGCCGGTGTTCGCGCTGGCGCTCGACGGCAACCAGCTCTGGGCGGGCGGACACTTCCAGCATGCCGGCGGCGCGGCGGCGAGCCGGCTCGCGCGGTGGGATCGCGCCGCCGGCACGTGGTCGGCCTTGGGCCAGGGAGTGGACAACGACGTCCTCGCGCTGGCGCGCGCCGGCGACCGGTTGTGGGCGGGTGGTGCATTCGCGAGCGCGGGAGGTGTCGCGGTGCACGGCGTCGCGGCGCTGGCGCTCGGCGGTGCCCGCTTCGCGGTGTTGAGCGAGCCGCTGCCCGACCGCTTCAGGCTCGAGCTCCGGTTGGTGCCGGGTGGCGAGGGCGCCGCCGCCGTGCTGCTGGCCTGGCAGGACCACCTCAACCATCTGGCGCTCTGGCTCGATGCCGAGCATGGCTCGCGCCGCTTGCTGCGCGTCGTCAACGGGGTCTCATCAGTGCTCTGGTCGGACGCGGTGGCGCCTCGACCCGGACGCGAATACGCGCTGACGATCGACTCATGGGGCGATCGGTTGGCCGGCTTCCTCGACGGCGCCGAGCTGTTCGATCTCGACGCCGGCCCGAGCGCAGGCCGCTTGGCGCTGGCGCTGCGGCGCAGCCCGGCGGCGCGCGTGCGCGACCTGCGCTGGGCCGCGCCGGAGTGGACGTGCTGGCACGCTTTCGGAGAGGAAGAGTGGCTGGCGGCCGGCACCCGCGTGCGGATCCAAGCACGACCCAATGCTGCGGCTGCCGCAGCCGGCCTCGTGCTGCGCTCCGCGGCGCTCGCCGGCGACAGCGGCACGGCGCGCTTCGATCCCCACGGCGTCGAGCTGCGGCTGGCAGCGCCGGACGGCAGTGCCGGTCACGCGCGTGCCTTCCTGCCGCCGACCGCGTACGCAGCGATCGGTTTCGATGCGCTGCGCAAGGCGGACGGTACCGGCGTCGTCCTCATTCCGAAGGTGAGCGAAGGGGCCGCGGGGCCGCTGCGGCTAGAGCTCACTTTCCACCGCGACCGCGCCGACGCCGGGCGGACCTTCAGCCAGGCCGGAGACCGCAGCGCGGAGCGAGTGACGCTCGACGTTCCCTGAGCGGTTCTCTGAACCGTTCCCGAAGCGGCCCTGTGCTAGCGTTTGCGCGCCCGCCTTCGCCACCGCCGGAGGTCCCCAGCATTGTCGATCGACACCGCGACTCACGTCCGCTCCCTGCGGCGCCCTACTCTCGACACGCTCGGGCTGGGCAGCGTGCTGGAGATCTTCCGCGACGGACGGTTGCCGATCACTGTCGAGGAAGCCGTCGAGGCCGTCTTCGGCCCCGCCGGCGACCGCGGAGCGCTCGTCATCTCCGGCGCCAGCGGCATCGTCGGCGCCGGCAAGACCATGCAGCTCGGGTCGCGGCTGGTGCCTTACGGCGTCACCGTCATCGCGCTCGATCTGCCCGGCGCGCCCGACGGCATCGGCAGGCAGGTGCCCGGGCTCGTCAAGGCCTTCGGCCGCGAGGAGGCGGACCGCATCCTCGCCGGCATCGTGCGCATGGGCTACGACGGGGCCACGCTGCCGCCGCAGCTCGCGAGCTTCAAGCCGCGCTTCCTGCTCGAAGCGATCCCGGAGATTCTTGAGCTCAAGAAGCGCCACTACGCGATGTTCCGCCAGGCTTTCCCCGGCATCGAGATCCG
>DASYQD010000078.1:0-14367 GCA_036005845.1 Thermoanaerobaculia bacterium | reverse complement strand
CGACGACGTTGGCGATCGTGCGCAGCTGGATCTTGTTGCGGCCGTAGCTGCCCCAGATCCACAGGCGGTCCTTGACGATCGGGCCGCCGGCCTCGAAGCCGTAGTCGTGCACGAAGTCGATCTGGTTGCCCTGGGTGAACGGGGCCTGACCGTTGGTGGCGCCGGAGCCGCTGCGCCACGGGCCGGGCTTGGCCAGCTCGGAGCTGTCGAGGCTCAAGCTCTCTTGTTCCGGCAGGATGCCGAAGGCGCCGTCGCGGTCCGTCTCGTAGCGGCGGCCGCTGCCGCGCCACTCGTTGGTGCCGCGCTTGGTCACCATGTTGAGCACCACACCGCTGGTGGCGATGGTGCTGTCGGAGCCGCCGGTCGTCACCTGCATCTCTTCGAAGGCGTCGAAGTCGTAGTAGGCCGGCGAGGAGCCGAGCGCCGCCATGTCGGTGATGACGACGCCGTCCACCGACCACACCGCCTGCGAGCCCATGGCACCGGGGCCGACGTACTGCGACTGCTGGCCTGACTCGTTACCACCGACGTTGATGCGGTCGGTGAGCACGCCAGGGGTCGTCTGCAGGATGGCCCAGGGGTCGCGCGCGGTCGGGATCTTCTCGAGCTCGGTCTGCGCGACGGTGGCGCCCGTGCTGATGCGGCGCTCGTCGAGGAGCGGCGACTCGGTCGTCACCGTGATGGTGTCCTCGATCGCCGACTGCAGGGTCACCTCGATGTTGGTGTTGCGGCCGACGTTGATGACGATGTTCGGATAGTCGACGGTCGAGAAGCCCTGAAGCTCGGCCCGCAGGGCGTAGTCCCCGGGCGAGAGGCTGAGGAAGCGGAACTGGCCCTGGGCGTTGGTCACCTGCACCTGCGGCGCGCCGTTGCCGGTCAGGGTGACGGTGACGCCAGGCAGGACGCCGCCGCTCTGGTCCTTGGCGTCACCGTAAAGGTTGCCGGTCTGCAGCTGCGCCGCCGCCGCTCCGCAGAGGAGCAGCACGAGCGCGAGGCCGAGGCCGGCGACCCGCCGCGTGATTCGCGTGTTCATGCGTTCGTTCTCCACTCGTTGTTGATGGAATGCTGAAAAAGCTCTGGAAGCTCGGTCACCTGCGAGTCGGTTGCGTCTCGGCGCCCTCCTTTCGCGGCTTGCGCGGAGGGCGGGAGAGCAAGGGCAGAGCCACGGATACGAACGCGCTTCGAGGCTAGCTGCAAGTCACTGAATGACAGCAAGTTGCGGTCGTCAACTACGCGTAAGTCGAGCTCCTTCTCGCAGCCGCGAATCGGCGCTTTGAATCGGCACGCGAACGCGCGTCGTGACGAGCCCGCACGCGTTCGTGGCGACTCGGACGACGTCAGTCCACATTCGGCACGCCAGGTGCGCCGCTCGGCCCTCTAATGATCATCGCGAGTCGGCGTTCAACATTTCGGATCGCGCCTTCGCGCGAGCCGGTTCGCGTCGCGCGCGGCGAGAAGGAGACAGGCCGAACGGCGCGTCGCCAGCGCCACACGGCCCGCGATCCTGCGCGCTCGGCCCGGGGGGCGTCGTTCCGCGACCGCGTCCAGCCGCTTGGACCGCTGCGCGATCGCACCGCGCCGCCGCGCATCGCTTCCGCAACCGGCCCCGCGCGCCGTCGATTCGGCCCGTCGCACCCTCCACTGGTGACGAGCGGCGTTCCAGCGACGCACGCAGGAGGTTATGAAGCGCTCGCGGACCGCCATTCCGCGGCCACGCAGCACGTCACTCGACCGGAGGCCCGCCATGACCACGCCAGCACCGTCGCTCGTCCATCAACCGTCGCTGCTCGCCAGCCGCGCCTCAGCCGAGGCCGAGCCGCGGCGGAAGATCAGCGGCCTGCGCGCGGTGCTCCTCGGCGGCGTCACCGTCGGCATCTGCGACATCACCGACGCGCTCGTCTTCTTCGGTCTCTACATCCCCGCCGCGCCGATCCGCATCTTCCACTCGGTGGCGGCTGGCCTCATCGGGCGCGACGCGGCGCGCGCCGGCGGCATCCCGACCGCGATCCTCGGCGGCGTGCTCCACTTCCTCAACGCCACCATCATCACCGCCATCTACTACCTCGTCAGCCGCAAGCTGCCGGCGATCGTGCGGCGGCCGGTCGCCTACGGCCTCGCTTACGGCGTCGTCTGCTACTTCGTGATGAGCTTCGTGGTGGTCCCACTGTCGGCGGCGGGGCGCGGTGTCTCGTGGCCCGAGTGGCCGGTGCTCCTCAACGGCATTCTCGGCCACGCGCTGCTCGTCGGGCTGCCGGCGGCGCTGTGGGTGAGCCGCGCCGGCGAGCCGGCCTGGGATCTCGACGATGCGACCCGGGCCGGCGAGCCAGCCCGGGATTGAGGCGATTCGGCCCGCGGGTAGACTGACAGAGACCGCGGCCGGTAGATGCTTGCGGCCACGCCGGCCGCGACCCGCTCGCAGCCCACCCCACCGCCATGGCCGTGACGACTCCTAATGACTTCCGGATGACCCCGCGCAGGTTCTTCCTGCTCGCCGCCTCCGTGGGATCCCTGCTGGGGGTGTTCCGCATCATTGGCCTCCTCGCCTCCTACCAGACCATGGGCCAGCCGACGCGGCTCGAGCCGCTGGTGTGGACCTTCATCGGCTGCATGTGGTGGGGCCTCACCGTGCCCTTCATCGTCGTCTGGTCGGAGCGCCAGCCGCTGGTGCCCGGATCGATGCGGCGGCAGGTGCCCGGCCACCTCTGGCGCGCGACGGTCGCCTCCGTGGCGAGCGGCCTCGCGATCTGGGCGTCGAAGGCGGTGGGCACGGCCTGGCTCGGCACCGCCCCGTTCACCCTCCGCGAGTTGTGGGGCAACATGCTGTCGAGCTGGTGGCTGTTCGACTTCTTCATGTACGTCGTCGTGCTCTGCATCGTCTCCGCCCTCGCCTACCAGCGCCAGCTGCGCGAGCGGGAGGTCGACGCCGCACGCCTCGAGACGGCGCTGGCGCAGACCGAGATCAAGCTGCTCAAGGCCGAGCTCGATCCGCACTTCGTCTTCAACGCGCTGCACACCATCTCGGCCCTCGTGCACCGCGACCCGCAGGCGGCGGACCGCATGATCTGCCGGCTCTCCGACTTCCTGCGCCTGTCGCTGGCGAGCACCGGCGCGCTCGAAGTGACGCTGCAACAGGAGCTCGCGCACCTGCGCAGCTACATGGAGGTGCAGATGGTGCGCTTCCGCGGCCGCCTGACGCTCGAGGTCGACGTGCCGCCGGAGCTGCGCGACTGCCAGGTGCCCAACCTGCTGCTGCAGCCGCTGATCGAGAATGTCGTCAAGCATGCCGTCGCGGTCGGCCTCAAGCCAGTGCACGCGGTGGTTCGCGCGCGCCGCGCCGGCGACAGGCTGGAGATCGAGATCGCCGACGACGGTCCGGGCCTGCCGCCGGTAATGCCTGGTCATCCGGAACCGCGCCGCGAAGGCATCGGGCTCACCAACACCCGCGCCCGCCTGCGCAAGCTCTATGGCGAGGCGCACCGGCTGATGCTGGAGGACGGGCCGGAGGGCGGCACGCGCGTGCTGGTCGAGCTGCCCTACCGCGAGGCAGCCGGCAAGGCGACGCCGATGGACGAGCCCCTGGAGCTGCTGGAGGAGCTGCCGCATGTTGCGGGCCTTCATCGTTGACGACGAGCCCTCGGCGTGCGACCGGCTTCGCGACCTGCTCGAGAAGCAGCGCGACGTGGAGGTGGTGGGCGAGAGCGCCGACGTCCCGGGAGCGCTCGCCGCCATCCGCGAGTCGCCGGCTGGACCTCCAGATGTCGTCTTCCTCGACGTGCAGATGCCCGGCGCCAACGGCTTCCAGCTCATCGAAGCGATGGGCGCGCGCGCCATGCCGGCGGTCGTCTTCGTCACCGCCCACGAAGAGCACGCGCTGCGCGCCTTCGACGTCGACGCCGTCGACTACCTGCTCAAGCCGTTCGACGAGGAGCGCTTCGCGGCCGCGCTGTCCCGCGTGCGCGAGGAGCTCGAGCTGCGTGCCTTGCGCCGCGGCGGCGGCGTCCCCGAGGAAAGAACCCAGCGCAAGAAGCCGCTCGACCGCCTGCCGCTGCGCTCGGCCGGCCGCGTGAGCTTCCTGCGCGTCGACCACGTCGAGTGGGTCGATGCCGCGCACAACTACGTGCGCATCCACGGCATCGACGGCCACACCCACCTCGTGCGCGGCGCCATCTCCGATCTCGAGACGCGCCTCGACCCCGAGCGCTTCGTGCGCATCCACCGCTCCACCATCGTCAACGTCGACCGCGTGCGCGAGCTCGAGCTGACGACGCACGGCGGCTACGTGGCGATCCTCGAAGGCGGCCAGCGGCTGACGGTGAGCCGCTCCTTCCGCGATAGGCTTCCGATGCTGCTCGGCAGCGGCTGAGCGCCACCGAGAAAGGAATACACCATGTCCAACATCGCGACCTACGTCTTCTTCGACGGCAACTGCGCCGAGGCGATGCGCTTCTACGAGAAGACGTTCGGCGGCAAGCTCGACACGATGATGACGCACGCGCAGTCGCCGATGGCCGACCAAGCGCCGCCCGGCGCAGGCGACCGCATCATGCACGCGCACCTCACGCTGCCCGGTGGCGGCACGCTGATGGCCTCCGACGACATGCCCGGCCAGTACAAAGGCATGAGCGGCTTCTCGCTGTCGCTGCACTATGACACGGTCGAGGAGGGCAAGAAGATCTTCGACGCCCTCGCCGACGGCGGCCACGTCGTCCTGCCCTTCGACAAGACCTTCTGGGCCGAAGGCTTCGGCATGCTCAAGGACCGCTTCGGCACGCCGTGGATGGTGAACGTGCAGGGCGCGAAGCAGCCGGACTGAGCGGCAGCTTGCGGCGTCAGGGGCCGGCGAAGCCCTGCTCGGCGAAGTGCTGGTCGAATGCGAAGGCCTGCGTCAGGCCGCGCCGTCGCATGGTTTCGAAGCTCGCACAGTCGACCAGGCTGAGGCTCCGCCGATTCGCCGCCACGAGCACGGCTACTGCCGCCTCGTGGGCATCCTCGCCGACCCACTCGATGTCGAGGAGCGGCACGACGTCGCGAACCAGCAGGCGCACCGCGTCCAAACCCAGACGCCTCTGCGTGAGCGCGAGGGTCTCGAGCATGACGTAGTTGGTGGCGACCAAAGGCTCGTCTTCCTCGACGAGCTGCCTCCATCGAGCGGCGGCCTCATGGTGGCGAGCTTCGTCGGCATCGAGCATGGCGATCAGGCCCGAAGTGTCGACGAAGACGCTCATTCAGCGAAGGCGTCGACGAGGTGGCGATCGTGGGCTGTCGCGAGATCGGCGCAGCCGGACCGGAATCGCCCTGCTGCCGCCACCGCGCGGCGTTTGAGATCGGCGCGAGCCACGACTCCCCTCGAACGAAGGTGATGGTCAAGACTCTCGCGAACGACGTCGGCCAACGAACGCCCTTCGCGCTGCGCCAGCTCCTTCACTCCGGCGGCCTGCTCTTCCGTGAGCTGAATCTGAGTGCGAACCATGCCGCCATGATAACGGATAGTGCCACCATGCGGCTTCCCGTGGCCCACGCGGCCGCACGCGCGCGTTCGGCCGCGATGACTTGCCAGCGCGCGCTGGATCAGCGACTTGCAGTGACCCAGCAGCCGCCGAGAACGCGAGTGCCCTGGTAGAAGACGGCGGCCTGGCCCGGGGCGACGCCGCGCTGCGGGATGGCGAACTCGATTTCCACCTCGCGGTGGGCGCCATCTCGCGGACGCACTCGGGCGGTGACGCCGGCGTGGCGGGAACGGATGCGCACCGTCGCCTCGATCTCGCCGGCCGGCGGCTCGCCGATCCAGTGGAGGCGCTCGCCGATCAGGCCGCGCGCCGCCAGGGCATTCTCGTCGCCGACGACGACGGTGTTCTCCTCCGGGAGCACGCGCAGCACGTAGAGGCGGTGGCCGGCGGCGACGCCGAGGCCGCGGCGCTGGCCGACGGTGTAGCGGTAGTAGGGCGCGCCTTCGCCTAGAAGGGTGCCGTCTTCGGCGACGATGGTGGCTGGGCCGGCGCTCGCGCCCGCGCCGGCGACGGCCGCGAAACGCTCGGGCCGCACCACCGCCTGCTCGGCGACGAAGGTCTCGACCTCGCCGTCGACGAAGCAGATCTCCATGCTCTCGCCCTTCTCGGCGACGACGAGGCCGGCGTCGCGGGCTATCTGCCGCACCTCGCTCTTGCGCAGGTCACCGAGCGGGAAGCGTGAGGCGGCGAGTTGCTCGCGGGTGAGCTCGAAGAGGAAGTAGCTCTGGTCTTTTGCTTCGTCGACGGCGCGGTGGAGCTCGAGCCCATCCTCACCGCCGACGATACGCGCGTAGTGACCGGTCGCGACGGTCTCCGCGCCGATGGCGCGGGCGCGTGTCAGCAGCGCGTCGAACTTGATGAAGGTGTTGCAGCGCACGCAGGGACTCGGCGTACGGCCCGAGAGGTAGTCGTCAACGAAGGGATCGACGACGTCGCGGCGGAAGTCGTCGTCCATTCGCAGGGTGTAGTGCGGGATGCCCGCCTGCTGCGCGACGCGGCGCGCGTCGCCGAGGTCGAGGGCACCGCAGCAGCGCCCGCTGCCGCGCGGCCGCGCCGAATGGTCCCAGAGCAGCATCGAGAGGCCGACGACCGGCTCGTCGCGCGAAAGCAGCCACGCGGCCACCGAGGAGTCGAGGCCGCCGCTCATGGCGACGGCGGTCAGGCCGCTCGCGCGGATGGAGCGCGCGGCACTCGTGCACTCGGCGACACCCGCAGTGGTCGCCGCGTCGCGCATCGGGTTCATGCGACGACCGCGGCCGCGGCCTCGACGCGCTGGGCACCGGCTGCCCGCAACGCGGCGACCTCGCGCGCCAGCACTGGCAGGAAGTCCTCGACCTCCGCCGTCGTGTTGCTCATGCCGAAGCTGATGCGTAGCGAGGCGATCGCCTCGTCGCGCGGGATGCGCATCGCCAGCAGCGTCTCGCTGGGCTCGACGACGCCCGAGTGGCAGGCGGCGCCGGTGGAGACCGCGTAGCCGGCGAGATCGAGCCGGATCGCCAGGTCCTGGTTGACGACGCCCGGGAAGGCGACGTTGCTGGTGTGCGGCAGCCGTGGCGCCTCGGCGCCGTGCACGATGCCGCCGATCGCCGGCAACGCCGCCTCGAAACGTTCGCGCAGCGCCAGCAGGTGCACCCGCCGCGCCGGCAGCTCGCGCGCCGCCAGCTCGCACGCGAGGCCGAGCCCGACCACCGCCGGCACGTTCACCGTGCTGGCGCGCCTCCGCCGCTCCTGGCTGCCGCCGACGAGGTGCGATTCGAAGGGCGGCGCCGGCCGGTCCGCGCTCGCCGGCCGCACCCAGAGCGCCGCGGCGCCGAGCGGGCCGTGGAACTTGTGCGCGCCGAGCGTCAGGTAGTCGACGCCGAGCGCGTCGACGTTCACTTCGACCTTGCCCGCCGCCTGCACGGCGTCGCAGAGCACCGGCACGCCGCGCTCGCGGCAGGCGGCGGCCACCTCGGCCACCGGCTGCAGCGTACCGATCTCGTTGTTGGCGAGCATCAACGAGACGAGCCGCGTCTGCGGTCCCACGGCGGCGAGCAGCGCCTCCACGGGCACGACGCCGTCGCGGCTCGGCGGCACCACGCGAACGGTCATGCCCATTTCGGCGCAGCGCTCCGCGGCGCGACGAACAGACGGATGCTCGCAGCTCGCCACCACCAGCTCGCCTTGCCAGTGAGCGGCGCGCGCCACCTCGAACACGACGGCGTTGTTCGCCTCGCTGCCCGACGCCGTGAACACCACGTCGTCCGCATGCGCCCCGAGCAGCGCCGCCACCTGGTCCCGCGCCGCCTCCACCGCCTCGCGCGCCGCCTGGCCGGCGCGGTGCGCCGACGCCGCGTTGCCGTGACGTTCGCCGAGCCAGGGCAGCATGGCGTCGCGCACGCGCGGATCCAGCGACGACGTGGCGTTGTGGTCGAAGTAGATGAGGTCAGGCACGAGTCACCAGTAGCTAGTTCACGGTTTACTGGTACACGCCGTACCACTCGCGGCGCCGCACGCGCGAGACGATGATTCTAGCGACTCCACCCGCGCCGCTCGTCCCACCACCCTGGCGGCTCTGCGAACCGTCCTGTACCCTTTCGCCGTGCGGCCGCGCATAGTCGCCTGCCTGCTGCTTCTCCTGCCGCTGCTCGCCGCCTCCGCCCAGCCGGCGGCCGCCGCCAGCCGCAAGGAGCGCAAGGAGCAGGCCGAGAAGATCGCGCACCTCGCTCAGAAGTACCAGCAGTGGCTGCAGTCGGTCGAGCTGCTGATCACCGACGAGGAGAAGAAGTCGTTCCTCGACCTCGAGGAGGACTACCAGCGCGACGCCTTCATCGACAAGTTCTGGCGCTCGCGCGATCCCTATCCCGAGACGGCGCGTAACGAGCTCAAGGACAAGTGGGACGCGCGCCTCGAGGAGGCGCAGACCGTCTTCGGCAGCGTCGCCGACGAGCGCGCCCGCTTCATGCTGCTCAACGGCCCCCCGGCGGCGCGCATCGTGGTGCGCTGCGCCACGGTGACCTGGCCGGCGGAGGTGTGGTTCTACAGCAAGGAGAACCGCACCCACGAAGAGCTGTACCTGATCTTCTACCAGCGCTACGGCGCCGGCGAGTTCCGCATGTGGGAGCCGCTCGACGGCGTCGGCGCGCTGCTGCAGGACTCCGGCGGTATCGGCATCGACCCGGCCGCCGGCGGCGAGCAGGCCGCCTTCCAGCGCATCCGCGAAGGCTGCATCGGCGAGTCGGGCGACGCGCTGGTGGCGGCGGTCGCCAAGATCTACGCCATGGGCAAGCTCGCCTACCCGCTCTTGATGATGAAGGCGGCGGCGCCGCTCGAGCATCCATCGGGCGAGTGGCTGGCGACCTTCGCCTCGTACTCGACCGACCTGCCGGCGGGCGCGGGGACGTTCCCGGCGACGCTCGAGATGGCCTACCCCGGCCGCCAGCAGAGCCGCACGGTGCTGCAGGCGACGGTCAAGGTGGCGGTGGCCGACCTCGGCTTCGTCGAGCTCGGCGGCGCGCGCTCGTACAACCTGCTGCTGACCGGCGAGGTGCTGCGCGGCGGCCAGCTCTTCGACCGCTTCCGCTACAAGTTCGACTTCCCGGCGTCGGACGTGGGCGCGGCCTACCTGCCGCTCGTCATCCAGCGGCCGCTGCGCCCCGGCGACTACCGCCTCGTGCTCAAGGTCGAGGACGTCGACGGCAAGAAGTTCTTCCGCAGCGAGCAGGTGCTGACGGTGCCGGTGGTCGAGGGCGCGGTGCCGCCGCCCCTGCCTTCCGACCCCGAGACGGCGCGCATGCTGGCCGAGGCCAACGCGCTGCTCGCCAACGGCGACACCACGATCAAGCTGCTGGCGCCGGTGGGGCAGGACATGCTCGCCGGCAAGAAGCGCTTCGATGCGCTGGTCACCGGCGACCAGGTGGGCGCGGTCGTCTTCGCCCTCGACGGGCAGCCGATCCTCACCAAGCGCGCGCCGCCGTGGAGCGTCGAGCTCGACTTGGGCCACCTGCCGCGCAGCCAGACGTTGCGCGCGACGGCGACCGACGCGAGCGGCAAGCCGCTGGCGAGCGACGAGCTGGTCGTCAACGCCAGCGCGCACCGCTTCGCGGTGACGATTACCGAGCCGGCGCCGAAGCAGCACTTCAGCGACAGCGTGCGGCTGGTGGCGAAGGTCGAGGTGCCCGAGGGCCAGCACATCGAGCGCCTGGAGATCTACCGCGACGAGACGCTGGTGACGACGCTCTACCAACCGCCCTTCGAGCAGCCGATCCTGCTGCCGCAACGCGACCAGCTGACCTACCTGCGGGCCGTCGCCTACCTGCCCGACGGCTCCGACACCGACGACCACGTCTTCATCAACGCGCCGCCGGGTCTCGAAGAGGTCGCCGTGCAGCTCGTCGAGCTCTACACCGCGGTGACCGACCGCAACGGGCGGCCGGCGGAAGGGCTCACCGAGGCTTCGTTCGGCGTCAGGGAAGACGGCGCGCCGCAGCAGCTGGTGCGCTTCGAGCAGGTGCGCGACCTGCCGATCAAGACTGCCGTGCTGCTCGACACCTCGGCGTCGATGGACAAGAGCATGGAGGAGGCGCAGCGCGCCGCGCTCGAGTTCTTCACCGACATCGTGACGCCGAAGGACCGCGCGGCGCTGATCACTTTCAACGACCGGCCGCGGCTGCAGGTGAAGTTCACCAACGAGCTGATCCAGCTCGGCGGCGGGCTCGCCGGGTTGAAGGCGGAGCGCGGCACCGCGCTCTACGACAGCATCGTCTTCGCGCTGTATTACTTCAACGGCCTCAAAGGCCAGCGGGCGTTGATCGTGCTGTCGGACGGCAAGGACGAGAGCAGCAAGTTCAAGTTCGAGGACACGCTGGAGTTCGCGCGGCGAGCGGGCGTGGCGATCTACACGATCGGCTTGGGGAAGGATCTCGAGCGCGAGGCGAAGAAGGCGCTGGAGAAGTTGGCCGGGGAGACCGGCGGGCGGAGTTTCTTCGTCGACGAGGCGAAGGAGTTGTCGCCGATCTATCAGTCGATCCAGGAGGAGCTGCGGTCGCAGTACCTGCTCGTCTACCAGTCGACCAACGCCAAGCCGGACAAGAAGTTCCGCACCGTCGACGTGAAGGTCAAGGAGCCCGGGCTCGAGGCGCACACGATCCGTGGCTATTACCCGTAGAGGGGATCGTGGCGATGTGCAAGCGAGGCCCGACATGGGGCCCCGCCTGCCGGTGGGTATCCCGTTCGTGCTCGCCGAGGACGGCTCCGCGCGACCGGGAGCCCTCCCCCCGGCGCGCCCCATGTCGTGGCTTCCGCCAGCCAGCATCGCCATGAACGTCCTGCGGTTGATTGTCTTGCTAATCGTGGTGAGCGCCTCTTCGGCATTGGGGAGTAACAAACCCGCGCCACCGGCGCTCCCGGCGAACCTTCCCCAGCGTTACGCCGACTGGCTGGAGGAAGTGGCGCCGCTCATCAACGATGACGAGCGCGCGGCGTTCCTGGCGCTCCAGCAGGACTATCAGCGGCAGGCGTTCATCCGCGCCTTCTGGGAGGCGCGCGATCCGTATCCCGAGACGCCCGGCAACGAGCTGCGCGATGCGTGGCAGGCGCGGGTGGAGGCGGCGCGCGAGAAGTACGGGACGCTGGCTGACGACCGTTCGCGGCTGTTGCTGCTCAACGGGCCGCCCGACCTCGTGCTGACCTCGCGCTGCGGATCGCTGATGCGGCCGATCGAGGTGTGGCGGGTCGACCACAGCAGTCTGGTGAAAGGCTCGTTCGTGCTCGTCTTCGTCGCTCGCGGCGGCTCGCGGCAGGGGCGCTACGAGCTGTGGCATCCGAGCGAAGGGATCGCCTCGCTGCTGCTCGCCTACGGCGGCAATCCCGACGACGAGGCGCTGCTCGACAAGGTTCGCGACGACTGCATGCAGGCCGAGGAGATGCTGAGCCTCCTCGGCACGGCGGTCGACTGGCAGATGCTCGAGGAGCGCGGCGCCAGGCCGCACGACCCGGGCAGCGAGTGGGTGAAGACCTTCGCCGCCCATTCGACGACGATCCCCGCCGACGCGGCCCTGCTGCCGGCGACGCTCGACGTCGAGTTCCCGGCGCGCCACCAGAGCCGCACCGTGGTGCAGGGCGTCGTGCGCGTGCCTGCCGCCGCCGCGGTGGCCGCCGGCGAGAAGGAGGAGAAGCTCTATCGCTTCCTCGTCGACGGCGAGGTGCTGCGCAAGGACGAGCTGTTCGAGTCGTTCCGCTACCGCTTCGAGGTGCCGGCGAATGACGCGCCGTCGCAGATCCCGTTGCTGCTCGAGCGCTACCTGCGGCCGGGCGACTACCGCCTGTTGCTGCGCGTCGAGGATTTGAACGGCGGCAGCTTCTTCCGCCACGAGGGCGAGCTGTCGGTGCCGATCGTGGCGGCGGCGCCGGGAACGGTGCTGGCGCAGGCGCCGGGCAACGCGGGATCCACGGCCGCGGACACGACGCCGGCGACTGGTGCGACCGCGGGCGCGGCGCAGGCGACTGATGCCACCGGCACGACTGCTCCTGTCGCCACCGCGCCCGGCACTACTGCCGCCGCCTCGCTCGCCGACGACGTCGTCGTGCAGCTCGCCCCGCCGCCCGCCGACCTCATCACCGGACGCCTGCGCGTCGCCGCCGACGTGCGCGGCGCGGGCGTGGCGCGCGTCCGCTTCGTGCTCGACGGCCAGGGGCTGCTCGCCAAGGCGAGGCCGCCCTACACCGTCGAGCTCGACTTGGGTCAGGAGCCGCGCCTCCACCAGCTCGCCGCCATCGCCGAGGCGCCCGACGGCCACGAGCTGGCCCGCGACGAGGTGGCGGTCAACGCCGGCCCGCACCGCTTCAACGTCCGCCTCGTCGAGCCGAAGGTCGGCACCGCCGTGCCCGGCCAACCGGTGCGCGCCGAGGCGATCGTCGAGGTGCCCGGCGGCGAGCGCCTCGACCGCCTGGAGCTCTTCGTCGACGAGACGCACCTCGCCACGCTCTACCAGCCGCCCTTCGTGCAGTCGCTGCTGCCGCCGTCGGGGCGGCCGGTGTCGTACGTGCGCGCCGTGGCGCACCTGCAGAGCGGCGCCGTCGCCGAGGACATCGCCTTCCTGAACGCGCCGCGCGAGCGGGCGGCGGTCGACGTCGACCTGGTCGAGCTCTACACCACCGCCAACGACCGCCGCGGCAAGCCGGTCACCGATCTGAAACCCGCCGACTTCAAAGTGCGCGAGGACGGCCGGCCGCAGGAGCTGCTGCGCTGCGACTACGTCGAGGACCTGCCCATCCACGCCGCGGTGCTGCTCGACACTTCGAGCTCGATGGCTGAGGAGATGGACCAGGCGGTGGGCGCCGCGTCGCACTTCTTCGAGCAGCTGCTCACTTCGCGCGACCGCGCCGCGGTGATGTCGTTCGCCGACAAGCCGCAGCTCCGCGTGCCGTTCACCGGCGACCCGGCGGTGCTCGCCGGCGGCCTGGCGCGCCTCGAGGCCGACGGCGAGACGGCGCTCTATGACAGCGTCGTCTACGCCCTCTGGTACTTCAGCGGCGTGCGCGGCAAGCGCGTGCTGGTGCTGCTCTCCGACGGCGAGGACTCGAAGAGCCGCTACAGCTTCGACGAGACGCTCGAGTTCGCCCGCCGCAGCGGCGTCGCCATCTACACCATCGGCCTCGGCCTCTCCAGCAACGCGCAGGTGGCGCGCATGAACCTGCAGCGGCTGGCGACGGAGACCGGCGGCACGGCGTTCTTCGTCGAGCGCGCCGGCGGCTTCGACAACGTCTACCGCTCCATCGAGCGCGAGCTGCGCTCGCAGTACCTGCTCGCCTACCAGTCCGACGGCAGCGGCACGGGGTATCGCAAGGTGGAGGTCGACGTGAAGCGGCCGGGCGTGAGCGTCTCCACCGCCAAGGGCTATTACCCCTAGAGCGCAGTGCGACATCGCGAGGAGCGCCACCGACGACGCGGTCTCGATCGCTTACGCTCCACCGATGCAACCCAGGCTGGTACTCGCTTCCGGCTCCCCGCGCCGCGCCGAGTTGTTGAAACGGCTCGGCCTCGGCTTCACCGTGCGGCCGGCGGATATCGACGAGACTCCCCGCGCGGGCGAGTCGCCGGCGGCGCTGGTGGAGCGGCTGGCGCGCGAGAAGGCGGCGGCGGCGCGACCGGTGCCCGGTGAAGTCGCAATTGCCGCCGACACCGAGGTCGCCCTCGACGGCACGATCTTCGGCAAGCCGCGCGACGACGCCGACGCCGCGCGCATGCTCCGCCTTCTCGCCGGCCGCGAGCATGACGTGCTAACCGGCGTCGCCGTGCTCAGCGGCGGCGACGGCCGCATCGCCTCCGGCGTCGAGCGCACGCGCGTCGCGGTGGCGCCGATGTCCGCGCGCGAGATCGACTGGTACGTGAAGAGCGGCGAGCCGCGCGACAAGGCGGGCGCCTACGGCATCCACGGCCTCTTTGCGCTCTTCGCCGTCGCCGTGAAAGGCAACTACGCCAACGTCGTCGGTCTGCCGCAGCCGCTCTTCTATCGGCTCGCGAGCGAGCTGGGCGTCGACCTGCTGGCACAGGCGGGGCCGCGCGCGGCCGACGCCGCCCCTCGCTCGCTTGACTCTCCGCCGGAGGCGGCGATACCTTGACCGGCGCCATGAGCACCGACAACGCAGCGAGCGCCGCCGGCCGGCCGCGCGCCTACCTCATCTTCACCGGCACCGGCCCGATCCTGGTGCTGTCGAGCTACCCGAAGCTCACCGACGAGCGACTGCTCACCAAGCTGCGCTACAAGGGGATCGACAAGTTCCTCGCTTACGAGGTGGCGCTCGCGGCGGTCGAGTCACGCTACGCCCACTCCTACCCCAGCGTCGCCGCCGACCTCGCCGGCAGCGAGGACATCCGCGT
>DASYQD010000077.1:0-7956 GCA_036005845.1 Thermoanaerobaculia bacterium | reverse complement strand
AGGAGCGCTTCCAGTGGTGTCTCGGCCTCGCGGTGGCGGCGCTGCTGCTGGCGCTCGCCACTTCACCGTTCCGCCGCCACGAGGTGACGGCGTGAAGACGGCGCCGCTTTTCGTGCTCGCCGCGGCCACGGCGCTGTCGGTGCCGCTGCCCTGGCTTCACAACCCGCGCGAGCGGACGGCGAAGGCGATCGACGAGTGGCAGCAGCGCGACTACCGCGCCGCCGACCGCCACCTCGAGCAGGCGCTCGAGCTCGGCGGCGAGAACCCGCGCGCGCTCTTCAACGCCGGCACCGGCAAGCTCGGCTCGGGCGCCCCCGGCGCGGCGCTGCAGCCGCTGGCGCGCGCCGCCGCCGGCAAGGACGCCGAAGCGAAGGCGTTGCGCCCCGACGCGCTCTACAACCTCGGCAACGCCTATCTCGCCGCCGGTTACGCCGCGGCGGCGGCGGAGAGCTACCGCGCCGCGCTGCGCCTGCGGCCCGACCACCGTCCGACCAAACACAACCTCGAGCTGGCGCTGCGGGCGCTCGAGAAGCAGCCGCCGCCGCAGCCGCAGCAGCAACCGCAGGGCGGCGGCAAAGGCGGCGGCAAGTCGGGCGGCGGCCAGCAACCGCCGCAGCAGAGTGGTGGCGACAACGGCCAGCAGCCGCAACAGCCGCAGCCGCAGTCGGGCGCGAATCAGCCCGGCCAGGGCCAGCGTTCGGCGCAGCTTCCCGGCTTCAACCCCCAGCGCGACATGAGCGCTCAGCAAGCCGCCTTCCTGCTCGAGGCGGTCGAGAACCTCGAGCGCGAGCAGCGCCGCGCCCAGGCCGCCGAGCAGCGCCGCCAGCGCGCGCGCACGGCGACGGAGAAGGACTGGTAGTGAACGCCCCGGTGCGCGAGCAGCGTCATCCCGAGGCCGCGAAGCGGCCGTGGCGATCTCGATCGTCGAGATGGCTTCGTCGCTGCGCTCCTCGCAATGACGGACGGGGACTCGGCATTTTGCTCGCGTGCGCGCTGGTCGCGGCGCTCTTGCCGCGCGGCGCGGCCGCGGCAGGCTCGGTCCGCGTCACGCTCACGCCGCAGCGCCTCGCCCTCGGCCAGAACGCGCAGCTCACCTTCCAGGTCGAGAGCGGCGGCCTCGGCTCCTTCCAGTTCGCGCCGCGCTTCCAGCTCGACAACTTCGAGATCGTCGGCGGCCCGGCGCGCCAGGAGAGCATGAGCTGGGTCAACGGCAAGCTGTCGCAGAGCTACGGCCTCACCTGGTACCTGGCGCCGCTGCGCGAAGGCAAGGCGCGCGTCTACGGCATCAAGCTGGTGAGCGGCCACGACGAGCTGGCGGTGCCCGACCAGGAGGCCTGGGTGGCCGAAGCGAACGCCGGCGGTCCGGACGTCGACGCCAACGGCCGCGACCTCGAGCCCGGGCTGCCTGATCCGTTCGACTTCTTCCACGAGCAGCGCGCCGCGCGCCCCGGCGAGCCGCCGCAGATCATGCTGCGCGCCGAGCTGGCGCCGGCGCGCGCGTGGGCGGGCGAGCAACTCGTCTACACGCTCTATCTGCTCGCCGAGCGCCGCGCGCCGGGCGAGGGACGCGTCGTCATCGAGACGATCTTCCCGCGCAAGGTGCCCGCCTTCCAGGGCTTCTGGTCGCAGGAGGTGCAGCTTCCCGACAGCAGCCGCGCCGAGATGGTGGAGCTCGACGGCAAGCTCTGGTGGCGGCAGGCGATCCTGCAGCGCGCGCTCTTCCCCTACGAGCCCGGTCCGCACACGATCGAAGCGGCCGAGGCCGACCTGCGCCTCGTCTACTTCCGGCCGGTGGGCTTCGGCTTCGGCGAGGAGCCGGTACGCCCGGGCGCCGTGCGCCGGCAGAGCAATGCGGTGCAGCTCGCCGTGCAGGCGCTGCCACCGCCGCCGGCCGGCTTCGCGGGCGCCGTCGGCCCGCTGCAGGCGAAGAGCCGTCTCCAACCGGCGAAGGTGGCGGCGGGCGAGGCGATGATCCTCACCGCCGAGCTCGCCGGCAACGCCAACTTGAGCGGCCTGCCCGACCCCAAGCTGCCGCCGCTGCCCGGCGTCAAGGTGTCGCCGCCGCAGGAGTCGAGCCGCCTGAAGATCGAAGGCACGCGCGTCCTCTCGACGCGCACCTGGACGTGGAGCCTGGTGCCCGAGCGCGCCGGCGAGTGGAGCCTGCCGCCGCTGCAGTGGGTGGCCTTCGAGCCGGGGCGCGGCGCCTATCGCACGGTGAGCACCGAGCCGCTCAAGCTGAGCTCGACGCCGGCCGCGCCGGTGTCTCCGCGCGCGCTGCGCGCGCCGCAGGCACCGGCGGGCACCACCGCGGACTCGGCCTGGCGCGGCCCTATCGCCTGGGCGGTCGGCGGCGCCGCGGGCACGCTGCTGCTCGCCGGCCTCGGGCTGCTCGCCGTCCGCCTCTTCGGCCGCGACCGCGCCGGCCGGCGCCAGCTCGTCGCCGAGGTCACCGCCGCGCTCGCCGAGCCCCACCCGCGGCAGGCGGCGGGCGCGGCGGAGGAGGCGTGGCGCAGCTTCCTCGGCGCCCGTTACGACCTGCCGGTGGAGGCGCCGCCGACGCACTGGGCCACGCTCCTCGCCAAGCGCGGCCTCGGCCCGACGCTCGCCGGCGAGCTGGTGCGCCTCGTCGACGACCTGCACTACCTGCGCTACGCGCCGCGCCTCGCCTCGACCGACTCGCTGCAACGCGAGCTGCTCGAACGCTCGCGGCGCCTGGCCCGCCGGCTGCGCTGAAGCGCGCGACGACGCCCGCTGGGGCCACAACCGCCGTCTCTGGTATCGTTTGCGCAAGCCCGGCGCTACCGCTTTGCCGCGGTTACTCAAGCATGGTCGACGTCCACTGCCTCGACCCACAAGAGCTGGAGCGCTTCCTCCTCCGCCGGCGCGCCACCCCCAACCTGCCGGCGCAGATGAGCCTGGCGGAGAACCTCATCGAGATCCTCCGCAAAGCCAACGCCTTCGTCCCCTCGGCCGCCGGCTCCATCCTGCTCGACAACCCGATCGACAAGCTGCCCGAGCGGCGCCACAACGACCTCTTCTTCATCGCCGCCTTCGGCACCAGCTCGGACGAGCTGCTCGGCCGCGCGGTGCCCGCCGACAGTGGCATCGCCGGCCACGTCTACTCGACCGGCAAGTCGTACTTCTCGGCTGACGTCGCGAACGACCCGCGCTTCTACCCCGGCGTCGACGAGGCGATCGACTACCGCACCGAGTCGCTGGTGGCGATCCCCATCCGCATCGAAAAGGAGGTCTGCGGCGTTCTCGAGCTGATCAACCGCCAGGGCGCCGACGACTACAGCCCGCGCGACCTCGACCTGCTCGAGATCTTCGCCAGCTACATCTCGGTGTCGATCCAAAACGTCCTCGACGGCCGCTACGCGCAGGAGATCGCCAAGCGCGACAACCTGACCGGGCTCTACAACGATCGCTACCTCCACCAGGGCCTGGCGCGCGCCATCGCCGACTGCCGCGAGCGCAGCAGCGACCTCGCGGTGCTGTTCCTCGACCTCGACTTCTTCAAGCGCGTCAACGACACCCACGGCCACCTCGCCGGCAGCCAGGTCCTGCGCGAGGTGGGGCACGAGATCGTCGAGTGCATCGGCACTCCCGACGCGCTGCTGGCGCGCTACGGCGGCGACGAGTTCGTGCTCGCCGTGCCCGACGTGGCGCTCGACGAGGCGGTGGGATTGGCCGAGCGCATCCGCCTGCGCATCGGGCAGCACACCTTCTGCACCGTGCCCGGCGAGATCCACCCCGAGGCGCTGCACCTGCGCGGCATCACCTGCTCGGTGGGCGTCGCCACCTTGGAGCGGCACATCGCGACCGAGGCGGACGAGTCCGAAGCCAAGAGCTCTCTGCTGCGCCACGCCGACATGGCCATGTACATCGCCAAGGAGAGCGGACGCGACCGCATCCAGGTGGCGCCGGTGGGCGACGCGGCGGAGAAGATTCCGCTGCGGCGCACGCACGCCGACTGAGTCAGTCGGCTGTCGCGGCGGCGGCTCCGAGCTCGGCGGGAGGCGGCGGGATCCCGAGCTTCGCCAGCAGGGCGCGGAGGTCGGTGGGCAGCGGCGCGGCGAGGACGAGAGGCTGCGCCGTTACCGGGTGCATGAACGAGAGCCGCGCGGCGTGGAGGGCTTGCCGTGTCGAGAGCGGCTCGCAGCCAACGCGGAGCGAAGTAGCGCCGGCGAGCCAAGCGGCCCCGGCGAGCGAATCGGCCACACGGAAGGCATCGCCACCGCGGGGCGCATCGCCGTTCGACGAAGGATCGCTCCCGTAAAGCGGATCGCCAACGATCGGTAGGCCGATCGCTGCGAGGTGCACTCGGATCTGGTGCGTGCGCCCCGTCTCAGGGCGGCAGCGCAGGAGCGCGAAGCCGCGTCCGACTGCGCGACCGTCGGCGAGGACCTGCCACCGAGTGACCGCGGGCCGTCCGTCGGCAGCGCCCGCGATGCGGCGCTTCGGATCGTCGGGATCGCGCGCGATCGCCATCTCGATGCGGCCGCCGTTCGTCTGCGGCGTGCCGTCGACGACGGCGAGATACTCCTTGCGCACCTGCCGCCGCTGGAACGCGCGCGCGAGCCCGGCGTGCGCGGCACGCGTCTTGGCGACGAGCAGCAGCCCCGAAGTGTCCTTATCGAGCCGATGCACCAGCCGCGGCCGCTCGTGCGCCGCGTCCCACTCGCGGGCGTGCCAGAGCAGCCCGTTGAGCAGCGTACCGTCACGGTGCCCCCACGTCGGATGCACGACGACGCCCGGCGCCTTGTCGAGCGCCAGCAGGTGGTCGTCCTCGAAGACGACGGCGAGCGGGAGCTCCTGAGGTAAGAGCGGCGGTGCATCGGGCGGCGGCGGCGGCAGGACGACCTGAAGCAGATCGCCCTTCGCCAACTTCAACGCCGGCTTGGGCCGCCCATCGCCGTTGACCTCGACCCGCCCGGCACGAATCCACCGCGCCACCTCGACGCGAGGCAGCGCGAGGTCGGCGAGGTGCCGCACCAACGCCCGATCGAGCCGCTCCCCCGCGTCGCCGCGGTCGGCGCGGATGGTGCGCAGCGGGCCCTCCACGGCGAGAGCATAGCGACGGACCGGATGTATGCTCGATTCGTCAGGTCAGTCATGCGCAGACTCCACGGAGGCCGACGGCCACCCAAGGGCACGGAGTGTGCGCGGACGGCACGCCACGAGGACCGTCCGCCAGGCGGCCGCCCGTGAGATTTGCGACCATTTGGCGTCGCTTCTCGCGCGAAGCCTTCTACATTCTGACATCGCTGGAAGAAGCTGAGCTCTCGAGCTAGGGGGCGGTGACACAGCCGCTAGCTGCAAAGTCCCTTCGCGAACTTCTCTATTGCAGCCAACTGCTCCACACGCACAAAAGTCAGTGGCCTGGCACAAGGGCACTCCGACCGCGCTGCCGGGCTATCGGATGGCCGCACTGTTCTATGCCGCAGGGCTTCCACTCGCTGTTGTTACGGCCGCAAGAGAGGGTCGGTGGCTACGCGTGGCACTACAGGCGGCCGTAATCGCCGTTGTCTCTCTACTGCTCTACCGACAGAACAAGATTGTCCGAGCGCTACTTCTGATCTCCATCGTCGTGCTAGTCCCGGTCAACATCTGGGAAGTCTTCCGTCACTGGCCAAGTGCGAGCTACCTTGTCAACCTCGCTACGGTAATCGCGTTCGCAGGGTGGGTCCTCTTACTGCTCTGGCACCCACCGACTCGGCTTCGCATCCAAATAGCGGCCTGTATGTTCGTAGTGAACTGGAGCCTCGCGCTCTGGCATGCGCTCTCATATACAATCTCGCGGTAACGCTGTGCCCTGCCGTCCATCCGCAACGGACGTTAGAGGCGACCAGAGCGGCGGCAGTTGAGCGGCGAACCGCCCCGAGTTGCGTCCAGTTCTGCACCCCTGGACGCCCAAGACCGCCCTGACGCCTCTTCGCCTCCCGAAGCTCACTGAGGGCAACATGTACCGTATTCCATCTGACTTGGACCTTTCGGGGTGGTAGGAGAATTCACCACCCAACTTCGAGTTGGGCAGTTTGACCTGCAATTCACGTTCGGCAAGGTCGACTTCGCGATCACGGGACCGATCACTCTCATCCGCCTTGGCGAAGCGATCGGGAAATGGGTCGAAGGCCGCTGGCCCGACCCACAATTCTTCGAGGTCATGAATTCGGCTGTACGCAGTGTGGAGGTTCGCGGGGATCGACTAATCGTACTGCACCTCGAGAACGACATCGAGATACATTTAGAAGACGACTCCGATGAGTACGAATGTATGGTGATCACTATCGAGGGCTCCGGCTCATGGATCATCTAGGGGCACGAACGTCGACGACTGCCTCCAACTCGCCGATGACTAACCTGCTGCTTTTAGGAACTTTCATGCGATACACCGCCAGTTCCCTGAGTCTTGCATTGGCTCTCGTGGGGCTTCCGCTGCCGTTGCGGGCAGCGACACCGCCGACGCTCAACGCTCAGGCGGCGCTCGAGATCGTCAATGGCTGCGCCGATCAGGCGAAGGCGAAGGGCCAAAGTCACGCGATCGCGGTCTACGACGATGGCGGCAATCTGCTCGCATTCTTGCGCATGGACGGCAATCCTCCCGGCATTGGTGAGTTCGCAATGCAAAAGGGGCAAGCCGTGGCACACTGGCACTTTTCCACGGAAGACATGGCTCGCTCCGCCGCGGAGACGCCGGGTTTCGGCGATGCCCCGAACGTTGCGACTGTCCCCGGAGGCATTCCGGTCTTCTCGAGCGACGGTAGCCGGTTCATCGGCGCCGTGGGGGTGTCCGGCGAGGCGCCAAGAGACGATGTCGCTTGCGCCGAGGCGGGTGTCAAGGCTGCGGGTCTGGCGGTCGCGCGCAAGCCGACAACGCAGAATCGTCCTTAGGTAACGCCCTGGTCAGCCATGAAGAAAACCATGCTGGCTGCGGCTGTCGGAGTGGCGCTGCTCGCCGCCTTGTTCGCGTGGGCGAACGCCTCGCCGGCGCCGCTCTCTCCAGGAACGAAGATCGATCGAGTCCTCGTACTCAAGTCACAACATCGCCTGTTTCTCCTCGATCGCGGGCGGAGCGTCGCGTCGTTTCCGGTCGCCCTCGGAAGAGGTCCGTCGGGTCCCAAGGTGCGCGAGGGCGACGGCCGAACGCCAGAAGGCGTCTACACCATCGATTTCCATAACAGCGCGAGTGCGTTCTACCGCTCGCTTCACGTCTCCTATCCGCAGGCACGAGACGTCGCGCGGGCACGACGCCTCGGCGCCTCACCTGGCGGCTCGATCATGGTGCACGGGTTGCCTCCCAGGCTCGCCTTCGTCGGCCGCTTACAGCGCCTGGCGGATTGGACCAACGGCTGTATAGCGCTGAGCAATCCCGAGATGAGGCAAGTCTTCAACGCCGTGCGCGACGGCACTCAGATCGAAATCCGGCCTTGATGCGGCACACCCAGAGCGTCAGACACCAAGGAGACTCCATGAGCTCGCCCTCCGCTCCCGAATCCGAATGGCAGAATGAGATCGCCACCGCAGAGCGCGAGGCCAACGACGCGTTTCTGAACCGAGATCTCGGCCGGCTCGACAGCCTCTTCTCCGACGAGCTCGTCGTCAACTCGCCGATCAACCGGGTCAACGACAAGCGGACGCTTCTCCATCTCCTGGGAACCGGAGTCATCGGCCATGTCTCGACCGAGATTCGGCACGAGCTGATCCGAAGGGACGGTGACCTGGTTATCGTGATGGGCTCCGACGCTGTCAAGAACTCGCATGCCGAACCCACTCTTCACCGCCGATTCACCAACATCTGGCGTCGGGAAGGCGATCACTGGAGGCTCTACGTCAGGCACGCGAACGTGATCGCAGACCACACTCACGCGGGCCCTTCCGATGTGGGGCCCACCCCCTAGGTGGCGCGCCAATCTTCACGCTCACGTGACTTCCGCTGGCTTCCTCAACCGCTTG
>DASYQD010000076.1:0-33965 GCA_036005845.1 Thermoanaerobaculia bacterium | reverse complement strand
GGATGGGATACCGGCCGGCTGGCGGGGGCCCCAGTTGCTGCCGCCGCTCCGGCCGCCACCTGCCTTAGAAGTCAATCCCGTTCCGTCTTCAGAACGGCGACGAACGCCTCCTGCGGGATCTCCACAGTGCCCACCATCTTCATCTTCTTCTTGCCTTCCTTCTGCTTCTCGAGCAGCTTCCGCTTGCGCGTGATGTCGCCGCCGTAGCACTTGGCGGTGACGTCCTTGCGGAAGGCGTTGATGGTGGAGCGGGCGATGATCTGGCCGCCGATGGCGCCCTGGATGGCGATCTTGAACTGCTGCTTGGGGATGGTGTCGGCGAGCCGCTCGCAGTAGTGCAGCGCCCGCGGCCGCGCCTTGTCACGGTGCACGAGCTGGGCGAGGGCATCCACCTGCTCGCCGTTGACCAGGATGTCCACCTTCACCAGGTCGGTGGGTCGCATGTCGAGCAGGTCGTAGTCGAACGAGCCGTAGCCCTGGGTGAGCGTCTTGAGGCGGTCGTAGAAGTCGAACAGCACCTCGGCCAGCGGCAGCTCGGAGGTGAGCTCGACGCGGTCCTTGGCCAGGTAGTGGAAGGTGGTGTTGACGCCCCGCCGCTCGCGGCACAGCTCCATGATCGCCCCGATGTAGCGCTCGGGCATCATCACCGACGCCTTGATGAACGGCTCCTCGCTCTGCTCGATGGAGCCGGGGTCGGGGAACTTCGCCGGGTTGTCCACCCACACCACGTCGCCGTTGCGTAGCGTCACCCGGTAGCGCACCGACGGCGCCGAGAGCAGCAGGTCGAGCCCGAAGTGGCGCGACAGCCGCTCGTGCACGATGTCGAGGTGGAGCAGGCCGAGGAAGCCGCAGCGGAAGCCGAAGCCCAGCGCGCTGCTCGAATCCTTCTCGTAGGTGAGCGCCGCGTCGTTGAGCGCCAGCTTGTCGAGCGCCGCCGCGAGGTCCTCGTACTCGTCCGTCGACAGCGGGTAGATCGACGAGAAGACGACCGGCTTGGCCTCCTTGTAGCCGGGCAGCGGCGCCGCCGCGGAGCGCTCGGCGTCGGTGATGGTGTCGCCGATGGAGACGTCCTTGATCGTCTTGATGCCGGCGATGACGTAGCCCACCTCGCCCGCTTCGAGCCGGTCCTTGGGCACTTTCTTCAGGCGCAGCAGGCCGACCTCTTCGACCACGTGCTCCGTGCCGGTGTGCATGAAGCGGATGCGCTCTCCCGCCTTGACGACGCCGTCCTTGACCCGGACGAGCAGCACGACGCCGCGGTAGGCGTCGTACTCGGCGTCGAAGATGAGCGCCGAGGTGGGCGCCTCGACGTCGCCCGTCGGCGGCGGGATGCGCTGCACGATCGCCTCGAGCACGTCGTCGATGCCGGTGCCCATCTTGGCCGAGGCGAGCACGGCCTCGAAGGGATCGAGCCCGAGGTCGGCGTCGATCTCCTCGCGGACGCGCTCGATGTCGGCCGACGGCAGGTCGATCTTGTTGATGACGGGGATCACCTCGAGGTCGTACTCGAGCGCCAGGTAGAGGTTGGCCATCGTCTGCGCCTCGACGCCCTGCGAGGCGTCGACGAGCAGCAGCGCCCCTTCGCACGACATCAGCGAGCGGCGCACCTCGTGCGAGAAGTCCACGTGGCCCGGGGTGTCGATGAGGTTGAGCTCGTAGGTCTTGCCGTCGCGCGCCGCGTAGGCGAGCGAGATGGTGTTGCTCTTGATGGTGATGCCGCGCTCGCGCTCGATGTCCATCGAGTCGAGGATCTGGTCGCGGAAGTCGCGGTTCTCCACCGCCCCGGTGCGTTGGATGAGCCGGTCGGCCAGCGTCGACTTGCCGTGGTCGATGTGGGCGATGATGCAGAAGTTGCGGATGTCTTCCAACGCGGCCCTCGTTGTCGGGGATGTGGGCGGGGAGGTCGGGCGGGAGGCGCCCGAGACAGCCGCCGATCATAGCTCCCCGGCGCAAGACATCGCGTGAAGACGCGAAGGCCGGCCGCGCTCGCGACCGGCCTTCGTTCGACCTCGACAGTGGCGACCTAACGGCCGTCGTGGTCGGCGTCGCCCGGCAGTGCCCGCTCGACGCGGTGCCAGGCATCGCTCGCCGCGAGCTTGGCGCGGTCCCAGTGCAGGCTGGAGGTGCCGCGGGCCTTGCTCCAGTCGCGGGAGAGCTCGGGCTCGGCCTGCTCCCAGGTCTTGCCCTGGTACTTCTGCCGCGACTCCCAGCCGTACTTGTAGGCCGGCTGGTAGGTCTCGTAGGTCTCGTCGACGCCCACGTAGGGACGCGTGCGGTAGTTGTCGCGCCAGTAGCCGTCCTCGACGGTGGGGTCGATGCGCTCGGCCACGCCCTTGCCGGCGAGGCCGCCGCCCACGGCGCCGATGGCGCCGCCGATGACGCCGCCCACCGGCCCGCCCACCGCGGTGCCGATCGCCGCGCCGGCGAGCCCGCCGCCCGCGGCGCCGACGCCGGTGCCGACCGGGTGCGAGCCCGGTTCCTTGGTGATCGGGTCGGGGTTGGCCGGGTTGCCCTTCGGCCTGCCGTGAAGCTTGTCGTCGGAGAGGTCGGTATTGAGCAGACGATCGTCGGTAGCGACCTTGTCGCGCTGTTGATCTCGCATGCGATGTCCTCCAGTTGCGGCGACGCCATTGCCGCCGCACGGGTTGGGGAGCAACATCGATGCCGGCATTGCGCCGGCGGCGAGTATCAGCCGGCCGCGACGGCGAGCGGCCCGCCGCTGAGCAGCGCCTCGGCGTCGTCGGCCGAGAGCGGCGGCGAGAGCAGGAAGCCTTGCGCGAGGTCACAGCCGAGCCGTCCGAGGGCGGCGAGCTGCGCCGGCGTCTCGACGCCCTCGCCGAGCACCTGCATGCCGAGGCTCCTGCCGAGGGTGACGATGGCGCGCACGATCTCCTCGTCGCCTTCACCCTCTTCGTTGCCCCTACCGAGGCGGCTGACGAAGGAGCGGTCGATCTTCAGCGTGTCGATGGGGAAGTGGTGGAGATAGGCGAGGGAGGAGTAGCCGGTGCCGAAGTCGTCGATCATCACCGACAGCCCGAGGCCGCGGCGGAGCTGCTGCAGCACGCTCTGCGCCGCCGGCGCGTCGGCCATCAGCACGCTCTCGGTGATCTCGAGCTTGAGCCGGCCGGGGTCGGCGCCGGTCTGCTCCAGCGTGCGGCGCACCTGCGGCACCAGGTCGGGGTGGGCGAGCTGTCGAGCCGAGAGGTTGACGCTCACCGTCACGCTCGGGTGCTGCGCCAGCGTCGGCGACCAGCGGGCGATCTGGCGGCAGGCGGTCTCCAGCACCCAGGCGCCGAGCGGCACGATGAGGCCGGTCTCCTCGGCGCTGCCGATGAACTGCGTCGGCAGCAGCAGGCCGCGCTCGGGGTGGTGCCAGCGCACTAGTGCTTCAAAGCCACACACTCGGCCATCTGCGATACAGGCCACCGGCTGGTAGAGCAGCTCCAGCTCGCGCCGCTCGAGCGCGCGCCGCAGGTCGTTCTCGAGCTGCATCGCCGCCACCGCCTCGCGATGCATCTCCTGGTCGAAGACGGTGAAGGCGGCGCGGCCCTGCGCCTTGGCGCGGTACATGGCGATGTCGGCGTCGCGCAGGATCTGCTCGGGGCCGCTGGTCTCGACGTCGCCGACGGCGATGCCGATGCTGCCGGAGGTGAAGACCTCGTGGCCCGAAAGGTGGAAGGACCGCTGCAGCTCCTCGAGGATGCGCTCGGCGTTGCGGATCGCCTGCCGCACGTCGACCAGCCCCTCGAGCAGGAAGCCGAACTCGTCGCCGCCGAGGCGCGCGACGGTGTCGATGACGCGCACCGACGAGCGCAGGCGGTCGGCGATCGCCACCAGCAGCTCGTCGCCGACGCGGTGGCCGAGGCTGTCGTTGATCACCTTGAAGCGGTCGAGGTCGAGGAAGAGCACCGCGAACCGCGTGCGCGGGCTGCGGCGGCCGCGCTGCAGCGCCATCTCGAGCCGGTTGATGAACAGGGCGCGGTTGGGCAGGCCGGTGAGCGCGTCGTGCAGCGCGTCGTGGAGGAGCTGGCTCTCGGCCTGCTTGCGGTCGCTGATGTCGGTCTGCGAGCCCGCCATCCGGTAGGCGCGGCCGGCGCCGTCGCGCACGGCCAGGCCGCGCGACAGCATCCACCGGAAGGTGCCGCCGCGGTGGCGCAGCCGGTACTCGCACTGGAAGTGCGGCGAGCGCGCCTCGAGGTGCTCGTTGATCTCATTCCGCAGGCGTCCGCGGTCGCCGGGGTGGACGCGCGAGAACCACTCCTGCGGGTCGTTGGAGAGCTCGCCCTCCTCGTAGCCCAGCATCGACGTCCAGCGCGTCGAGTAGTAGATCTCGTTGCGCTCGAGGTCCCAGTCCCAGAGGCCGTCGTTGGCACCGCGGGCGGCGAGGGCGTAGCGCTCCTCGCTGTGCCGCAGCGCCTCCTCGGCCTGCTTGCGCGCGCCGATGTCGAGGTAGAGGGCGAAGACGCCGAGCTGGCGCTCGCCCAGCTCGACCGGCGAGCCCAGCACCTTGACCGGCACGTCGTGCCCGTCGCGATGCCGGCGCACCGTCTCGTGGGTGACGTCGACGCCGCCGAGCACCGCCTGCGACAGCGCGGTCGCCTCGTCGACGAGCGGCGGCGGGATGATCAGCTCCGTCAGGTGCCGCCCGCGCACCTCCTCCGGTTGCCAGCCGAAGAGCCGCGTGAAGCCGGGGTTCGAATCGACGACGCGGTCGGCGTTGTCGACCAGCACGATGCCCACCGGCGAGCTGTGGAAGAGCTGCCGGTAGTAGGCGTTCTGCACCCACAACGCCTCTTCGGTGCGCTCGCGCTCGGTGACGTCCTCGCCGATGCTGGCGGTGCCGAGGATCTCGCCGTCGGCGCCGCGCAGCAGGGTGTTGCTCCAGCGCAGCAGCCGGTGCTCGCCGCGCCGGGTGACGACGTGGTTGAGCACCAGCGGCGCGATGTTGCCGCTGGTCACCCGGTTGACGAAGCGGCGCCGCAGCTCGTCGCGCTCGGTCGGCGGCAGGAAGCGGTCGAACCAGTCGTGCCCTTCGATCTCGTCGCGCTCCCAGCCGGTGAGGCGGAGCAGGAACGGGTTGCAGTGGGCGACGCGGCCGCTGGGGTCCAGGAAGACGGCCGCCAGCTGCACGTCCTGGACGAGGACGCGGAAGTGCTCGGGGTCCTGCAGCGCGGCGAGCAGCTCGCTGCCGCGGTCGGTACCGGCGGACTCGGGCATGCGGGGTTCGAGCTAGATCACTAGATCTACAGAATGATCCACAGAAACGACGCTGCGGATTCTCGCACGGTGCGCCGCCGCAGGGCTACGGCCGTCAGCGAGCGAGGCGAGGGGGCGCCACGTCGAGGATCGTCAACAGCCCCGGCGGCGCCTCGACCACCTGCCGCGCCGAGTTGACGACGATGGCCGCGGTTGCCGAGTCGCCGAAGATGCCGCCTTCGAAGAGCAGGTGCACGGGCGGGTCGCCGGCGAGGAAGATCTCGTCGCGTGGGTCGGGAGCACCGACGTACATCTGCAGGTCGAGCTCGACGACCGTCTGGCCGCCGCGGCGGCCGAAGCCGCGGTTGCGGATGCCGGCGACGTTGCCGGCCGGGATGACGAGGAAGGGCGTCTTGCGCTCCTCAGTGGCGATCACCGGCTCGACCGTCTGCTCGACCTCGTCGAGCTCGAAGCCGAGGGCGCGGCCGATGAGGGCCACCGACTCGCGCATGCCGATGTGGCCCAGCTTGCCGGCGGCCGCCTTGGCCTCGAAGTCTTCGCGCAGCATGCCGGCGCCCACCTTCTGCTGCAGCGGCAGCCGCCGGCGGCCGGCGTCGACGATGCGGATGCCGTGCACGCGCTCGACCTCGTAGGCCACCGCCGAGGCGATGACGGGGATGAAGTCGAGGACGAAGCCGGGGTTGACGCCGGTGCCGAGGATGGTGGCGCCGCCCGCCCGCGCGGCGGCGTCGATCTCGGCGGCGAGGTCGGGGTGCTGGAGAGCGGGGTAGAGGAGCTCCTCGCAGGACGAGACGACGTCGACGCCGGCGCGGCAGCAGCGCAGCAGGTCCTCGCGCACCGCCGGCATGAACGAGGAGGTGCAAAGGAGCACGACGTCGAGGTCGAGGCGGGCGAGGGCGGCTTCGAGGTCGCGCTCGACGGCGACGCCGGTGGGCTCCGGCAGGCCGAGAAGCTCGGCGAGGTCCTTGCCCTGCTTGGCGGCATCGAGGTCGACAGCGCCGACGACGTCCAGCGAGCGGCGCGACAGCGCGAGGCGCGTCGTCGCCACGCCGATGGGCCCCAGCCCGACGGCGAGCGCCCGCAGCCGGCGTTCCGCCGCGCCCGCGCCGTCCTTCCCCGCCCCCTCACCGCCCGCTGCGCGCTCAGCCATTGCCCACTGCCTCCGCCGCCGTTTCAGGGATTTGCCAACCCGCCGCTTCCGCTGCGCCGCGCGACACGCGCGCCGCCCGCGGCACCAGGTCGGCGACCACGCCGAGGTGATCCGACACCGGGTTCGGCAGCGTGCGATACGCCGCGAACTCGAGATCGCCTGACACCAGGATCCAGTCGAGCCGCCGCCACGGCCGCCGCGACGGGTAGGTGGGGGCGCGCCGGTGCGGCTGGTAGGCGCGGAGGCCCAGCTCGCGCGCCAGCGGTCGCAGCTGCCTCGCCTCGTCGGACCACGAGCAGTTGAAGTCGCCGAGCACGACCAGCGGGCGCCGCCGCGCGCCCGCGCGGTTGCCGTTGTCGTTCCGATCCGCGAGCACGTCGGTGAGCTGGCGCACCTGCTGGCGGCGGATGACCGGGTTGAAGGGTTCGAGGTGCAGCGAGACGACGTCGATCTCCAGCCCGCTCCAGGCCGGCACCGGCACCGTCGCCAGCACGAACCCCTTGGTGTCGCGCCACGAGGTGCCGAAGCGCAGCGACCGGCGCGAGTGCAGCGGGAAGCGGCTGATGAGCGCCGTGCCCGATGCCAGCGCCGCGCGCCGTCCGAGGTTGAAGCCGTTGTGGTCGCCGCGGAAGTGGTCGGCGTGCTCGCACAAACCCATCAGGGTCTCGACGTGGTCGAAGTTGCCGCTCCACGCCGACGGACCGTCGGCCTCCTGCAGGGCCACCACGTCGGCGCGCGACTCGCGCAGCAGCGAGGCGATCTCTTCGAGGTTCTTGCGCACGGTCTGGGGACTGAGCAGCGCCTGGTGCGTGGCGAGCTTGCGGCCGTGGGCCACGTTGAGGGTGAGCAGGCGCAGCGCGCCGGCGCCACCGGCTCCGGTGGAGGGGTCGATCGGCGCCCGCCGGCGCCACCTCGAGCCGCCCTGGCGCAGCGGCTCGGAGAGCCAGCGCGGCGCGGCGATCCTCAACGGCTGCCGCGCCTTGCGCTCATCGTCCACGCGCGTCCCTCACCACCTCTGGCGAGGAGCAAAGCACGTGCCGCGAGGTCATGCTGGATGTCACTCTGAATGACCATCCCAGGTCGGGATGCGGCCCGGCGTCCATGGGGCGCCCAGCTCCTCGGCCTTCTTCTCCAGCGCTTCGAGGTCAGCCTCCGCCTGCCGCAGCTTCGGCAGCAGCGCCGCCAGCTCCGACGAGGCGATCTCGTAGTTGCGGCGGTGGGTGGCGGTGGGCTCGCCGGTCGAGCCCCAGCTCCCCTCGACCACCTGTTGTACACGCTCCACGAGGGCCGGCGGCACCGGCTCGTTGCGCCGGGCGATGGTGCGGTCGCCGTTGAGCGCCACGTCGAGGTCCTGGAACCGGTGCTTGAGGTCGACCGCCTGCTGGCGCAGCGCCACGTCGGCGCGCGGCGTGTCGGCGATGGCCTGGATCAACGCGTCGAGCCGCTTCTGCAGCTCGCCGCTGGCGCGGCGGGCGCCGAGCGCCGCGCGCTGCAGCTCGGCGGTCTGGCGCTGGAAGGCCACCAGCGCGGCACGGTCGGCGGCGGGCAGCGTGGTGTTGGCGAGCGGCTTGACGTTGAAGGTCTGCGGCTCGCCCAGCGGCGTCACCACGCCGTCGACGCGCTGCGCTAGCTGCACGCGGTAGCTGCCGGGCAGCACCATCGAGCCGGTGGGGCCGTTGTCGTCCTCGCCCTCCGACTCCGGCGGCGGCCCGGTGCGCGCCGGCTCGGTGGAGGGCCAGCGCAGGTCCCAGGCCACCCGGTGCACGCCCTTCGACGCCGGCCCAGTGAGACGGCGCAGCACGTTGCCCTGCACGTCGGTGACGGTGAGCAGGATCGCCGGGTCCTCGGCGCGGTCCTCGGCGCGGAGCTGCTCCCAGGTGGGGTAGAGCACGTCCTGCCCCTTCTCTTCGAGCTTGCCCTCCTCCTCCTGGCGGCGCTCCTTCGGCGACTTGAGCTCGTCCTTGAGGTAGTAAGTGAAGACGGCGCCGAAGGGCGGGTTGTCGGCGGTGAACCAGGTCTCGCCGTTGAACGACTTCTTGCTGCCGCCCTGCGGATAGCGCTCCATGTAGGCGAGCGCGTCGCGTACCGGGAAGAGGATGGGCCCCTTCTCCAGCGCTTCGCGGCCGGCGGTGCGCAGCGGCGTGTAGTCGTCGAGCACCCAGAAGCCGCGGCCGAAGGTGGCGAGGACGAGGTCGTTCTCGCGCCGCTGGATATCGAGGTCGCGCACCGCGATCGGCGGCAGGCCGCCGCCCTCGAGCTCGAGCCACTTCTTGCCGCCGTCGCGGGTGAACCAGAGCCCGTACTCGGTGCCGGCGAAGATGAGATCGGGCAGCTCGCCGTCGAGGGCCAGCGCGTAGACGGTGCCCTTCTTCGGCAGGTCGCCGGCGACCGAGGTCCAGGTGCGGCCGCGGTCGGTGCTCTTCAGCACGTAGGGCGCGAAGTCGCCCATCTTGTGGTTGTCGAAGGTGGCGTAGACGGTGTCCTTGTCCTGGCGCGACGGCTCGAGGTCGGAGACGTAGGTCATGTCGGGGACGCCGGGGAACTTCTCCTGTTTGCGCCACGTGGCGCCGCCGTCCTCGGAGACCTGGATCAGGCCGTCGTCGGTGCCGACGTAGAGCAGCCCTTCGACCAGCGGCGACTCGGCGAGCGAGACGATGTTGCCGTAAAACGACGTCGAGGCGTTCTTCGCCACCGCGTCGACGCTCCACACGCGGCCCATCACCTTCAGCTTGTTGCGGTCGATCTGCCGCGTCAGGTCGGGCGACACCGCCTGCCAGCTGTTGCCGCGGTCGTCGGTCTTGAACAGGCGCTGGGCGCCGAAGTAGAGCCGGGTGTGCAGGTGCGGCGAGATGATCAGCGCCGAGTCCCAGTTCCAGCGGCTCGCCGGCTCACCCGGTCCCGGCTGCGGCTGGATGTCGACGATCTCGCCGCTCTTCTTGTCGTAGCGGAAGAGGTTGCCGTGCTGGAACTGCGAGTAGACGACGTTGGGATCCTCGGGGTCGATCACCGTCTCGAAGCCGTCGCCGCCCAAGGTGACGATCCAGTCGGAGTTGACGATGCCGTTGACGTTGATCGTGCGCGAGGGACCGCCGAGGCTCTCGTTGTCCTGCGTGCCGCCGTAGACGTTGTAGAAGGGCAGGTCGTTGTCGACGCTGACGCGGTAGAACTGGGTGATCGGCAGGTTCTCGGTGTAGCGCCAGTTCTTGCCGCGGTCCCAGCTCTCGTAGACGCCGCCGTCGTTGCCGTTGATCAGGTGGTCGGTGTCGTCGGGGTCGATCCACAGCGCGTGGTTGTCGACGTGCTTGCTGTGCTCGAGGCCGGTCGACCAGTTCTTGCCGCCGTCCTCGCTGACGTGGATCGTGGTGTCCATGGCGTAGACGCGGTCGAGGCGCTTGGGGTCGACCACCAGCTCCTGGTAGTACTGCGGGCTCGACGAGACGTAGCCGCTCTTCTTCTCCCAGCTCTCGCCGCCGTTGCCCGAGCGGAAGAAGCCGCCCTTGTCGCCGGTGGCCTCGATCCAGGCGTAGAGCACGTTGGGGTCGACGGGAGAGATGCCGAGGCCGATGCGGCCGCGGTCGCCCTCGGGCAGGCCCTTCTCGACCTTGCGCCACGACTCGCCGCCGTCGGTGGACTTGTAGATCGTCGACTCCGGGCCGCCGTCGATCAGCGTCCAGACGTGGCGGCGCCGCTGGTAGGAGGCGGCCCACAGCGTGTCCTGGTCGCGCGGGTCCATGACCACGTCGGTGATGCCGGTCCGCTCGCTGACGTCGAGCACCTGCTTCCAGGTGCGGCCGCCGTCGAGGGTGCGGTAGAGGCCGCGGTCGCCGCCGTCTTTCCACAGCGGGCCTTGGGCGGCGACGAAGACGCGGTCGCCGTTGGCGGGGTCGACGAGGATCTTGCCGATGTGCTCCGAGCTCTCCAGGCCGACGCGCTTCCAGCTGGCGCCGCCGTCGGTCGACTTGTAGACGCCGTCGCCGTAGCCGACGCTGCGCTGGCTGTTGTTCTCGCCGGTGCCCACCCAGACGACCAGCGGGTTGTTGGGGTCGAGCACGACGCAGCCGATCGAGTAGCTCACCTGGCCGTCGAAGATCGGCTTCCAGGTCGTGCCGGCGTTGGTGGTCTTCCACACGCCGCCCGAGGCCGCGGCCACGTAGCGCACCGCGTGGTTGGTGGGGTCGACCGCGATGTCGACGACGCGGCCGGAGGTGAGGGCCGGACCGATCTCGCGCAGCGCGAGGCCCTTGAAGGTGGAGGAGGAGAAAGCTTCTTTCTTCTCCTCGTCTTTCGGTTTATCGGCGTCGCCCTTCTTGGCGACCAGCGGTGCGGCGGCGATGGCGGCAGCGAGAAACAGACCGGCGACCTTCTTCAGCTGCGGGGCTCTGGCCAAGCTCGACCTCCGGGATCCATTTGCGGGCAGGACGCCCTGGTTGAATAAACCCAGGTGCCACCATTCTAAAACGCTTGTTTGAACGCCGTCAGCTCGCCGGTGCGCGGCCACGGGACAGCGCGCGCGCGACGCGGCGGCCGGCCGCCTCGAGCGGCGAGGTGCCCTCGGCCTTCGACTCGGCGAGCACGGCGGCGACGATCTCGCCCACGTAGTCCATGCGGCCGAACAGCGTGGCCTCGTCGTGCTCGCCGCGGCCGAGGAGGGCGAAGGCGTAGGCGCCGCCGGCGTTGACCACGTAGTCGGGCACGTAGACGATGCCGCGCTCGGCGAGCCGCGCCTCGTCCTCGCGCGTCTCGAGCTGCGCGTTGGCGGAGCCGGCGACGATGCGGCACTGCAGGCGCGGGATGGTCGACGACGACAGCACGCCGCCGATGGCGCAGGGCGCGAAGACGTCGCAGGGCGCGTCCCAGGCCTCTTCCGGCGCCACCGCGGTGGCGCCCAGCGTGGTCACGGCGCGCTCGATGCGGCCGGAGTCGACGTCGCTCACCAGCAGGCGGGCGCCCAGCTCGGCGAGCTCGCGGGCGAGCGGGTAGCCGACGTCGCCGACGCCCTGCACCAGCACCGTCACGCCGCGCAGGTCGTCGCGGGCGAGCACGTGGCGCACGGCGGCCTCGATGCCGCGCCGCACGGCGCGGGCGGTGAACGGGCCGGGGTCGGTAACGCTGCCGCCGGGCTCGACGCCGTGCACGTAGCGCGTGCTCTCGGCGACGACCGCGAGGTCCTCGGGCGTGGTGCCGAGGTCCTCGCCGGTGCCGAAGGTGCCGCGCAGGCTCTCCACCAGCCGGCCGTAGCGGCGCAGCAGCCCGCGGCGCGCCTCGCCCTCGAGCGGCGCCGGGATGGCGAGCACCGCCTTGCCGCCGCCCATCGGCTGCTCGAGCGTCGCCCACTTCGAGGTCATGCTCTCGGCGAGGCGCTGCGCATCGCGCAGGCCGTCGGCGGGCGTGGGGTAGATGCGCATCCGCGTGCCGCCGAGGGCGGGGCCGAGGGCGGTGGAGTGCAGGGCGATGAAGATCCAGGCGCCGCTCTCGCGGTCGAAGCGGGCGATGGACGCCTCGCCGTCCCAGTCGCGGATGACGGATTCGAGATCGTGAGGGGTGGTTTCCGGCATGCGGCGCGGATGCTACTCCAGCCTGCGTGCCGTGTATCGACGGACGCGTTGGGCGCCGTCGACGAGCAGCAGCAGGACGGCGCCGAGCAGCACCACGGCCGGGCCGGATGGCAGGTCGAAGGAGTAGGAGAGCGCCAGCCCGCCGAGCGTCATCAACGCGCCGGCGAGGGTGGCGGTCACCATCACCGCCAGGAAGCCGTTGGCGAGGCGCAGCGCCAGCGCCGGCGGAATGGTGAGCAGCGCGATCACCAGCAGCGTGCCGACGAGCTGGATGAGGAAGACGACGGCGAGCGCGATCGCCACCATCAGCCCGGCGAGCGCGAGCCGCACCGGCACGCCCTGCACCGCAGCGAACGCCTCGTCGAAGGCGACTGCCACGAGCTCCTTCCAGAAGAGCGCCAGCAGCGCGACGAGCACGACGACGAGCCCGGCGGTGAGCCGCACGTCCTGCGCGGTGACGGTCAGGATGTTGCCGAAGAGATACGTCTGCAGGTTGGGCGCGTAGCCGGGCGTGAGATGGAGGAAGACGATGCCGAGCGCCATGCCGACGGCCCACAGGATGCCGATGGTCGCGTCGTGCGAGCGCCCGCGATCGCGGCCGGCGCCGGCGAGCGCCAGCGCCGAGCCCACCGCCACGGCGCTGGCGCCCCAGCGATAGTCGACGCCGAGCCAATAGCAGAGGCCGAGGCCGCCGAAGGCCGCGTGGCTGATGCCGCCACTGATGAAGACCAGCCGCTTGACCACCACGAAGGTGCCGACGACGCCGCAGAGCACGCTGGCGAGCAGGCCGGCGACCAGCGCGTGACGCACGAACTCGAACGACAGCAGATGAGCGAGCGCGTCCATCGTCATTCGTGCGCGTGATGGCCGAGCACGCGATGCGGCACCCCGTGGGTGATGAGCTCTACCGGGCAGCCGTAGACCTCCTCGAGCATCTCCGGAGTGAGGCGCCCTTCGGGGTGGTAGTGCAAACGCCGGTTCATGCAGGCGATCTGGCGCACGACGCCGGCGAATGGCGTCAGGTCGTGGGTGACGACGACGATCGGCATCGTCGCGTGCAGCTCGCGCAGCGTGTCGACCAGCTTGTCGCGGAACTCGGCGTCGACCGAGGCCAGCGGCTCGTCGAGCAACAGCACCTCCGGCTCGCCGACGAGGGCGCGGGCGATGAGCGTGCGCTGGAGCTGGCCGCCGGAGAGGCGGCCCACCGGATGCTCCGCGATCGGTGCGAGGCCGAGCTGCGCGAGTGCCTTCGCAACGGCGATGCGGTCCGCGGAGGTGTAACGCGCGAAGCGGCCGCGCACGGCGAGGCGGCCCATCTGCACCACCTCGCGCACGCGCAACGGAAAGTCGCGGTCGAAGGTGGCGAACTGCGGCACGTAGCCGAGCGCGCCTGCGCGCTGAATAGGTTTATCCAGCGCGCCTGCGCGCTGAAAGGATTGACCCAGCGCGCTGGCGCGGGTGGGGAAGCGGACCACGGTGCCCGAGCGCGGCTGCAGCAGCCCGAGCATCACCTTGAGCAGCGTCGTCTTGCCGCCGCCGTTGGGACCGATGACGGCGAGGAAGTCGCGGCGGCCGACGTCGAGGCTGACGCCGTCGAGGATCGGCTCGTCGTCGTAGGCGAACGAGACGTTGCGCAGAGCGATGAGCGGCGTGGGGCGTGGCTCAGCCACCGGCGGCCTCGCGGAGCGCAGCCGCCGTGTGCCGCAGTGTGCCCGGCCAGTCCTCGGCCAGCGGTTCGAGCGCCACCACCTTCGCGCCCAGCTCCTCGGCGATCGCCTGCGCCGGCCGGGCGTACTCGCCGCGCTGCACGAAGACCGTGCGCGTGCCGGCGCGCCGCGCCTCTTCCACCAGCTCGACGAGGCGGCGCGGGCTCGGCTCCTTGCCGTCCGTCTCGATCGCCACCTGCTGGAGGCCATAGTCGCGCGCGAAGTAGCCCCACGCCGGGTGGTAGACGAGGAAGCGGCGCTGGCGCAGGCGGCCGAGCTCGCGGCGCAGATCGCTGTCGAGACGGTCGACGTCGGCGACGGTGGCGCGCAAGTTGGCCCGGTAGAGCGGTACGCCGGCGGGATCGAGCCGCTCGAGCGCCGCCTCGACGTCGCCCGCCGCGGCGCGCATGGCGCGCGGCGAGAGCCAGACGTGCGGGTCGCTGCCGTGGTCGTGCGGCTTCGCCGGGCTCGCCGCGCCGGCGGGCACCATCTCGACCACCAGCGGCTGCGGCTCGCGCACCAGCATGGCGTCGAGCAGACGACGTTCGAAGAGCAGCGACGGGTGCCCCACCTCGACCACCAGCCGCGCGTCGGCGAGCCGCGCCACCTGCTGCGGCGTCGGCTCGTAGGTGTGCTCGGAGGCGCCGGGCGGCAGCAGCACGTCGACGTCGACGCGGTCGCCGCCAAGCCGCTTCACCAGCCAGGCCTGCGGCGGCACGGTGGCGACGACGCGCAGCCGCGTCGGCGCGGTGGAGCGTCCCTGCGCCCGCCAGGACACCGCGATGGCGGCGATCACGAAGGCGACGACGAAGATCGCCCATGCGGCGCGACCGCCGACTGGCGAACGAGCGCCGCTCATCGCGAGCCCTCGCACGCGGCGCAGAGCCCGTAGAGGATGATCTCGTGGCGCTCCAGCCGGAAGCCGCCGGGCAGCAGCCGCCGGATGCCGGCCGGGCACGCCTCCACCTCGAACACCCCGTCGCAGGCGCGGCAGTGGAAGTGGTGGTGGTGCCGCTTGCCGGCCAGCTCGTAGCGCGCCGGCGCGCCCGGCAGCTCCACGGCGTGCAGAGCGCCTTCGCCGAGCAACGCCTTGACGGTGCGATAGACCGTGGCGATGCCGAGGCTCGGCAGCGTCCGCCGCGCCACGCTCAGCACTTCCTGCGGCGAGAGTGGACGAGCCGCGGCGGCTAGCGCGGCACGAATCGCATCGCGCTGCCGCGTCTGCCGCTGCATGGCGGACCCGTGAGCGGGAGCGGCGCGTCGCACAATTGAGAATGATATCTCATTTGCGTTCGACCTTGCTCCTGCCCGCCAATGAAAAGGGCCGCGGCGTGGTGCCGCGGCCCCTGACTCGCACGGTTACCGATAGCGCTACGGGATGCTGCCCGCCCAGGCCGACAGGTTCCCTGACTCGAAGCCGTCGCTGAGGAGCACCGGCACACCGGTGACGGGAACGATGCACCACTGGGTGAGAGTGCCGACGTCCGAGCTCGCGAGGTCCGCCGCGTTCAGACGCCAGGTGCCGGTGAGGCTTTGGTTGTCGAAGGCGGTGAGCGGGTTGTTCGGCGTGTAGAAAACGCCGGGTGCGACCGGGCAGGCGCTCTCGACCGGGCCGCCCGCGCCCTCGTCGTCGAGGAAGTTGTCGAGGTTGTCGCTGTTGCAGCCGAAGGTGGAGGCCGGCACGCCGGGGCGGTCGAAGGCGACGACGCTCGGACCGCTCACCTTCGAGAGCGTGAACTTGAGGTCGCCGACCCAGGTGTGGGTCGCCTTGATGTAGAGGTTGAGGTCAAGGATGTTGCCGGTGGCGGGAATCACCAGGTCGTCGTTGACGCCGGCGGCGACGCCGTCGGGAATGGCCAGGCTGAGGGTGCGGCAGTAGACCACCGGCGTGGTGAACGTGCGGACCGCCGAATTGGGACCGCTGCCGCAACCGTTGGTCGCCCGCACCCGCCACCAGTGTTGGGTGCCGACGGCGAGCGCTGCGGCGGGGGTGAAGCTGGTGCCGCTGGGCGTGCCGGTGCTGACGATGGTGGTGAACGCCGCGTCGGTGGCGATCTCGATCGTGTAGCCCGTCGCGCTGACGACCGAGCTCCACTGGAACGTCGGCTGCGTCGTCGCCGGCGTCGAGGAGTCGGCCGGGCTCACCAGCGTCGGCGCAAGCGGGCCGCCGACCTGCAGCTGCACCACCGAGTTGTGGTTGATGGTGCCGGTGTCGCCGGTCACCGTGATCGAGTGCAGCCCGTTGTTGGCGGCGGTGATGCCGCTGATGGTCATCGTGCTGGAGAGGCTGCCGGTGGTGAGCGGGGTGGTGGAGAAGCCGACCGTGGTGCCGGCGGGGTTGCCGCTCGCCGAGAGGTTGATGGCGTCGGTGAGGCCGCCGAAATAGGCCGCGTTGACGGTGTACACCGCGTTGTTGGGGGCGCACACGGTCATCACGGAAGGCGTGGCGTTGAGCGAGAACTCCGGGCTGCCGCAGGAGGGGAAGCGGAAGGCGGCGATGCGCGTGCGCCACGGTGCGCCGCCGGTCGTCGTCAGGTACTCGTTCGTGTACCAGAAGGTGCAGTCGTCGACGGGGTCGATCTCCATCGCCGAGTAGTCGCCCCAACGGCCGGCCGAGCCCGTCTGCGAGCCGCTGCCGGCCTGCATCACGACCTCGGTCTGCAGCGTTCCGGGGGTGTCGCCGGCGAGGCGGGCCGCGTAGCGGATGCTCGGGAAGGTGTTGGTAGCGGCGTTGACGGCGCTGAAGCCGATGGCGATGTTGGCGCTGCCGTCCATGGCGATCGACGGCATCCAGCGATGGTCGCCGCTGTCGCCGTCCGGCGAGTGCGTGCCCTGCTGGAAGATCGACCAGTTGCCGCTGGTCTGCGTCGTACGCCGCAGCTCGAACCAGCGCGGGGCCGCGTGGTTGCCGCTCGCCATGGTGTCGACGGTCCAGGCGCCGACGAGCGACTGGCTGGTGCCGAAGTTCCGATAGGCCAGCCGCTGCATCGGCCACCAGGAAGCGCTGTCGATGGCCACCGACGTTCCCGGCTGCGGCAGGCAGTTGTTGACGAAGAAGCCGCAGATCGTCCAGTTGAAGTTGGCGAATCCGTCGGCGGCGGTGAGGCTCTGCACCAGGGTGAAGGTGGAGTTGGCCGAGTTGCTCCAGTCGATGTGGTATTCGCGGATGTCGAGGCTGTCCGCAGGTGGGCTGCCGAAGTAGGGCTCGCCGCCGTCGCGGAAGCTGTAGAAGATCCCCGGCGAGCCGGCCGGCGGCGGGTTGGGCCCGTCGTTGTCGGCCGGCATCTGCAGGTTGGGCATGCTCTGGAAGAACTGCGCGGTGCGCGGCAGGCTGCCTGACAGCAGGTGGTCACGGTCGATGGCGTACACGTCGTACTGACCCTGCTGGCCCGAGTTGGTGCCCAAGAAATAAGCGTTGTTCGCCGGGTCGGGCCAGACGCCGATCTTGAAGTAGTCCGGGAAGCGCTGCGACGGCATGGCGTAGAGGTAGTACGTGCCGGTCGGATCGCTGGTCGTCGACACCGCGAAGCAGACGCGCTCCGAGCCGCTGGGGACCGCGAACTGGGTCAGCACCCAGCGGTTGGCGTGCCGGTCGTAGAGGAAGATGGCGTCGCCGTCGTTCTCGGTCCGGCAGGGCTCCGACGCCGGCATGCCGCTCCAGAGCTGGTTGGTGTGCACGGGGGCGTTCACCACCGCGCCGGTCTTGTCGTAGATCGCGAAGGACACGTTGGTGACCTGGACGATGTGATTCGGACCCACCGCCATCTCGATGTCGGGCGGGTAGAAGCCGTCGATGTTGTTGACGCCTTCGAAATTGACGCTGGGGCTGGGCGTCTGCAGTTGAGGGCCCATTGCTGCCTGACGCGAGCGGATGGCGAGCTCGTCCGCCTCCTGTCTGGCGACGGTGCCGAACGGCCGTCCCAGCTCGTCGACGAGGCTCTCGTGCCGCGGCGGGTTGATCTCCTTCACCGCCACGCCGTTCTCGAGCTCCGCGTCGACTGCCGGCCGCTCTCCCTCCTCGCCGCGCGCGGCGGGAAGCGGATCGTCGGCCGCCAGCGGCAGCTCGCGCACCGGGCGGCTCAGCCACGGGCCTTCCATCTTGAGCAGGAACGGGCGGGCGCGGTTGGGGCCGCTCTCGTCGCTCCGCTGTCCCGACGCACCGGGGCTCAGCACGGCGGCCTGGAACGAGGAGACGTCCGATCGGTGGTCGTACCAGTTCCAGTGCCGCTGGCCGTCGTTGGGTTGGCGCAGGCCGTCGATGACCATGCGGCTCTCCAGCGAGTGACCGGCGGGCAGCAGCCCGACGCGCGGCCCGAACTTGGTGCCGTCGAAGGTGACCTCCAGCTCGACCTGGTAGTTGCTGGCGAAGACGGCTTGCATCGACGCGATCGGCCAGGCGCCGAGGCGCTGGCCGGCGCCGATGTCGACGGCGAACTGGCCGGCGCTCACCGCCACGTTCTCGAACCGCTCGCTCCACAGTTGCGTCGCGCCGCTCTTGTCGAAGACGGCAACGTCGACGACGTGCTTGCCCTCGAGCGGGCGGCCATCGGCGGCCTTCGCCTGGCCCTCGTAGCGGATGCTGGTCGGAAATGCATCCTCCGGGATTGCCAGTACCTTGTTGCCGCGCGCGGCGTGCAGCGGCGCGGTGGAGAGCAGGATCGACGCCGCGACGGCAGTCGTGACCGCTGACCAGCGGATCCACGGACCGGTCATGTGGATCGACGGACGTGAGTCGCGCATCAGTCCTTCTCCTCGCTCCGGGGGGTTGTGTGAGGCCGGGGGGCCGCCGATGGTACACCGGACTCCGCAAACGGCCAACTGCAGGGGCCTCGCTCGCGGGCGGCACGGGGTCGCCATGAGCACTGCCCGCCGCGGATGACGCGTACCGGCCATGAGAGTCCCAAACCAAGGACGGGCGTGGATCGGCGTCACGACGAAGTTGGCGATGGCGTACGGCGCCCTCCTTGGCACCTTGGCCGGGCCGCTGATCGCCCAGCTCGGGCCCATCGGCCTCACCACCGAGGGGGCGCAGTGGCTCGACAACCAAGGCCCCAGCCCGCCGGGCAACAGCGGGGATCTGTTCGGGGCGGCGTTCGCGGTGGGTGATTTCAACGGCGACGGCGTCGACGACCTCGCCATCGGGGTTCCTGCCGACCGCGACGGGAGCGGCGCGCCGAGCGGGTCCGTCGTCGTGCGCCACGGTCGCCGCGCGGACGGCCTCGGGCCGGTCGTCGCGGTCTTTGCCGGGACGGGAGGGGTGTCTTCGGCAGACTCGGGCAACTTCGGGACGGCGCTCGCCGCCGGGGACTTCGATGGCGATGGCTTCGACGATTTGGCGGTCGGCTCTCCGCAGAGCCCGAGCGGGTCGCAGTATGGGGTGGTATGGGTGTACTCAGGCAGCGCCGTCGGACTGAGCGGCGAATCGCCGGACGTCATCGACGAGGTGGTCGCCGGAGGAGGCGACCACACCTGTCCGTACCCCTACTCCCCGGCTTTCGGATCTGCGCTCGCCGCGGGTGATTTCGATGCCGACGGTCATGCCGACCTGGCGATCAGTGACCCCTTCGCGTGCGAGCGCGTCTCCGAATCGAACTGGGTCGCCGGCGGGGCCGTCTTCGTGGCGCACGGCAGGGCGAACGGGCTGCTGCCGTTCTTCGGCTACAGGATCTCGCAGGACTCGTTCGGCATCTACGACGCGGTGGAATCGGGCGATTTTTTCGGCGCCGCCGTTGCCGCGGGCGACTTCGACGCCGACGGCTTCGACGATCTCGCCGTCGGCGTGCCAGGCGAGAACCAGGCGAGCGGGGCCGTCGAGATCGTGATGGGCAGCCAGTGGGGGCTCATCTTCGCCAACAGCGCTTTCTGGCTGCCGGGTGCGCTCGGCGAAGAACCCGTCACGGGTGACTCTCTCGGCTTGGCGCTCGCCGCGGGTGACTTCGACGGCGACGGCTTCGCCGATCTGGCGGTCGGCAGTCCCTACCGCGGTGGGACCGCGACGACGATTGGCCCCGGCGCCATCGACGTCGCCTATGGCGCTCCCGATCCGTGGTGGTTCGACCTCTCCCGCACCGACCGGCTGACGCAGAGCATGATCCACGGTGGCGCCGCCCACGATGGCGCCGGCGACCGCTTCGGATACGCGTTCGCCGCCGGGGACTTCGATGGCGATGGACGCAACGATCTCGCCATCGGACATGACCTCGACGACTGGGCCGGGACGGACCTCGGAGCGGTGACCGTCATCATGGGCGCCGCGCCGTCGCTGGGCGCGTCGCCGCGCCACCACCTGTTGGCGATCGGTTGGGAAGGGGTTCCCGGCAATCCCAATCAGCACGGCCAGGCGGCGGGCCACGCACTCGGCGCCGGCGACTTCGATGGCTCCGGCCACCCCGACCTCGTCATCGGTGTCCCGTGGTACGACCAGCCGGGGACCCAGAACGCCGGCGCCGCGGTCGTGCTCTACAGCGAGACGAGAGTCTTCACCGACGGCTTCGAGACAGGCGCGATGGATCGCTGGTCGTCCGCCTTGCCGTAGCGAACGGCCCGCTCAAGCACGCGCCAGCGCGCGTAGCTTGCCGCGATCGATCTTGCCGAGGTGAGTGCGCGGCAGCGAGTCGGTGACGATCACGCGCCGCGGGTGCTTGTAGGCGGCCAGGCGCGCGAGAACGAAGGCCTTGAGTTCGGCCGCGAGATCCGCCGGCGCGTCATCGGCGGCGATGACGAAGGCGACCGGCTTGGTGAGCCCGGCCTCGTCCTCGGCGCCGACGACGGCGCACTCGCGCACGGCCGGGTGCTGGAGCAGGCACGATTCGATCTCGCCCGGCGTGCACCACTTGCCGCCCACCTTCAGCACGTCGTCGGCGCGGCCGCAGTAGATGACGTAGCCGTCGTCGTCCACCTTGACGAGATCGCCCAGCGCCACCCATTCGCCGCGAAACGTCTCGAGGGTCTGCGGCAGGTTCTGCCAGTAGGCGATGGCGCGCGAGCCGCCGCGCACCCAGAGGCGGCCCACCTCGCCGCGCGGCAGCTCGCGGCCTTCGTCGTCGCAGGCGCGCACCTCGAAGCCGGGGACGGCGCGGCCGAGCGTGCCCGGCCGCACCTCGCCGGGCAGGTTGGTGAGGAAGATGTGCCACATCTCGGCGGTGCCGAGGCCGTCGAGCAACTCGGCGCCGAAGGTGGCGCGCCAGCGCTCGTAAAGCGACACCGGAAGTGCCTCGCCGGCGGAGGTGGCGAAGCGCAGGTTGGCGAGGCTCGCCACGACCTCCGGATGCTCGTCGGCGTGCTGCACCATGCGCGCGACCATCGTCGGCACGTTGACGAGGATGGTGGGCCGGTGGCGCGCCGCCTTGGCGAACACCACCTCCGGCGTGCGCGCCTCGGGGAAGAGCACCGAGGTGGCGCCGACCGAGAACGGGAAGAACAGGTTCGAGCCGGTGGCGTAGCCGAAGTAGAGGCTGGGCACCGCCATCGTCACGTCGTCGGCGCGGTAGCCGACGGCGCGCTTGGCGTAGCACTCGGTGGTGTTGGCGTACGAGCGGTGGGTCTGCACGACGGCCTTCGGGCGGCCGGTGGTGCCGCCGGAGAAGAGCCAGATGGCGGGGTCGTCACGGTGAGTGGCAACGTTTTCGAAGCGATCGTCGGCGGCGGCGAGCTCGTCGGCGAGGCGCGCATGCGGCGACGCGGGGTTCAGCTCGCCGGCCACGAGCAAGCGGCGCACGAAATGGCTGCCGCGCGCCGCCGCCTCCCACGTCGGCAGCACGCTCGCGTCGACGACCGCGAGCCGCGCCCGGCTGTAGGCGAGGATGCCGGCGAGCTCGGCCTCGGAGAGCTGCGGGTTCGCCATCACCACCACCGCGCCGAGCTTGAGCGCGCCGAAGAGGCAGGCGACGAACTCCGGCCCGTCGACGAGACCGAGCAGCACGCGCTCCTCCTGCTGCAGGCCGGCGCGCGCCATCGCCTGCGCAGCGCGGTTGGCGAGCGCCTGCACCTCGCGATAGGTCAGCGAGCGGTCGTCGAGCCGCAGCGCCTCCTTGTCGCCCAGCCCTTCGCGGATGCGCGCGTCGAGCAGGTAGTCCGCGAGGTTCAAGTCCTCGGGCGGCTCGTAGAGCGGCGCTGCGGGGTCGGGCTGCATCGGTGCGGGTGGAGAAGCGCGTCGGATCCTAGCCCAGCGGCGCCGAGCCGGCCTGTGCACACGGGGGGCCCGCTCACGATCGATCGCACGCGGCATTCGCGCGTCATCGATGCGGAGGACGAACGATGACGACCACCCCTCGCTCGCGGTCGCACCGACTCGCTTCGTGGGCGCTCGCCGGCGCGGCCGCGTTGACGAGCCGCGCGCTGCCGGCCGCCGCCGCGCCCGTTCCACTCGGTCCCGAGACCGCTCTCGACTCGCCGCTGGCCCTCGACTTCAGCTGCCCCGTCCTGGCCGGCCGCGACGACGGCAGCTCCGCCTTGACGTGGGTTCGGGGCGACTCAGCCAACAAGAGCGAGCTGGTCTTGCGCACCGCCGACTCCGCTGGTCTGCTCGATCCCGCACACGTCATCGCGCAGCGGCCGCGTTTCCGCATCGACCGCGTCTCGCTGGCCGCGCACCCCGCGGGCTACACGCTTCTTTGGAGGGACTTCGACGGCGTCCGCCGCCGCACCTTCTTCGCCGGCGAGCGGGACGCGGACGGTGCCGCTGTTGGCGCGGTCGTCGACCTGGGCCACGCGCCACTCGAGCTCAGCCCGCGACCGGTGGGCGGCTTCGTCGCCGGCTGGATCGCGCGCCGGGCCGTGAACGTGCAGCTCCTCGACGAGGAGGGCGGCGCGGCGCGGCCGCCGGTGAAGATCGGTACTCCGCGCGGCCGGGCGCCGATCTTCGGAGGCGTCGTGCATGCGGCCGACGGCTCCTTCCTCGTCTTCTGGCACCAGCAGCTAGAGGACTTCGCCGGCGGCGTGCTCGTGGCGCGCCGTTTCGACGTGCTCGGCCGGCCGCAGGGGCGCACCTTCCAGCTCGTCGCGCCTCCCGGCGAGCGCGGGTTCCTTAGCACCTACACGCTCGCGCTCGGCGACGACGGCACCCTCGCCGTGGCCTACCGCATCGAGCGCGAGCACGGCGCTCCGCAACCGGAGCTGCTGCTGCTGCGCACCTTCGACGCCGCCGATCGGCCGCTGCAGGAGTCGGTCGTCCTCGACCAGGACACTACCGAGTTCGCACTGGCTCCCGACAGCGTCGCCGTGGATGCGGCGGGCAACGCCCTCGTGCTGTGGACGCGGTTGCCGGGCTTGTCGGGCGGATCCACCACCACCCACGCGGCCGTCCTGCAACGCAGCGCGCTCGCCGTCGAGCCCTTCGACCTCACTTCGCCGGCGAGCGCCGACTTCCCCAGCGTTACCTGCGCCGTCGCGGCGGCGGCCGGCGACTCCTGGATCGTCGCCTGGGTGGCCGACGACGACTTCGCTTTCGGCCTCCTCGACCGCCGGCTCTTCGCGCGCCGCTTTCGACGCTGACGAGCGTGCGCCGCGTGAGCCGCTACTTGGCGTCCTTGCGCGGGCGTCCGCGCTGATACTGCCCTGGCCATGGATAGTCGGCCTGGTCGTACCGCGCCGCGGCGTGGACAGTGAGGTAGGGATCGGCGAGGTGCGGCCGCGCCATCACCGCGAGGTCGGCGCGGCCCGCGGCGAGCACGGTGTTGGCGTGATCGGCGCCGAGCAGCGCGCCGACCGCCATCACCGGCACGCGCGCCTCGTGGCGGATCTGGTCGGCGAAGGGCACCTGGTACATGCGGCCGTACTCGACCTGCGACAGCGGCGAGTTGCCGCCCGAGGAGACGTCGATGAGGTCGCAGCCGAGGCGGCGCAGCTCGCGCGCCACGATCACCGCGTCGTCGGGGGTCATGCCGCTGCCGTCGGGCATCCAGTCGGAGGCGGTGAGGCGCACGGAGATCGGTTTGTGTTGCGGCCAGGCGTCGCGCACGGCGGCGAACACCGACAGCGGCCAGCGCATGCGGTTCTCGAGGCTGCCGCCGTGGTCGTCGCGGCGCACGTTGGCGAGCGGCGAGAGGAAGCTCGACAGGAGGTAGCCGTGCGCCATGTGGATCTCGATCCAGTCGAAGCCGGCTTCGTCGGCCCACTGCGCGCCGCGCGCGAAGGCGGCGCGCACGCGCTCGAGGTCGGCAGCATCCATCTCGCGCGGCGGGGGCCAGTCGGGTTTGAAGGGAAGCGGCGAGGGAGCGAGCGTCTGCCAGGCGCCTTCGGCGGCGGTGAGCGGGAGGTCGGCATCGCCTTCCCACGGGTGATGCGTCGAGCCCTTGCGGCCGGCGTGGGCGAGCTGCACGCCGATCTTGGCGGCGGAGCGGGTGTGGACGAACTCGACGATGTGGCGCCAGGCGTCGACGTGGTCGTGGGCGTACATGCCGGCGCAGCCGAGGGTGATGCGGCCTTCGGGCTCGACGTCGGTCATCTCGGCGATGACGAGGCCGGCGCCGCCTAGGGCGCGGCTGCCCAGGTGCACCAGGTGCCAGTCGTTGACGGTGCCGCCTACTGCGGAGTATTGGCACATGGGGGAGACGACGATGCGGTTGGCGAGCTCGAGTGAGCGGACGCGGAAGGGAACAAAGATCGGAGGCGGAGCGGAGGCAGAACCGGACGTAAACGAGGGAGTCGGAGGCGGAGACGGAGTCGGAGTGGTGGTTGAGGCTGCCGTGGTGGCGCCATGGGGCCCCCGCTTGCCGGTGGGTATCCCGTTCGTGCTCGCCGAGGACGGCTCCGCGCGACCGGGAGCCCTCCCCCCGGCGCGCCCCATGGCGCTTTCGCCAGCCTCGCTATCCGGAGCGGAGCGGCTGCCGTCCTCATTCACTCGCCAAACCACTGTGGTGGGGCCGAGGCAATCGTCAGCGGTGTTGCAGGTGTACGTGACCGGCGCGCCGTCGGTGTGGGAGTAGAAAGAGTTGATGGCGTCGACCAGGGCAGGGTCGCGCTCGGCGAGGTTGTCGTAGGTGATCCGCTTGCTGCGGGTCATCATGTTGAAGGTGAGTTGGAGCGGGTGTTGGCCGTGGTAGCGGCCGGCGGCGCTGGCTTCGAACCATTCGCGACTCGTTTTGGCGGCCTTCTGCAGCTTTGCGACTTCGACGCGACGGGCGTCCTCATAGGCGGTGAGCGCGCTTGGGATGTGGACGTGATTGCGCAGTGCGGCGACTAGGGCGATGGCGTCTTCCATCGCGAGCTTGGTGCCCGAGCCGATGGAGAAGTGCGCGGTGTGCACGGCGTCGCCGAGGAGGACGACGGGCGTGGCGCGCGCGGCGTCTGGCGCCATGAGCTCGGCGTTCCAGCGGGCGCAGGCGATGGTGGGGAAGGTGCGCCAGAGGGAGCGGTTCGCGATGAGGCGGTGGCCGCGGAGGAAGGGTCCGAAGAGCGACTCGCAGTAGGCGACGGTCGCGGCTTCGTTGGCGTCGGCGAGGCCGGCCGCGCGCCATGTGGATTCGGCGCACTCGACGATCCAGGTGGCCATCGAGCTGTCGTACGGATAGGCGTGAACTTGGAAGAGGCCGGCGGGGCTCTCTTGGAAGAGGAAGGTGAAGGCGTCGAGCGGGCGGGTGGTGCCGAGCCAGCAGAAGCGGGTGCGGCCGTGTTCGATGCGCGGCTCGAGGGTGGCGGCGAGCTCGCGGCGGGCGAGGCTGTTGGCGCCGTCGGCGGCGACGAGCAGGTCGTACCCGTCCGCCGCGAGCTGTGCCATCGAAGTGAGGTCGCGCTCGAAGCTCAGCATGACGCCAAGATCGGCGCAGCGTTGCTGCAGGACGGCCAGCAGCTCGCGCCGCGACAGCGCGGCGAAGCCGTGGCCGCGCGACACCGTGCAGGTGCCGCGGTAGAAGGTGTCGATGGCGTCCCAGCGGCGGAAGCGGGCGGCGATCGCGCGGTAGCTCTCGGCGTCGGCGTCGCGGAAAGCGCCGAGGGTCTCGTCGGAGAAGACGACGCCGAAGCCGTAGGTGTCGTCGGCGCGGTTGCGCTCGATTACCGTGAGTTCGGCGTCGGGCACCGCCTGGCGCAGCAGCAGCGCGCAGTAGAGGCCGCCGGGGCCGCCGCCGAGGATGCCGACCTTCAGCCGCCGCTCGCTCAGTGCTCGCTCCACAGCTCGAGGAATCGCTTGGCGAGCTGGGGGCCGCGGCCTTCATCCTCGTGCTTGAAGAAGAGGAAGGCGCGTTCCCAACCCTGGTCGCGCAGGCGCACGATCCAGTCACGCAGCGCCGCATCGTCGTAGTCGGTCTTGCGCAGGCGCAGGTAGCCGAAGCGGGCGCCGGGGACGATCGCCGCGTCCGCCTCGTCCGTGTCGCTGGCGCAGACGGTGCAGCCGGCGGCGACGATCGCCTCGCCGACTGCCGGATCGCTCCAGCTCTCGTGGCGGAACTCGAAGGCGATCGGCGCTTTCGCATCGGCGACGAGCGGCAGGAAGGCGGCGAGCCGATCCGGTTCGCCGGGAGGATCGCGCTTGAGGTGCGGCGGCATCTGGAAGAGCACGGCGCCCAGCCGATCGCCCAGCGCATCGATCTGCGCCAGGAAGAACGCCGTGTCCTCGCCGGCGTCGACCAGCCGCTTCCAATGCGTGATGCGTTGCGGCGCCTTGACGGCGAAGCGGAAGCCGGCGGGCACCTGCTCGGCCCAGTTGGCCAGCATCTCGCGCTTCGGCATGCGGTAGAAGGTGTTGTTGATCTCCACCGTGCCGAGGCGTTCGGCGTAGTAGCTCAGCATCTGCTTGCCCGGCAGCTTCTCGGGATAGAAGGTGCCCTTCCACTCCGGGAAGCTGAAGCCGCTGGTGCCGACGTAGAGCTCGGTCATTCGCGCCCGGCCATGCGGAACGCGCCGGCGCTGGCGCCGATCTCCGCTGCGGTGTCGTCGAGCGCTGCGGCGGGCTCCCACGCCGGCGGCAGCAGCCGCCGGTTCTCTTCGCGCGCCATCTTCACGCCGGGCTCGTCGAGCGCCTCGCGGTCCCAGAGCTTGCAGGTGACCTGCTTGTGCATCTGGTCGAGGCCTTCGCAGTAATTGGTGTAGGTGCACCGCCGCACCTGCTCGCCGAGGCCGAGCTGTATCTTGCGATACCAGTCGGGGTCGGCGAGCGATTGCCGCGCGGCGGCGACGACGTCGGCTTCGCCGGCACCGAGCAGCGCCTCGGCCTGCTTGTAGGTGCAGATGCCGCCGGCGACGACGATCGGCGTTGCGCAGCCGGCTTCCCGCACCGCGGCGCGGATGCGCGCCACCGCCGGCACGTTGCGGCCGAACGGTCCGCGCTCATCCGAGATCGCCGTCGGCATGCACTCGTAGCCGGACGGCCCGGTGTAGGGGTACGCGGCGCGTCCCACCTTCGGCTGCTTGGCGTCCTCGAACTTGCCGCCGCGCGAGAGCGACAGGTAATCCATCCCCGCCCGCGCCAGCTCGACGCCGAAGTAGATCGCATCGTCGACCGTATTGCCGTGCGGCAGGCAGTCCTCGGAGAGGTAGCGGCAGCCGACGACGAAGCCCGTGCCGACGCGCTCGCGCACGGCGCGGTAGACCTCGAGCGGCAGCCGGATGCGGTTCTCGCGCGGGCCGCCGTAGCCGTCGTGCCGCTGGTTGAGCGCCGAGAGGAACGACGCCATGGTGTAGGCGTGCGCGTAGTGCAGCTCGACGCCGTCGAAGCCGGCCTGCTGCGCGCGCGCCGCGGCGCCGGCGAACAGGTCCGGCAACGCCCGCGGCAGCTCGGCGACGTGCGGCAGGTCGAGATCGGTGACCCGCTCGCGGTAGCCGTAGAGCAGCGCTTCCATCTCCCTGTCGGTGAGGAGCTCCGCAAGCGCCTCTTCCGGCAAGGCGAGGAGGCGCTCGCGGACCTCCTCATCGGCCAGCCCGGGGAACGCGGCGCGATGGCGATCCTCGAGCTTCAGGTAGCGCCGGAAGAAGGTCTCCGGCTCCGGCCGCCGCCGGATGGTGAGGAAGTCGATCACCTGCAGGAACAGCCGCGTGTGGCCGCCGCTGGCGCGCCGCACCGTGCGCACCAGCTCGGCGAGGCCGGCCACGAAGCGGTCGTGGCCGACGCGCAGCAGCGGCCCGCTGGGCACGTCGCGAATGCCGGTCGCCTCGACCACCAGCGCGCCCGGCCGCCCGCGCGCGAAGCGCTCGTACCAGGCGAGCAGGTCGTCGGTAACGTGCCCGTCGTCGGTCGCCCGCCACGGCACCATCGCCGGCACCCAGGTGCGCTGCTCGAGCTCCACCGCGCCGACGCGCAGCGGCGAGAAGAGCAGCGACGCCGCCGCCTCGTCGCGCGACGGCCAGCGCGCCTCGGGGATCGGGTGCTTCACCCGTTCCGGCGGCTTCCACATCGAAGCGAGTCTACGGCGTGAGGGTCTAGTTTCCCTGCGCGCCGACGTAGCCGCGCGGCGGCTCGAGGGTGAGGATCGGGCGCTCGTCGGTCGCCCTGCGGCGGCCGCCGTGGCGCACCATCTTCTCGAGCTCGGCGGGCGGCATCGGCATGCCGAGGCCGAAGCCCTGCGCGTAGTGGCAGCCCAGCTCGCGCAGCAGCTCCAGCTGCATCGTCGTCTCCACCCCTTCAGCGGTGACGCGCAGCCCCAGCGACTGCGCCATCGCCAGCGTGGCGCGGATGATCGCCAGCCCGCCGCGCGCCTGGCCGAGCGTGGCGACGAAGGTACGGTCGATCTTCACCGTGTCGAGCGGGAACTGCTGCAGGTACGACAGCGACGAATAGCCGGTGCCGAAGTCGTCGAGCGCCAGCCGCACGCCCAGCTCCTTGAGCCGCACCAGCACCTCGCGGGTGCGCTCGGGGTCCTTCATCGCGGTGCCTTCGGTGATCTCCAGCTCCAGGCGGTGCGCCGGCATGCCGCTGGCGTCGAGCAGCGAGGCGATCTGATCGACGATACCTGGCTGCGCCAAGTGGTGGGACGAGACGTTGACGGCGATGCGGAAGCTGCCGAAGCGCTCCTGCCACGCCACTCCCTGCGCGCAGGCGGTGCGCAGCACCCAGTCGCCGATGGGCCGGATGAGCAGCGTCTGCTCGGCGACGGGCAGGAAGCGGTCGGGCAGCCAGAGCTCGCCGTCGCGGTTCCAGCGCAGCAGCCCTTCGACCCCCACCACCAAACCGCTGCTCAGCTCGACGATCGGCTGGTAGTGCAGCTCGAACTCGTTCTCGGCGAGCGCCTGCCGGAGCTGCGCCTCGAGCTGCAGCCGCGTGCGCGCGCGCTCGGAGAGGCCGTGGCCGCAGAACTGATAGTTGTTGCGGCCCAGCTCCTTAGCGGCGTACATCGAGGCGTCGGCGTTGCGCACCAGCGCCTCGGGATCGTCGCCGTTCTCGGGGTAGAGGGCGACGCCCAGGCTGGCGGTGACGAAGAGACGCTCGCCCTCGACCGTGCACGGCTCGGACACCGCGGAGAGGAGCTTCTGCGCCACCGCCTCGGCGTCCTCGGCCTTGCCGATCTCGAGCAGCACCGTGAACTCGTCGCCGCCGAAGCGGCTCACCAGGTCGCCGTCGCGCACGGCGCGGCGCAGGCGGCGCGCCAGCGTCTGCAGCACGCGGTCGCCGGCGCCGTGGCCGAGCGAGTCGTTGATCAGCTTGAAGCCATCGAGGTCGAGGAAGAGCACGGCGAGCCGGGCGCCGCGCAGGCCGGCGGTGGCGAGCCGCGTCTCCAGCCGGTCGGTGAAGGCGGTGCGGTTGGGCAGCCCGGTGAGCGGGTCGTGGAACGCCTGGTATTCGATCTGCGCCGCGCGGTCGCGGTCGCTGATGTCGCCGGCGACGAAGACCATGCCGGCCGGCGCGCCGAGCTCGTCGCGCATCATCGACACCGAAACCTCGACCTCGACGCGGCTGCGGTCGCGGCGGCGCCAGATCATCGGCCGGTCGCGCACGATGCCGCCGCGCATCAACGTGTCGGAGGCGGTGCCGACGTTGCGCGGCGTCTCGATGACGTCGAGCAGCCGCAGGCCGAGCAGCTCGGCGCGGCGGTAGCCGAGCAGCACGCAGGCCGCCGGGTTGGCGACGCGAATCCGCTCGTCGAGGTCGCAGACGAGCACCGCGCCCTGCAGGGTCTCGAGGATCTTGTCGGCGGCGAAGCCGGCGGTGACGTCGACGAGCCGGAAGCGCAAGATCGCCAACGCCACCATCACCATGGCCGCCGCCACCGGCAGCATGCCCAGCGGCGGCACGTCCCAGCCGAACGACGGCAGGAAGTCGAGGACGCCGAAGGAGGCAATGCCGAAGGCGAGGCAGAAGGCGGCGGCGCGGCTGCGGTGGGGCCCGCCCTCAGGGCTGCGCAGCTCGCGCGCGAAGAGGGCGAAGACCGAGAGCAGCACGCCGAGGTAGAGCACCACGACGCCGACGGCCGGCGGCGCCAGCAGCGTGAAGTGCCCCCAAGAGTGGTAACCGATGCCCTGGACGACCAGCCCGGTCGCCTGGGTCAGTGCCGCGAGCAGGAAGCCGGCGGCCCACAGCAGGGCCACCGTGCGCTGCTGTTCGCGGTGGCGGCCGAGGAGGCGGGCGGTGAAGTGGTAGATGGCGGCCGGGATGAGTGCCACGCCGAGGTAGGAGGCGCGCGCCCACGCGGTGGCGGCGGCCGGGTCGGCGGTGAGCAGCACGAAACCGGCGCAGCCGAGCCAGATCGAGACGAGGAACGCGAGCGCGGCGAACTGCAGCCCGACTGCCTTCCAGCGCTCGCGGATCGCCACCCACAGCCCGAGGCCGAGCACCGCGGCAGCGACCAGCAGCGACACGCTGGCGAGCAGCAGGGCAGCGGGGGAGCCGGTGGCGGACAAGGCTTGCGGCGCGCAGCAAGCAAGAAGCTGGCCCGAAAACGTTGCTATCGCTGGAAGTGATGGAACGGACACGACTTGGATTCAAGTTGGCGTCGCGGCCGGGGACCGCGGATGCCCTCACCCTTGTAATTCCTGCGCCGACGAGGAACCCTGCGAGGCAGTGTAGGCGCGTCTCAACGGCGACGAGGTGCAATGAGTCACACGGCAGGCGCTCGCTGGTCGCGGGCCGGCGTTCGCTGCGGGGCCTGGGAGCGCCGCCGCGGGGGCACGGCTCGCTTTCTGAGAGCTGCGGGCGGGAGCGCTCGCCTCGCTCGGAAGGCGCGCAGCAAAGCCGCTGTTCCCGGGCGACCTTGCGAAGCGCCTTCCGAGAGGCCCCCGCCGCGGCGCTCCCAGGCCCCGCGGACGCGAACGCCTTCACCGTTGATTAGTCGAGCCCAGATTGGTGGGATCGGTCGCCGACCACTTACGGAGGCGGGTGCGTCCGGCGGATGCGGAGGCCGCCGCGGCGGGGCCTCCCGGAGGGCGCTGGAGTCAGCGCTCGGTGACAGCGCTTTCCTGCGCGCCCTCCGGGCGAGGCGAGCGCCCCCGCCCGAATACTCCGGAAGCGAGCCGTGCCCCGCGGCGGCGGCCTCCGCATCCGCCAGCACCCGCCGGCCGATGGGTCACCACCGCCCGCAAGCCACCTCGCCTTCTACTCGATCTTGCCCACGATCTGACGCGCGATCACGAGGTGCTGCACCTCGGTGGTCCCCTCGTAGATCCGCAATGCGCGCACTGCGCGATACAAGCGGTCCACAGGGTGATCGACGAGTACGCCGCGGCCGCCGATCACCTGCACGGCCTGGTCGACGATGCGCTGCGCGGCCTCGGTGGCGTAGGCCTTTGCCATCGCCGCTTCGAGCGTGATGCGCTCGGCGCCGCGATCGGCTTCCCAGGCGGCGCGGTAGACCAACAGCCGCGCGGCGGTCAGCTCGGTGGCCATCGATGCGAGCTTGCTCTGCACGAGCTGGAAGGCGGCGAGCGGCTCGCCGAACTGCTTGCGGGTGCGTGCGTGCGCGAGCGCCTCGTCGAGCGCCCGTGAGGCCATGCCGCAGGCGGCGGCGGCGACGGTTGGGCGCAGGCGGTCGAGCGTGCGCATGCCGAGCTTGAAGCCGGCGTTCTCGTCGCCGAGCAGCGCATCGGCGGGCAGATGGCAGTCGTCGAAGACCAGCTCGCCGAGCGGATGCGGGGCCGAGAGCACTTGCGCGCCGGCGAAGCGCAGGCCGGGCGTATCGGCGGGGACGAGGAAGCAGGAGATGCCGCGATTGCCGGCGGCGCGATCGGTGGCCGCGAACACGCAATGAACGTCGGCGATGCCGGCGTTCGAGATCAGCGTCTTGCGGCCGTCGAGCCGCCAGCCGTCGCCGTCGCGTCGTGCGGTGGTGGCGAGGCCGCTGACGTCGCTGCCCGCCTCGGGCTCGGTCATCGCGAAGGCCGTCATCGCTTTGCCGCGCGCGACGCGCGGCAGCCACGCGGCGCGCTGCGCGTCGCTGCCGCCGAGGGTGATCGGCATCGAGCCGAGACACTGCAGCGCGAAGACGGCGTCGGCGAGCGGCGAGGCCGCGGCGAGCGCCTCGCGGATGATGCAGCACGCGCGCAGGTCGGGCGCCTCTGCGCGGCCGCCGAATGATTCGGGGATTGCCCAGCGCGTCCAGCCGCCGGCGCCGATGCGGGCGAGGATCTCGCGCGCTTGTGTCCGCGCCGTGGAGTCGTCCACCGGCGCTGGGAGCGATGCGATCTCGGCGATCGCGAACGCAGCGACCTCGGCGGCGAGCTCGAAGTGGCGCGGCTCGAGGAAGGCGCGGACTGGAGCGGGATCGGGAGTCATGGCGACGGCAGCGACTATGGAATGTTCATACAGCGTCTCGTGACGACGACGGATCGCGCTCGGTTACTTGAACACCGGCGCCCGTTTCGCTTTGAACGCTTCGTACGCTTCGCGGAAGTTCGGGTCCTGCATGCAGGCGGCTTGGATCTCGGTCTCCGCCGCCATCGCCGACTCGACGTCCATCGCCGCCTCGCGCAGCAGCATCCGCTTCGTCACCTCGAGGCCGAACGACGGCCCGCGCGCCAGCCGCTCCGCCCACGCCCGCGCCTCCGGCAGCACCTGCGCGTCCTCGGCGACGACGCGGTTGTAGAGGCCGATGCGCTGCGCGTCCTCGGGCGTCACGAAGTCGCCGGTCATCAGCAGCTCGGTGGCGCGGCCGAGGCCGACGATGCGGGGCAGCAGCCAGGACACGCCCATGTCGGCGCCGGAGAGGCCCACCTTGGTGAAGAGGAAGGCGATCTTCGCGCTCGGGCCGGCGATGCGCACGTCGCAGGCGGTGGCGATCACCGCGCCGGCGCCGGCGACGAGGCCGTTCAAGGCGCCGACGATCGGCCGCCGGCAGTGGAGCATCGACAGGATGAGGTCGCCGGTGGCGCGCGTGAAGGCGAGCAGGCCGCGGTAGTCGCGGGCGAAGAGCTGGCCGATGATGTCCTCGACGTCGCCGCCGGAGCAGAAGGCGCGGCCGCTGCCGGTGATGACGATCGAGCGCACGCCGGGCTCGCCGTCGAGCTGGCGGAAGGCCTTGCGCAGCTCGGCGTAGACCTCGAAGGTGAGGGCGTTGAGGCGGTCTGGGCGGTCGAGCGTCAGCGTGGCGACGCCGGTCGTTTCATCGAGCGTGTAGCGGAAGGTCTCGAACTGCAGCGGCATCTGTTGGGTCTCCGCGAATCGATGGTGCGCGAGCGCGCTACGGCAACGCGGCGGTGGCTTCGATCTCCACTTTGGCGCCGGGAGCGAGCAGCCCACGCACCTCGACCAGCGCCATCGCCGGATAGTGGCGTCCCATCAGCTCGCGCCAGCTCGCGCCCAGCTCGCGGCGCGCCGCCGCGTACTCGGCCTTGTCGACGACGTAGACGGTGAGCCGGGTCAGGTCCGCCGCCTCGCCGCCGGCCGCGCGCACGACGACGAGCACGTTGGCGAGCGCCTGCGCGAACTGTTCGACGAAGCCGTCGCCGACGAGGCGCTGCTCGGCGTCCCAACCGATCTGGCCGGCGACGAAGAGCAGCCGTCGGCCGGCGGGGACGACGATGCCGTTGGCGTAGCCCTGCGGCGAGCCCAGCTCCGGCGGGTCGATCGCCTGCAGCGCGTCGCTCATGCGCGTCGTCCGTTTCGCGCGCGGCTCACGACTGCACCGCGCCGCCGTCGAGGACGATGGCCTGGCCGTTGATGCCGCCGGCGCGCGGATCGCACAGCGAGGCGATGAGGTAGGCCACCTCGTCGGTGCTGAACAGCCGGTTCTGCGGCGAGGTCTTGCGCATGAAGTCGAGCGCCTGCTCGCTGCTGATGCCGGTCTTGCCGACGACGCGCGCCACCGACTCGACCGTCATCTCGGTGTCGACGTAGCCGGGGCAGACGGCGTTGACGGTGACGCCGCGCGTGGCGAATTCTGCGGCGACGGCGCGCGTGAAGCCGACAACGGCGTGCTTGGTGGCGGCGTAGGCGGCGATGTAGGGCGCGCCCATCTTACCGGCGATCGAGGCGACGTT
>DASYQD010000075.1:0-13249 GCA_036005845.1 Thermoanaerobaculia bacterium | reverse complement strand
CCGGGCCTTCGCCACGAACCCCCGCTAGTGCGAGACGCCGCTCTCGCCCGTAGGCCGCCGAGGCGCCGCAGCCAACGGACTCGGCCCCTCATCCTCGACAACGGCCTCGCCCACCGGCACCTTCACCGACATGCTGCCGTCGCCCAAAGCGAGCCCGAGCACCTGCGCCAGATCCCCCACCGGATGCACGGAAATCCGCTCCCGCACCTCCGGCGGCAAATCCTCGAGGTCCGCCTCATTCTCCAGCGGCAACATCACATCCGTGATCCCCGACCGCACGGCGCCCAACACCTTCTCCTTCACGCCCCCGATCGGCAACACCTGCCCCGACAACGTGATCTCGCCCGTCATCGCCAAGTCGTGCCGCACCGCCCGCTGCGACAACGCCGACACCAGCGCCGTCGCCATCGTCACGCCCGCAGACGGCCCGTCCTTGCGGATGGAACCCGCCGGCACGTGGATGTGCACGTCGCGCTCGAACTGATTGGGGTCGATGTGCAGATCCTCGGCGTGCGCGCGCGCATAGCTCCACGCCGCCAGCGCCGACTCCTTCATCACGTCGCCGAGCTGTCCGGTGAGGACCAGGTTGCCCTTGCCCTTCATCGTCGCCGCTTCGACGAACATGATGTCGCCGCCCGCCGGCGTGTAATACATGCCGGTGGCGACGCCCACCTTGTCCTCGCGCAGCGCCTGCTCGGGACGGATCTTCGGCCGCCCGATGAGGTTGTGGACGTCGTCGGCGTCCACCCTGACGCTCTGCTTCTCGCCGGTGGCGATCTGCCGCGCCACCTTGCGCGCCAGCTGCCCCAGCGAGCGCTCGAGCTGCCGCACGCCGCCCTCGCGGGTGTAGCGGTTGATGACGTCGACCAGCGCTTCGTCGGTCACCTCGAGCTGGCCGGGAACGAGCGACTTCTCCTTGAGCTGCCGCGGCAGCAGGAAGCGGCGCGCGATCACCAGCTTCTCGCGCTCGGTGTAGCCGGTGAACTCGACGAACTCCATGCGGTCGAGCAGCGGCTCGGGGATGTTCTGCACGAAGTTGGCGGTGGCGATGAAGAGCACCTCGGAGAGGTCGAACGGCACGCCGAGGTAGTGGTCGACGAAGGTGTCGTTCTGCGCCGGGTCGAGCACCTCGAGCAACGCACTCGCCGGGTCGCCCTGGTAGGAGACGCCGAGCTTGTCCACCTCGTCGAGCAGGAACACCGGGTTCTTGGTGCCCGCCTGCTTCATGCCCTGGATGATGCGGCCCGGCATGGCGCCGACGTAGGTGCGCCGGTGGCCGCGGATGTCGGCCTCGTCGCGCACGCCGCCGAGGGAGACGCGCACGTACTCGCGCCCCATCGAGCGCGCGATCGACTTGGCGATCGAGGTCTTGCCGACGCCGGGCGGGCCGACGAAGAGGAGGATCGGGCCCTTCGAGATGCGGTCGTCCTCGTTGCCGCGCAGCTTCGGCTGCGGCGGCGCGATCGGCTCGTCGACGGCCGGGCTCTCGCCTTCACCCTCGCCGGCCTCGGCCGCTGCCGCCGCCGCCGCCACCTCCGCTTCCTCGGTGGACTTGCGCTGGTCCGCCGCGCGCTGGCGCAGCTGCCGCACCGCCAGGTACTCGAGCACCCGGTCCTTGACGTCGGCGAGGCCGTAGTGGTCCTCCTCCAGCACCTTCTCGGCCTCCTTGAGGTCGAGATGCTCCTCGCTGCGCGCGTTCCACGGCAGCTCGGCGATGGTCTCGAGGTAGGTGCGGATGACCTGGTACTCCATCGACTCGCGCGCGATGCGCGACAGGCGCCCGAACTCGCGGTCGACCTCCTTGCGCGCGTCCTTCGGCAAGTCGAGGGCGTCGAGCTTCTCTTTCAGCTCGTCGAGTTCGCCCTGGTCGTCACCGCCGCCGAGCTCCTGCTGGATGGCCTTCATCTGCTCGCGCAGCACCATCTCGCGCTGGCGGTCGCCGAGCTCGCGCTGGACCTTGTTCTTGATCTCCTGCTGGGCGTCGATGACGGTGATCTGCCGCTCCACCTGCAGCAGCACCATGCGCAGGCGCTCCTCGACCTCGGCGGTCTCGAGGATCATCTGCTTGTCTGCCGCCGAGACGTCGAGGTAGCTCGCCACCAGGTCCGCGAGCTTGCCCGGGTCCTCGACGCTGGCGAGGAAGCGGTCGACGACCTCCTCGGGGAGGCCGGACTTCTGGCCCAGCTCGGCGGCGCGGTTGCGCACCTCGCGCTGCAGGGCGACGAACGCCGGGTCGCGCGGGTTGAGCGGCGCGCCCTCGATGATCTCGCGGGCCACCGCCTCCAGGTAGCCCTCCTTCTCTTCGTAGCGGACGGCGAAGGCGCGGTGCTGGCCGTCGAGCAGCAGCTGCACGGTGCTGCCGCCGGACCGCTGCACCTGGTCGATATGGGCCACCACGCCTGTCGTGTAGAGCAGGTCGGGGGTCACCTTGTCCCGGTTCTCCCGCTGGCAGACCGCGAAGATCAAACGCTGCGGCGACGAGACCGCCGCCTGGATGGCACGCAACGTCCCGGGACGGCCGGCGCCGATGGGCGACGACACGCCGGGGAAGATCACCGCCTCGCGCAACGGTAAGACTGGGAGCGTAAGCGTCTCAGTCATCGATGGCTCCTCTAGGGGTGCCGTCGGCACCGGGCTCAATCGTCTGGTACCGGCGGCTACCGTTACAAGTCGCCGAATCAGTGAAAAAATTCCGCTCGCCGCGAGTCCGCTGAGAGTGGAGAACGACCATGCCGACCATCATCGCCAAGAGCCTAACCGCAATCGGCCCCACCACGCCATGACCCGCGAGGAAGCCTGGCGGCTCGTCCGCGACAACGTGCAGGCCGCCGGCCTGCGGCGCCACATGCTGGCGGTGGAGGCGGCGATGCGCGCCTACGCGGCGAAGCTCGGCGGCGATGTCGAGCAGTGGGGCCTCGCCGGGCTGCTCCACGACTGGGATTGGGAGATCCACCCGACGCTGGAGACGCACGTCGTCGACGGCACGCCCGTGCTGCGCGAGAAAGGGGTGCCCGAGCCCGTGCTGCAAGCGATCCTGTCGCACAACGAGGCGGCCACCGGCGTGCCGCGCCGCGAGCCGATGGACTTCGCGCTGCTCGCCAGCGACGAGGTGACCGGGCTGATCATCGCGGCGGCGCTCGTGCGGCCGAGCAAGAACGTGCGCGACGTCGAGATCAAGTCGATCAAGAAGCGGTGGAAGGAGCGCATCTTCGCGGCGGGCGTCGACCGCGACCACGTCGAGAAGGCGACCGCCGAATTCGGCGCCGCCTGCTTCGGCGGCCAGCTCGACCTGTGGGACCACGTGGCGACCGTGCTCGCCGCGATGCAGGGCGTCGCGGCGGAGCTCGAGCTCGACGGCCGGCTGGCGGCGCCGGCGACTACTAGCTAGTCGCAGCTCAGCGCTTCGGTGTCCTGCACCGGCGCGAAGGCGCCGCCGCCCTCGTTGAGGTAGGTCGCCGTCTCGCCGGTCTGCGTGTCGGTCACCGTCACCAGCACGCGCAGGTCGGTGAGGCCGGTGGTGTAGATCCAGCGGTGGCCGTTGACGCCGCAGCCGTCGAGCACCTTGACGATCGCCTCGACGTTGCTGGGCGAGAAGAACCAGAAGAGGCCCGACTCCTGTGAGAGGTCGACGGCGTTGGCGATGCCGTGGATCTGCGTGCCGCGCTCGAAGGTGGCCTGCACGCGGTAGCGGCCGTCGCCCAGGCACATGACGTTGGTGCCGGTGGTGCAGTCGGGCGGCGTCTCGTAGAAGGCGGTGGTCGCGGTTTCGTTCGAGTAGGACGACCAGCCGGACGCGTTCTTCGCCCGCAGACGGAAGAAGTAGGTCTTGCCGGGCAGCAGGTTCGACACCGAGATGAAGGTGACGTTGGGCGGGAGGGCGCCGCGGTCGGCCCAGCCGGCGGTCGCGCTCTTCACCTCGAGGTGGTACTCCCACTCGTCGGTGGCGTTGTCGGACCAGGTGAGCTTGGCGGTGGTGGTCGAGTCGGCGCGCGCGCGCAGGTCGGTGGGACGCGCGGGCGCGGCGTTGGCGCTCGTCGCGGCGATCAGGAATGCAAAGGCGAAGGCCCCTCCGAACAGAGTTTTATGTGCGGACATGAAAGTCGATCTCCTGGGCCGCCGGCCGGTGGCGTGGCGTCGCACTGAGGAAGAGATCGCACCGGGCGGGGCGAGTGGATTTGGCTCATGGCGCGGAGCGCCGGTGGCGCTCGCCGGGGGGCAAGTGCACGATCACTGCCATCGCGATGCGCGGTGCGTCACCTCGGCGGGGCGGAGCGATGGCCTTGCCATCGTGGCGCCACTTCGCGGAGGCGACCTCGGCCGGCGGTTGCGCATCTCGGCGGCGCCGCGCTGTGGGTCCCCGCCTGCCGGTCGGTATCCCACCGTGCTCGCTTCGCTGCGCGCGGTGGGAGCCCTCCGCCCGGCGCGCCCTCTCGCGCGGCGCCGCCGAGCGCAACCACCTCCATCTACCACCGAGCTGAGCTCTCGTGGAGATGGCACCGGATGTGTGCATGCGTCATCGCCGACGCTCAGGACACGCGGCGGTTGTGAGAGTCAGACGTTCGTGCGCAGCCGGCGGTATTCCTTCAGCCAACGTACGGCTTCGGCGTTTTTGCCCTGGCGTTCGTAGACGCCGGCTAGGTTGTAGCAAGCGTCGGCGTTGTCGGGGTCGGCGGCGAGGGCGGCTTCGTAGGCTTCGGCGGCCTCGGGGAGGCGGCCGCGGTCTTCCAAGGCGACGCCGAGGTTGTAGGCGGCGATGGGCTCGCCGGGGGAGATGGCGAGGACGCGGCGGTAGCAGGCTTCGGCTTCGCGCAGCTCGCCGGTCTCGTGTTGGAGGCGGCCGAGGTTGAGGAGGGCGTCCTGGTGTTGCGGGTCGAGGACGAGGGCGCGGCGGTAGACGCCGGCGGCTTCGGCGAGGGAGGTGGCTTCGAGCTCGCAGCCGAGGTGGAACCAGTCATCGGCGGAGAGCGCGGCGTCGGGCGCGGAGGCTTCGCGCACGATCGCCTGGCGGACGAGGCGCGGCGCCAGCGGCGCGGCGGCGGCGGCGAGGGTGGCCACTTCGAAATCGAGGAGGCGCTGGCCGGACTCGGGGTTCCACTGCTGGCCGCCTTCGCGGACGACGATCTCGCCGCCCTCAGCGGTGATGCGCACGCCGGAGAGCGAGCGGCCGCGCGGCAGTTGCGACGGCAGCTTGGCGAGCGCGCGGCGCACGCGCGGCAGCTTGACGCCGGCGGCGAGGAGGCCTTGCGCGGCGCGCAGCAGCACGAGGTCCTGGAAGGTGAAGCGGTACTCGCGGCGGGCTCCGCGGCGCGGGTCGAGCAGGCCGGCGCGCACGAAGTGGCGCACTCGCGCGGCGGTGACGCCGAGCAGAGTGGCGACTTCTTGGACCGAGTATCCGAGCGAGCGCGCCGCGCTCAACGCTTGCTACTTCTTCGACCGCGTGCGCCGCGCCGCCGAAGCCGGTGCCCGCGACGGCCGCTCGCCGGCGACGGCTCGGGCCGGCTTCTCCACCTCGGTCGAGCGCGCGGAGCGGCGCGGCGGGCGGCGCTCGGCGCCCTCGCCTTCCTTCGCCAGGCTCGCCTTGAGCGCCTGCATGAGGTCGATGATCTGGCCGCGCGGCGGCTCGGCCGGGGCGGCGCTGATGATCTCCTCGCCCTCGACCTTCTTGCGCAGGATCTCGCGCATCTGGTCGCGGCTGTCGTCGCGGTAGCCCTCGGGCTTGAAGTCGTCGGCGGCGATCTGGTCGATGAGCTGGCGGGCGAGCTGCAGCTCGGCGGGCTTGACCTCGCCCTCGCCGAGCGGCACCTCGTCGAAGCCGCGCACCTCTTCGGCGTAGCGCAGCTGCTGCATCACCAGCCCTTCGCGGAACGGCCGCAGCAGCACCAGGTAGTTCTTGCCGCGCGCGGCGTAGCGGGCGAGCGCCACGCGGCCGGTCTGCCGCATCGCCTCGGCGAGCAGTCGGTAGGGCCGGTCGCCGCCCTTGTCGGGGCCGAGGAAGTAGGCCTTCTCGAAGTAGATTGGGTCGACGGACTCGATCGGCACGAACTCGGTGATGTCGACCGAGTTGGTCGCCTTGGTGGTGAGCACGGCGAGCTCCTCGTCGTCCATCACCACGTAGCGGTCCTTGGCGAACTCGTAGCCCTTGACGAGGTCCTTGCGTTCGACCACCTCGTCTTCGGTCGGGCAGTAGTACTGCTGCTTCACCCTGCCGCCGCACTTGCCGTGCAGCCAGTTGAAGGAGATGCCCGCCGAGCTCTCGCCGGTAGAGTAGAGCTTGATCGGGATCGAGACGAGGCCGAAGGAGACGGTGCCGGTTCCCATCGCTCGTGCAGCCATGCGGTAAGTATCGCAAAACCGCGGGGTTGCTGTCACTGATGCCGCACGACAGGCTCGCCAAGTACCGCGCGAAGCGTTCGCCGGGCGTCACTCCCGAGCCGTTCGGCGAGGGTGCTGAAGCGCGCCCACGCCTCTTCTGCGTGCAGCTCCACGCCGCTCGGCGGCGGCACTACGACCTGCGCTTGGAGATGGAGGGCGTGCTGCGCTCGTGGGCGGTCCCCAACGGCTTCTCCGCCGACCCGGCGACGAAGCGGCTGGCGGTGCAGACGGAGGACCACCCGGTCGAGTACGCCGACTTCGAGGGGCTGATCCCCAAGGGCGAGTACGGCGGCGGCTCGATGATCGTCTGGGACCGCGGCCTGTGGGTCCCTCTGCTGCCGCCCGAGGAGTCGATGCCGAACGGCAAGCTCCTCTTCGAGCTGCGCGGCTTCAAGCTGCGCGGCAAGTGGACGCTGGTGAAGACCGGCGGCTCGCGCGGCAAGCAGAACCCCGACGAGTGGCTGCTGATCAAGGAGCGCGGCGACGGCTGGGTGCGGAAAGGCGAGGAAGCGGAGGCCTTCGCGCCCGAGTCGGTGCTCTCGGGACTCACCGTGGAGGAGCTGCGCGACGGTGTCGACCGCGCCGCGGAGGTGATCGACGAGCTGCCGGCGCTGAAGGCGCCGAAGCGCACCGTCGACCCGCGCAGGGTGGAGCTGATGCTGGCGCGCCAGCGCGACCGCGCCTTCCGCCGCGAAGGGTGGCTCTTCGAGCTCAAGTACGACGGCTACCGCACGCTGGCGGCGCGCACCGCCAACGGCCCGCTGCTCCTCTCGCGCGCCGGCCACGACTTGACGCAGCGCTTTCCCGAGGTGGCGCGTGCGGTGGCGGCGCTGCCGGGCGACGGCCTCGTCGTCGACGGCGAGCTGGTGGTGCTCGACGACGGCGGGCGGCCCACGTTCCAGGGGCTGCAGAAGCGCGCGCAGCTCACGCGGCGGCTCGACGTCGAGCAGGGCGCCGTCGAGCGGCCGGCCAGCCTCTATCTCTTCGACCTCCTCGCCATCGGCGGCCACGACCTGCGCCCGCTGCCGCTACGCGAGCGCAAGCGGCTGCTCGCCAAGCTGGTGCCGCCGCTGGGCACGGTGCGTTTCGCCGACCACGTGGAGACCGAGGGCGAGGCGCTCTTCGAGCAGGTGCTGCAACGCGGGCTCGAAGGCGTGATGGCCAAGAAGGCGACGTCGAAGTACGCAGGCGGCCGTTCCGACGACTGGCTCAAGGTGCGCGCCGACCGCCGCGGCGATTTCTGGGTCGTCGGTTACACCGAGCAGGAGACGCCGGGCCGCGTCTCGTCGCTCGATCTGCTGGCGTGGCGCGAAGGGGAACCGGTGTACGCCGGGCGAGTCGGCTCCGGGCTCGCCGAGGACCAGCACAAATGGCTCGTCGGCCTGCTGCCGAAGCTGCGGCGTGACGGTCCGCCGCTGCCGGCCGCGGCGGCGGCGCCCAAGGGGACACTCTGGCTGACGCCGCGACTCATCGCCCAGGTGCGCTACAAGGAGTGGACGGAGGGCGGCCAGCTCCGCCATCCCGTGCTCCTCGGCCTGCGTGAAGGCGACCTGCCGCCGGGCCTCGACGCCAACGCGAGCAAGGGCGCCAAGACGAAGTCGCGCTCGAAGACGGGCTCGAAGGCGGCGCCCGAGCCCGCGGCCGGCGGGCTCGAGCTCCGCCTGTCGAACCTCGACAAGCTTTACTGGCCCGAGGACGGTTACACCAAGGGCGACCTCGTCGAGTACTACCGCAAGGTCTCGTCCTGGATGCTCCCCTACCTGCGCGACCGGCCGGTCGTGCTCACGCGCTATCCCGACGGCATCGCCGGCAAGTCGTTCTACCAGAAGAACTCGCCCGAGTTCCTGCCGTCGTGGATCCCCACCGTCGGCGTGTGGAGCGAGGAGGTCGGCAAAGAGATCCGCTACGCCCAGATCCAGGACGAGGAGGCGCTGCTCTTCCTCGTCAACTTGGGCACCATCCCCTTCCACCTCTGGGCGAGCCGAGCGCCCGACCTCGAGTGCCCCGACTGGTGCATCCTCGACCTCGACCCCAAGGGCGCGCCCTTCGCGCACGTCGTCGAGCTCGCCCGCGGGCTGCGCGGGTTGTGCGAAGAGCTTGGGCTGCCGGCTTACGTCAAGACCAGCGGCAGCAGCGGCCTGCACGTGTTGGTGCCGCTCGGCGCCGCGCTCGACTACGAGCAGAGCCGCATGCTGGCCAACCTCCTCGGCCAGCTCGTCGTCGACCGCCACCCGAAGATCGCCACGCTGACGCGGCAGATCTCGGCGCGCGGCGGCAAGGTCTACGTCGACTGGCTGCAGAACCGGCGCGGCCAGCTCCTCGTCTCGCCGTGGTGCGTGCGGCCGCTGCCCGGCGCGCCGGTGTCGACGCCGCTGCAGTGGAAGGAGGTCGTGCCGACGCTCGACATCCGGCGCTTCACCCTCGCCACCGTGCCGCCACGCCTGCGCCGCAATGCGGCGGACCCGCTCTTGCCGGTGCTCACCGAACGTGCCGACGTGGCCGGTGCGTTGGAGCGTCTGGCACGCCGCTCCGGCTAGCCGGGTGTGGCGGAAGTCACTGCAGTTACTTGCCTCAGGGCTTGTCTCCGGCTCCGGTCCCGTTCTTCTCCGAACCTAACCTCTCCTCCGGTTCCCCCCTGGTTCGGCTTTGCCGCAACGCGGAAGAAAGCTCGTGCGTATGACTGTTTAGAGAAGCATGGCTGAGGCCGCGAGCAACCCCGACCATCTCTGGCACGGCCATTGCTACAAGCGGCACTCAGCAAGACAGAAACACCTACGAGGGAGGTTCTGCTTACCGACTGATTTCCTACCTTAACTCTGAGATCTTCCGATCTCCACCCCTCACCAAATTCTTGCCTGAATCCCCTAACCACAGGGGTAAAGCCAAGGAAGCCAACCCCAGATCGGAACCTCCCTCGTATCCAGAGTCTAAGACGGAGCGGCCCTCGAGGAATCGGGGGCCGCGGTGTTTTTGGGCGGACCGCACCCCGTTTATGCCGCGATAGCATCTTGATGCGCCGCCACCGAAGCCAAAGTGGCACCGTGCCAGCTCTTCGGCCCGCGCCGCCCTGACACAACAGGTTGTGCCGAAGCTGGTGAAGCGGCCCTTTCCTAGGGCTCGATGGCGGCCAGCCGCACCAGCCGCCCCTCGGGAGTTCGTCCCGAAGCGAGGTCGATCGTCCCTCGCAGGTGCCAGCTCGCCTCCCCATCTGGATGTCGCGGGTCGAGGAGGTTGTGAGTGACCTCCCACTGCCGCGGCGCCGTCTGCTCGATCCGGGTGAGCGTCGCCTGACGCGCCCGCGGCGTGAAGTCGAGCGCGCCGTAGTCGGCCAGCAGCGGCTCCATCGCCTTCTCGAAGCGCTCCGGGGTCCAGACGTCATCCGGATCCTGCCACACCGCGGCGGCGGCGTCCTCCCACTCGGCACGCGCGAGCGCCGCAACGAGCTGGTGCAGCTCGGCGCGCACGCGGGCGGCGAACGCCTTCGGGTCGTGCAGCAGCTCCCAGGCGCGCAGCGCGGCGCGGGCGCGGTGGCGCTCCTCCGCCTTCTGCGCCCTCAGCTCCGGGTGCAACAGGCTCTCCCACTCCTCGATCAGGCTGGTGTCGGTGTGCTCGAGCAGGGTCCGGAAGACGGCGATCGCCTCCACCACCGGCTCGGTCACCGCGCGCTCGGGGACGCCCTGCTGCAGCGTCTTGTATAGCTGCGAGAGGTAGCGCAGCAGCACACCCTCGCTGCGCTGCAGGCCGTAGAGCCGCACGTAGTCGGCGAACGAGGCGTAGCGCTCCAACAGGTCGCGGCCGATCGACTTCGGGCGGATCGACTCGTCGCCCAGCCACGGGTGGCGGCCGCGGAAGTCATGGAAGGTCTCGTAGATGAACGGCGCCAGCGGCTTTGGATGGGTGACCTCCTCGAGCCGCGCCATGCGCTCTTCGTACTCGACGCCTTCCGTCTTGAGCCGCGCGATGAGCTCGTCCTTCGCCTTGTCGACCTGCCGCCGCAGGATCACGTCCGGATCTTCGAGCACCGCCTCGACCAGCGAGATCACGTCGAGCGCGTAGTCGGGCTCCTGCGGATCGAGGGCGTCGATCGCCTCGACGAGGTAGAGCGACAGCGCCTGGTGGAGCGAGAACTCGCGCTGTAGCTCCTCGTCGACCACCACCCACAGGTACCCGCTCTTCGCATCGCGGCGCATCTTCAGCACGCCGGTGCGGTAGAGAGAGCGCACGAGCAGCGCCGCGTGGCGCAGCAGCCGCCGCTTGCCGGCGTCGTCCTCGTGGCAGCGCCGGATCACCTCGCGCAGCGACCAGAAGTTGTCGAGGCCGGGATCGTCGAGCTCGCCGTCGCGCTGCACCAGATCGAGAACCATGCCGTGGGTGAGCCTGAAGCTCGACTTCAGCGCTTCCGGCGGCTGGCGGATGAGACGTTGGAAGGTCTCCTCGCTCCACTGCACCTCGCCCTTCTGAGGACCCTTGGGCGCCGCCTTCGCCGGCCGGCCCGACTTGCCCTTCTTGCGCCGCTCGATGACGTGCTCCGGCGCCTGCGCCACCACGAAACCGCGGTCGTCGAAACCCTTCCTGCCGGCGCGCCCGGCGATCTGCTTGAAGTCGCGCACCGACAGCAAGCTCACCTTCTTGCCGTCGTACTTCGCCAGCTTGTTGAAGAGCACCGTGCGAATGGGGATGTTGACGCCGACGCCGAGCGTGTCGGTGCCGGCGATCACCTTGAGCAGCCCCTGCTGCGCGAGCTGCTCGACGAGCAGCCGGTACTTGGGCAGCAGGCCCGCGTGGTGGATGCCGATGCCGAAGCTGAGCAGCCGGCGCACGTCCTTGCCGTACGGCGTGTCGAAACGGAAGTCGCCGATCGCGGCACGCAGCCGCTCGCGCTCGTCGCGCGAGGTGAGCTGCATGCTGGTGAGGCTCTGCCCCAGCTCGGCGCACTCGCGCTGGGTGAAGTTGACGACGTAGGCGGGCACGCGGTCGGCGTCGACCAGCTCCTGCACCGTCTCGTGCAGCGGCGTCTCGCGGTAGTCGAACTCCAGCGGCACCGGCCGCTGCTCGCTGGCGACGCGCGCCACCTCGCGGCCGCTGCGTTGCTGGAGATCTTCCTCGATCGGTGCCGTGTTGCCGAGCGTCGCCGACATCAAGAGAAACTGGCTCGCCGGCAGCATCAGCAGCGGCACCTGCCAGGCGACGCCGCGGTCCGGGTGGGCGTAGTAGTGGAACTCGTCCATGATCACGTAGGGCGCGTCGACGCTCGCCATGCGCAGCGCCATGTTCGACAGCACCTCGGCGGTGCAGCAGACCACCGGCGCCTGCGAGTTGATGCTGGCGTCGCCGGTGAGCATGCCCACGCGCTCGGCGCCGAAGGTGTTGCAGAGGGCGAAGAACTTCTCCGACGCCAGCGCCTTGATCGGGCTGGTGTAGAACGACCGCCGGCCCTCCGCGGCCGCCTTGAACTGCAGGCCGAGGGCGACCAGCGACTTGCCCGAGCCGGTGGGCGTGGCGAGCACCACGTGCTTGCCCGCCCACAGCTCGAGCAGGGCCTCCTCCTGCGCCGGATAGAGCTCGAGGCCCTGCGTTTTGACGTAGGCGAGGAAACGGTCGAGCAGCTCGTCGGGCGAAGGCGCGCCGGAATCGCGACCGGGAAGGAAATCAGAAAGTGGCGTCCGCTCTGGGGTCGCGGTAGGAACGGGCGGTTCGGCGGTGGGAATCGACATGAGCACAGAGCACGTTCCAACAACACGCGCCCGGCGGCAGGGTACCATTGGACCACCGACGCGATTCGGAGCTGCGAGCCCGGCCAGCCGGGCCGAGGTCAGACACCTTGGTCGATTCCCTCCTCCGCCGTCTCGTGCTGAGCGCGCTCGCTCTTGCCGCCGCCATGCCGGTAGCGGCTGCGCCGCCCATCGTCACGACGACCGTCGTTCCGTTCGACGGCGAGCCGGCTGCCGAGTTGCTCGCGGCCGTCAACGACGCGCGGCACGAAGCGGGACTCCAGCCGCTCGTCGCCGAGCCGGCGCTGGCGAAGGTCGCCGCGCAACGCGCCGCCGCCGTCGCCGCCGGCGCCTCGTTCGACGCCGACGCCGACACCGTGATGGCGATGAGCCGCGAGCTGCGCCGCGCCGGCTACCCGCCCTACGCCTGGCGGCAGCGGCTGGTGCAAGGCCCGCGCGACGCCGCGGCCCTGATGAAGCAGTGGCGCGAGGCGGACCCCGCGAGCTTCGGCGAGATCGTGCTCGGCGATTTCGAGAGCTTCGGCGCCGCCGTGGCACCGGGGACGGACCCCCCGCTCTGGTCGCTCTTCGTGGCGCTGCCGCGCATCACCTGGGAGCGGCGCATCTCGGCGCCGCTCGACGACCTCGCCGCGATGCGCGCCGGCGTGCTCTCGGCGCTCAACCGCGAGCGCAAGACCCGCGGCCTCGTGCCCCTGGTCATCGACGGGCGCCTCGACGAGGCGGCGCAGGCGCACGCCGCCGACATGCTGGCGCGCCGCTACTACGACCACACGTCGCCGGAAGGGCGCGGCCTCGACTGGCGCTTCACCGGCGCCGGCTACCACTTTCGCTGGGCGGCGGAGAACATCGCCAAGGGCGTCTTCGACCCCGACGAGGTGGTGCGCCGCTGGATGCTGTCGAGCGGCCACCGCCGCAACATCCTCGACCCGCACCCGGTGCACGTCGGCATCGGCGTCGCGCGCGGCGAGGAGAGCGGCGAGGTCACCGCGCTGTGGGTTCTTGATTTCGGCGCGCCGGTGTGACGGGAACCATGGGTTGCTGTGCGATCGCTGGTCTCCGGCCGGCGTTCGCTGCCGGGTCCGGAGGGCGCCGCTGTGGGGCACGCTCGCCTTTCTGAGGTGTGCAAGTAGGAGCGGCTCATTGGT
>DASYQD010000074.1:0-8210 GCA_036005845.1 Thermoanaerobaculia bacterium | reverse complement strand
GACGATCAGCGACAGGTCGAGGGCGACGATGCGCTTGCTGGCGAGGAAGATCGGCACGCGGCCTTCGACGATGCGCTGCGCGAGGCCTTCGACGATGGCGGTCTTGCCCACGCCCGGCTCGCCGAGCAGGATGGGGTTGTTCTTGGTGCGCCGCGAGAGGATCTGGATGATGCGCTCGACCTCGGTCTCGCGGCCGATGAGCGGGTCGAACACCGCTTGGCCGGCGAGCGCCGTGAGGTCGCGGCCGTACTCGGTCAAGAACGGCAGCTCTTTCTTCTGCTGCGACGCCTCGCGCTCCTTGACCAGCGACATCAGCTCCTCGCGCACCGAGTACACGTCGAGGCCGTGCTGGGCGAGGATGCGCATCGCCAGGCAGCCTTCGACGCGCAGGATGCCGATGAGCAGGTGCTCGCTGCCGACGCTGCCGTGCAGCATCGACTCCGCCTCGTGCGCGGCGTAGGCGAGGACCTTCTTCGACTCCTCGGAGAGCGGCAGCTCGGCGGTCGACGAGATGCGCTCGACGAAGACGCGCTCGCCCTCGATCTCGCGGCGGATCTCGTCGGGCTTGACGTGGAAGCGCCGGAACAGCTCGGTGACGGTGTCCTCGCCCTCGCGGAGGATGCCGAGCAGGACGTGCTCCGACTCGATGACGCGGCTGCCCAGCTTGCTCGCCTCGTAGCGGGCGAAGAAGAGCGCCCGGCGAGCCTTCTCGTTGTACTTCTCGAACATTCAGACCAATCAGTGCAGGATCTCTGACACTGGCGCTACGTCGTTGAAGGGTTTGAGGATGCCGTCCTCCAGCAGCAAAAGTCTAGCACAGCGTCTGGCCAGCTCCGGGTTGTGCGTGACGAGCACCATCGTGGTGCCGTGACGCAGCGCCATCGCGCGCAAGAGCTCGAAAACCTGCTCGCCGGTAGCGGGATCGAGGTTGCCCGTCGGCTCGTCGGCGAGCAGCAGCGGCGGCTCGAGCAGCAGCGCGCGGCAGAGCGCGACGCGCTGCCGCTCGCCGCCCGAGAGCTGGTTGGGGAAGTGATCGAGCCGCTCGGCGAGGCCGACCTCCGCGAGCAGCTTCTCCGCAGCGTTCGCCGCGGCGCGCGGGTCGCGGCCGGCGATGCGCCCGGGCAGCATCACGTTCTCGAGCGCCGTGAAGTCCGGCAGCAGCTGGTGGAACTGGAAGACGAACCCCAGCATCTTGTTGCGGAACCGCGCCAGCGCCGCGCCGGAGAGCCGCGCCAGGTCCTCGCCGGCGACCTCCACCCTGCCGCCGTCCGGCACGTCGAGCCCGCCGAGCAAATGCAACAGCGTCGACTTGCCCGAACCCGACGGGCCCACGATCGCAACGAGCTCGCCCGGCGCCACGTCCATGTCGATGCCGCGCAACACCTCGACGCGGCGCGTGGCGTCGAGATAGGCCTTCTTCAGGCCGCGAACGCGGACCTCGACGCTCACCGGCGCATCGCCTCGACCGGCGAAAGCCTTGCCACGCGTTGGGCCACCCAGAGGGCGCTGGCGAGCGCGAGCGTGAGCGTGACGGCGAGGACGGCCGCGACGTCGGGCGCGTCGAGGCGGAATGGGAGGTAGTCGAGGAAGTAGATCTGGCCCGGCAGCCGCACCAGACGGTAGTGGTCGAGGAACAACGCGACGCCACAGCCGAGCGCCGCGCCGGCTGCAGTGCCGAGACCGGCGATCAACAGCCCCAGCCAGAGGAACGCGCGCCGCAGGCGTTGCGGCGTCGCGCCCATCGTCGCCAGCATGCCGAGCTCGGCGCGCTTGCTGGTGATGACCAGCGCGAGGTCGGCGACGAGCGCCATCGCCGCCACCAGGACGATGAGCGAGACGGCGACGAACATCACCGACTTCTCGAGGCGCAGCGCGAAGAAGAGCGGGCGGTTGAGCTGCTCCCAGGTGCGCAGCTCGGCCCCGCGCGGCAGCAGCGCGCGCACGGCGGGCACCAATGCCAACGCCGCGTCGAGGTCGCCCGCCGTGACCTCGAGGAACGTCGCCGGGTTGCCCGCCAACGGCCGCGCCACGGCGACCGGCAGCGCGATGCGCTCGACGTCTTCGGTGCGCCCGCTCTCGAAGGTGCCGGTGAGCGGCAGGCTGCGGATGCGCGGCTGCGGTCCCAGCGGCGTCAACGTCGAGCGCGGCGACACCACGGACATCACGTCGCCCGGATGCACCGCCCAGCGGGTGGCGAGGCTATTGCTGATGTAGAGCCCGGGCGCGCCGCCTTCGGCGCCGGGGAAGAAGCGCGGCACCAGCCCCGAGTAGCCGACGATGTCCACGGTCTGCACGAGGCCGGCGCTCTCCAGCCAGCCGCGGCCGTGCACCGCCTCCTGCACGTGCACCACACCGGGCAGCGCGAGCAGCCGCTCCTGCAGCGCCGCCGCGCCCTGACCGCCGTCTCCGGACGGGCCCGGATGCGGCAGCTCGATCTCGAGGTGCGGCGTCCGCGCCAGCACCTCGCCGCGCAGCGCCTGCTGCAGACCGCCGAGCGCCGAGAGCGCCAGCACCAGCGCCGCGACGCCGAGACCGATGCCGCCGGCCGCTACCGCGGAGAGGAAGCTGACGAACGCATCCTTGCGCGTGCTGCGCAGGTAGCGCAACGCCAGGAGCAGCGGGAAGGGCAGGCGCCAGACGAAGCTCAAGCTTCGACGCTAGCAGCAGCCGAGCCGTGGCAGCGCATGTACGAAGCCGATCAAGATGGCCAAGACGGAAAGCAGCAGGAAGATGTGCTTGGTCAACGTGAAGATGGCCGCCTCGCCGGCCAGCGACGGTTCTTCACCCGCGCGCCAGGTCCAGATCATCGTCGCGATGGTGAGGTTCTCGAGGATATCCGCGAGCACGGTGAGGATCGGCAGGAGGAGTAGCCAGGCCTGGCCCGGCGGCCAGAGCCGGACGAGCAGCAGCGCGAACAGCAGTCCGTACGCGAGCGGAAAGAAGAGGTCGAGCGTCACCGCGGTCCACGCGTAGAGCCGTCTTCCCCGCGCTCCCAACTGGTCGAAGAGCGAAGCGGCGTCGGACGCGGTGTACCACAAGCGGCCGTCGAGCAGCTTCTCGCGGCCGATGTTGGTGGTGCGCCGAAGAGCGTCCAATCGGCCGATGAACAGACCGATGCAGACCAAGACGACGGCGAACAGCAGCCCGATGGTCAACCAGTTGGCGCTCGGCAAGAGACTCTCGTACAGCAGGTGCATGGTTTCCCCTCCTCCTAAGGCTCCTCGCCCGCCGCCAGCGGTCGCAGCAGCGGAAAGAGGATGACGTCGCGGATCGACTGCCGGTCCGCGAAGAGCATGGTGAGGCGATCGATGCCGATCCCTTCGCCGCCGGCGGGCGGCATGCCGAACTCCAGCGCGCGCACGTAGTCTTCGTCGTAGGTGTGCGCCTCCTCGTCGCCCTTGGCGCGGGCGGCGGCCTGCTCGCGGAAGCGCAGGGCCTGGATCTCGGGGTCGTTGAGCTCGGAGAAGGCGTTCGCCAGCTCCATGCCGCCGGCGTAGAGCTCGAAGCGCTCGACGAAACGCGGGTCGTCGCGCCGCTGCTTGGAGAGCGGCGACACCTCGGTCGGAAAGTCGGTGATGAAGGTGGGCTGCACGAGCTGGCGCTCGGCGGTGGCCTCGAAGAGCGCCATCAAGCGGTGGCCGTAGCCGCCGCCCGGTGGCAGCGGCACGCCGCGCGCGTGGAGCTCCTCGCCGATCGTCTCGCCGTCCTCCAGCCGCTCCGGCGCCACGCCGCCGAGCTCCACGATCGCCTCGCGCACGGTGAGGCGCCGCCACGGGCGGGTGAGGTCGAGGCGCTCGCCGCGCCAGCGCAGGCCGTCGCCCGGCAGCAGCGTCTCCTCGAGGTGGACGAACAGCTCCTCGGTAAAAGCGATCAGCGTCTCGTAGTCGATCCACGCCCAGTAGAACTCGAGCATGGTGAACTCGGGGTTGTGCTGCGTCGAGATGCCTTCGTTGCGGAAGTTGCGGTTGATCTCGTAGACCTTCGGCATGCCGCCGACGGTGAGGCGCTTCAGGAACAGCTCGGGCGCGATGCGCAGATAGAGGTCGAGGTCGAGCGCGTTGTGATGGGTCACGAACGGCCGCGCCGCGGCGCCGCCGGCGAGGATCTGCATCATCGGTGTCTCGACCTCGAAGAAATCGTGGTCGTCGAGGAAGCGGCGCAGCTCGCGCACCAGCAGCGAACGCAGCTCGAAGACCCGCCGCGACTCGGGGTTGACGATCAAGTCGACGTAGCGCTGCCGGTAGCGCGACTCGAGGTCGGTGAGGCCGTGCCACTTCTCCGGCAGCGGCCGCAACGCTTTCGCCAGCAGCACCAGGTCCGCGACGTCGAGTGACAGCTCGCCGGCGCGCGTGCGGATGACGGCGCCGCTCGCGCCCACCAGATCGCCGAGGTCGAGACAGTCGAGCAGCCGCTGCGCCGCTTCCGGCAGCTGCGGCCGGCGCACGAACAGCTGCACCTTGCCCTGCCCGTCGGCGAGGTCGAGGAACATCACCTTGCCGTGGCCGCGGATGCCGAGCAGCCGCCCCGGCACGCGCAGGTGCGGCTTCTCGGCCTCCAGCTCCTCCGCCGTGCGCTCGCCCCAGCGCGCGTGCACCTCGCTCGGCGAGCAGTCGTGCGCGAAGGCGTGCGGGTAGAGCTCGACGCCCTGCCGCGCCAGCTCCTCGAGCTTGCGGCGGCGGTTGGCGATCTGTTCGTCGAGCTCCGACATCTGGATGACCTCTGGATGAGCCAGCGCGCGACCCTACATCGCCAGTGCCGGGTCGGCCAGCACGCGCTCGAAGAGGCGCCCGAGCTGCGTCGCCGCGGCGCGGCCCGCCGCCAGCACCTCTTCGTGGTCGAGCAGCTCGGCCACCATGCCGGCGCCGGGGTTCGCGGCGAGCGAGATGCAGGCGCAGCGCACGCCGAGGTGGCGCGCCGCGATCACCTCGAGCACGGTCGACATCCCCACCAGGTCGGCGCCCAGCGTACGCAGCATCCGCACCTCCGCCGGCGTCTCGTAGGTGGGACCGGCGAGGCCGCCGTAGACGCCCTCGTCGAGCGTCAGGCCGATGGCGTCCGCGTGCCGCCGCAGCAGCTCGCGCAGCCGCGGGTCGTAGGCGTCGATCATGTCGGGGAAGCGCGGCCCCCACTCCTCTGGCGGCGTGCCGGTCAATGGGTTGAGGCCGGTCAGGTTGAGGTGGTCGGTGACCAGCGCGAGCGCGCCGGCGCGCAGCCGTTCGGCCACCGCGCCCGCCGCGTTGGTGAGCAGCAGCACCTTGACGCCGAGCAGCGCCGCGAGGCGGATCGGGAACACCGCCTGCGCCGCCGTGTAGCCCTGATAGGTGTGCAGCCGGCCACGGAAGTAGACGACGGGCGCGGCGCCGCTCGGCAGCAGCACCTCCACCTCCAGCGGATGCCCGGCCACGGCGTGGATCGGCCACGGCACCAGCTTCTGCAGCGGCGCGCGGCCGGTGCTCGGCAGGTCGAGGTCGACGGCGAGCCCCGACCCCGACACCAACGCCACCCGCGGCTGCGGCCATCCGAGCTCGCGCCAGGTGCCGCGCGCCGCGGCGAGCTCCTCGACGAGGTGGTTCACCGCGCGATGCTACAGCGGGTGCAGCGCTACGGCTTGTAGATCAGCAACCACAACCCTGCCGATTCGCGCACCAGCCGCATCTTCAGCACCTGCAGCTCGCGCGCCTCCTCGCCACCGCCGCCGGCCAGCACCGTCTGCGCGATCTCGTGGTCGAAGCGATGGACGAAGAGGTCCGCCAGCCGCGCCGTCTGCTTGGCGCGGCCGAAGACCGTTGCCTCGCGCGTCACCATGGTGTCGTCGAGGATGCCGCGGATCTCCTCGATCTCGTCCTGCGTGCGCGAGCGCAGCGACGCGGCCCAGAGCAGGAAGCTCTCGAGGTCGCGGTTGGTGGCGTCCTCGTGACGGTTGAGGCGGCGGAAAGCGACGACCTCGCGCGGCTCCAGCCGGAAGGGAAAGAGCTCGGGCGAGAACGCCGCCACCTTCGGGCTCACCTCCGACTGCACGCCGTCGAGCGCGCGGAGCAGCTTGCGGTGGTGGTCTACCAGCAGGTCCTCGCCCCAGCCGACGCCCGGCGACGGCGCGCCGTTGGTCGACGCTGCCGCCGCCGCGCCGGCCGCTGTCGGCGAACGCTGCGGCTCCTGGCCGCCCGAACCCTGCGGCGCGCTTGGCTCGCTGAACAGCTCTTCGCTGGCCTGGATGCCGGTCAGCCGCGGGATCAACGTGCGCACGTGCTGGCGCAGGCGGCGCAGCTCGCCGAGCGACAGCGACTCGTTCTGCAGGTTCTTCTCGAAGGTCTCCACCTCTTCCCGGAAGGCGGAGAGCTCGAGGTCGAGCTGGGTGTCCACCGCCACCACCCGCTCGAGCTCGAAGATGCGCTGGTAGTCGGCGACGATGCGCTGCTCCTCGCGCCGGTAGAGCTGCTGGATGTGGTTGCGCAGCGCCAGGTTGGTCTCGACGATGGCGATCAGCAGCTCGGGGTGGAGGAACAGCCGCCCCAGGCCGAACTTGAAGCGCCGGTACTCGGCGATCAGCTCGCCGTCGATGAGCTGGTCGAAGGTCTCGGCCCGCAGCATGCGCCGGCGCAGCTCGTCGATCTTGCCGCGGTGCTGCTCGACCTCGCTCTCGGTCAGCGTCAGCCCGCCGACGAGCTGCCAGAGGCCGTTGTAGATCGCCCTGACCTTGCTGCGCTCCTGCAGCACCCACGGTCCCTGCGGCCCCTGGGCCTCCTCGGAGAGCTTGGTGATCAGGAAGTCGAGCTTGTCGTGCAGCTCCTGACCCCAGTCGGCGGCGGGACGCATGTAGAGGTAGAACTTGACGAGCTGGACGAGGATGCCCTCGTTGTAGTTGCGCACGCGCTGGAAGAACATGCGCAGCTGCGAGGGCACGACCTTGCCGTCCTCCTGCAGCAGCCAGCGGTTGAGGTCCTGCAGCTGCCGCTCGACCATCTCGAGCTCGTTGCGCACGCGGTCGGTGGAGACCGCCGTGAGGTGCTGCGACACCTCCTTGAGGAGGCCGTAGACCGCCTGGAACTCGGTGGCGTACTGCCCCAGCTCACCCTCGCCGGCGAGCTTGTGGAGGCCCTGGAGGAACTGGTGGTAGGTCCAGGACGACTTGAAGCGGTCCGAGACGTCGACGTAGCGCTTGTGCAGCGTGCTCAGCTCTTGGACCGACATCTTGGGGACCTGGGACTTGCGCCTTTGCGCTTGATTCTAAATGATCGGCCGGATGCCGAGCAGCCCGCCTGACCGGACGTCCCAAAGCCCCGCTTCGAGCGCCCGACCCGCCGCCGCGCTGCCCCGCTCCGCCCGGCCGCGGGTGTTGATCTCCGCCGACGACCTGCAGCGCCGCGTCGCCGAGCTGGCGGCGGCGATCAACCGCGACTACGCCGAGAGCGACCGGCTGATCTGCGTCGGCGTGCTCAAGGGCTCGGTGTTCTTCCTCGTCGACCTGGTGAAGCGCCTCGAGCTGCCGGTGGCGATCGACTTCTTCCAGACCGCCAGCTACGGCGGCGGCACCAGCCCCGGCGAGGTGCGCATCCGCAAGGACCTCGACCTGCCGGTGCGCGACGCGGACGTGCTGCTCGTCGAGGACATCGTCGACACCGGCTACACGCTGCGCACGATCCTCGACCTGCTGCGCTGGCGCGGCGCGCGGTCCGTCAAGCTCTGCGCGCTGCTCGACAAGTCGTCGCGCCGCGAAGTCGACGTGCCGATCGAGTACCGCGGCTTCGCCATCGAGGACCTGTTCGTGGTGGGCTACGGGCTCGACTACGCGGAGCGGTATCGGAACCTGCCGTACATCGGTGTGTTGGAGGAAGGCAAGTGACGGAGGCGAGAGAGTGACGATCGAAGCGCATCACACCGACGACGCCCCCGCAGCGATCGGGCCTTACGCACAAGCGGTCTCGGTCCACGGCTTCCTCTTCACGTCGGGACAGATCCCGCTCGACCCGAAGAGCGGCGAGATGGTGAGCGGCGGCTTCGAGGCGCAGGCGACGCAGGTGCTCGCGAACCTCAGAGCGGTGCTGGCGTCGGCGGGGTGCGAGTTCTCGGACGTGGTCAAGGCGACGGTGTACGTGGTGGATCTCGCGGACTTCCCCAAGCTCAACGCCTTGTACGGCGAAGCGATGGGCAGTCACCGGCCCGCGCGATCGACCGTGCAGGTCGCAGCGTTGCCGAAGGGCGCGCTCGTCGAG
>DASYQD010000073.1:0-7348 GCA_036005845.1 Thermoanaerobaculia bacterium | reverse complement strand
TAGGTGTCTTCGGGATAGCCCTCGGCGACGAGTTGCTGGCGGGTCTTCACCCGTCCCGGATGCCGCGCCAAGGCGTGAAGGATGCGGAACTCGGTGACGGTGAGCGGCAGCGGGTTGCCCTTCCAGGCCGCCTCGAAGCGGTCGAGATCGAGCGTCAGGTCGCCGGCGACCAAGACTTGCGCTGGCGCACTCGGCTCTTTGCCCAGCGCGCGGCGGCGGAAGAGCACGCGCACGCGCGCCACCAGCTCGCGCATCGAGAACGGCTTGCAGAGGTAGTCGTCGGCGCCGAGCTCGAGGCCGAGGACGCGGTCGAACTCCTCGTCTTTGGAAGTGAGGAAGATGACCGGCAGCGATTGCGACTTCTCGCGCAGGCGGCGGCAGAGCTCGAGGCCGTCCATGCGCGGCATGAGGATGTCGAGGACGACGAGGTCGGGGAGCTTCTGGCGGAAGGCGTCCCAGGCCGCCTCGCCGTCCTCCCAGGTGGTGACCTCGTAGCCTTCGCGGCGCAACGCGAGACCGACGGTCTGGCGAATGCTCTCTTCGTCGTCGACGACGGCGATGCGGCCGCTCGTTCCCATGGCCGCGGAATCTACCGCGGCTGGGGAGCGCTCGCGGGACTTCCAGAGGCGAGTCGAACGGTCGACCAGACTTCGAAGTCCTGCACGGCGCCGGGGCGCTGGTGGCCGTAGGGACCGCGGCCGCGACCGCCGCGCGGGCCGTCGCCTTCCGGTGGCGTGCCGCCGTCGTCGCCGGGAGGCTGGTCGCCTTCGGGCGGCTCGCCACCGTCGGGGCGCGTGGCGCCGCCGGGACCGCGCTCGCCGCCTTCCGTGGGCCGGCGCTGCGGCCTCGGCTCGATGCCCTTCGACTGCACGCCGACGCCGATGAGCGCGCCTGGCTTGACGCCGATTCCCCATGCGGGCGCCACCGCGGCGAGCGGCACACGTAGCTCGTAGCTGATACTACGGTCACCAAAGCTCATCGCCACCTGCACGCCGTCGCCGCCCGGTGCCGACAGCTCCTTGCGCGTGTAAGGCTGCGGTCCGAGCAGCTCGAGGCTGTCGAGCTGCGCGCCGCCCGGCCGGCTGCCGCCGATCTCGCCCCAGCGCGAGAGCGGCCGCGCCGCCGGCAGCGGGAAGCGCACGCCGGCGACATGCTGCTTGCCGCCTGCGGGATCGAACCAGATCGTCAGGCCGCGGTGCGAGACGAGGCGCTCCAGGTTCGGGTCGCTCGTCTGCAGGCTCAGCCAGAGCGCTTCGCCGTCGTTGACGATGCCGACCCGCGCCGGCGCTTGGCCGCGGCCGGCTGCGAGGTCGGTCTGCAGGCCGGACCACTCGTCGAGCTTGCCGTCGACGACGATGTCGCGATCGCGCCAGTGCGAGGCGAGCTCGCGCGGGCCGCCGCAGCCGGCGACGAGAGCTGCGAGCGCGAAGCCGGCGACGAGTGCAAGGTGACGGCGAGACGATGCGATGTTCTGCAAAGTGGCTCCTCCCGAAGGCGACTTCATCGAACGAGCGGTACCAGTGGGAGCATACCCGCCACTCCTCTGCCGATCAGTCATGCACTGATTTACGGCTCGAATCGGCGTCCGCTCTCGCAAAAGACGATTCGCGCTCGCGTTGCCGAACCGGCACCCGCGAGCGCGACCACTCGACGCGGGCGCCGAACGCCCGCGCGCGATCCAATCGTCAGCGCCGCCGGAACCCGCCGAACTCCTCGCGGTGCTCGAAGGTCAGCACGCCGTCGCCGTCCTTGTCGGCCGCGGCGAAGAGCGCGTCGAGCTCGCTCGCCTCGAGGGTGCCGTCGCCGTTGGTGTCCCACTGGGTGACGAAGGGCGGCAGCTCGGCCGGCGCCGGCGCGGTCGCCTCGCCCTCGGGCATGCGGCGGCGGAACTGCAGCTCGTCGGCGGAGAGCGCGCCGTCGCCGTTCTTGTCGACCTCGGCCACGTGCGCCTTCCACTCGGCGGCGGTCACCTTGCCGTCGCGGTTGGCATCGGCGTGGTGGGCGATCATCATGGCGAGGGCTTCCGGCGGCGGACCGCCGTGGAAGCGCATCATCTCGTCGCGCTCGAGCTTGCCGTCGTTGTTGGCGTCGATCTTGGCGAACATGGCATTCCACTCGGCGGCGTCGATGGCGCCGTCGCCGTTGGTGTCGGCCTCCGCCATCTTCGAGTCGCCGTCGTGGTGCATCATCATCATGCCTTCGTGGCCTTCATGGCTGCCGTGTCGGACCGCGGTGTCGATCGCGTAGAGGCTGGCGCTGCCGGCGAGCAGCGCCCCGGCGGCGATCGAGAGAAGCTCGAAGTTCCGTCGCTTGGACATGCAGGGCTCCTTGCGGATGGGGCCGGGATTCGTCCCCGGCGCGAGCAGGATAGACGGCGCATGCCGCCCGTTCCACCAAGCCGTGCAAGAGCTTTGTAAGGAGATGTAAAGCCATCCGGAGCAGTCATTTGCGCTCCGGGGCCGGCCGTATACTGGAGCCGTGGCAACCGCCCCTCGCGCGGCTCGGCGCCGCTGGTACGACTTCGCTCCGGTGTTGCTCGTGGCGCTGCTCGTCGTGCTAGCCACCCTGCAGTACCGCTGGACCGGCGAGCTGGGGCGGGCGGAGGAGGATCAGCTGCGCACCAGCCTCAACCGCGCCGCGGCCGGCATCGCCGCCGACTTCGACCGCGAGCTGGGGCGCCTCTTTTTCCACTTCCTGCAGATGCCGACGCCCGACGCGCCGGAGATGTCGGACGCGGAAGCGAGTCTCGTCGAACGGGTGACGAGCTGGCGGGCGCAGCCGCCGTATCCCGAGATGCTGCGGCAGGTGCTCGTCGTCGAACACGGCGCCGGCGGCGCGCCGGCGCTGCGCGCTTTTGACGAGGCGACTCACGATTGGGTGGCCGTGCCGTGGCCCCCAGAGCTTGCCGGCCTGCGCCGTCAGATCGAGTCTCCGGGCGGCCACGAATGGATGCCGATCGCGGCTGACGGGCCGGTGTTGGTCGTGCCGCTGTGGCATCGCTTCGGCGGCGAGCGGCGTGCGGGCTTTCTCGGCCGTGTCGATCCTGGTGTGGAGCGGCGAGAGCCTGGCGAAAGAGATCTGCGCGTCCCCGGCTCGCCCGGTCAGCCGGAGGACGAGCCGGGCGGCGCCGCGCTGCTCTGGCTCGACACCGCCGCCGTTCGCGATCGCGTGCTGCCGGCGCTCGTCGACCGCCATCTCGGCGGTGAGGTCGACTACCGCGTCGAGGTGCGCGACGGCGACGGGCGCGAGGTCTTCGCGCAGGGACCGGCGATCGCCGCCGGCAGGCCCGACGTGGTGATGCCGCTCTTCCGGTTGCCGCTGGCGGAGCGCATGGCGCGCCATCACGCCGAGCGGCACGCGGCCATGCGCATGCGCACGCCTGCACCGCCGTTCGGCGACGACCCGGGCTTCCGCGGCCGCTGGCTGCTGTCGGTGACGCACCCCGCGGGATCGCTCGCCGCGGCGGTGACGCGCGTGCGCTGGCGCAACCTCGCAGTGTCGTTCGTCGTGCTCGGGCTGCTCGCCGCCGCGGTCGGCCTCGTGCTGGCGGCGGCGCGGCGCGCCGAGGCGCTGGCGCGGCGGCAGATCGAGCTCGTCGCCGGCGTCAGCCACGAGCTGCTGACGCCGGTCGCAGCGGTGCGCTCGGCGGGCGAGAACCTGGCGGCCGGCGTCGTCACCGATCCGGCGAAGGTGCGCGAGTACGGCGAGATGGTGGTTCGCGAGGGCCGGCGCCTCGGCAGCCTCGTCGAGCAGGTGCTGACCTGGGCGGGCTTGCAGGCGCGCGGCGAGCCCGCGACGCGCGCGGCAGTCGACGCCGGGTCGCTCGTCGAGTCGGTGGTCGCCGCCGTCGCCGACGAGGCAAAGCGAGGCGGCGTGGCGCTCGAGAGCCGCGTAGCCGGCGCGTTACCTCCGGTCGCCGGCGACCGCGACGCGCTGGAGCGTGCGTTGCGCAACCTGGTGGAGAACGCCCTCCGCCACGGCGGCAGCGGCGGCTGGGTGGGCGTCGACGCCTCGGCGGTCGAAGCCAACGGCGGCCCGCCGCGCGTGGTGCTCGCCGTCGAGGACCGCGGCGCCGGCCTCGCCGCCGACGAGCTGCCGCACCTCTTCGAGCCCTTCTACCGCGGCAGCGGCGCGAAGGCGCCGGGCAGCGGCCTCGGCCTGGCACTGGCGCGGCAGATCGCCGAGGCGCACGGCGGCCGCGTCGAGGTGGCGCGCGTCCAGCCGCACGGTGCCCGCTTCACCCTCGAGCTGCCCGCGATGCCAGCCGAGGGTGCCGCATGACTGATAGCGGCGTGGTAACCGCCAAGCCGCGGGCGCGCCTGCTCCTCGCCGAAGACGAGCCGAGCCTCGTCACCACCCTCAGCGATCGCCTGCGGGCCGAAGGCTACGCCGTCGAGGCGGTACGCGACGGCGAGGCCGCGCTCCTCACTGCGCTCGCCGGCGGCTTCGACCTCCTCGTGCTCGACGTCATGCTGCCCGGCCGCGACGGCTTCGAGGTCTGTCGCGAGCTGCGTCGCCAGGGCTCGGCGCTACCGGTGCTCATGCTCACCGCGCGCACGCAGGTCGTCGACCGCGTCGTCGGCCTCAAGCTGGGCGCCGACGACTACTTGACGAAGCCGTTCGAGGCGGTCGAGCTGCTGGCGCGCATCGAGGCCCTGCTGCGCCGCGCCGGCGGCACGGTGGGGGAGAGCAACGGCGCGGCATCTTTCGCATCCTTCGGCGACGTGCAGGCCGACTTCCGCCGCGGCCAGGTGCGGCGCGGCGGCGCCGAGGTGGCGCTGGCGCCGCGCGAGCTCGAGCTCCTGCAGTACTTCGTCGCCCACCCCGGCGAGGTGCTGTCGCGCGACCGGTTGCTCGACGAGGTGTGGGGCTACGACGCCGCGGTGCAGTCGCGCACGGTCGACGTGCACGTCGCGGCGCTGCGCCAGAAGCTCGAGGACGACGCCGCGCACCCGCGCTTCTTCCGCACCGTGCACGGGCGCGGCTATCGTTTTGTACCCTGATGCGCTTCGTGCCCCAGCCCGGCAGGTCAGACCCAGCCCGGCAGGTCAGACGGCGGCGGCGCGCCGGCTGAAGCGACCCAGCGCGCCGCGCAGGCGCAGCGGCCAGCGCTCGCGATGGCGCTCGAGGAACGGCAGCATCTCGGCGACGAGCTGTTGCGGGCACTCCTCTAGCGCGACGTGGCCGCAAGAGTCGATCACCACCAGCTTGGCGTCGGGGAGCTGCGGGACGTAGGCCTCGGCGCGCTGGAGCGGGATCACCCGGTCCTCGCGGCCCCACACCACGAGTGTCGGGGCCTGCACCTCGCCGAGCGCCACCTCGGGCACCGGCAGGTCGACGGGCGCCATCAGGCCGTAGTAGGCGTCGTCGACGCCCTCCACCAGAAGACGCTCCCGGTAGGCGTCGACGAGCTCCGAGGTGATGCGGCGCTTGTCGTGGAAGCAGACCTCGAGCGTGCGCCGCACGCCCGCCCGCGACAGCACGAAGAAGTGCACGAGCAGCCAGTTGAGAGTGCGGAAACGGGCCCACGCCTGGCGCAGCTGCTGGCTGTAGTCGGGCAGCACCGAAGAGACGAGCACGACCGACCGCACCCGCGCCGGGTGGCGGCCGGCGAGCCAGAGCGCCAGCCCGCCGCCGTACGAGTGGCCGGCGACGTGGAACCGCTCGATGCCCAGCGCGCGCAACGCGCCGAGCACCATCTCGGCCTGGCCGGCATAGGTGTAGGCGGCGACGTCCTTCGGCCGCTGCGTCCAGCCGAAGCCGTTGAGGTCGATGGCGATGACTCGAAAGCGCCGCGCCAGCGCCGGCATCACCAGCCGCCAGGCGTGGCAGGAGCCACCGAAGCCGTGGAGCAGCACGACCGCCTCGCCATGGCCGGCCTGCTCGAAGTGCACCCGCTGCTCGCCCACGTGCACGAACTGCTCGGGAGGCACACAGGCGCAGACGTCGGCGAAGGACTTCGGCCCCCAGCTACCGGCGACGAAGTCGAGCATCGAGCCGAGGCTCGGCGCCGGACCGGAGCCATTGCCCGCGGCCTCAGCGCCGTTTCGAGGGGCACGATCGCTACTGTCGGCGGCCGTCGGCTTGCCGTTGCCGCTCTTCAGCTCGCCGTTGAAGTCGTTCGCGAAATCGGCGTGTGGCGGCTGGGAGAGGCCGGTGGGGCCGGGGATCAGCGGCGTGCGGCCGGCGGCCGGGATCGCCTCCTTGTCCACGCCGACAAGTGTCAGCAAGAGACGGGCCAGCCGTAGGCCTCACCCGTCAGCTCGCCGTAGGAACGCCGCCGCGATGCTGACCCCTCGCGCCGCGTGCCGCGAGGGGTGCGGGTTGCCCGGAAAGTGTCGAGCTACTTCGTGAAGGCTGCTTTCACCTCGGGCTTCATCAGCACCACCAACGACCAGATTCCGACGGGGATGCCGACGAAGCAGGAGGGGCAGAAGCAGGGGATCAGCGCCAGCACGCTCGCCACCACCGCCAGCGTCCAGTTGCGCAGCTGCTTCATCTGCAGCGCCGCCCAGGCGACGAAGCCGAAGATGGCGAGGCAGATGATCGCCGAGACGATGCCCAGGCCGCCGGTGAAGTAGCGGGCGTACTGGTCGCCGGCGCCGCCGCCGAGGTTCGACAGCCCCGACATGCCGATGCCGAAGAGGTTGAGCACGAGCCCGAGCAGGCTGAAGAGGATGGCGATGCCGGCGGTGATCAGGAGGCCGAGCGCCGGTCCCTGCACCTGCTGCGCGGCGCTCGCGCCTGACGGCGGCGGCGCGATCGGAGGCGGAGGCGGCGGCGAGTACATCGGTTCGCTCATGGGTTCCCTCCCTGGAACGGTTGCGTGCGGCGCATTCTAGCCGCAATTGACGACGCGCCAAGCGGCGGCGGCGCGGCTCACGGCCGAGGCCGCCGCGGGTTTCACCGCCGGGCCGGTCGCTTGACGGCGTTGAATACTATGCACTAGTATGCGCATTCTCATGCCGACCGAGACCGAGGTCCGCGACCGCCGCCACCGCGAGATCCTCGCCCTGCTGCGCAAGCGGCGGGTGGCGAGCCAGGCGGAGATCGTCACGGCACTGCGCCGGCGCGGCGTCGGCGCCACGCAGCCGAGCGTCAGCCGCGACCTGCAGGAGCTGGGCATCGTCAAGGTCGGCGGCCGCTACGTGACGCCGCCGGCACGCTCCGCGAGCGCCGGGCCGTCACGGGAGCTCGGCGAGGCGGCTCATTTCGTGCGCAGCGTGCGGCCGGCGGGGCAGAACCTGGCGGTCGTGCTCACCGTCGTCGGCTCGGCGCAGACGGTGGCGCTGGCGCTCGATCATGCGGCGTTCCCGGAAGTAGTCGGCACGGTCGCCGGCGACGACAC
>DASYQD010000072.1:0-19604 GCA_036005845.1 Thermoanaerobaculia bacterium | reverse complement strand
GACGTTGATGCGGTCGGTGAGCACGCCCGGGGTCGTCTGCAGGATGGCCCAGGGGTCGCGAGCGGTGGGGATCTTCTCGAGCTCGGTCTGCGCCACCGTCGCACCGGTGCTGATGCGGCGCTCGTCGAGCAGCGGCGACTCCGCCGTCACCGTGATCACGTCCTCGACCGCGGCGTTCATGGTCACCTCGATCGAGGTGTTGCGGCCGATGTTGATCGAGATGTTCGGGTAGTCGACGGTCGAGAACCCTTCCAGCTCGGCCTTGAGCTGGTAGCCGCCGGGAGCGAGGCCGAGGAAGCGGAACTCGCCCTGAGCGTTGGTGACCTGCACCTGCGGGGCGCCATTGCCGGAGAGGGTGACGGTCACGCCCGGCAGGGCGGCGCCCTGCCCGTCGACGGCCTTGCCGTAGAGGTTGCCGGTCTGCAGCTGGGCGTACGCGGCCCCGCCGGCGACCAGCAGCGCCAGCGCCACGATGGCGAGGGCGCGAGTCCAAAGGTTGGAGCTCTTCATTGTCCAGTCGATCTCCATGGTTGATTGCCTGCCGCCGGTTCCTGGCGCCGAGAAACCTCGGCGCCCGCCGGCCGTAAGAGAGCTAAGTTGAGAGAGAACGTTGAGAGAGAACTAAGTGAGAACGGATTGGATCGAGGCTCGATCTAGCTCCCGGCAACACCTCCTTTCGACCTCGGTTCGTTCATTCTGAGTCGTTCTGAGCCGCCGCCGCCTGGATCGGGTCGGACCATCTGGACCAACCGGATTGGGCCCCATCGGACCCCACCCCTGATCCGCCGCGCAACGGCGGTGTAGCTGGCGCAAGGACGTTCGGCGGGGGAATCTAGCAAGGTCGGTGCCGCGATGGAAGCCCCCCATCCCGGCAACGCAACTCGCGCCGCTGCGGGGTTTTGCTGGTCCGGCATGGCCCGGCGATCCAACTGGTTGGACGCCGCGGCTTCAAATGGATGAAGGTACGACCCGTTCTGCAGGCGGGCTGAACCACCGCAAGTCGAGCGGGAACCGACTGCTATCATGCCCGCCATGCTCCGTCGCTGTGCCGGTGCGGCGGCGCTCGCCGCGCTGCTCGTCGGTTGCTCCACTTACCAGCGCTTCGACTCGGTCGCTCACCTCCGCGAGCAGTACGCGCAGCACGTCGGCGCCGCGCAGGCGGCGCAGCTCGTGGTGCCCTTCGAGCTCGACGAGACGATGCTCAAGGCGCTGCCGCAGCATCGCGCGTCGTCGGCCGATCGCCGCCTGGCGATCTTGATGGACCTCATCTTCGAGCACCTCGGCATCACCTATCAGCTGCAGCCGACGCGCACCGCAGTCGAGGCCTTTCGCTCGCACCGCGGCAACTGCCTCTCCTTCGTCAACCTCTTCGTCGGCTTGGCGCGCGCCAGCGACCTCAACCCGTTCTACGTCGAGGTGACCGACTACCAGAAGTGGAGCCACCAGGCGGGCATGGTGGTGAGCCAGGGGCACATCGTCGCCGGCATGTACCTCAGCGGCGAGCTGCAGACCTACGATTTCCTTCCCTACCGGCCGAAGGCCTACCGCAACTTCCACCCCATTGACGACCTGCAGGCGGCGGCGCACTACTACAACAACCTCGGCGCCGAGGCGCTGCTCGCCGGCGACATCCAGGAGGCGCGGCGGCTGATCGAGATCGCCGCCGACATCGCGCCGAGCTTTCCGAAGGCGCTCAACAACCTCGGCGTCATCCGCGCCCGCACCGGCGACAACAAGGGCGCCGAAGAGGCCTACCGCCAGGCGCTCGTCGCCGAGCCCAACAACTCGATCGTGATGACCAACATGGCACGTCTGCTGCAGCAATCCGGCCGCGGCAGCGAGGCCGAGCAGATGCTCGCGTCGATCGAAGCCAGCAACACCACCAATCCCTATTTCTTCGTGTACCAGGCCGACATGGCGCTCGCGCGCGGCGACCAGCAGAAGGCGCTCGAGTACATGTCGAAGGCTCTCGGGCTCGACAGCGACAGCGCCGACGTGCACATCGGATTGGTGAAGGTCTACCTCGCCCTCGGGGAGACCGACAAGGCCCGCCACCATCTGGCGCGGGCGCTGGCCCTCGACGCCACCAACGAAGAAGCGCGCCGCTACGCCACCATGCTCGGCCGCTGATCCCAGAGCGGCCCAAGACCCCAGAGGACGCGCGTTCTGGCCCGCAGCAGACGGCGCCCACCAGGAGGAGACCCGATGCGCAGCCACCGACTTCCCATCCTCCTCGTCCTCGCCGTCTCCGCGGTGGCGCTCACCGCCGCGGCGCCGCCGCCGCGCGACGCCAAGCCGTCGAGCCCCGGCCGCAGCGAGCCCAGCTTTTCGGGCACCGCCGAGGTGGTGTCGGTCGAGGTGCCGGTCAACGTCGTCGACCGCGACGGCAAGCCGGTGCACGGGTTGACCGCCGACAACTTCGAGGTCTACGACCAGGGGCAGCGCCAGAAGCTCACCGGCTTCGAGGTGGTCGACCTCCAGAAGATGGCGCTCGCCGAAGGGCCGGCCGCGGCGGCGCCGCCGCCCATCGCCTCGGAGGCGCGGCGCCACATCCTGCTGCTCTTCGACCTCTCCTTCTCCACTCCCGGCGCGGTGCTCAAGGCGCGCATCGCGGCGCGCGACTTCGTGCTCACCGCGCTGCATCCGCAGGACCTGGCGGCGATCGCCACCTTCTCACTGCAACAGGGGCCGCGGCTGGTCGTCACCTTCACCCCCGACCGCGCGCAGCTGGCGCGCGGCATCGACACGCTGGGCGCGCACACTCCCGAATCGCTGCTCGTCAAGCGCGATCCGCTCAAGTTCGTCATCGCCCCCGCCGACGAAGCCTCGCTGGCGAGCGAGAACGGCCTCGGCGTCGCCAGCGACGTCAAGGCGGACCGTGAAGCGATGGTGCTCGAGTACATGAAGACGATCGCCCAGCAGGCCGACCGCGTCGAGCGGCAGTACGCGGAGGCACGCATCAGCGGCTTCTCGCGCGGCATGAGCGAGCTGGCGCACTCGCTGGCCGCGGTGCCCGGGCGCAAACAGGTGGTCTTCTTCTCCGAGGGCTTCGAAAGCCGCTTCATGCTCGGCAACGATCCCTCCAGCGAGGAGGGGCAGCAGGACACCCAGAACCTCACCCTCAACGAGCCCTGGCGGGTGGACAGCGACAACCGCTACGGCAACACGCAGCTGCAGGGCGAGCTGCGCCGGATGCTCGAGACCTTCCGCCGCGCCGACTGCGCGGTGCAGTCGATCGACATCGGCGGCCTGCGCGCCGACGTCAACGAGCCGGGCGAGCGCCGCAGCGGCACCGGCCAGGAGGTGCTCTTCTACCTCGCCAACGAGACCGGCGGCGAGCTGTTCCGCAACGCCAACGATTTCCAGCGCCAGCTCGCCGCGGTGCTGCAGCGCACCGAGCTCACCTACGTGCTCACCTTCGAGCGCTCCGATCTGCCCAGCGACGGCTCGTACCGCAAGCTGCGGGTCGAGCTCAAGGGCGGCCCCGCGGGGGCCCACCTCTCCCATCGCCCGGGCTACTACACGCCGCGGCCGTTCAAGGACCTCGACCCGCTCGAGAAGAGCCTGCTCGCCGGCGACGGCATCGCCAGCGCCGTGCCGCGGCGCGACGTGGCGGTGTCGGCGCTGGCGGCGCCCTTTCGCGCCACGCCGCAGGTGTCTTACGTGCCCATCGTGCTCGAGGTGTCGGGCAGCACGCTGCTCGAGGGGCAGCAGGGCAACGTGCTCGACGCCGAGATCTACGCCTACGCCAGCGACGCGCAGGGCGAGATGCGCGACTTCTTCACCCAGATGGTGCGTGTCGACCTCGGCGCCAAGCGAAGGAATCTCGAGCAGACGGGCCTCAAATACTACGGCCATCTGGACCTCCCGCCGGGCGATTACCGCATCCGCGTGCTGGTGCGCAACGGCCGCACGGGGAGGACGGGAGTGGAGTCGCTGCCGTTGAAAGTGCCCGCCTACAACTCCGACCAGCCCTACCTGCTGCCGCCGCTGTTCATGGCGGCGCAGGACGGCTGGATGATGATCCGCGAGCGCGACGACGGCGCCGCCGGCAGCAGCGTCGTCTATCCGTTCACCGTCAACGGCGAGCCCTACGTGCCGGCGGCGCGGCCGGCGCTGCCGGCGAAAGGCCTCGCCAACCTCTGCCTGGTCGGCTACAACCTGGGCAGCGGCCTCATCGTCGAGGCGCAGGTGCTGGGGGCCGACGGCCAGGAGCTGCCGGCGGCGGCCGGGCAGGAGCACCAGCGCATGGCGGTCGTCGAGCGCACCGCCACCGGCATCGAGGGCTTCGACAAGCTGATCGCCACCTTCGACCCGGCGGGGCTCAGCGCCGGCGACTACCTGTTGAAGGTGGCGGTGCGCAGCGCCGACGGCCAGCACGAGTCGAGCTCTTTGCCGATTACGATCAGATAGAAACCTTTAGGAGACCAGCGTGCGTCACGTCCGCCTCGGCCTCGCGCTACTCTTCCCTGCCCTGGCCGCGGCGGCGGTGCCGCTGCTTTCGCAAGCTTTTTCGGAGACCGCCTCGACGGTGGTGGTCGAGGTGCCGGTGCAGGTGGTCCGCGACGGCGCGCCGGTGCGCGGGCTCAAGCAATCCGATTTCGCCGTCTACGACGGCCGCAAGAAGCAGGCGATCACCGGCTTCGAGGTCATCGACCTGACGACGCAGGAGGCGGCGCCCGGCGCCGCCGCGGCGCCCGCCGTCTCGGCCGCCGCGCGGCGCCACTTCCTGCTCCTCTTCGACCTCGCCTTCTCCGATCCCAAGGCGATACTGCAGGCGCGCAAGGCGGCGGCGGCCGTGGTCGACGACCTCCACCCCACCGACCTCGTCGCGGTCGCCACCTACGCCTCGCTCAAGGGGCCGCAGCTCGTGCTCGGCTTCACGCCCGACCGGGCGCAGATCTCGGCGGCGATCACGACGCTGGGCCGGCCGGAGCTCCTGGGCCGCAACCCCGATCCGCTGCGCCTGGTGCTCGCCGACATGAAGTCGGAGACCAAGCCGGCGGCGTTCGTCAGCGGCTCGGGCGCCGGCGCCGAGGCGGCGGCGGCGAAGGACGAGGCGGCGCTCGACGAGCTCAAGTCGCTGGTCGCCGCCGAGGAGCGCGCCGAGAACACCGCGCAGCAGCAGGCGATCGCCAACCTCACGCACTCGCTGGCCGAGCTCTCGCACGTGATGGCCGGCATCGAGGGGCGCAAGTACGTCGTCTACCTCTCCGAGGGCTTCGACAGCAGCCTGGTGCAGGGCTCGACGGACGAGTCCAAGCGCACCGAGATGGCGGAGCAGGCGACCGGCGGCGAGTCCTACCTCACCAACTCCGACGAGTACTTCGGCTCCGGCAAGTCGCTCAACCAGGTCGAGAAGATGCTCGAGGAGTTCCGCCGCGCCGACTGCGTCATCCAGGCGGTCGACATCGCCGGCCTGCGCGCCGCCGGCGACCTCGGCAATCGCCGCAGCGGCGGCAAGGACACGCTGCTCAACTTCGCCAAGAGCACCGGCGGCGAGCTGTTCGAGAACTTCAACGACCTCGGCCAGGCGATGGGCCAGATGCTCGACCGCACGAGCGTCACCTACGTGCTCTCCTTCCAGCCCGACAAGCTGGAGTGGAACGGCGACTTCCACCGCCTCAAGGTGGAGCTCAGCGGCGACCAGGCGCGCGGCGCGCGCGTCGTGGCGCGGCCCGGCTACTACGCGCCGAAGCCCTACACCCAGCGCTCGCCGATGGAGAGGATGCTCGACGCGCAATCGCAGGTCGTGGCCGGCGACGAGGCCGGCAGCCTCGACATGGCGGTGCTCGCGGCGCCCTTCCAGATGCCCACCGAGCGCGCCTACGTGCCGGTGCTCATCGAGGTCAACGGCAAGACGCTGCTCGCCGGCAAGCAAGGCCCGACGCTGCCGGCCGAGGTGTTCGTCTACGCCTTCGACAGCAACGGCGTCATCCAGGACTACATCTCGCAGAACCTCGGCTTCGAGGTGGCGAAGGTGCAGCCGGTGCTGATGCAGAGCGGCTTCAAGTTCTTCGGCCACCTCGAGCTGCCGCCGGGCGACTACTCGCTGCGCGCCCTGGTGCGCAACGGCACGACCGGCGAGTCGGGGCTGCGCATCCTGCCGCTCCACGTGCCGGCGTTCGCCACCGAGGCGGCGCTCCTGCCGCCGTTCGTGCCCGAGCCGCCCAACCGCTGGCTGCTGGCGCGCGAGCAGCCGCGCGGCGACTACAAGCAGGCGCCCTACCCGTTCATGCTCGCCGGCAACCCGTACATCCCGGCATCGCGGCCGGTGATGGTGCCGGGCGAGGAAACGCAACTCTCGCTCGTCGGCTACGCGCTCGGCGACGGCCAAGTCGAGGCGCAGGCGCGCGTGCTCGGCAGCGACGGCCGCGAGCTCGGCCCGGCGGCGATCCAGGTGTTGAAGCGCGAGGCGGGCAAGCCGGCGCGCCTGGTCGCCAACGTGACGCCGCCGAAACTCCCGCCCGGCGAGTACCGCCTCGAGGTCAAGCTCTCCGCGGCCGGTGCGTCGCACACCAGCTCGACGCCGTTCGTCGTGCGCGGCGGGTGAGGCGACGCGGCGTGATCGGCGCGCGGCGCTTCGGCGTCGCGCTGGCGGTGCTCGCCGCCGCCGCGCTCGCGGCGCGCGCGCAGCCGCCGGGCGCAGCGCCGGCCGCGCCGCCGCCGGTACCGCTCGTGCTCCACGCCGCGCGCATGCTCGACGTGCGGGCGGGCAAGCTGGTCGAGGATGCGCTGGTCGTCGTCGAAGGCGACGAGATCACCTACGCCGGCCCGGCGGCCGCGGCGACGATCCCTGCCGAGTCGACGAAGGTCGAGCTCGGCGACGCCACGTTGCTGCCGGGCTTGATGGATCTCCACACCCACCTCACCGTCGGTATCGCGCAGGGTGAGCCGCGCCGGCGCGGCGCGCTGTTGCTCGGCCAGCCGGAGACGACGCTGCGCGGGGCGGCCAACGCGCGCGCGACGCTGCTCGCCGGCTTCACCACCGTGCGCGAGGCGGGCGCCTGGTTCTTCATCGACGCGGCGCTGGCGAATGCCGTCGACGCCGGCGTCGCGATGGGCCCGCGCATCATTCCTTCCGGCTACCAGATCAGCATGACCGGGGGCCACGGCGACGACGTCGGCTGGCCGCCGGGCGTCTTCGAGACCGGTCCCGAGCAGGGAATCGCCGACGGCCCCGACGCGCTGTTGCGCGCCGTGCGCTACCAGCTGAAGCACGGCGCGCGCACGATCAAGCTGATCGCGACGGCAGGCGTGCTCGGCCCCGAGGCCACCGCCGACGCGCGGCAGTTCTCCGACGAGGAGCTGCGCACGGTCGTCGAGGAGGCGCACCGCAACGGCGTCAAGGTCGCCGCCCACGCGCACGGCCGCGAAGGGATCCTCGCCTCGATCCGCGCCGGCGTCGACTCGATCGAGCACGGCTCGCAGCTCGACGCCGAAGGCGTGCGGTTGATGAAGGAGCGCGGCACCTGGCTGGTGCCCACCGCCTGGGTCAATACCAGCGGCGACCTCGACACCGCCTCGATGGACCCGCACGTGCGCGACAAGGCGCGGCAGATCACCGCGCAGGCGCGTGAGGCGCTGCGGCTCGCCATCCGCTCGCACATCCCGATCGCCTACGGCACCGACGCCGGGGTCTACCCGCACGGCGGCAACGCCTGCGACTTCCCGGTGCTGGTCGAGGCGGGCATGTCGCCGCTCGACGCCATCCGCACGGCGACCACCGGCGCCGCGAAGCTGCTCGGCGTCGACGACCGCGGCAGCCTGGAGGCGGGCAAGCTTGCCGACCTGATCGCCGTGCCCGGCGACCCGCTGCGCGACGTGACCGCGCTCGGCAAGCCCTCGTTCGTCATGCAGGGCGGCAAGGTGTACCGCTGGGGCGAGCTCGTCGGCGGGCCGGCCGGGCTCGCGGCGCCGCTGCTGCGGCAGGCAGCAGGCGGAGCGGCTCCCGGCGCCGGTGTTAAGATCCCGCCGCCTTGAGCGCCCAGCTGCTCGTGCTCGCCGCGGAGCCGCCGATCGACGGCGGCGTGACGCTGGCGCCGTGGGCGGGGCTGCTGCTCGGCCTGCTGCTGGTGCTGCTCAACGGCTTCTTCGTCGCCGCCGAGTTCGCGCTCGTCAAGCTGCGGCCGACGCAGCTCGAGTCCGAAGGCGAGCCGGGCCTGCGCGTGCGCCTGCTAGAGCACATGCTGGCGCACCTCGACGCCTACCTCTCGGCGACGCAGCTCGGCATCACGCTGGCGAGCCTGGCGCTCGGCTGGGTGGGCGAGCCCGCCTTCGCCTGGCTGCTGCGGCCGCTGCTGGCGCGCATCGGCGCCGGCGAGGTGCTGGTGCACTCGATCGCCGCCACCGCCGCCTTCCTCATCATCATGGTGCTCCACATCGTCGTCGGCGAGCAGGCGCCGAAAGCGCTCGCCATCCGCAAACCGTTCGACGCCTCGATGTGGATCGCCCTGCCGCTCCACGGCTTCTATCGCGTCACCTACCCGGCGATCTGGCTGCTCAACCGCGCCGCCAACGGCCTGCTGCAGCTCTTCGGCGTCGAGCCGGCGACCGAGGGCGAGCTCGGCCACAGCGAGGAGGAGCTGCGCCTGTTGCTCGCCAGCACCGAGGAGGAGCTGTCGCAGCAGAAGCGCGAGCTGCTCGACAACGTCTTCGAGCTGTCGCACCGCGTGGCGCGGCAGATCATGGTGCCGCGCGGCGACGTCGTCTTCCTGTCGACGACGAAAAGCGTCGAGGACAACCTGCGCCTGGCGCGCACCTCCGGCCACACCCGCTTCCCGCTCTGCCGCGGCAACCTCGACCAGGCCATCGGCCTCGTCCACATCAAGGACCTCTTCCGCCTCGACGCGCCGCCGCGCTCGCTCGAGGACATCGCGCGGCCGCTCACCTTCGTGCCCGAGACGCTGACGCTCGACCAGCTGCTGCGCCGCATGCGCGGCGAGCGCGTGCACCTCGCCGCGGTGCTCGACGAGTACGGCGGCACCTCGGGCATCGTCACACTGGAGAACGTCATCGAGGAGATCGTCGGCCAGATCCAGGACGAGTTCGACCTCGAGCGGCCCGAGCTGGTGCCGCTGGGGCCCGGCCGCTACCAGGTCGACGCGCGCATGCTGGTCGAGGACCTCGAGGACGCGCTGAAGATCGAGTTCTCCGAGCGCGACGAGGACACCATCGGCGGCGTCGTACTGTCGGAGCTCGGACGCCGGCCGCGCATCGGCGATACCGTCGAGGTGGGGCCGCTGCGCATGCGCGTCGCCGACGCCGAGCTCAACCGCATCAAGAGCGTCGAGCTGGAGGTCAAGGAGGAGCCGGCCGAGAAGCCGGAGTGAGCCGCGAAGCGAGCATGAGACGAATCGTTGCGAGCGCGTTCTGGCTGATCTGCCTGGCGGCGCCGTTCGCCAGCGGCGCCGCGACTCTTTCGGCAGCAGAGAATGCCGGAGCGCGCGGCGACGAGGCGTCCCTCCAGCGCGAGTACGCCGCCGTGCGCGCCGCGCTCGCCCCGCACTTCGACGACTTCAAGATCGACGACGACCGCCGCGCCGTCGACTGGCTGGACCGCCTCTGGACGCTGACCGGCGACTGGGCGGCGCGCTGGCTCGAGGCCCATCCCGGCGCCACGGCGGGCGCGCTCGCCACCGCCGTCTCGACGCTCGAGCCCGAGCTGTCGGCTGACGTGCTGCCGCTCGGCGACGGCTTCCTCGTCGCCACCCGGCGCGGCGAGTTGGGCAACGTGGTGCTGGTCGCTCCCGAGCGCCACGGGTATCGCGCGGTGTGGAACGTCAAGGACGTCCTGCGCTCGTGGTCGGCGGCGGGAGCGCGGGCGCGCTGCGTCGACGATGAGAACGAGGACGACGACGACTGCGGCGGCTGGATGCCGGCGCTCGGCGCCCTGCCCGCGGACGGCTCGGGCCGCGCCCGTTTCTTCGTTGATGCCACGGCGGGGCAGTACGCGGGAAGCACGGTGGGAGCGGAGCTGACGATCTGGACGTGGGACGGCACCCGCGCCGCGCTCGCGCTGCGCCACGCGTACTCCTACGCCCTGGACGACGACGCGGGAACGGCGACACACCTCGACGGCGACGAGCTGGTGCTGCGCGAGAAGCGCGCCTTCCGCGCCTTCTTCGGCAGCGGCGGCTCGCCCCACCGGCGCGTCGAGACGCGCATCCACCTGACGCCGACGGACATCAGCGAGCCCGAGAGCCAGAGCCTCGACCCCGAGCTCGACACCCTTGACGAGCTGTTCGTGCGGCTGGTGCGAGGCGAGCCGACGGATGAGCTGGCTACGCCGGAAGCGGCGGCGCTGGTGGCGGAGCAGATCGACTGGGAAGCACTGGACCCCGCCGAGCCCCGCCTCGGCATGCTCATGGCCGACCTGCCCGCCGACCACGGATCGACGTTCTGCGTCGAGATCGAAGGCATCGGGTCGATCCGCTACAAGTTCGAGCGCCGTGGCGAGCGCATGTTCATCGTCGCCGCCGATCTGCGCTGCGGCGAGTGAGGGTGACGGTGCCTCGTGCATTCATGTCGTCGTGATTGGAGGGTGTGACGATGCCGAAGCCTCTCGTCTTCATCCCCGGCTTCCCGGCCAGCGAGCTGCTGCAGGTCTCGCAGGGCAACCAGCGGATCTTCCCGCCCGAGATCGGCGACCTGCTGAGCGACAAGAAGAAAGAGAAGCTCCTCGAGCTGCTCGAAGGGCCCGACGTACCGCCCGGGGACGTCGTCGCCGGCGAGCCCATCCGCTCGGTGCTCAAGCTCGGGCGGCTGGAGATCGGCAAGCGCGCCGAGGCGCTCTACGAGATCCTGCGCAACAGCTACGGCTACACCATCCACAGCGGCGACAACTTCCGCGCCGTCGGCTGGGACTGGCGCGGCGCGGTGGACGCGGCGGCGGTGCAGAACGAGGTGCGGCAGCGCATCGTCGAGCTGTCGGACAGGAACGGCGGCGCCGGCGTCATCGTGCTCATCCACTCGACCGGCGGCCTGGTGCTGCGGCGGCTGCTCGAGCAGGACCCGGGGCTCGCGAACCGCATCGAGCACATCCTGGCATTGGGCATCCCCTGGGCCGGCACGCTGGCGGCGCTGCGCCAGATCGCCGTCGGCAGCTCCATCGGCTTCGGCCCGGCCAGCCTGAGCGCCGGCGAGGTGCGGCGCGTCATCCGCCGCGCGCAGGCGGCCTACGACCTCTGCCCGCCCGATCCCGCCAAGACCGACATGACCGATCCCTTCGGCGAGCCGCTCAACTTGTTCGTCGACGCCACGAAGACCGGCGGCGTGCGCCAGCAGATCGGACCGCTCATCGACGTCAGGTGGATGCCGTCCGGATCGCAGTTCGACTTCATGCGCGCGCTGGCGGCCGATGCGGACGGGCGGATGGGCGCGCGCGGCAACGTATTGCAACTTCCCGGCGGCCAAGTGACGCCGCCGATCACCAACGTCGTCGGCTGGGGCGCCGAGATGCCGACCACCTGCACCATCGACGCCGCCGGTGACTTGGCCTTCGAGACGACGAAGAACAGCGACGGCACGGTGCCCACCGTCTCGGCGTCGTGGCTGCGCCGCGGCAACGACCCCTTCCGCACGGTGTTCGTCCCCATCGGCATCTACCCCACGGGTCAGGTGCCGATCTTCCACTCGCTCATCTGGGACTCGCCGCCGCTCGGCCAGATCTTCGACGAGGTGCTGAAGGACGCGCCGCCGGAGCCCTACGTCTGCGGCTCGGCCGACAGCGACGAGGCCATCGACCCGCAGAGCAACGTCACGCTGCGCCTGGTGGCCGCCGACGGCAACGGCGATCCGCTGCCCAACACCCGCTTCCAGATCCGCGGCTTCCCCGGCGGCTTGAAGCCCTTCGGCAACCGCGTGCGCCTCGAGGTGCTGGTCAAGAGAGGCGACCTGCGGCCCAACCCGCAGGGCTTCGTGCGGCTGGTCGTCGAGGTGGTCTGGGGCGCAGCCGGCTCCGAGGAGCGGCGCGAGATCGTCATCCTCTTTCGGCGCTGACCTGCCTTGGCGCCAATCCTACTCGTAGTAGGATTCGCGCATGGCTACGGCAAAGGTCTCCCTGACGCTGGAAGAGGAGCTGGTGGAGGAAGCGCGCGGCGCGGTGGGAGCGCGTGGTCTGTCGGGCTACGTCAACAGTGCCCTTCGGCAGCAGCTGCAACGCGATCGCGTGTTGAGACTGCTCGCGGAGCTCGAGCGCGAGCACGGGCCCATCGACCCGAGAACGCTCGCGGAGGTGCGGAAGGAGTGGACCGCAAGCGGCGGCCGCGGAGGGCGGCGTCGTCCCGCCAGATCGTCGCGCCGGAGCGGCTGATCCTCGACTCGGGCGCCGTCATCGCCCTGGCGCGCGGAGACGCCCGGGCGCGGTCGTTCCTCCTCCAGGCAGTCGACCTCGGTGTGCCGATCGAAGTCCCGGTAGTCGTGATCGCGGAAACCGTGCGTGGCGGTCCGCGGGACGCGGGAGTGAATCGCGTGCTCAACGAGCTCGGAACAGTTCCGGCTGCCCGTGAGCTTCATGGGCGCATCGCGGGAGCGCTGCTCGGCGCCGCGCGCTCCGCGGCAACCGTCGACGCCCTGGTCGTAGCGCAAGCAGTAGCGGCCGGACGAGCACGGATCCTGACTGGCGACCGAGAAGATCTCCAACGCTTGGCGGCCCGGCATCCGCAGGTGCGGATTCACTCGCTCTAAGCCGCGGTCGTCGCCCTCGTTTGGGTCACTGCGTCAGCAGCTGCGCCACGCGCTCGGCCGCCTCGTCCGGCACGACGAGCTGGCGTTGCCGGTCGCGGCGCAGGGAGAGCTCGACTTTGCCGTCGGCGAGGGACTTGGCGCCGACGACGAGGCGCACCGGGATGCCGATGAGGTCGGCGTCCTTGAATTTGACGCCGGGGCGCTCGTCGCGGTCGTCGAAGAGGACGTCCACCGCGCTGCCGTCCGGCAGGCGCAGATCGCCGAGGCGGGCGTAGAGGTCGGCCGCCACGCGCTGCACGTTTTCGTCGTCGGGGTTGAGCGCGACGAGGAGCACCGAGAAGGGCGCCAGGGGCACCGGCCAGACGATGCCGTCGGCGTCGTGGTTCTGCTCGATGGCGGCGGCGACGGTGCGGCCGATGCCGAGGCCGTAGCAGCCCATCACCATCGGGTGGCTCTCGCCGTTGGCGTCGAGGAAGTTGCACTGCATCGGCTGTGAGTACTTGATGCCGAGCTTGAAGATGTGGCCGACCTCGATGCCGCGGAACTCCTCGAGCGTGCCGTCGCAGCGCGGGCAGGGATCGCCGCCGCGCACGAGCACGAAGTCGCCCCAGGTCGTCGGCTGCGCGTCGGTGGCCCAGTTGCAGCCCACGAAATGCGCGTCACCTTCGTTGGCGCCGCAGACGAAGTCGACGAGGTGGCGTACCGATTCGTCGGCGACGAGGTCGATGCCGGGCGCGAGCCCCACCGGACCGGCATAGCCCACGGGCGCGCCCGTTGCGGCCACCACCTGCGCCTCGCCGGCGAGCGCCAGGCGCTGCACGCCGAGCAGGTTGGTGAGCTTGACCTCGTTGACCTCGCGGTCGCCGCGGATGGCGACGGCGACGTTGCCCTGCTCGGTCTCGTAGAGGAGCGTCTTGACGACGCGCGAAGGCTCGACCTTCAGCAGGGTCGCCACATCCTCGACCGACTTGGCGCCCGGCGTCGGCACCTTCTCGCGGCCACTCGCCGCCGGCGTCGTGGCCGCGGGCACGTGCCAATGAGCGGCGTTGGTCGATGCCTTCTCCGTGTTCGCCGCGTAGCCGCACTTCGGGCAGCGCACCACGGCGCTCTCACCGGAGTTGGCGAGCACCATGAACTCGTGCGACGACGATCCGCCGATGCTGCCGGTGTCGGCCTCGACGACCGAGTACTCGAGCCTGCAGGCCTCGAAGATGCGGCAGTAGGCGAGCCGCATCGCTTCGTACGCCTCGTCGAGCGACGCGGCGTCGGCGTGGAACGAGTAGGCGTCCTTCATCAGGAACTCGCGCCCGCGCATCAGGCCGAAGCGCGGCCGGATCTCGTCGCGGAACTTGACCTGGATCTGGAACATGTTGAACGGCAGCTGGCGGTAGCTGCGCACGTCGCGGCGCACGATGTCGGTGATCACCTCTTCGTGCGTGGGGCCGAAGCAGAACTCGCGGTCGTGGCGGTCGTCGATGCGCAGCAGCTCCTTGCCGTACTTCTGCCAGCGGCCGGATTCCTGCCACAGCTCGGCCGGCTGCACCGCCGGCATGTGAAGCTCGACGCAGTTCGCCTTGGCGAGCTCGCGGCGGACGATCTCCTGCAGCTTCTGCAGGCTGCGCCAGCCGAAGGGGAGGTAGCTGTAGATCCCCGCGGCGGTCTTCTTGATCATGCCGGTGCGCACCATCAGCTTGTGGCTGATGACCTCGGCGTCGGCGGGCACCTCGCGGGTGGTGAAGAGGTAGAACTGGCTCCAGCGCATAGGCGCGCAATCCTTTCACGAAGCTCGGTGGGTGACGGACGGGTGAGGATCAGAGGCCGCGAGGATGGCCCGGCTGCCGCAGCGCCTGGATGTCCGACCAGTCCCAGGCGCGCTCCTGCGAGGCCGGCGGCTTCACGTTCCACTCGCGAGTGCCAGGGGCCGTCGCTCCGCGCCACGCGGTGAAGGCGCTCGCGGCGATCGCCATCACCAGCAGCCCGGAGCCGGCGATTCTCGACCACGACGGCGCGCCGAGCAACCACTGCACGGCGGGAAGGAGCAGCAGCGCGAGCAGCGGGAAGAGGTCGGCGAGGACGCGTGGGCCGAAGCCGGCGCCGTCCCACCAGCGATCGGTGGCCCCGGCGAGAGCGAGCAGCGCGGCACAACAGATGGCGGCGGCGACGTAGAAGAGCCGCTTCCAGCCGTCGCTCCGCGCGATGCCGAGCGCAGCGCCCGCGAGGGAGAAAAGGAAGACCGGAGTCACGAAGAGGAGGCCGCGATTGGGCGAGAGCAGAAGCGCGCCGGCCGCGCGCGCCCAGGGGCCGAGCGCGAAGGCCACGAGGTGGAAGTCGGGATCGTGCGGCAGCAGCGTGCCGAACGCGGCGCGTGAGGCCGTCATCGCGACGCCGAGCACGCCGCCGAAGGCCAACAGCCAGGGCAGCAGCGCGAAGCGCCGGCGCGCGCCGACGACGAGGAGCGGCAGCACGGCGAGCACCAGCGCCGTCGGCCGCGTGGCGGCCGCGAGCGCGGTTAGGGCGCCTGACCACGCGCTCGCCGCGGTCGAGGGGTCGGAGCCATTGGGCAGTGCGAGGACGAGCGCGGCGAGGATCAGCGTGCCGCTGACATTGTGCGTCCACAGCCCACCCGCGTGGAGCGAGAGGTGCGGCGTGCACAAGCCCAATATCAGCGCACCCGCCGTGGCGAGGCGCGCATCGGCGCCGAGGCGACGAGCGGCGATGTACAGCAGCGCCACGGCAACCGCCGCGCAGACGTCGGCCACCGCATCGACGAGCCGCTCGCGGCGTTGCGCCGGCGGCTTCGCGCGGGTGACCAAGCCGTCGGCAATCCACCCCAGCGGCGCCATCGCCGCCGCCTCGGCGACGGGACAACGCGGCGCGACGAACATGCCGCCCGCCGGCGATACCGGTCCCGATGCCGGCGCCGATCCCGATGCCGAGTCCGATGGTGTCGATGGCGGTGCCGGCGCCGCGGTCGTGGGTCCGTAACGAATCAACGCGGTCGCCGCCTCCACGCAGCCGCGCGCGGCGACGACGTTGTCGGTCGCCGGCAGCAGCAGATGCGCGTAGACCAGAAAGCAACCGGAGCCGATCGCCAGCGCGGCCGCCGCCCGTCGCGCCTCATGGCGCATCAAGACGAGAACCCACACCGCCAGCAGCACCAGCGGCAGCGCGACGCGGAGCGGCCGCACGAGCCCCTCGCGTCCACCGAGCAGCTTCGCCGCATCCGGCGCCGCCAACATCGCCAGCAGCGCGTAGCCGACGAGCGTCATCAGCCCGGCGATCGCCACCGCCGCGCCGGTGCGCGGCTTCGCCCGCCACACGCCTTCGATCGTGGGGACCGTCAAGCAGCGATGCGCCGCGCGCGCCCTGCGCCGAGCCGCCTCACGCCTTGCCGTGAGGGCCGCGCAGGCGCGAGTGGAACCGATTGCTGTCGCGCAGGCACTCCATCATCTTGAACTCGAGTCCCTGGCCGCGGCGCCGCAGGCTGCGCGCGCGCTCGAGCGTGCGTCGCGCCTGCTCCTCGTCGCCGGCGGCGAGGAGCGCCATGCCCAGCTGCGTCAGCGTCGAGGCCGAGCTGCCGAGCTGGCTCGCGCGCGCCAGGAACTCCACCGCCTGTGAGAACTCCTTGCGCTTGTAGTGCACCCAGCCGAGCGCCGCGAGCGGGAACTGCTGCAGCTCCTCGGGCGCCAGGTCGACGGCGCGGCGCGCGAACTCCAGCGCCTCGTCGAGGTTCTCCTCCATCTCCGCCAGGTTCCACGCCATCTCGTAGTAAGCGATCGTCTTGGCGAAGTTGCCGCTGCCGGCGGCGAGCAGCTCCTCGCCGAGACGGTTGCCCTCGGCGAGACGCCCCTGCTCGCGCAGCGCCTCGATCCACGTCGCGTACGCCGTCGAGAGCAGCATCTCGCCGGGGTTCTCGCCGGCGATGCGGCGCACCACCGACTCGATCTCCTGCGGGCGGTCGAGCGCCAGACAGGCGAGCGCGTAGTAGGTGAGCACCGTCGGATGGTCGGGCGCGCTCTTCAACGCGCGGCGGAAACAGCGATAGGCCTCGTCGAGCCGCTCGGCGTCGAGCGCCGCCTCGCCCTGCCGCAACGCCGCCGCCGCTTCGCCGGAGACCGGCGGGAAGGGCGACGCGCCCTGCTCGCCGAGATAGCGCACCAGCTCGCGGTAGCGGAACTTGCGCGGGTTGAGCCGCTGTGCGCGACGGAAGGCGTCGAGCGCCTTCCTGTTCCAGCGCTTGTCGAGGTAGACGAGGCCGAGCTGGTAGTGCGCCTCTTCGAAGAGCGGGCTCTTCCCCACCGCGTCGCGCAGGCAGCGCATCGCCGGACCGAGCTGCCCCATCTCGTGCCAGCAGCGGCCCAAGAGAAACAGCGCCTGCGGCACCGGCTCGATGCGCACCGCCCGCTGCAGGTGCTGCGCGGCGCGCGCCGGATCGCCCTGCGAGGCGTAGACGGCGCCGAGCGAGAAGTGCGGCAGGAAGCTCTCGCCGTGGAGCTCGACGGCGCGCTGCAGGAGCTTGCTGGCGCCCTCGACGTCGCCGGCTTCGTGGCGGATGACGCCGCCGTAGACGAGGCCTTCGAAGTGCGACGGCTTGAGCTCGAGCAGGCGGTCGAACCAGCCCAGCGCGCGCGGCAGCTCGCCGGCGTGGAAGAGACACTCGCCGAGCAGGTGCACGAGCTCGTGGTTGTCGCGGTCGAGGCGCGCCGCGCCCTCGAGCGCTTCGATGGCGCGCTCGAGCTCGAGCGCCGAGAACGCCTTGCCCGCCTCCTCGAGGAAGCGCAGGAACTCCTCCTGCCGCGGCCCGTGGTGGAGGGCGAGGATGCGCTCGCGAATGCGCTGGAAGCGGTCGCGCTTCTCGAGCGCCAGGAGGCGCTGGTCGCGGCGGCGGCCCCACAGGAGCTCCCACTCCTCGCGGGTGACGAGCTGCTTGCGCTCGAGCAGCTCGCGCATGGTGGCGAGGCCGGCCTCGGCCATGGCGAGGTTCTCTTCCTGCTTCTGCACCACGCCGAGGAGGTGCTCGACGGTCTCGGTCGAACGCTTGACGGCCTCCTCGAGCAGCGAGATGCGCTCGAGCAGGTGTTCGTCGAAGGAGAAGTCTTCCTCGAGCTCGGCGAGCAGGTCGTCGCGCTCGCTGCCGCGGCTCCCCGACACCACCAGCAGCTTGTGATGGCAGCGGCGGCAGAACTCCTGGTCGTCGGGATTGCCGGCGCCGCAGGCCTGGCAGTAGACGGGGTGGCTGGCCCTCAACTGCGCGTCAGGCATGGGTCACCATCGGGCCCCTCGCCCCGCCCTCATCCCTCTCCGTACGAGTAAAAGCCGCGGCCGCTCTTGCGGCCGAGGTAGCCGGCGTCGACCATCTTCACCAGCAGCGGACAGGCGCGGTACTTGGGATCGCCGAAGCCATCGTGCAGCACGCGCAGGATGTCGAGGCAGACGTCGAGGCCAATCAGGTCGGCGAGGGCGAGCGGCCCCATCGGGTGGTTCATGCCCAGCTTCATCACCTGGTCGATGGCCTCGGCGGTGCCGACGCCCTCGTGCAGCGCGAAGACCGCTTCGTTGATCATCGGCAGCAGCACGCGATTGCTGACGAAGCCCGGCGCGTCGTGCACCTCGACCGGCGTCTTGCCGAGCTTGGCGGTGGTGTCGCGCACTGCGTCGTAGGTCGCTTGCGAAGTGGCGAGGCCGCGGATGATCTCGACGAGCTGCATCAGCGGCACCGGATTCATGAAGTGCATGCCGATGACGCGGTCGGCGCGGCCGGTGCCGGCGGCGAGCTTGGTGATCGAGATCGAGCTGGTGTTGGTGGCGAGGATCGTCTGCGGCGGACAGGCGCGGTCGAGCTCGGCGAGCACCGAGGCCTTGACCGGCAGCTTCTCCACCACCGCCTCGACGACGAGCTCGCACGACGCGAGCGCGGAGAGATCGCCGCTCGTCGCGACGCGGCCGAGCGTCGTCGCCTTGTCCTCGGCGGTGAGCTTGCCTTTGGCGATGAGGCGATCGAGGCTCTTGCCGATGCCGGCGATGCCGCGCTCGAGCGCCGCCGGTGCGACGTCGACCATCGTCACCGCGAGACCGGCTTGGGCGGCGACTTGCGCGATGCCGTGCCCCATCGTCCCCGCGCCCACCACGCCGATGCTGCTCACCGCTGGCATCGCTAGTCACACTATCAGCAGGTCACGAAAATGGAAGTGATCGCGCTCGCACGAGATCGTCTTCGCGACAGCGAGCGTCTATGCACGGTGAGCGTCGAGATCGCTTCGCTGCGCTCGCGATGACGTTCAAGTGTCATCGCGAGGAGCGCAGCGACGAAGCGATCTCGATGCTTGCTAAGCGCTGGCCAGCCACGGCTCGCGTCTGCCGAGCTTCGTCGACAGCGCGGCGCCGACGCCGATGAGCGTCGCCACCGTCCACGTCCACACGCCGATCCACGGCAGCAGCTTCGCGGCACCGAGCAGCAACAGCCCCACCGTCGCGGCGGAGAGCGGCAGCAGCTTGCCGCGCAGCACGCGCCGCGACACCCACTCGCCGAGGGCGTGGAACACCGCCACCATTCCCCACAGCTTGAGCAGCAGGCCGACGAAGACGGCGAGGAAGAGCAGCGGCACGCCGAGCACCGCCGCCGCGAGCGAGGTCAAGAAGAGCGCGGTGAGCACCAGGCTCAACACCGCGGTGAGGCCGACGAGGAAGTTGCGGAAGGGATCGGCGACGACGCTCTCGGAAGTGGCGAGCACCTCGCGGCCGGCGGTGGCGAAGAGCAACAGTAGGAGCACCAGCCAGCCGCACAGCAGCGCCAGCTTGGCGCCGACGACGAGCGGCGAGGCCGACGAGAGTCCGAGGCTCGGCCCTTCGAGCAGCGTCAACCACGCCCGCGACACCGACGGATAGGCGACCGTGCGGCCGGCGATGACGGCGCCGGC
>DASYQD010000071.1:0-13062 GCA_036005845.1 Thermoanaerobaculia bacterium | reverse complement strand
ATGTGCATGCTGAGCTGCGCGTCGGGGTAGCGCTCGCGCACCAGCTTGTTGAGCTGCTCGTCGATCGAGTCGCCGGCGTTGGGAAGAGTGCGCTGGTCCTCTTCGGTCGGGTAGCGGCCCATCATCACGCAGAAGTCGGTGGTGCCCGCGCCCATGTCGATGATCAGCGTGTGCAGCAGCGCGTCCTTGCCGTACGCCACGGCGAAAGGCTCGGAGACGACCATCAGCCCGTCGACCATGCCGGTGAGCGTGTTGCGCAGCTGCTGCTTGTTGATGCGCATCGCCTCGGCGGGGACGCCGACCACCGCGCGCACCCGCTGCCCGTTGTCTCGCTTGCCGTTGACGCCCACGAGCGACAGCAGGTGTTGCAGCAGCTCGCGGACGGCGGCGAGGTCCTTCTCCGATCCCTCCTTGATGAGGCCGCGCTCGAGCGGCCGGTGGAGGTCGAGCATCGGCCGGTTGTCGAGCGCGTCCTGGCCGATGAGCACGTCGCGCTTCAACACCTTGCGCGACACCATGTCGAGCGGCCAGCCGACGAGGCTCTTGACCACCTGGCGCTGGCCGTTGCTGGCGGTGATCGAGCTCTGCGAGGTCCCGAGATCGATGCCGACGTATAGGACGTCGTCCTTCTTGCTCATTTGGCGCTCCCTGTCGTCCCTGTCGCTTGCTTCGTGCGAGGCAGCTCCGCGCGGGCATCCGGCTGGGCGTTCCCATCCGGATCTTCCAGCGTGGCGGTGTAGGCGTCGAGGCCGGCGCGCAGCGCCGCGGCGATGCTCTGGCGGTACTCGCCGGTGGCGAGCAGCGCGGCTTCGTTCTGGTTGGAGAGGCAGGAGACCTCGGCGAGGACGGCGGGCATCTCCGTCGTCACCAGCACCAGGAAGGGTGCCGGCTTGATGCCGCGGTCGCGCAGCGCCGGCGTCTCCTGCTTGAGCGAGCCGTAGAGCGCGCGCTGGACCGAGCCGGCGAGTTGCTGCGATTCCTGCTGGCGGAGGTCGAGGTAGATGCCGTCGAGGAGGCGCCGCATGTCGGCCAGCGAGTAGCCCGACTCGCGGTTCTCGCGGCCGGCGAGCTGCACCAGGAACGGGTCCTCGGTGGGGCCGAGGTAGAAGGTCTCGACGCCGCGATTGGTGGCAGGCTCGAGCCAGTTGAGATGGATGGAGAGGAAGAGGTCGGCCTTGGCGTCGTTGGCGAAGCGGGCGCGCTGCGAGAGGAGCACGCGCTCGTCCTTGTCGCGCGTCATCAGCACCTCGATCCCCTGCTGTGCCTTGAGCAGGTCGCGCAGGCGCAGCGCGATGTCGAGCGTGATGTCCTTCTCGTAGTGGCCGTCGGGCGTGACGCTGCCGACGTCCTTGCCGCCGTGGCCGGGGTCGAGGACGATGCGGCGCACGCCGACGGGGAAGACGGCGCGGTCGAGCGGGCGCGGCTCGCCGACGATGAGCGGCGCGGCGGCGGGAGCGTTCACGGTTGCGCCGGCGGCCGAATGATTGACGGCCAACCGCTGCGCGGCGCGCGCCGCAGCCGCGCCGGCGGACTTGTCCGCCGCGGTGCTCGCGACGCCCTCCGGCGCCGCGGTGTCAGGCGCCGTCGTTCGATTGCCAGGCAGCAGCAGCAGAGCGCCCGCGGCGACGCCGGGCAGCGCGAGCGTGAGCATCGTCCATCGCGCCCAGCTCCGCGGCCTCCCGAGCGGCGGCCGCTTCCCCGCCTTGATGTAGACGTTCTCGCGCACCGCCGCCTTCAGCAGGTCGCGGCGCTGGCGGACGGAGATAGAGGTGCCTGTGCGGCTCGGATCCACCGCGGAATCAACCCTTTCCCGGGCAGTCGCGGCGGGCCGCTGGGTGCCCCGGAAGGTCTCCGGATGCGTCGGCCCAGTTCCCTCCAACGCTGCCGTGGAACGCGACGAAATGCTACCACGACGGGAGTTAGCGGCCTGTGGCCGGGGCCACGCCCCAGTCGGCGGCGGCTACGACTCGGCCGGTGCCGACACCTCGTTGACGGCAAGCGCCTGACTCTCGGCATAAGAGCCGAACAACGGCAGCTGCTGCGGCGCCCCTTCCAGCAGGTTCGAGGCAGTGACGCCGAGTAGCCGCACCGGCCTGGCGGCGGCGTCCGTGCGCCGCATCAGCGCCACGGCGTGCCAGGCGAGCGTCGGCTCGTCGCAGCAGGGGACGGCGAAGGTATGGCCGCGCGTCACGGTGGTGAAGTCGGCGTACCGCACCTTGATCGTCACCGTCCGCGCCAGCAGCCCGCGCTTCTGCAGGTACTCGGCGACCTCGCCGGCATGCTTGGCGAGCTCGGCCTCGACGGTCGTCGCATCGGCGATGTCCTTCGCGTAGGTGGTCTCGGTGCCGACGCTCTTACGTTCGCGCTCGACGCTCACCGGGCGGTCGTCGATGCCGCGCGCGAACTGGTGGAGCGCCTCGCCCCACTTGCCGAAGCGCTGCGTGAGCACGCCGACGTCGAGGCGACGGAGATCGGCCACGGTGGTGACGCCGAGCTCGGTGAGCGACTGCTCGGTGGCAGGCCCGACGCCATGCAACCGCCGCACCGGCAACGGCGCCAGGAACGACTCGACCTGCGCCGGCTTCACCACCGTGAGTCCATCCGGCTTGTCGAAGTCCGAAGCGATCTTGGCCACGAGGCGGTTCGGCCCGACGCCGACGCTGACCGTGAGGCGCCGCTCCTCGCGCACGCGGCGCCGGATCTCCCGTGCGATGGCGGTCGCGCTCCCCCACTGGCCGAGTTGCTCGCTGACGTCGAGATACGCCTCGTCGAGCGAGGCCGGCTGCACCAGCGGCGTGAACTCGTGGAAGATGGCGAAGATCGCCTGCGACTCCGCCCGGTAACGCGCGAAGTCGGGTTTCAAGAAGACGAGATCGGGACAGCGGCGGACGGCATGGGCCGAAGCCATCGCCGAGTGGATGCCATACCGGCGCGCCTCGTAGCTCGCCGCCGCCACGACCCCGCGTCCTTCCGGACGGCCGCCGACCACGACCGGCTTGCCGGCGAGCGACGGATCGTCGCGCACCTCCACGGCGGCGTAGAAGCAGTCCATGTCGCAGTGCAGGATCCGGCGGTCGGTCATCGGCGCCGCCAACGCTACACCGCTCAATCAGCCCGCGAGGGAACCTGGACGAGGCTAGCCGTCACTCCCGAGAAGGGTCAGCACCTTCTGGGTGACCTCGTCGAGCGTCGCGGCAGGAACGCGGCCAACGCGTTCGGCCTGGCGTGCTCGCCAGTCCAAACTCTTGACTTGGTCGGCGAGGATGACGCCTTCGATGCGAACACTGGTCGGAAGCGCAACCTCGAACGGATAGCCCTTTGCCTGCCGAGTGATGGGACAGAGAAGGGCGAGCCCGACCTTGCCGTTGTACGCGGCGGGAGAGAGCACCAGAGCCGGGCGCCTGCCGGCTTGTTCGTGTCCCGCCTGCGGCGTGAAGGTCAGCCAGACGACCTCGCCTCGCTCTGGGACATATGCCCTCACCAAGCCTCGTCGCCGACCGGGCCGTAGCTCTCGACCTCGTGGTGACGATTCTCGTCGGTGACTTCAGCGAGGAGATCATCGAGTGCGAATCGTGGCAGCGAAACGGGCTTTACAACGAGCTCGTTCTGCTCGAGAAGCAAGTCGACGTCGCTGTCCTGGCGCAGCCCGAGTTCCTCCGCAAAGGGTCGCGGAACCCTGATCGCGAGACTGTTTCCCCACTTCTGGACCTTGGCGCGCATTACGACTCCAGTATCTACAAAGAAGATACCACAGCTCCGGCCGAGCGAGCCCGGGGGCGCTCCACGAGCTAATCTGCTCGCATGCATCGCACACCGCCTAAGACCAACCAGGGCATCGTGGGGCACGTCCGGCAATCGAACGCGGACCGCGAAGGCTCGTTCGATCAGGCCTTCGAAAGCATGCGGCTCGCCAGTCTCCGTCGCCGATTGGCTGAACGCGTGCGATCCGGCAAGGGAGTGGACCGTGGCGAAGCCTTACTCGCCGCAACGCGGCAGTGGCATCGCTGACGGTCGCCGGGCGGCCCGACTCGCCAGCCATCCGCAATCAACAGCCGCCCGCACGTCGCTGCGTTGGAAGGCAGAGCCGCAGGCGCGCGACCGCCAGCCAGCCCGCTACGGCTCGAGCCCGTACGGACGAAACGGTCCTCGCATGGCGTCGGTGAGCTTCGCCATCTCGCGGCCGGCGACTTCGAGCGCACCCCAGTCCTCCTTGTTGCACGCCTCGGCGATGCGCGTGTATGAGTCGAGGAGCGCCTTGGTGCGTTGCGCCGCCCACGCATCGGGACATTCCTTCACCACCCGTCTGGCGAGGGCTCGTGACGCCGCAGCGCCAATGCGGCCGCAGGCCAGCTCCAGTCCCTCGTGCCCTGGTTTCTTGAAAGCGGCGTCCGCTTCGGTAGTGGCCGCACGCAGCGCAATGATCGCCGGGAGGTAGAGCTGGCGGTACCAGCTCGCAAGCGCCGCTGCATGCTGGCGCTCCCACCCCTTCATCTCGGCGGCTTGCCGTTCCGCTTGCTGCACCTCGGCGGCGGCTCTCGCCTCTTCGCGCTGGACCCGCCTCGCCTCGGTATCGCGCTCGGTCTGCGCCTTCTCTTCGGCCTCGGTGCGCGCCGCAAGGGCCGCACGATCGTGCTCTTGCTTGATGCGCGCCCTCTCCGCATCCTCGGTCCATCCGACGAGGTGTGGACAGTCGGGCGCGCAGTCCGCGACCTCTCGCAAGGCCTCGTCGAACCACGCGCCGTGTTCCTGCGCCGACGCCGACGCTACCGCGGCGAGGCTATCTGCCTCGGAGCCTCCGGCCATGAACGATAGAAACCCAGTAGCGTCCATCTCCGCCTCGGACGCGAGCAGGTAGCGAGCCCGGCGCGCGCAGGGTGGCACCGCCAGTCCTTCAATGTCGCGCTGAATTCTCTGCAACGATTCGACGGGGCCCGCGAGCGCGATGCGGCTCGTCACGGCCGCGAGCCTTTCAGCGTCCCGAAGCCGGCGCTTCAACACCACGAGACGCTCTCGAGCGGCATCGACCTCGGCGGCGTCACAATCCCGCTGGCCGGCGCATGAGAACGCAGAAAGAATCGAAGCCGCGAGCAGCGCCCAACACAAGCATCGCATCTCCCCTTCTCCCAATTTCGATCGGTGGCCGCCAGTGCTCAGATCCTGGTCGTCACCTGGCTGACGCTCGTCGGAGGGCGATGATATGCCTACCCCATCTGCGGCGCTTCCGTAGCGCTGTACTTCGTGCGCTCTTCCGCCAGCGCCGTGTTGATGCGACGGGTGAGGTCGGCGTCGTGAAGGGCGAGAATACGAGCGGCGAGAAGTCCTGCATTGCGGGCGCCATCGACAGCCACGGTCGCCACGGGGATCCCCGGCGGCATCTGCACCGTCGACAGCAATGCGTCGAAGCCCGATAGCGCACCCGACGCCAGCGGGACACCGATGACCGGCCGCAGGGTGTGGGCCGCCACGACTCCTGCCAGGTGGTTCGCCATGCCGGCGCAGGCGATGAAGACCTGGACGCCGCGAGCCTCGGCGTCGCGTACGTAGTCGACGGTCATCTCCGGCGTGCGATGCGCCGAGAGCACACGCAGCTCGCTCGGCACGCCGAGCTGGGTCAGCGCTTCTTGCGCTTTGGCGACCTTCGGGACGTCGTTGGGGCTGCCGGTCAGGATGGCGACGAGCGGCGACGATTCGGGCACTGCGACCTCCTCGTTCAGCGCGGGCGGGCGGGACGTGGCAACGGCTTCGACGGTGGTGTCGGCGTGGCGGCAGGCGCCGGCTGGAGCTGCGTCCACGATGCCGGCTTCATCTCGGCGGTGCCGCCGTAGGGCGCCAGGAAGGAAGCGCGCACCTGCAGATCGGTGAGGCCGGCCTGCACCGTACGCAGCTCGATCGGACCGCTGCTCAAGACGGCGCCCGCCGGCAGCAGCGGCGCGAAGAGCCGCATGACGGTGGGGTTCCTGATCGAGCGCACGAGCTGCCCGTTCTGGGTGGGCACGTAGACGTCGTAGCGGTAGAACTGCCCCGGCTGCACGTCGCCGAAGACGCCTCCCTGCGCCCACAGCTCGACGAAGTTGCTGTCCACTTGGCCGAGGTCGCTGGGCTCGGTGGAGGCGTTCTCGAGCGTGATGCGCACCGTCACCCGTCCCGGCGATGCGCCGAGCTTGGCGACGACTATGCGCGGCACCGGCAGCGCCGCTTCGTCACCGCCGATGCGCGCCAGGCTGGCGGCGCCGAGCGTCAGCGCCTCGCCGGCGTGCGGCAGCCGGTAGTACAGCTCGCCGAGGCAGTGCGGCAGCTTCCAGCCGGCGACCTGGCGCCGCAGCTCCTGCAGGTGCGCGGTCGAGGTGCTCACCACGCGCACGTTGTCGCCCACCAGGAGCGGCGTGTCGCCGGCGTGCGTGGCGAGGTCGGCGCTGAAGGCGTAGACCTGGCGGTCGATGCCCTCGAGCGAGAAGCCGTGGCGCACGCGCAGCCGCCGGTTCCAGGCCAGGTCGGCGAGGCTCACGCCGGGAAGCTCGCCCGCTTCGGCCCCGGCGCGCAGCAACGTCGCCGAGCCGCGCACGACGACGCCGACGAGGAACGGCTCCTCCAGCGTCTCCAGCTTCTTCGCCGCCGCTTCGACCCGCTGGAAGTCCCACGCCGCGTCTTCATCGGCCTCGCCTTCGCGGACGCCGTAGAGGAAGGAGACGACGAAATCCGTGGCGGAGGTGAGCTCGTCGATGCCCTCCGCGGCGACGGCATCGCGCGGCAGCGTCGCCGACAGCAGCAGCGACGGCTCGATCTCTTCGCGCAGCGCGCGCGCGAGCGCCGCGCCGTCCTTGCCGGGAACGCCCGTGAGGTCGAGGTGCCAGCCGGCGACGCCGAGTTGCGCCTCCTCGGCGGTGCGCGCCGCCGCCTCGAGCGCGGTGGCGATCGTGCGCGCCGCGACCTTGGCGTCGACCGGCCCCAGCGGCCAGGCGCCGCGCAGGACGAGCGTGGCCTTGACGCGACGCGGCTGGCGCGCGATGCGCAGGGGCGCGACCTGCGGCTGAGCGCCCTGCCAGTCGAGCTGCGCCGCCTCGACGAACATCTCGCCGATGCCGCCCGCCTCCAGACGGGCGAGGTCGGCGACTGCGAGCGGCTCCGCGACGCCGTCCATCCACACCGCCGATCCGGCGGCGCGGCTCCGCTCACTGCCGCCGCGGCAGCCGATCACGGTCGCCAGCGCCACGAAGGTCAGAAGCGTTGCGCCCATGCGCGACCCTCGCCACGCGCGGGCGCGAACCTCCAGACGAAGAACGTGGCTCATTCGACGGGGATCATAATCACCACTTCGAGCCCACCGTCCGTGCGGTTCTTCGCGGCGATCGTTCCTCCGTGCTCCTCGACGATGCGGCGCGTGATCGGCAGCCCGAGGCCGGTCCCCGTGTCGTGAGTCGAGAAGTAGGGATCGAAGATCCGCTGCAGCAGCTCGGCCGGCACGCCGGGGCCGCGGTCAGCGACAGTGATGGCGGCGGCGTCGTCGCGCCGCTCGAGACGCACCTCCACGTCGCCGCGGCCGGCGCTCGCGCGCAGCGCGTTCTCCAGCAGGTTGCGCAGCGCCCGCCGCAACAGGCGCGCGTCGAAGCGCGCCGGCAGCGGCCCGCCGTCACCGGCGAAGCGCACGGCGACGCCGGTCCGCGCCGCGCTGCCGTAGGTCTCGACCACCTCGGCGACCGTCGCCGCCAGATCGCCCGGCTGCGCGTCGAGCCGTGGGATCTTGCTATAGACCGAGAACTCCTGCGCGATCTGCTGCAGCTCGTCGACCTGGCGCAGGATGTTGCGCGTGCAGCGCTCGAACACGCCCGTGAAGTGGTCCGGGTCGCGCTGGTGGACTTCCACCATGTGCTCCGTCGAGAGGCGGATGGGCGTCAGCGGGTTCTTGATCTCGTGGGCGATGATGCGCGCCATCTCCGCCCACGCCTGGAGGCGCTGCGAGCGCAGCACCTCGGTGACGTCCTCGAGCACGAACAGGGCGCTCGGCTCGCCGGCGCCGGGCACCGGCACCCACGCCAGGCGCACCTCGCGCTCGTCGCCGTCGCGCGGCAGGTGCACCGTCGTCTCCGCCGGCTGCGCCTCTCCCGGCTCGCCGGCGGAGCGGGCGAGGAAAGCGGCCACCGGTGCGAGGTCCTCGCGCACCTGCAGCGCCGCGCGCAGCGGATCGCCGACGCCGACGCCGAGCAGCTCGCCCGCCAGGCGGTTGGCGAGCAGCACCCGGCCGCGCTCGTCGAGCGAGACGACGGCGGAGTTGACGTTCTCCACCATCCGCTCGACCACCTGCTTCTCGCGCACGAGGCGCTGGCGGCCTTCGGCGATCTTGCGCGCCATCTCGTCGATGGCGGCGGCGAGGGCCGCGAGCTCCTGCTCGCTGAGCGCTAGCTCGAGGCTGGTGGCGCCGCCGGCGATCCGCCGCGTGCCTTCGACGAGCTGTTGAATCGGGCGCGTGAAGGTGCCGGCGAGGCGGCCGCCGACGGCGGCGGCGACGAGGAAGATGGCGGCGGTGAGCAGCATGGCGCGGCGCCGCAGCTCGAGCAGCTCCCCCTGCAGCTCCTGCTGCTGGGCGAGGAGCGGCAGCGACAGGAAGAGCCGCGGCGCTCCCTCGCCGGCGCCGGGGATGCGCAGCGGCGCGTAGAGCTCGAGGTAGCGCGTGCCGCCGGCGCTGCTGGTGCGCCAGGCGAGGTCGTGGCCGAGCAGCGCGAGCTGCGCGTAGATGTCGCCTGGGATGCGCTCGGGCAGCAGCGCCGCGGAGAACAGCTCGCGTTTGCTCGAAGCGTTGATGGTGCTGCCCCAGTAGAGGTTGACCTCGTGGTGGAGCACGCGCGACAGCCACACCAGGAGCTCGTCGTCGAGCGCGGTCTCGATGCCGAAGCCGGGCTCGAGCGAGGCCACGTACTCGCCGAGCACCTGCTGCGCCGAGCGCACCTCCTTCTCGCCGCCGGCCCGCTGCTCGGCCTGCAGCCGCTCCTCGAGGTTCTTCAACAGCAGCACGTTGAGGGCGGCGAGCGGCACCAGCAACAGCACGCCGTAGAGCAGCAGCAGCCGCTTCGAGTAGGAGTGCACGGCACGGCGCAGCGCATCGCGGAAGGAGGCGCGGGTGAGGGCCAGCAGCGCCACCAGCGCGGCCGCGGCCACGACCAGCAGCAGCATCGACAGCGCCAGCCCGCCCACCGCCTCGAGTGCGTCCGAGAAGCCGAGCACCGGCAGGAAGAGGACGGCGGTGCCGCGGGCGTCGCGGCGCGCCACCGCCCAGGCGTCACCCTCGGGCGTCGGCACGCGCGCGATTCCCGATCCCGCGCTCCGGTGCAGCGCCGCAGGCAGCGACGGCGTCTCGCGCCAAGGCGACAGCTCCGCGTTGCCGTTCTGGTCGTAGAGCGCGTAGCGCACCTCCCGCGGCAGGCCGGTGGGGCCGCGTTCGGTGGGGCCGCCGCGGAGGAGGCCGACCGGTAGGTCCTCGCCGCGCGTGGTGCGCAAACCGAAACCCGGCTGCGGCAGGAGCCAGAAGCGAACCTTGCCCCACACCTGGCCCTGGCTGCGCAGCGGCACCTCTGCCGACACCAGCAGGTCCTGCCACGAGGCGGGACCCAGCGGGCCCCAGCGCACCGGGTCGCGGTCGATCTCGCCGGTCTCGGTGAGCGGCAGGCCGTACGAGAACGACACCGGCCGCAGGAGGTGCGGCGTCACGATGAGCGCGGTGAGCGCGTTGCCGCGGTCCAGCGGCGAACGGCGCCAGAGCAGGTACGCGAGATCGGTGGGCAGCAGGCTTTCGGGCGAGCGCGGCACCTGTTTGGCGAGATCGATGGCGGCGAGATGACCCTCGAGCCGGCGCCAGGTGTCGGCGAGCTCGCGCTGTTCCGGCGCCGCCATCGCCGGCAACAACCGCGTCCCGAGCGCGCGCGCGAGCTCGAAGCGGTACGCCGTCTGCCACGCGGCGGCACCGAGCAGCGCGGCGAGGAGGATCAACGGCACTAGCGCCGCCGGGCGGCGGCGCCACGCGCAACGCGAGGTCCACAGCGCGGCTGCGCCGCCGCCGGCGACGAGCAACGGCAGCGCGACGACAGCGTGGTCGTGCAACGCGGCGGCGAGGCCGAGCAGGAGCACAGCGGCGAGCCCTGCGACGCCGGCCGGCGTCGGAGGTACGAGCCAGCCCACCGCCTTCGCGACCCGTTGCCGGGCGGACGCGAGCCGTGCGCGGCGGGCCGAATCGTTCGGCGGCAACGTCGATGCCGGCGCCGTCGATCCGCTCGCCGCCGCGGCTGCGGGTGCCGGCGCCTCCCCTGCCGCCAGCACCAACGCCCCAGCGGCGGCCGCGAGCAACGCCGCTCGCAGCACCGCGGCGGCGGCACCGCCGCGAGCGTCCGCCAACGGCTGGATGCCCATCGCACGCTGCAGCGCGACGGCCGCGGCGACGAGCGCCGCGACGCCGATGGCGCCCGCGAGTGCGGCGATCGCCGCGGATCGCGGCCGCGTCCCCCATCGCCAGCCCACCGCGGCGATGGCGAGGCCGGCGAGCAGCGCCAGCAGCGTCCAGCGCGGCGCTCCCGCCGCCGCGCCGGCGGCAAGCGCTGCCGCCACCGACAGCACGACGATCGACCGCCTGCCGTGCGTCGCCGGCAAGGCGGTGCGCCAGAGCACCGCCAGCCCCACCGCCCGCATCGCGGCGAGCGCCAAGAGGCCCAGCGCCAGCGCCGTACCCGCCACCGCCGGCGCCCAGCGCACGCCGACCGGAGGCACGCCGGCGACCGGCTCGACCACCATCGACGGGGCCTGCGCGGCCGGCAGCAGCCACGCGCCGGCGGCGGCCTGTTCCGGGCGATCGACCAGCGACCAGCGGAACGCCTCCGGCGGCAACCGGCCCGGCGGCTCGAACGGCAGGCTCGCGGTGTCGAAGCTGCGGCCGGCGACGACGCGCCATGGCCGCGCCGCATCCGACAGCGGCGCTACGGCGAGCAGCGACGCGGAGCCGAAACCGGCGCGGTAGGCGTAGCCCCGCCGCGGCATCTCCTGCGGCGCGGGCTCGTGCAGCAGGCCGTGGCCCTCCCACACCAGCGGCTGGCCGTCGGGGTCGACGAGCAGCAGCGTCAGGTCGGGGTGCGCGGCGGCGAGCAGCTCGGCGAAGCGCTGGTGCACGGCGAGGCGGCCGGCGTCGTCCGCCGGCGGCTTCCCCACCGCGCCCACGCCGTCGGCCGCGTGTCCCGCGATGTCGCGCCACAGCTCCGCGTAGCGCGGCGCCGTGTCGCGCACCCACGCCTGCGGTTCGGGCGGCCCGAGCGTCGAGGCGACGCCGGCGAGGAGCAGCGCCAACGCAGCGACCGCGACCAGCGGCGCTGCCGCCGCGGCCTCGCGCCGCGCCTGGCGTAGCAACAGCCAGACGGCGAGCAGCGCGGCGAGTGCCAGCGCTCCCCAGAGCGGCGGCAACGCCAGGGCGACGGGCGTCGCCGCCAGCGGCAACGTGTCGAGCAGCCGCCGCGGCCTTCGGGATGAAACCCGTCGGCGGCGCCTCGCCTTCGCCGCGCCGGTCCGCAGCGCCGGGGGCTCCGCGGGCAAGGGCGTCGCTGCCGTGCGCCGCTCCCTGCGGTCAGCGGTCCGCGTCGACGCGCAGCGACGGCAGGTCGACGCCGCGCTCGACGCCGAAGCGGATCGCCTCGGGGTAGCCGGCGTCGGCGTGCCGCACGACGCCCATCCCAGGATCGCCGGTGAGCACGCGCTCGAGGCGGCGCGCCGCCGCCGCGGTGCCGTCGGCGACGATCACCATCCCGGCGTGCAGCGAGTAGCCGATGCCGACGCCCCCACCGTGGTGCACCGACACCCAGGTGGCACCGTTGACCGCGTTGAGCAGCGCGTTGAGCACCGGCCAGTCGGCGATGGCGTCGGAGCCGTCGCGCATCCCTTCGGTCTCGCGATTCGGCGACGCCACCGAGCCGCAGTCGAGGTGGTCGCGGCCGATGACGATCGGCGCCGAGACGCGGCCGCTCTTCACCAGCTCGTTGAAGAGAGCGCCGGCCTTGGCGCGGTCGCCGTAGCCGAGCCAGCAGATACGGGCCGGCAGCCCCTGGAAGGCGACGCGCTCCTGTGCCATGCGGATCCAGCGGTGCAGCGCGCGGTCGGCGGGGAACGCCGCGAGGATCGCTTCGTCGGTTTGCCGTAAGTCTTCGGGATCGCCGGAGAGCACCGCCCAGCGGAACGGGCCTTTGCCCTCGCAGAACAATGGCCGAATGAAGAGCGGCACGAAGCCGCCGATGGCGAAGGCGTCCTCGACGCCTGCTTCCTTCGCTTGGCCGCGCAGGTTGTTGCCGTAGTCGAAGGTGATCGCCCCTCGTTGCTGCAGTTGCAACATGGCGCGCACGTGCGCCGCCATCGACGCCGTCGCGCGGCGCACGTAGTCGCGCGGATCGCGCGCGCGTAGATCGAGCGCCGCGGTCAACGGCATCCCGTGCGGTACGTAGCCTTCGAGCGCATCGTGCGCCGACGTCTGGTCGGTGAGCGCGTCGGGAGTGACGCCGAGCGCGATCAGGTGCTCGAGCAGGTCGACGGCGTTGGCCTCCACGGCGATCGACACGGCGCGCTTCGCCTCGCGCGCGGCCAGCGCGCGCTCCACCGCGGTCGAAACGTCGGGCGCCACCTCGTCCAGGTAGCGGGTGTCGAGCCGACGGCGGATGCGCGTCGGGTCGACCTCGGCGACGAGGCAGACGCCTTCGTTCATCGTCACCGCCAGCGGCTGCGCGCCACCCATCCCGCCGAGGCCGGCAGTGACGGTCAGCCGGCCCGCGAGGCTGCCGCCGAAGTGCTGGCGCGCGCACTCGGCGAGCGTCTCGTAGGTGCCCTGCAGGATCCCCTGGGTGCCGATGTAGATCCACGAGCCGGCCGTCATCTGGCCGTACATGGTCAGGCCGAGCCCTTCGAGGCGCCGGAACTCGTCGGCGGTGGCCCACTTCGGCACCAGCAGCGAGTTGGCGATCAGCACGCGCGGCGCCTCGGCGTGGGACTTGAACACCGCCACCGGCTTGCCCGACTGCACGAGGAGGGTCTCCTCGTTGCCCAGCCGCT
>DASYQD010000070.1:0-49988 GCA_036005845.1 Thermoanaerobaculia bacterium | reverse complement strand
TAGACGTCGGCGCCGAGCCCGAAGCGGCCGGCGAGCGCGAACCCGAAGAGATAGTGGAATCCCTGGCTGGTACCAACCGCCACGGGGTTGTTGGCCAGCGAGGTATCGAGGACGGTGATCGACGGCGACCAGGGAGATATGTCGTAGGCGCGATTGTCGCGGGCCGCGACGGCCGTAGCCCAGCCCGGTACTTCCGCGACCTTGACGGGCAGCATGGGATCCGTGCCGTCGAGAATCGACACCGAGGTCGTGCCGCCCACGTACACCAGGTTGCGCGCCAAGGCGATACGGGCGCTGCCTGCCGGCAGTGGCACCGTGGTGACGAGTTGCGGATGCGCCGGGACCGAGATGTCGATCACCGCGAGGCCGCCGTTGGTCGCCACGTAGAGGACATCGCCATTGATAGCCAAGCCGCGTGCGACCCCGAAGGGCATCGTGGCGACGACGACGGGAGCGGCGGGAGCTGAGAGGTCGACGGCGAGCAATGCACACCCGTCGCCGTAGCCGGCAGCCGACCCGCACCCTTGGAGAGCGCCGGTGACGTAGGCGACCTGTCCGTCGACCACCACGTCGTATGCGACCGCCATCGGCAGATAGGAGCGCAACGCCGGCACGTTGGGGTTGCTCACGTCGACGACGTACAAGCCGCCGCCAGAGCTCGTGCCGGCGACCGGCGCCGCGGCAACGAACACCAAGTCGCCCACCACCCGCAGGCTCGTCGGGTAGCCGCCGATACCTAGATGGGAGAGCGCCACCGGCGCCAGTGTTTCGACGGTTACCACGGCGTCCGCCGACAGGCCATTATTGAGCGCACGGACCGTCGCCGTGCCGCTCTCGCCGGCGAACACGCGGCCGGCCTCCGCCCCGAAGCTCGCAATCCGCAGGTCGCTGGAGCTGTACGACGTGCCATAGAGGGCACGCGTGGCGTCGATCGTCGAGCCGTCGAGCAGGACGGCGGAGACGCGCAGCTGGCGCGAGGCCTCGCCCAGGATGGTATTGAACGTGATCGTGAAGGCGCTCGGCGCGACCTGTAGCGACACCAGGATACCGCGTAGGTTCACGCTCAACGGATCGAGCGGGTCGCTGCCCGCGAGCACTTCCAGGCCGTCGCTAACTTGATCGCCGTCTGTATCGCGCAACAGCGGATTCGTGTGATAGCGATCGACCTCCTCGCCGTCATAGAGGCTGTCGCCATCGGAGTCGCGCTTGGTCGGGTCGGTGCCGAGCTGGAACTCTCGGAGGTTGGTGAGGGCGTCGCTGTCGGGGTCGTCGATGGCATCGGCGGGGTTCGTGGGATCGAATCCGAACCGGACCTCCCAGTCGTCGGGCAAGCCGTCGTTGTCGACGTCACCCGAGAGGACGACCTGCAGGTTGATGACCGCGATCGCGCCGTCGTTCGACGCGGTCACCAGTACTGGGCCGCTTGTTCTCGCGGTAACCACTGCGCTCTCGTTCACCTCCGCTATTGCCGGGTTGCTCACGGCGTAAGTGGTGCCTAGTGCGCTGGAAGTCAGATCGGCGGTCGAGCCGTCGGGATACGTCGCAGTCACCTTCAGCTGCGCCGTGGCGCCCGCCGCCGAGAGCACGGTCGAGCCGGAGGAGACGTGGAGCTGGAGAGGAACGGAAACGGCGGAGGAGAAGTCGAAATCGGAGATCTTCAGTATCTGGTTCGGCGCGAGCTCGAACCATCGCGACTGGCCGCTGCGCGTTATCCCGCCATCGACACAAGTCACACGAGCGCGAACCAGCCCGGTGCCCGCTGGCACGCTCGGCACGACCCAACTACCGTCCGGAGCGACGGGAGCGCTTCGATTCAAGACGCTCACGGTGCACGTCTCGCCGACTTGTCCCCAAGCGGCGCCGCCCCATACCGCAGCTATCAGGGCGACAATGGCCGTTCTCTTCTTCATTCGTCCCTCCAATGCTGCCGCATCCCATGCAAGCACCCGTGGATCGGCCGTTGGCGTCACGCCGCGGAGCAGCATTCTCATTTCACCCGAACATGAATTTGATCGGATTGACTGCCATGCCGCACCGAAACGGTAACCTCTCCTGGCTCTAGGGCCCGCACCAGCCCGCTACCATCGACTTCCAAGACGGCGACATCGCTCGAAAGGAAATCCAAACCACAGGCCGGTCCTGAAAGGGCGACTGACTTGCCGTCCATCAGTCGGCCGACCACCTCGACTCTCGCGGTGGCACCCACCTCCATCACGGCCGGGCCGCTGGCCTTGATGCCAGCTAGCACTCGAACCAACTCGAGCCCGAAAGCCAAATGGCCATCCGCCCTCTTCACCATCCCAAAGGCGATGTCGGGTGCCGAACCGGTGATCGCCGCTAGGTGCTCTACGATGGAGCGCCTACCACCCGTGACTACCAAGTCACCATAGAGGTGCCGGTCTCCCATGCTCCGTAGCGTCGGCATCCCCAAATCCGCCAGAAAAGGAACTTTGGTCTTGATATCTCTCAATATGGAATACATCGCCTTTCCCCGCGGCGCGACGCTGGAATTCCCCAATGTCAGAGACGCGTCGTAGCCTTCGGCTGGGGGATAAATCACGACCTTACCGGCGATGATCCGGTAGCCGAACTCCGGGCTTTGACGGAGCGTCGCTTCTAGCAACGCCCGCAAGCTCGCGGCCTGCTCACCGGACCAGTGGATGGAACCGGTGCCGGCCTGCGCGGCGATGAACGAGACCGGCACGCCTTGACCACGAAGGAACGGAACCAACACGCCCTCGATTGGCCCGTCTAGCTTGAAAGCCGGCAACTCTCGGTCGAGCAACAATTCTGCCGCCGAGTCGCCCCAGGAGCAGCTATTGTCGACCATGCCGTGCTCGGCCCGCAGCGGGCAGATCGAGAGCGCGGTCAAGAGCAAGGTCATGCCGCCAAACAGCCTCAGACTCATATCTGAATCCTTAGTGACGTTCTGCAATGCCTGCGCACCCCTGCGCGTCACGCACGATGGTGAACACGATCTTTCGAGTTTCCACCAAGCACTCGTCGATATAAATCTTCTGAGTGACCGTCTCGGTGCAGCTCTGATTCATGGGCCAGTCATCGGTTTGGCGGCACGTGTAGTAGTAGTCCCTGCACACTTGCCCCGGAGGTGCCAGAAGATTGCCTTTGACCACCACGCAGGAGCCTGTCCGGATTGGGCCGGGATCGCCGCAACCGAAGTCGTCCTCGATCTCCTCGTTGAGCACTGCCCCTGCCAAGTCGATGCTGTCGCAAGCGTGAGTGACCTCGCGATAAGTGACACGCATAGCGGCCCCGCACAGGTCAGGGATGCCAGCCAGCTCCGGCACCGCGGAGCAGCTATCCAGCGGTGAAGGCTCTGTTCTGACGCCCACACCCTCGCAAACACTGGGTATAGCGAGCAGCTCTCGGCCGGTTTCGCAGTGCCCCTTGCCATTACACGCGCTGCCAGGCGTGCAAGCCTTGCAAAGAGCCTCGGGTTTACATGTGTTGTCGGGTGGCACGCATTGATAGCAATCCTTGCAATGATGTGTCGTGCCTGACTTCTCCGGATCGCCGCCGCAATGCCAGCCGGCCTTCACGATACCGACGCCGACGTCCGACTTGAGGACAAGTCCATCGTTGCTGACTGTGGCCGGGCCGATGCTGACGAAGTGCCCCAAGTCATGGTCGAATGAATACATCTCGGTGACGTGGCCAGGTGGGAGACCCGAGGCGTTGGGGAGGCTCAGGCTCGCCGGCGGATCGAAGCGGGCGCCAGGCGGCTGGATGGTGACAATGAACTTGGGCTGCTGCCCAAAATTGGGAATCATGGGCACCCGGTCGTTGTGTACGATCGTCGCCGATACGACGCCGCTGCGGCTGCCTCCGGGGAAGGTCACAGAGCCAGGTGCGATAGTGAGAGCAAACCCAGGGAAGTCGGGCAAGGTCAGCGTTGCACCGTGTGTTTCGTCCACGTAGGCGCCGTGCTGCAGGTCGATCGGAAGAAGGTAAATCGGCATGTTGACCGTGGTATCGCGACCGGCAATGGTGACCATGTCGAACTCGAGGTCGGGCCATGAGCCGGGCAGCGCAGCAGTCGAGCCATCGATCACGAGCTTGACGGCGCCGATGGGAGGATGATCGATCCTGAATTGCCCCTGGGCGTCGGTGGTAGTGATCAACGGGGTGTCCCTTATCCGCACCGTGACGCCCGGCACGGGGCGATCTATATTGTCGAGCACGACACCTGAAACGGAGGTTGCATCCGGATCACCCGCCGCCCGTCCTGATGCGACGAACGTGGCGGCGGTGCCATCGGTGAGGTCTTGTACGGTGGCCTGGACGACATTGTTGGCAGTCCCCTCATCTTCGCCGACCGTAAACAAGGCGATCGCCCGTCCATCGCTGTCGGTCGGTACAGTCAAGCTGGATCCGCCTGGCGCGAAATGCCCGGTCCCCTCGACAACCTGGAAAACGACGGGTATGCCCGCCAGTCGGTTAGATCCGGCATCGACGACGGCCGCAACGAGCGGCCGTGGCAGCTGGTGCCCAGTGACCCCCACTTGCAGGCTGCCGGAATCGACGACGACGAGCGACGGTCCCGCCGCATGAGCCGTTGCGGTGAACACCGCGGAGCCCAAGAACTGCATTGCCGTAGCTTGGACGACTTGGGTCGCGACTCCGGCTCGCCGTCCGAGGGTGTAGCTCACTTCCGCACGGCCGGCTGCGTTGCTCGAGGCCGATATGAGGCGCTTGCCGTTCGTAAAGCTTCCATCTCCCGCGGCCACTTTGAATATGACAGGAACTCCACTTACGGGATTGCCGCTCCCATCGTGCACTTCGGCTACCAACGGGTTGGGAAGACTGGTGCCGATGACTGCGGTCTGCCCCGCTCCGGAGACTGCGACGATGCGCGGTTTGTTGGCAGCCGCGCGTGTGGCGGTCACCGCGACTTCGCCTCTGTTGCCGCTCGCATCGACGGCAACGACCCGGATGACGTTTTCGCCTTCGACGAGCGGCACTGCGTCGACAAGGAACGACCGATTGGCCACCTGCGCCGGGAGACCATTTACAGTGACGCTGACCTCGCTGGAGTTGACGGTGCCAGGCACGATGTCATTGACCAAACCGCGCACCCCTATCACCGGATCGTAGACAGTTGCGCCGTCCGCGGGCCAGTAGACCGCGACGTGCGGTGGAGTTAGGTCGCGCACGACATGCACCGTTGCAGTGGCGACGTGGCCGTTGAGGTCGCGAGCGGTGGCGGTGATGGTGTTGCCGCCTTCGATCAAGGGCACCTGGCCAGCGGTGAAGGCGGTCCCCGCGATGCTTGCCACGACCCCGTTGACGCTGACGGTAGTGCCTTCGGAAACCGTCCCTCGCACTTCGAACGTGGTTGACGACACGTAAGCGAGATCGACGGGGCTGGCGATCGTCACCGCTGGCAGCGAATAGCGAATCACCCTGACTATCTTGGTGCTGTTATTGCCGGCCCGGTCGGTCGCGGTGACCCTCACGTCGTTGCCGCCTTCGGCGAGCGGCGCGCTCCCGCTGAAGCCGCCATTCTCGATCGTCGCAGGCGTGTCCATCACCGTTACCGATTGGACGCCGTGGGTGTCCGTAGCCAAACCCAATACCGTGACGGATTCGCCATTCACGATCTGTCCCGAGGCAGGCGAGTCCAAGCTCAGCGTAGGCGGCACGCGGTCGAGAATGACCATTGCGTTGGCGCCCGCGCGCTGACCGAAGGTATCGGCCGCCACCACCAGCAGCGGATTCGACCCGTCGACGAGATGAACCGTACTGGTGAACGTGTCGCCGCTCAGAGCCGCCGGGGAGCCATTGACGGTGACTGACGCCAACTCCCCATCATCCTGAGCGGTCCCGCTGACCACGAACGTGTCATCGCGCACTATGACGCGTTCCGCGGGCGTCGTAACGTGGACGGCAGGCGGTCCTCTGTCTACGCGCAGCTCGAAGGCGATGGCAGTGGTGCCCTGATTGCCAAGTGCATCGAGAACGAAGGCGACGAGCCCATGAGTCCCGCTGTCGAGACTCGGTGTGGAGCACACGGCGTCGTGGGCAGTCACCTGGCAGCTGCTGGAAAAGTCCGTTCCATCGACGGTGATTCGAAAGGTTGAGACAGCGATGACCGCGCCACCATCGGTCATCGTGACCCGCACCTCGATCTTGGGGTCTTGCGTCAGCACCGTGGCGTGCGGGCTAGTGAAGTTGAGCGTCGGCGGTGAAGACGTGCGCACGGAAAAGCTCCAGCTGACAGTCGCGGTCTTGCCCGACCGGTCCGCGAGAGCGACCGTGGCAACGTGCGTACCGGTCGCGAGATCCGCGGTCGGCACGAAACCCACGGCGGTCGCGCTGATCGTCGCCTGCGCCGTGCGGTCGCTGCCGTCGAGCAGCAGGTGGACGGATCCAAGGTCGACGCCGGACAGGTCGTCACTGAAGCTGGCACCGATCTCGGGCCGACGATTGGAAATCGTAGTGCCCTCCGCGGGCCGCAGGTTCGTGATGGTGGGCGGATGGAGATCGAAATCGAGGTGCCGAATGGTCGCGCGCTCGAGGACTCGCAGCTGCCGATTGGCTACGGCGACGCCTTCGAGCTGGACGTCTTGATGCAGCTCGACGTCGCGGCCCGCGCGCAGCGCCGCCCGCAACGCCCTTCCCTTGCCCACCCAGATGTCATTGCCGGCGATGAGCGCCAGCCGCGTTTGCGGGTCAGGCGTTGCAACCGTGTTGTCAGGTAGGTTCTCCAGTCGGAGATCGCGGCTCGCGATCACCGTGCCGGTCCCGCGCACCCTGCCTTGGATGCGCGCCGTGCCATGGACGAAGAGAACGTCGTCGACGACTGCGTCGGAGAGGGTGGTATCGCCCTCGATGAAGCGATTGGCTAGGGCGCGCAGCTGTACCTCCGGCGGCAACACCGGCAGCGGGCGCGCGGCGGCCTGGCTGATGACTTGGCCCTGCACGGTCCCGTGCGTCTCGACGCTGCCGACGGCCGTGGCGTCCTCGGTTACCGTGCAACCTGGGTTGATGAGGACATTGCCGTTGGAGTGGAGCGATCCCTCGATGCGGGCGCGATTGCCGCAGCTCAGGAGGTTCCCAGCTGCCCCGGCGGTGGTGTACCAGATCGCCGAGCCCGGGTCGACGAGCGTTGCCGCGAATCCCGGCGAGCGCATCGCTGCGGCCGCCATGACTAGACAGGCCCAAGAAACCATCCTCGCTGTGCTTGTCGACTTCCTCACGGAATCCCTCCCCAGGCAAACATGAGCGTCCGTCGTGAACGGCTCAGACGGTCAAGCGCTCGCCATCAAAACTGCGAAAGCTGAAGCCGGTGAACAGTTCGTTGGAAAGCACCTTGCGCTCGCGCAATAGATCGATCGCCACCGCCTCGCCCAGCCGTATGCCTGCTGCGGCATCTGACCGCCAATGCAGTCCGGCGAAGTCTCGGCCGATGGCGACGTTGCTGGCCAGCTTGTCGAGCTCGTTGCCCGCCGTCAGGGGCTCGCCCGTCCAAGCCGCCAGCGACAGGCCGTCAGACGAGGGAACTACCGGTTGCGGGATGACGTAAGACTCGTCGAAGAAGGCCTTCAACACCGTGGCGCAGGCACCGGCGATGGCGGCGTGGCCCGCCGGATACGAAGGATGGGTGGGGCAGCCCTCCGGATACGCCTGCGGTAGAAGGAAAGAGTTTCCCTTGCGCAGGCGGTCGACGACGGCCGATGCGGTCAAGTCGCCGTGGAGCGTTAAATCCAGATCGCCGCGAGTCTGCCGATCGAAACGTCCGCCGAGCTCCTCCGGGCGCAAGCGGCGATGAACGACCCACTTTTGATACCAGCATGCCTTGAGCGCGAGCTGCGTGGCGGTTGCCAGCAGGGCAAGGACGAACGGTGGTCCAAAGCTCGAGAAGGTGCTCTGGGTCCGGGAATGCTTGAAGGGATTGCCGCCATCCACAGGGGTGCCGGCCTTGAGCAGGATCAGGCACGCCGAGAGGAACGCCTGGTAGGTGAAATCGCGATGGACGAATTCACCGAGGTCGCGCCCGGTGCGCAGGTATCGGTGCTGCTCGTCGAAACGATTCACCTCCGACAGCGCACCGTTCTGGATCGCCAGCCATTCGGGATACGACCGCACGTAGTCGGTGCCGGGGACGGCCACTCGCATGCGTTGCTCGAGCAGCATGGGGACGTAGGGCACCGGCTTCCACAAGAATTGCGAGAGGTATGGACCGCGGAGGTCGCCAGATGTGCCGCCGCGGAACAGCGTGGCCGGCGTGACACGTCCCTGGTCCTTGGGACCATGGAAAACCGACAGACGCGAGAGATCGGCGCAGGCCTCCGCGACCAGCGGATCGGTCGCGTAATCCGCAAATGGCACGTCACGAAGGAGGGCGTGCCAATAGAGCTCGACGAGCTCGCCCGCCTGCTCGGCGGAATCGACTCTGGGTGCCGGAGGGACACCGAGTTGCGACGAGTCGCAGCCGACCAGGTCGTACGCGAACGCCGCCTGGGGATCGGCTAGCCGGACGAAGCCGCCGAGAGGAATCTGTTCGAACTGCTGGGGGTCTTCCGAGGCGATCGCCGCCAGAAGCAGCTGATAGGCGGCCGGATCCACGATGCCGAGCGGGTCGTGTGGGAGACCCTTGCTATAGCAAGCGCCAAATGCAGCGATGCGTCGCTCATCGCCGTTGGCAACGGGCGATGGGGCAGGGAGCTGGTGCTGCGATTCGGCGGCACGCCGGCGCAGGGCGTAAGCCCGATCCCGGCGGTCACTGGTCGAAGGCGAGCCTGAATCGCGAGGTGGCGCCTTTGCGGCCAGGCGCGGAGTCGCCGCGAGGGCAGCGACACTCGCCACGAGTTGCCGGCGGCTCCAGAGACTCTTCCCTTTCTCCGCAGACATGGACGTCACCCCGGTATGAGGTCGGCGCAGACCGCCCGCTTGGGACGTCCAGCGCAAGGATAAAACTTGGCGCGGTGAGCGCGGAAGCTATCTGACGCCTTGGCAAGTGTCAACTCACCGTTCCAAACGTTCAGTTGACCCGCGAAACGTTGGCGCGAGACCCACGCTGGCCGCTGCCGGAGGCATGGAACGCGCGCGATAGACTGCCGGAGCGCCCACCATGAGCGAAGCCGGGGCCACCTCCGCCGTCGTCGAGGCGCTGCGGCGCCACCCTCGGCTCGGCGCGCAGATCGTTCACGTGGAGCGGCTGCCGGGCGCTCCGGCGAGCTTCGGCGAGCTCGATCCGCCGCTGCCGCCGGGGCTCGCGTTTGCCCTCGCCGGCGGCGGCGCCGAGCGGCTGTGGAGCCACCAGGCCGACGGCATCGCCGCGCTGCGCCGCGGCGAGCACGTGCTGGTGACGACGCCGATTGCGTCGGGCAAGTCGCTGATCTTCCATCTGCCGGTGATGTTGGAGGCGGCGCGCGGCGGGCCGGGGCGGGCGCTGTTCCTCTATCCGCTCAAGGCGCTGGGGCAGGACCAGCGGGGCAAGCTGGAGGACCTCGCGGCGGCGTCGGGCATCCCGCTCGACTGCGCCGTGTACGACGGCGACACGGCGCCGGCGATGCGCGCGAAGCTGCGCCGCAATCCGCCGCGGGTGCTCATCACCAACCCCGACATGTTGCACCTGGGGATCCTGCCCTCGTGGCCGGCGTGGGCACCGCTGCTCGCCAACCTGCGCTGGGTGGTGCTCGACGAGCTGCACACCTACCGCGGCATCTTCGGCTGCCACTTCCATCACGTGCTGCAACGGCTGCTGCGCATCTGCCGCGAGCTGGGCGCCGCGCCGCGGCTGGTCGCCTCGTCGGCGACGGCGGCAAACGCCGACGAGTTCGCCCGCGCGCTCGCCGGCGTGCCGTTCCACCGCGTCGCCGAGTCGGGCGCGCCGCGGGCCGACCGCTGGATGGTGATGGTGCAACCTGGTTCAGGTTCATCCGGCGGCGCCAGCCCGTACACCGCCGCGCTGCAGCTCCTCGTCGAGCTGCTGCGCCAGGGGCAGAAAACGATCGTCTTCACCAAGGCGCGGCGCATCACCGAGCTGCTCTACAGCTGGCTGCGGCAGCAGGAGCCGGAGCTGGCGGCGCGCGTGGCGAGCTACCGCGCGGGGTTCCTGCCCGAGGAGCGGCGCGCCATCGAGGCGTCGCTGCTCGACGGCCGGCTTCAGGGCGTGATCTCTACCTCGGCGCTCGAGCTGGGCATCGACGTCGGCGGCCTCGATGCCTGCATTCTCGTGGGCTGGCCGGGGAGCGTGATGGCGACCTGGCAGCGGTCGGGACGCGTGGGCCGCACGCTGCACGGCCAGGTGCGCGAGTCGCTGACGGCACTGGTCGCCCTGCCCGACGCGCTCGACCAGTGGCTGGTGCGCCATCCCGAGGAGCTGCTGGCGCGGCCCTGCGAGCCGCTCGTCGTCGACCCCGGCAACGAGGTGGTGGCGCGGCAGCACCTGCCGTGCGCGGCGGCGGAGATGGCGCTCGAGCGCGGACCCGACGGCGAGTACCTGGCGCAGCACGCGAGCGCCGTGACTGAGCTTATCGGCACCCACGAGCTGCGCCAGTCCGAAGACGGCGATCGCCTTTACGCGCGCGCCAAGCGACCGCACCGCAGCGTCTCGCTGCGCGGCGGCGGCGAGACCTTCGCCATCGTCCACGCGCGCGGCGGCCACACCATCGGCACCATCGACGGGCTGCGCGTCTACTTCGAGTGCCACCCGGGCGCGATCTACCTCCACGCCGGGCGCCAGTACCTGGTGCGCACCCTCGACACCGGCGCCGCGCGCGTGCTGGTCGAGCCGGCGAGCGTCGACTGGTACACACAGGCGCTGGCGGAGAAGAACACGACGATCCTCGAGGCGACGTCGGAGCGTCATGAAGGCGCGCTCTCGGCGTGGCTCGGCAGGCTGCGCGTCACCGAACGTGTCGTCGGCTACGAGAGGAAGCGGATCTTCGGCGGCGAGGTGCTGTCGCGGCACGAGCTCGAGCTGCCCGAGGTGTCGTACGAGACGGTCGGAGTGTGGTGGGCCGCGACGCCGGCGATCGAGACGGCACTGAAGGAGAAGCGGCACTCGGTAGCGGCGGCGGTCCATGCCGACGATAGCGATGCGGCCGAGCGCGGTGAGAAACGCGCAGCAGGTGAGGAGCCAGGTGGCCCGCATCACTTCCTCGGCGCGCTGCACGCCGCGGAGCATGCGTCGATCTCGCTCCTGCCATTGCTCGCTCTCTGCGATCGCAACGACCTCGGCGGCATCTCGACGCCCTTCCACCCGCAGATCGGCTGCGGCGGCGTCTTCGTCTACGAGGGTCACGCCGGCGGCGTCGGCATCGCGCCGCGCGCCTTCTCCGCGCTGCCCGAGCTGCTCGCCCGCGTCGGTCGCCTGCTCGACGAGTGCCCCTGCGAGGGCGGCTGCCCGTCGTGCGTGCAGTCGCCCAAGTGCGGCAACGGCAACCGGCCGCTGGACAAGCTTGGCGCGCGGCGCGTGATTGCGTTGCTGCTCGGCGAGGAGGCGTTGCCGCCCGCCGAGCCGTGGCTCTTGCAGCTGAACGTGGGCGCCGAGCCCGAATTGCGCGACGAGTGGGAGACCGAGCACGAGCCGCCGCGGTTCCCCAGCGAAGCGCCGCCATCAGCACCGCGAGCGAGTGATGAATCGAGATCGCTTCGTCGCTTCGCTCCTCGCGATGACAGCGGGGCCGAGGTGCGCTCCGCGAATGGGAGCGAATCGCCCCTCGTGGCATCTCGCCTGAACCGCGGCAGCCTTCTCGCCGCGAACGGGAACGGGCACCGCGTGCCGGCGACGAACGGCGCCATTCTCACCTCGTCATCGCGAGGCCGCGAAGCGGCCGCGGCGATCTCGACAGCGAACGGTCACGGTCCGTTATCGCGAGCCGCGAACGTCCTCCGCTCGCTTTGGCGCTCGTGGTGGCGCCGGGCGCCGCGCATTCGGCCCCTGCCGAGTCGCGGTGATGCCGGCGACACGCTGCTCTTCGATCTCGAGACGCTGCGCTCCGCCGCCGACGTCGGCGGCTGGGGCAACGCGCACCGCATGGGCCTCGCGCTCGCCGTCGTTTGCCGGTTGGAGGAAGAACGCTTCGAGGTCTACCGCGAGCGCGACGCGCGCGAGCTGGCGGCGACGCTGCGCGCGGCGCGGCTCGTCATCGGCTTCAACGTCCGCCGCTTCGACTACCGCGTCCTCGGCGGCTACACCGGCGCCGACTACAACCGGCTGGTGCCGACGCTCGACCTGCTCGAGGACGTGCATCACGCTCTGGGCTTCCGCCTGCGCCTCGACCATCTGGCCCGCGAGACGCTCGGCAACGGCAAGACCGCCGACGGCCTGCAGTCGCTCGCCTGGGTGCGCGAAGGACGCCTCGATCTCGTCGAGGAATACTGCCGCCACGACGTCGAGGTGCTGCGCGACCTCTACCTCTTCGGCCGCCGCGAGGGCTACGTGATGTGGCGCGACCGCGAGCAGCGGCGGATGCGGCTGCAAGTCCGGTGGTGACAAGTCCGCTGGTGACAAGTCCGGTGGTAACAAGTGCGGTGGTAGCGTCGCTCCATGGAGACCACGGGCGTTCGCTTGCGGCTGCATCCGCGCGGCCGCGTGCTCGACCGCTGATGCGCCGCCGCCTCGCGGGTTGGGGCTTCGAGGGCGTGACGGTGCCGCCGCCGGCGGCGATACTGGCGTGGTTGACGGAGCGGCTCGGGCCGGGGACGCCGTGCGCGGTGGTGCCGCCGCGGCTCGACGCGCAGCCGAAGCCGCGCAAGCTGCCGCGGTTGCCGGGCAGCGTGTCGACCGAGGCGCTCGACCGGCTGGCCAACGCACGCGGCCAGGGATTGCCGGACCTGCTGTGGCTCCGCAGCGGCGGCGCGCCGGCGCTGCCGGATGCGGTAATACGCGCCGAGGAGAGCGAGATCGCCGGCGTGCTCGCTGCCTGCGCGCGAACGAACGTGCGCGTCATCCCGCGCGGCGGCGGCACTTCGGTCACCGGCGGCGTCAACGTGCTCGCCGACGAGCGACCGGCGGTCGTGCTCGACCTTTCGCCGCTCTCCGGCCTCCATGCGCTCGATGGCGAGTCGGGCCTCGCCACCTTCGGTGCCGGCACGCTCGGCCCGCGCGTCGAGGCGGAGCTCGGCGCGTTCGGTTTCACGCTCGGCCACCTGCCGCAGTCGTGGGAGCTGTCGTCGATCGGCGGCTGGGTGGTGACGCGCTCGGCCGGGCAGGAGTCGCTCGGTTACGGCCGCATCGACGACCTCGTCGCCGGCGTGGAGCTGGTGGCGCCGGGAGTCGACGACGGTGGGCCGCGGAAGCTGTCGCTGCCGGCGCAGCCCGCGTCCGCGGCCGGCCCCGACCTGCGGCGGCTGGTGCTGGGTAGCGAAGGACGCCTCGGCGTCGTGACCCGCGTGACGGTGCGCGTGCGCGAGGCGCCGGCGCGACGCGAGGTCGTCGCCTGGCTGCTGCCGGAGTGGGACGCGGGGCTCACCGCGGCGCGCGAGATCGTGCAGGACGGCGTGCCGCTGTCGATGCTGCGGCTCTCCGACGCGGTCGAGACGGCGACGGCGCTGCTCGTCGGCCTCGGGCACGGCGGCGCCGGCGCCGCGGCCATCCGCCGCTACCTGTCGTGGCGCGGCGTGGCGGAGGGTTGTCTGCTGCTCGTCGGCGCCGCCGGCAGCGAGCGCGAATGCCACCGCGCCCTCGCCGCCGCGACGCCGCACCTGCGCCCGCATCGCGGCGTCTCGCTCGGCCGCGGCGCCGGCCGCCGCTGGCTGACCGACCGCTTCCGTCACCCCTACCTGCGCGACGGTCTGCTCGATGCGGGCTTCGGGACGGAGACGCTGGAGACGGCGGTGCCCTGGTCGCAGGTGGCGCCGTTGCGCCGGCGGGTGGTCGAAGCGCTCGCGAGCTCGCTCGCGGATGAAGACGAGCAAGTCGTGGTGCTCTGCCACCTGTCTCACCCGTACCTCGACGGAGCGTCGCTCTATTTCACCTGCTTCTTCCGCGTGCCGTCGGATCCCGCGGCGGCGGTGGCGCGGTGGGCGACGCTCAAGCGCGCCGCCAACGCCGCGCTGGTGGCCCTGGTCTCAAAGATGGGCGCCACCATTTCGCACCACCACGGCGTCGGTAGCTGGCACGCGCCCTGGCTGGCGCAGGAGATCGGGGAGGACGGTCTCCGCACGCTGGCCGCTGCGGCTGCAACGTTCGACCCGAACGGTATCCTCAACCCGCACGTGCTGCTCGATCCCGTCGACCGGCTGGAGTCGTGATGCGCGTCGATGTTTGACCCCACGTTCCGCCAGCGCGCGCTCGCGAGCCTGTCGCAGCCCTTCGACTTGGTCATTGTCGGCGGTGGCATCACCGGTTGCGGCGTGCTGCTCGACGCCGCGCAGCGCGGCCTGCGCGCGCTGCTGGTGGAGAAGGGCGACCTCGCCTCCGGCACCTCCTCGCGCTCGTCGAAGCTCATCCACGGCGGCTTGCGCTACTTGAAGCAGATGCAGCTCCGCATCACGCGCCTCGCCTGCCGCGAGCGTGACCGCCTGCTGCAGCTCTCGCCGCACCTCGTGCAGCCGGTGTCCTTCCTCTATCCGGCCTACGAGGGCGACCGCACGCCGGGTTGGCAGGTCGAGATCGGGCTCTGGATGTACGACCGCCTGACGCAGCGGCCCGAGCGGCATCGCGAGGTCGAAGCGGCGGAGGCGCAACGGCTGGCGCCTGGGCTCGAGATGGAAGGCCTCGACCGCGCGCTGCTCTATGGCGACGCGCTGACCGACGATGCGCGCCTCACCATCGCCGTCGCCGCCACCGCCGCGAGCTACGGCGGTCTCGTGCTGCCGCGCGCCGAGGCGATCGACGCCCATCGAGATGCGGCCGGCAGGATCGACGGCATCGTGGTGCGCGACCTCCTCTCCGGAGAAGCGCACCGCGTCGAGGCCACGGTCGTGCTCAACGCCACCGGCCACTGGACGGACGCCGTGCGCGAGCGCTTCGGCCTCGAGGGCCGGCGATTGCGGCCGTCGCGCGGCGTGCACATCGTGCTGCCGGCGTCGCTGCTGCCGATCGAAGCGGCGCTCACCGTCGCCTCGCCCGACGATGGCCGGCCGGTGTTCTTCATCCCGCACGCGGAAGGCGTCCTCGTCGGCACCACCGACCTCTTCCACGACGGCCCGCTCGACGACCCGCGACCGACGCGCGGCGAGGTCGACTACCTGCTGCGCGTGGCGATGGCGACGTTTCCCGGCCGCATCACCGGTGTCTCGCAAGTGCGCGGCGCCTTCGCCGGGTTGCGCCCCATCCTGCAGAGCCACGCCGAGACGCCGTCGGAGGCGAGCCGCGACGAGGAGGTGTGGGAAGAGGAGGGCCTCCTCAACGTCGCCGGCGGCAAGCTGACGACCTACCGCGCGACCGCCGAGGAGGTGGTCGACGAAGTGGTGAAGCGCTTGCCGAGCGACCGTGCGCGCAAGCTGGCGGACTGCGCCACGGCCGGCACGCCGCTGGCGGGACTGGCGCCCGCCGACCTGCCGGAGCGCCTCGCCGAGCGCGGCATTGCAGCCACCATCGCGACGGCGATGTCGCGGCGCTTGGGCTCGCTCGCTTGGACCGCGCTGTCGCTGGCGCGCACGCCGGACGAGCTGCAACCGCTCGCCGAAGACGTCGATCTGTGCGCGGCAGAGGCGCGCACGCACCTTCGGTACGGCGCCGTGCTGCGGCTCGAGGACCTGCTAGTGCGCCGCGCCCGCTTCGCGATGTGGGACCCGCGCGCGGCGCGTGCCCTGGTGCCGAAGCTCGCCGCGCTGTTCCAGGCCGAGCTCGGCTGGTCGGCACCGCGGTGGGAAGCGGAGGAGGAAGCCGTTGCCGGCGCGCTCGCCGCGTGGACGCCGGAAGGCGTGGTGGAGGCGTGAGCTGACCCTCGAACAACTCGTCTTCCTGGTGAATCCCGCCGCGGGCTCGGGGCGCGCGCCCGGCGTGTGGCAGTCGCTCGTCGACTCGCATCCGGAGCTGCGCGCCGCCAAGGTCGTGCGCGAGCGCGACCCGTTGGCGTCGGCCGACGCATTGCGGCGCGCCATCGCGGATGGAGCGCGCGGCGTCGTCGCGCTGGGCGGCGACGGCACGGCGCACATGCTCTCCAACCTGCTGCTCAGCGACGGTCTCGCCGACCGCGTCGCCATGGGGCTGGTGCCCGCCGGCACCGGCTCGGACCTCTGCAAGAGCCTCGGCATCCCGGACGCGCCCGGTCCCGCGCTGCAGAAGGCGCTCGAGGGCGAGCCGCGGCCGCTCGACGCCTTCGCTGTGCGCCGCCCGGGCGTCGACGAACCGGGCGGGCGGCCGTGGACCTGGTGCGTCAACACCGTCTCGACCGGCGTCGCCGGCGTCGTCGTCGACGAGGTGCAGAAGCTGCCGAGGAAGGGCGCCGCCGTCTACATGACGACGACGATCAGGACGCTGCTGCGCTATCGCCCGGTGCGCTGCCGCATCGCCGTCGACGGCGAGCCGTTCTACGAGGGCCCCATCTTCCTGCTCGCCGTGGCCAACGGGCCGACTTTCGGCAAAGGCATGCGCGTGGCGCCGCACGCCAAGGTCGACGACGGCCTCTTCGACGTCGTCATCGTCGGCGACGTGCCGCGCTGGATGATGCCGCTGCGCCTGCCGCAGCTCCAATTCGGCCGCCACCTCGGCAGATCCGGGGTGCTCTTCAAGCAGGCGCGCCGAGTGCGCTGCGAGCCCCTTGGTCCCTTCACGCCCTACGAGCTCGACGGCGACATGGGTGCGCCCGGTCCGGTCGAGGTCGAGGTCGTGCCCGGCGCCGTGCGCGTGCTGCGGTAGGCGCGTTCGGCCGGCGCGCCGATCGGCGCCACCGCCGTCAGCTGATCTTCATCACGTTCTTCGCCTGCAACCCCTTCGGCCCCTCGACGACCTCGAACTGCACGCGGTCGCCTTCGCTGAGGGTCCTGAAGCCCTCGCTGATGATCGACGCGTGGTGGACGAAGACGTCCGCGCCGCGCTCGCGCGTGATGAAGCCGTAGCCCTTGCTCTCGTTGAACCACTTGACGACGCCCTGTTCTGCCATCAGCCCTCTCCTTGCGTTGCCAAACCGATCCTAAGGTAAAGCGCCGAGCTCGGCGACACGGCGGCGCAGCGCCGCCAGGCCTTCGCGCAGGCGGTCGAGGTCGCCGTGGAAGCTCTCGAGACGCCCGCGTTCGGCGCGCACGAAGCGGGTGTACGGCGCGATCGCCTCCTCGATGCGGCGCACGCTGCCTTCCACTTCGGCGTCGAACTGCTCGGTCAACGTGCGCATCAGGCGCTCGCGCAGCTCGAGCACCTTGTCGCGCAGCTCGCGCTGCGCCTTCTTCTTGCGCGCCGGCAGGATGAAGAGGCCGAGCACGGCGAGGCCGCTGGCGGCGAGGATGCCGGTGAAGTCGGCGAGGTGGGTGGTGGCGATGGCGGTGATGACGGCGCCGAGGCCGATGGCGCCCACCTCGACCATCGCCGTGCGCGTCACCGCCGCCTGCACGTCGTCGGCGATGCGGTGCGCCTGCGCCTCGCGGTCGAAGCTCTCGAGCGAGCGCTGCGCGGCGCGGCCGACGGTCTCCAGCAGCCGCTGGCGGTCCTGGTCGAAGCTGCCGATGCGGCCAACGATGCGCTCGGCGTGCTCGGCCTTGCGCTCCTCGAGCAGCGCGCTGGCACCCTGCCACTGGCGAAGCTCGCTCGCCACCAGCCAATCGATGACCTCGCGTACCTTGGCCTCGACTTGCTGCGGCAGGTCGGCGATCACTTTGCGTTCGAAGTCGGCCTTGACGCGCGCCTTGTTGAGCAGCTCCATGACGCGCGTCAGGCGCAGCGTCTCCTCGAAGTGCTGCATGCCGCGCGCTTCGAGCTCGTGCAGCAGGTTGTCGACGTCGGCGAGGCGGAAGCGGAACTCGCGCCCTAAGTCTTCTCGGTAGAGCGTGAGCTGCGACGTGATGTCGTCGAGGGCGGTGAAGTCGGCGCCGAGCAGCGCCAGCCGCTCGACCACGGCATCGCGGTAGCGCTCGGCGAGCCGCAGGCCGACGCCGAGCGGGTTGTCGAGCTTGAGGCGGATGCGCTCGGCGGCGTCGAGGCGGTCGGTCAGGTAGCGCTGCAAGGCGCCGAAGCGGCTCTTCTCGAGCTTGCCGGGATCGCCCTCGAGCTGCCCTTCGAGCGCCAGGCGCGCGGCCACCGGGAAGACCGGCGTCTCGACGCCGAGCAGGCGCCCCGCGTGCCCCTCGACGAAGCGCACGACCTCGCCGACCTCCGTCTCGTTGCGCAGGATGTCGACCTTGTTGAGGACGACGACGATCTTCTTCCCCCACGCGCGCACGCGCTCGAGGAAGGCCCGCTCGCTCTCGGTGAACGGGCGGTCGGCCGAGGTGGCGAAGAGCACCAGGTCGGCGCGCGGCACGAAGCGGTCGGTGATCGCCTCGTGGCGGCGGTCGAGCGCGTTGGTGCCCGGCGTGTCGACGAGAGTGAGGTGCTCGAGCAGCGGCAGCGGCGCGGTGAGCTCCTCGATTCCCTCGGTCGTGGCGCTGCGTGTCACGGTGGTGCCATGGCGGAGCAGGTGGATGGCGGTGGTCGTCGGCGTGACGCCTTCCTCGAGCACGGCGCTGCCGAGGAGAGCGTTGATCAGCGTGCTCTTGCCGGCGTTGAACTCGCCGACGACGACGAGCAGGAAGAGCTCGTCGAGCTGGCGGATCGACTCGACGAGGGCGGCGCGGTCGTCGGCCTCGGCCTCGACGCGGCCGAGCGCCACCTGCAGCTCGCCCAGCGCGGCGCGCTCCTCGCCGAGGAGGGCCTCCTGTTCCCGGCGGAGCAGGCGTACCGGCATCGGCGGATCCTAACGGTTCACTCGGCGAGGCTGCTGGCGGCGGGCGGCGCCGCGGCGAGAACGGCGGCGGGGCCGAGCAGCGGCTGCGGGCCGCCGGTGGAGCGCAGCAGCTCGCAGATCCGCGCCATCTCCGGCCTCAGCGTGGCGAGGTGCGTGCAACCGAGGTGGCGGGCGGCGAGGGCGTCGAGCGTGGAGCCCGCGGCGCCGTCGAGGAGGGCAAGCGCCGGCCATTCCTCCCACGCCGCGTCGAGGCCGAGGTCGAAAGCGCGCAGGTCGACCTGCAGCACGCCGTCGAGCGCGTCGCCGAGCAGGTGCTGCAGCCAGCCCTGGAAGCGCAGGCCCTCGAAGTCGGAATCCTCGAGCGCGCCGGCGTGGTGCTCGTCGCGGTGCTCGGCGCGGTAGATCGCGGCGCTCGCCTGCATCCAGCGCAGCAGCGTGAGGCTGCTCACCACCAAGGTCAGGCCGAGGGCGCCTTCGCGGGCGCGGCGCGCGATCTCGGCGTAGGCGGTGCCATCTTCAGGCGGCAGTGCCACGTAGGCGGCGAAGAACGAAGGATCGAGATAGAGCGCCGGCAGGTGGCGCGAGCGCAGCTTGCCGGTGCTCTGGATCCGCGTGTCCATGAGAGATGGCTGCATCCGACCCGCTCCTCACCCTGGAAAATGCAATGTTATCCGCCGGCCGCTTGCAGATACGCCAGGCACTTGTGCACCAGGCTCGCGGCCAGGAAGTCGGCGCCGTGCGCTCCCGCCAGCGGTGCCAGCTCGACGACGTCCATCGCCACCACCGTCTTGCGGGCGAAGAGCTCGCGCAGGCAGTCGAGCGTCGGATACCACGCGCCGCCGCCGGGCACCGGCGTGCCGGTGGCCGGCATCAGCGAGGGGTCGAAGAAGTCGACGTCGAAGGTGAGATAGACCTTCTCGGGCAGCCGCTCGATCTCGGCGAGAAAGCGCTCGCGCGCCGGGAGCTCCCAGCCCCAGATCGTCGGCAGGCCCTTGTCGGCGATGAGCGCCGCCTCCTCGTCGCACAGCGCGCGGATGCCGACCGCCAGCGCCGGGATGCCGTCCTCGTGGAGGCGGCGCATCACGCTGGCGTGGCTCCACGGCGTGCCGTCGTATTCGGGGCGCAGGTCGGCGTGGGCGTCGAACTGCACGACGCCAATGTCCGACTGGCCGATCTCGCCGTGAACCGCACGGGCGGCGCGCACGGGACCGATGGTGAGGCTGTGCTCGCCGCCGAGGGTGACGAGGAACTTGCCCGCCTCGAGGTGGCGCCGCGCCTCGGCCTCGAGCTCCGCGAGCGCCGCCTCCGCGTCCTGCGCCGCGGGCTCGAACGGCGGCAGGGTAGCGATGCCCATCCGCCACGGCTCGCTGCGCAGCATCTCCTCCCACAGCTCGACCTGCCGCGACGCTGCGAGGATCGCGGCCGGCCCGAGCGCCGTGCCTTTGCCGTACGACGTGGTGCGCTCGAACGGCACCGGCAGCACGACGACGCGGCTGGTTTCGTAGCGGCTCGCCTCTGCGGGCAGGCCGAGGAAGTTTTCGGGGACTTCGGTCATCGATCCTCCACTCTCGTGAGCGTTTTCGCCCGCGCTTTCCGATCGTACTGGCATGAACGTAGAACCTTGCATCGAACTGCTGCCGCCGCCGCCCCTCCCCGATGTTCCGGATGTTCCGGATGTTCCGCCGCCCGAGCCGCCGGGGTTTCCAAAGCTGGTGCCGCGAGCCTCCTACATCCGCGAGCTGCCGGCGCACGACCGGCCGCGCGAGCGGTTGCTGCGCGAGGGCGGCACCGCGCTGACCGACGCCGAGCTGGTCGCCGTGTTGCTGCGCACCGGTTGCGCGGGCGCTTCGGCGCTCGACCTCGCGCGCGACCTGCTGTCGGTGGCCGGCGGCATCGCCGGCATGGCGACGCTCGACAGCACCGCGCTGCAGCGGCGCGGGCTGGGCTCCGCGAAGGCGGCAGGGCTGATGGCGGCTCTCGAGCTGGCGAGACGCGTGGCGCGGGCCGAGCTGCCCGACCGCTTGCCGTTGGGAAATCCCGACGCCGTCGCGCGCTACCTGCTGCTGCGCTACGCCGAGCGCGACCAGGAGGTGATGGGCGCGCTCTTCCTCGACCTGCGCAACCGGTTGCTCGGCGAAGCCGAGCTCTACCGCGGCACCATGGCGCGCGCGTCGGTCGAGCCGCGGGCGTTCCTCAAGCAGGCGCTGCTGCGCTCGGCCTCCGGGATGCTGCTCTTCCACACCCACCCGAGCGGCGATCCGTCGCCCTCGGCCGAAGACCTCGCCTTCACGCGGCGCCTCTCCGACGCCGCCGACCTGCTCGGTCTCCGGCTGCTCGACCACGTGGTGCTCGGCGGCGGCCACCGCTGGGTGTCGCTGCGCAAGCGGGGAGGGTGGTGAGGCGACGCGCTCGGTAGCAGATGACCGCGGAGTCGGGCGCAGGCGAGCGCCCTTGACGTGTCGGCTACACTGCCGCACTTTCTTGGGCGGCGCGCGACCGCCGCGCATCTGCGATGAGCGAACCTCAACTCCACGTCACCTCCCCCGACGGCATGCTCGAAGTGGGCATGGCAGCCGGCGGCCACCTGCGCTGGGTGGCAGCCGACATCACGGCGCCGGTCGAGTTCATTCGCCACCGTCGCGACCTCTCACCGGTGTCGTCGGCGGCGCTCGGACGCGCGCTCGCCGGCGCTGCCATGCTGCTCCGCCTGTCGAGCAAGACGCCTCAACGCCTGGTGCTCGAGATCCGCGGCGACGGCCCGCTGGGCAAGGTGATGACCGAGGCCGAGCCCAACGGCAACCTGCGCGGCCTCGTCGGCGAGCCGCGCGTGGACGTCCCGCCCTACTCGAACGGCAAGCTGGCGGTGGGCCGAGCGGTCGGTCGCGGCATCCTGCAGGTGCTGCGCGAGTACGAGGGGGGCGGCCGCTACCACAGCCAGGTGGCGCTAGTCTCGGGCGAGATCGGTGCCGACCTCGCGCACTACCTGCGGCAGAGCGAGCAGACGCCGTCGGCGGTGCTGGTCGGCGTGCTGACGCGGCACGAGGGCGTGGCGGCGGCGGGCGGTCTCATCGTCGAGGCGATGCCGAAGGCGCCGGAGGAGGTCGTCGCCGAGCTCGAGAAGAACCTCGCCGGCGCGCGGGACGTCAGCCGTCTGCTCGAGCAGGGCGGCGTCGCCGCCCTCAAGCAGGCGTGCCTCGCCGGCTTCGACCCGCAGCCGCTCGAGTCGCAGGCGGTGCGATACCATTGCCGCTGCAGCCGCGAGCGCCTGCTCGGCCACCTGCTGGGCCTCTCCGAAGAACAGCTCGAGGAGCTCGACATCGGCTCCGAAGTCGCCCAGGCCGAGTGCGGGTTCTGCGGCGAGGTCTACTTCTTCCAGCCCTCGGAGCTGCGGCCGCAGTAGGACCTTCGACGCCGCCGCCCGGCGGCCCGCCTCACGTATCCAAAGCGAAGCCGATGAGCCGTTTCTACGTCACGACGCCGATCTACTACGTCAACGATCTGCCCCACATCGGGCACATCTACACGACGGTCGTCTGCGACGCCATCGCCCGCTATCGGCGCCTGCGCGGCGACGACGTGCGGTTCTTGACCGGCACCGACGAGCACGGCCAGAAGATCGAGCAGGCGGCGCGCGAAGCGGGCGTCCAGCCCATCGAGCTGGCGGATCGCGTGGTGGCTCGCTACCACGAGCTGTGGAAGCGCCTCGGCATCTCGCACGACGATTTCATTCGCACCACCGAGAAGCGCCACTACCGCGGCGTCGAGGCGTTGATCCGTCGCATCGAGCAAAGCGGCGATCTGTACACCGCGCCGCACGAGGGCTGGTACTGCCCGGCCTGCGAGACCTTCTACACCGAGAAGGAGCTGCTCCCCGGCAACCTCTGCCCCGACCACCGCACGCCGGTGGAGTGGAAGTCGGAGCAGAACGTCTTCTTCAAGCTGTCGAAGTACCAGCAGCCGCTCCTCGACTGGTACGACCGCGAGAAGCCGGTGCGGCCGGCGAGCCGCGCCAACGAGGTGCGCGCCTTCGTGGCCGGCGGCCTGCGCGACCTGTCGGTATCGCGCAGCAGCCTGCAGTGGGGCATCCCGTTCCCCGGCCACGCCGGGCACGTCGTCTACGTCTGGCTCGACGCGCTGACCAACTACATCAGCGCCTTGGGATTCGGCGCCGAAGGCGACGGCGCGGCGCTCTACGACCGCTTCTGGTCCCACGGCGACACGCGCCTCCACCTGATCGGCAAGGACATCATCCGCTTCCACGCCGTCTACTGGCCGGCCTTCCTGATGTCCGCGGGCGTGCCGCTGCCGACGCAAGTGACCGCGCACGGCTGGTGGCTGCGCGACGACCGCAAGATCTCCAAGTCCGTCGGCAACGTCGCCCGCCCCGACGAGCTCATCGAACGCCTCGGCCCCGACGCCCTGCGCTGGTTCCTGCTGCGCGACATGGTCTTCGGCCAGGATGCCAACTTCTCCGACGAGGCCGTCGTCGACCGCTACAACGGCGACCTCGCCAACGGGCTGGGCAACACCCTCTCGCGCCTGGTGACGCTCTCCCGTCGCGCCTTCGACAACCGCACGCCGCCGACGCCACCAGCCGATGGACCGCTCGCCAAAGTGGCCGCCGAAGTCACCGCCGAGTACCGCGCGGCGATGGACGACTACGCCTTCCACCGCGCGCTCGAAGCGCTATGGCGTCTCGTCGCCGAAACCAACCAATACCTCGTCACCAGCGAGCCCTGGAAGCTGCTCAAAGACGAAGGCGCGCGCGAACGAATCGCCGAGATCCTGGGCCAGGGACTCGAGGCCGTGCGCATCGTCGCGGTCGGTCTTCTTCCCGTGATGCCGGAAACAGCGGCTCGCGTTCTCAATGCGCTGGGTGCTGAAGCACCGGTGTCGCTCGACGCGCTTTCGTGGGGTGGGCTGCCGACGAACGCGCCGATCCCCGAGCCAGGTCCGCTCTTCCCACGCGTTGACAAGGAGAGCTACTTCTCTGACGCAAGCTCCTCGGCGCCGGCTGGGGCGCCGGGCAGAGCGGGCGCGCCGGGCGGAGGGCTCCCAGCCGCGCGCAGCGAAGCGAGCACGGATGGGATACCGACCGGCAAGCGGGGACCCGTGAAGCCCGGCGCCCCTGTCGGCGCCGAGCTTCCAAGCGAAAGTCCTCCGCCGACTCCGACTCCGACTCCGACTCCGACTCCGACTCCGGCTCCGACTCCGTCTCCGTCTCCGATCTCTTCGCCCTCGACCAAAGAAGGATCCCCTAGCATGGACCCGGTCACCTACGACGACTTCATGAAAGTCGAGCTCAAAGTCGCCACCGTCAGAGCGGCCGAAGAGATCCCCAAGTCCAGCAAGCTCGTCAAGCTCACCGTCGACCTCGGCGACGAGCAGCGCACGATCGTCGCCGGCATCCGCAAGACCTACGCCCCCGACCAACTCGTCGGCCGCCAAGTCATCATCGTCGCCAACCTCCAACCCGCGAAACTCATGGGCGTCGAATCCCAAGGCATGGTCCTCGCGGCCTCCCAGAACGGCGACGCCGTCCTCCTGCAACCCGAGCACGAGGTCCCGCCAGGCACGCGGGTGAAGTAGGCGGGACGGCGGTGCGACGCGGCTCCTTCGCATGAGCGCCGTCTCCGGCCCGGCGCCGTCGCTGCCGGGCGTCGTCGACTCCCACTGCCACCTGCAGAGCCTCGCGCCCGCCGACCGCGACGGCGCCCTCGACCGCGCGCGAGCCCGCGGTGTCGTCGGCTTCCTCGTGCCGGCAACCAAGCTCGACGAAGCCGACACCATCCTCGCGCTCTGCGATCGCCACGCGGACGTCTGGTGCGCCCTCGGTGTGCATCCACACGAAGCGGCGAACTGGCGCGAAGGCGACGCCGCACGCCTGGCCGCTCTCCTCGCGCACCCGAAAGCCGTGGCGGTAGGGGAGTGCGGCCTCGACTTCCACTACGACTTCGCCCCGCGCGACCAACAGGAGCGCGCGCTGCGCGAGCAGTGGGAGCTCGCGCTCGACCTCGACCTCCCCGTCGTCGTCCACAACCGCGAGAGCGAGCAAGCCATGCTCGCCCTCCTCGCCGAGCCCCGCTTCGCCGCGTTGCGCGCCGACTTCCACTCCTTCAGCGGCGGCGCCGCCATGGCGCGTCAACTGCTCGCCCGCGGCAACTCCTGGCTCGGCATCTCCGGCATGGTCACCTTCAAGAAAGCCGACAACGTCCGCGAGCCGCTCGCGTTCACGCCGGCCGATCGGCTGCTCGTCGAGACCGACACTCCGTATTTGGCTCCGGTGCCCTACCGCGGCAAACCCAATGAGCCTGCCTTCGTAGTCGACGTGGCGCTGCGGTTGGCGACCGAGCTCGGCATCCCGCCCGCGAAGCTCGCGCAACAGACGACCGCCAACACCGGTGCGCTATTCCGGTTCGAGCTTGTAGCGAAGATGACGTGAGGGTGAATCTGATTACGCGCGGCGCTGCCAACCCCGCGGATGCTGGGCACAGTGGCGGAGCGCGAAGACGACACCTTCCTCGTCAGTGAGCCGATAGAACAGGGCATACGGGAAGCGGTGCATCAGGGCGCGGCGCACCTCTCTTGCTGGATAGACCACCGGACATGAGCGCGGGTATTCCTGCACTCGCGCGATCGCCGCTTCGTACTCCGCGAAGAAGGCATCGGCCAGCGACGGCGAGATGTCGCGGTACCACAAGGCCGCCGCGGTGAGCTCGTCCGCGACCTCCGCCCGAACGATCCACTTCATCGCCGCTGAACGCGGCGGCGGGCGGCGGCGAGCGCCTCCTCCAGCGAAAGCGCAGTCGAAGGATCGGCGTCGTGAGCGGCGATGCGCTCGTCGAGAAGGGCTCGCTCTTCGTCGGTCAAAGGGTCGAGCGCCGCAGGATCGGCGGCGAGGTTGTCCCAGGCGCGGCCGATGAGATCGATCTGCTCTTCCTGCGTCAGCTCTGCGACCGCCCGCTCGAGCAACTCGACTCTCGTCATGACGGCAGTGTACTCCGGGCGAACCGCTACACCGGATTCGGCACGTCGATGAACTCGACGGCGATGCCGTAGCGGTCCGCGAGGTGGTCACCGAGCGCCTTGATGCCGATGCGCTCCGTGGCGTAGTGGCCCGCCGCGATGTAGGCGACGCCGGACTCGCGCGCCAGGTTGGTGACCCATTCGCTGGCCTCGCCGGTGATGAAGGCGTCGAGGCCCTCCGCGATCGCTTGCAGGAACTCGCGCTGCGCGCCGCCGCTGACCACGCCGACGCGGCGGACCATCCGTTCCGCCGGACCGAGCAGCAGCGCCGGCTGCTCGTAGAGCACGCCGCAACGCGCCGCCAGCTCGCTCGCCGGGATCGCCTCGAGCAGCCGTCCCTGCCAGCCGATGGCGACGCCCTCGTGTTTGGCGAACGGCGCCAGCTCGTGCAGTCCGAGCCGCCGCGCCGCCACGGCGTTGTTGCCCACCTGCGCGTGCTTGTCGAGTGGCAGATGGTAGGCGAGCAGCGCCAACCCGCCGCGCATCAGCTCCGCGACGCGGTGGTATTGCAGGCCGACCAGCGGGTAGGGCGTGCCGCGCCAGAACAGTCCATGGTGCACGAGCAGCGCGTCGGCGCGCGCCTCGCGCGCGCGCTCGAACAGCTCGCGGCACGACGAGACGCCGGTGACGAGCTTGCGCACCACCGCCGCGCCCTCGACCTGCAGGCCGTTGGGACCGTAGTCGGCCATGCCTTCCGACTCCAGGTACTGGTCGAGGTAGCGCACCAGCTCCGCGGTCGCGATCGACGCGTCGCGCGCGCCGTCCGTCGAACCGCGACTCGGATCTGCGGCCAAACTCCGGCTCTCCCTCAGGCGCGAACGGCATCCGCCGGGCTGCGCGTCAGCTGCCGCAGCTGCTCGAGGCCGCTCTCGAGCGACATCGACACCAGCGCCGACAGCGACGCGAGCAGGGTCACCGCGTTGATGCTGGCGTCGCGCGGCGAGATCGCCTCGATGCGGCGCTTGAAGGAGCGGTTGACCTCCTGCAGCTCGTCGTAGAGCTGCGAGAGGCCGACGAGCTCGAAGTCGGGGATGCCGCCGTCCTTGGCGATGAAGTACTGGCGCAGCATGTAGAGGCCGACGGTGCGGAAGAGCGTCTCCTCGAACTCGGCGAAGGGCAGGTGGAAGCGGGCCAGGCCGCGCAGCTGGCCGAGGATCGGGCAGCCGCTCGACGCCATCGCCACGCCGAGCAGCGAGCCCAGCCCGGTCTGCACGTCGCAGTCCATCTCGTAGCTGCGGTCGCCGCGCCGCACGCGCACGTGCGCGCGCTCGTAGGAGAGCGTGTCGGCGAAGCGCTCGGCGATGCGGAAGACGTCGGTGGCCGCCGGGCAGCGGCGCGTCTCGGCCGTGGTCAGCGGACAGTTGCCGCACTGGTGGAAGGTGAGCGCCGTCCACGGCGGCAGCTCGGCGGTGATGGGACGCTCGTCGTCCGCGCCGACGAGGAAGCGGTGCACCCGCCCGTCGGCGAGGGTGAACTCGTATTCGACCATCAAGGCGCTGAGCTCATCGGCGGATGCGGAAGTCTACCCCGAGAAGCGGTCCTGGAGCTGGTCGAAGCGCGGGTCGCTGGCGATCAGGTTGCCGGTGCTGGGAAAGGCCGAGATCTCCTTCTGCACCTCGCGGATACGATCCTCGGTGAGCGGGTGGCTGGCGAAAAAGCGCTCGACCGAGCCCGGCCGGCTCTTGCGCTCGGCGAGCAGGGTCTCGAACATCTGCACCATGCCTTGCGGGTCGTAGCCCGCCTTGTACATGTAGGCGGCGCCGAGGCGGTCGGCCTCCGCCTCCGCCGAGCGCGAGAAGCGCGCCATCGCGCCCTGGGCGAGGACCGAGGCGAGGATCTGTTGGTAGACCGCCGGGTTGCGGCCGAGGACCGCGCCGCCCAACGCCTCGAGACCGTACGCCTTCGAGAGCTGCTCGGTGGCGTGGCGGGCGATGACGTGCGAGATCTCGTGCGACAGCGCGCCGGTGAACGCCGCCACGTTGGGCGCCTTCTCGATCAGCCCGGTGTTGACGTAGACGTGGCCGCCCGGGATGGTGAAGGCGTTGACCTCGGGGTCGGCGACGATGTGGAAGTGCCACGGCAGGTTGGCCATCTCGGTCTGCGCCACGACGCGGCGGCCGATCGACTCGACGTACTCCTGCGCCACGGGGTCGTCGACGAGGCGAAGCTGGCGCGCGAGGTCGGCGGCGAGCTGGTTGCCGAGCTGCCACTCGTCCTCGATGGAGATGAGGTTGAACTGCCCCTTGTTGACTCCCGAGGAGGCGCAGGCGAGCAGCGGCGCTACGAGCAGGGCGAGCGCCAGCGGAACGGTCCAGCGGCGAAGTTGGGTGGACATGGCGGTTCTCCTTGGATCCTTGGCACGGCGGGGCTGCGGCCGACCGGTGCGGCGGCTGCAATCGGCGTTCCGGCGGCGTACCGATGCGTGCCCCGGTAGGAGAGGTTGGCGCCGATCTTGGATACAATCAAGCGCCCGCCTGGCGACGGCCGGTATCACCGGCCCCCGGCGCGGCGCCGCGCGCTGCACGTCGCAGCCAACCCACGCGGCAAACCAACGGTGAACAAGGAGCCGAAGACGATGATGACGAGAAGGAAGAGCACCGTCCTGCTGAGCGCCCTGGCGCTGGGCTGGGGCGCGCTGGCGCTGGTGGGCTGCGGCGGCGGCGAGAAGCCGGCCTCCGACAACGCGGCGTCGGCGGCGCCCGCGGCGGGCGACAACACGGCGTCGGCGGCGCCGGCCGCTCCGGCGGGCGCGGCGGGCCCGACCGGCACGGCGACGGTGGCGGGCGCGGTCAACTACGACGGCGCGGTGCCGAGCCTCAAGCCGGTGAGCATGTCGGCCGATCCGACCTGCGCCTCCAAGCACAGCGGCCCGGTGCCGAACGACGTGCTCGAGCTCGGTCCCAACAAGGAGCTCGGCAACGTCTTCGTCTACGTCAAGGAAGGTCTGCCGGCCGACGCCACCTGGACGCCGCCTTCCACCCCGGCGACCATCGACCAGAACGGCTGCATGTACCACCCGCACGTGATCGGCGTCATGGTGGGGCAGCCGCTGCAGTTCCTCAACTCCGACGGCCTGCTGCACAACGTGCACGCGCTGCCGCAGGTGAACCAGGAGTTCAACATCGCCATGCCGGCCGAGCGCAAAGAGGCCGAGCACACCTTCGACCAGGCCGAGGGCGTCTTCCACGTCAAGTGCGACGTGCACCCGTGGATGACGTCGTACGTCGGCGTGCTGAAGCACCCGTTCTTCGCGGTGAGCGGCGCCGACGGCAAGTTCTCGATCGCCAACCTGCCGGCGGGCACCTACACGATCGAGGCGTGGCACGAGAAGCTCGGCACGCAGACGCAGCAGGTGACGGTGGCCGACGGCGGCACCGCGAACGTGTCGTTCACGTTCAAGCGGCCGGCGTAGGCGCGCAGCGCAACGAGCTCGACGAGCGAGCGAAATCGCGAGGCCGGGCGGTTCTGGAGCTCTTCTGGAGATCCAGGCTGCCCGGCTTCGTCGTTTTCTGGATGATCTGGATGGCGCCGGCTCAGCGCGACGCGGCGGCCTCGGCGACGGCGAGCACGCGCAGCGTCGACGGTTCCTGCACGAAGGCGACGAGCCCGACGTCTTTCCCCCAAGTGGGATCCAGCACCAGCTCGAGCCGCTGCTCGGCGCTGCCGCCGCCGGCGGGCAAGGTGGCGGCGCGTACGAGGCGGCGCACGACGCGATCGTCGTGGAGCTTGCGATGGGCGTTCTCGCCGCGGCCGACCGCCGTCTCGAGACCGTTCTCGTAGACGGCGACGAGCACCTCGGCCGCGGGCGCGCCGGCCTGCGGCCGTCGTCGCGCACGGACGGTGAGCGGCCACTTGCCGCCGGCGCGCGGCGCGGGCGCGAGCTCGACCGTGGCGCTCTCGGGTTGCGCGGCGGCAGCGGCGACGAGCCGGCGCAGCCGCGACTCGTCGGTGCCCACGCAGTCGGTGGTGCCGGCGACCACCAGCTCGGGCGTGTAGATCCGCCCGCCGCCGAACGCGGTGCCGTAGCGGCGCTGCCGCGCCGACCAATCGGCGGAGGAGAAGGGGTCCGTCCAGCCGATGTAGTTCCAGTAGTCGACGTGGAAGGCGAGTGGGATGACGTCGCGTTGCGCGGCCGGTTGCGCGGCGAGCTCCGCCATCAGCCGGTCGGCAGGCGGGCAGCTCGAGCAGCCTTGCGAGGTGAAGAGCTCGACGAGCACCGGCCGGGCCGGCGAGGAGGCGGTCGGCGAAGCGGCGGCGTCACCGCCGGCGCAGGCGAGCAGCACGAGCAGCGGCAGCAGTGCGAGAGCGGGTCTCATCAACCCAGTCTACGGCCGCCGCGCCGGCGCGGTTCACACCGCGCGCCGGCGATGGTCAGGCCATCACGCCCGGCCCGGCGCGAAGCCCACGGCGCGCGCCATCTTCACCAGTTTCGTCAGGCGCTCCGCTTCGGCGCGCGCCACCGCGCGGCCCAGCACGGTCAGCCGGTAGTAGCGCCGCCGCTCATCGTCGTCCTCGGGCGCCGGCCGCTCGTCGACCTCGACGAGCAGACCCTGCTCGAGCATGCGCTGGATCGATCGATAGAGCGTGCCGGCGCTGAGCCGTAGCTCACCGCCGGTCCGTGCCTCCACCTCCTGGATGATGCCGTAGCCGTGCCGGTCGCTGTCGGCGAGCGAGAGCAGGATGTGGAAGGCGGCGGTGGGGAGGGGCAGGAAGCCGTCGATTGCGTTCTGATCGTCGGCCATGGGACGACTATAGCCGAGGTGGATATATCGTCAAGCGAGCGGATTGATCCAGCGGAGCCCGGAGAACCTCCCGAAGTCGGCGTCGTTCGAGCAGAGGTCGCCGCGGTATTCGATGGCCAGCGCGGCGAGCTGGGCGTCAGTGGTGAGGTTGGCGCCCGTCCCCGCCTCGCGCAACAGCCGGAACGCGATCTCGAGGTGTCGCGGGCCGGGATGGACGAAGAGGACGCGAGAACGGGCCAGCCACTCTCCGACCACACCCAAGGCTCTATCGACGGCCATCGGACGCTCGAACACTCGCGGATTGGTGGCGAGGCGCACGAAGCCGAAGAGGGCAGGGGCCGCGATGCCGATCTCGCGTCCGGCGCTGAGTTGCTCCTCCCACCACCGGCGCGCTCTGGCGTGCTCGGGAAAGGCATCCAGGTGAGCGTAGAGGAGGAGGTTGACGTCGGGCAGGATCAACGCGTGCGCCTCGATCGCTTCAGCCGTGCGGCTCGCGTGCCCGTGGCGACCACGGCGTCGTCCTCGAGTTGGTCCGCGAGGGCGTTCAATCGACCGCGGTCCAAGCCGGGCAGGAGCGTGGTCTTGTGAGGCCGCACACGATAGGGCTCTGGCGGCTCCGCGATCATCGAGCCGCTGAGGCTTCGCCGCAGTGCTTCGTTGACGACTTCCTTGAGCGAGCTGCGCCGGCGGTGGATCTCTTCCTCGACCAGCCTCGCTACGTCGTCCTCGAGAGTGATGGTAGTGCGCATGGCTGCATCTTGATGCAAGAAGTGCGGCGAATCAAGATGCGCGTGTGATGTAGGGCGCTGCAGCCGCACCGAGCGGCCTTAGTCCCCCTCCCAATCGAAGAAGTAGTCGCGGTTGGAGAGGACCTCTTCGCGTGGCGGCGCGGCGGAGGCCGCGGTGGCGGCGCCGTCGTCCGGTCGCTCGCCCTGGATGACGCGGAGCTGCGCTTCGAGCGTCTCGGTCTCGTCGCGCCAGTACTCGGCGGTGCCGAAGTGAGGCCAGCCGGCGCGGAAGGCGGGATCGTTCCAGCGCCGCGCCAGCCAGCCGGCGTAGCGCACGAGGCGCAGGCCGCGGAGCGGCTCGACGAGGCGAAGCGTCGCGTGGTCGAAGGCGCGGAAGCGCTCGTAGCCGTCGAGGAAGGCATCGCGCCGGCGCAGGCTCTCGGCTTCGCGGCCGGGCAGGGCGAGCCAGACGTCCTGCACCGGCGGGCCCATCGCCATGTCGTCGAAGTCGAGCAGTCGCAGCACGCCGTCGCGCAGCAGCACGTTGCCGAGGTGGAGGTCGGCGTGAACGCGCTGATAGGCGACACCCTCGACGAGTGCGTCGAAGGCAGCGGCGATGCCGCGCGCGGCTGCGAAGTAGCGGTCCTCGAACGCCGGCGGCAGCGCGTGGTGCCGCTCGAACCAGTCGAGCTGCCGATGGACGTAGCGATCGGCGTCGAGCCGCGGCCGGTGGATCAGCGGCCGCCGCGCGCACACCTCGTGCAGCCGGCCAACCAGCATGCCGAGACGCTCGGCGAGCGGCTCGGAGAGCTCGTCGGGCGCACGGCCGCCGCTGCGCTCCCAGAGCGCGTAGCGGATGCCGTCGATCTCGCGCAGCGTCGAGCCGTCGGCGAACGAGCGCAGCGGCGGCACCGGCACCTCGGCCGCTTCGAGCTCCCGCAGCAGTGCGTGCTCCTCGAGCACCTGCTCGGCGCTCCAACGGCCGGGGCGGTAGAACTTCGCCACCACGCGAGAACCGCCGCCGCGCTCCGCGTCGGCGAACTCCACTTCGTAGACGCGGTTCTCGAACGAGTTGAGCGGGTAGCAGAGGCCGGTGGTGGCGATGCCCGTCGTCTCCACCGCCGCGAGCACGCGATCGGGCGTGAGAGCGACGAAGCTCGCGCTCGCTTCGCGGTCGTCGTGCACGAATGCAGCATGCTCGGTCGCGCGGCTATTGGCAAATCGAAGACCTTCGCGCAGAATACGAACGCCTCAGCGAGGAGAGTCGATTGACACTGCAAAGCGCAAAGCGCAAAGGGGGTGCGAAGACGATGCGAGCATTGGCAGAAGCACCTGCGGCGGCAACGGCCCGCGGCAAGAAGCGCGGCGGCGGCAAGAAGGCAGCGGCGAAGAAACCGGCGAAGAAGGCCGCGGCGAAGCGCGGAGCCAAGGGCGGCGCGAAGAGCGCGAAGCGGCCGGCGAAGAAGGCCGCCGCCAAACGGGGCGGTGCTCAGCGCGGCGGCGCCAAGCGCGGCGCGGCCAAGCGCGGCGGCGCCAAGGCCGGCGGCGCGAAAAAGGCGGCGGCGAAGCGCCCGGCCGCGAGGAAGGGCGGCGGCGGCAAGGGCGGTGGTGGCCGCGGTGGCGCCGCCAAGGGCGGCGGTCGCAGCAAGAGCGGTGGTGGCAGCCAAGGCGGCGGCGGTGGCACGGGCGGAGGCGGCACCAAGAAGCCCGCCACGCGTCGCGCTCCGGCGCGCCGGCCCGCTCCGGCACCGGCTCCCGCTCCCACGCCGAGCCCATCTCCGTCTCCGTCGCCGAGCGCCGAAGGCGGCAGCAGCGGCATCGGCAACGAATCCGGCGGTTAGCTCACTCGCACGCAAGATGCGGCGCCGTGCGGCCTCAGAGCCGCGCGGCGCCGTGTCGTTTCGGCCTGCTCTTGCCTCAGCTCTCGACGGGCGCCGCTGCCTCACCGTTCATGCCGAGGTGGCGGCGCACCTCGGCCTCGAGCTCCCGCGGTGGGCACGGCTTGGTCACCACCGCGTCGCAGCCCGCCTCCACCGCCTTCTCGCGCGCGCTCGACAGCGCATGCGCGGTGAGCGCGATGATGGGGATGTGGCGCGTGCTCGCATCCGCCTTGAGCCGGCGGCTCGCCTCCCAGCCGTCGAGCCGCGGCAGCGAGAGGTCCATGAGAATGACGTCCGGATGCAACGCGCGCGTCTTGTCGAGCGCGTCGAGGCCGTCCTCGGCGGTGGCGACGCGGAAGCCGCGGAAGGCGAGGTACTCGGCGCAGACCTCGCGGCCTTCGGCGTAGTCGTCGACGATCAACACCAGGGGAGCGTTGGTTGCGTCCATCGCGTGACTCGAAACTACTAGCAAGATCCCCGCCTGCCCGGAGGGGGAGTGTCGGCAGCCGCAGGTCGGCTCCGGAAGCGGCGACGCGCCCAGCGGTGCCGCTCACCTTCTTCGCCGTGCTGCCGCGCGGCGTCGACAACCTCGCGGTCGAGGAGCTGCGCGGCCTCGGCGCCGCCGAGGTGCGCGCCACTGCCGGCGGCGTCTCGTTCGCCGGCGACCTCACCGTCGCCTATCGCGTGCTGCTCTGGTCGCGCCTCGCGAGCCGGCTGTTGATGCCGCTCTGGCGCGTCGACGCGCGCTCCTCGCACGTCTTCTACGACGCGGTGCGGGCGCTGCCCTGGGAAGCCGTGCTGCGGCGCGGCGCCACCTTCGCCGTCGACGCGCGGGCGCGCGGCGACCGCGCCGTGCACACGCACTTCGTCGCGCTGCGCACCAAGGACGCGGTCGTCGATCGCCTGCGCGAGCGCTGGGGCGAGCGGCCGGACGTAGACGTCGACCACCCAGCGTTGCGCCTTCACGTGCTGCTCGACAGCGGTCGTGCGGAAAAGCCCGCAACGGCGCAGATCTCGCTCGACCTCTCCGGCGAGCCATTGCATCGGCGGGGTTACCGCGGCGCTGGTGGACCGGCGCCGCTCAAGGAGAACGTCGCCGCGGCGTTGCTGCTGCGCGCCGGCTGGCCGGCGATCGTGGCCGGCGGCGGCGGCTTCTCGGATCCCATGTGCGGTGCCGGCACGTTGCTGATCGAAGCCGCGCTGATCGCTACGGACGCCGCGCCCGGGTTGCTGCGCAGCGGCGACGCGGCGAGCTTCGGGTTGCGCGGCTGGCGTGGTCACGACCGCAGGTTGTGGGAGTCGGTCCGCGCCGAAGCCGAGCGGCGGTGGCAAGCGGGGCGTAGGCGGTTGCCGCCGATGGCGGGCAGCGATCGTGATGCGGCGGCGCTGGAGCGGGCGCGGACGAGCCTCGCGGTTGCGGGCATCGAGGGTGTCGTTCTCGAGCGCGCCGACGTGGGCGAGGTGCGGCCGCCGCGCGGCACCGAGACCGGGCTCGTCGCCGCGAACGCGCCGTACGGCCACCGCATCGGCGGCGCCGGCGACCTGCCGGGCGTCTACCGCCGATTGGGCGAGGCGCTCAAGGCGCGCTTCGAAAGCTGGCGGTTGGCGCTGCTCACCGCCGACGCCGCGCTCGCCGGCGAGGTGCGGATGCGGCCCTCGCGCCGCAACGCGCTGTGGAACGGGCCGATCCGCTGCGAGCTGCTGCAGTACGAGATCGGACGCGGCGCGATTCCCGGCCGCGAAGCACCGGCCGACTAGCGTCGCCGCCCTAGGGATCGTCCCGCACGCGCCCGCGCAGCCCCTTGACGCGGCTGCGCGCGCGCTTGTCCTGCACGCGCCGCCGGCGCGCGGCGCGCGTCGGTCGCGTCGGGCGACGCTCGGGGTCCTCGACGAGCGCGTCACGCAGCAGCTCGAGGAAGCGCTCCACCGCGGCCTGGCGGTTCTGCGCCTGCGTGCGGTGCCGCTGTGCGCTCACCCGCAGCAGCCCGCTCTTGCTGACGCGGCTCGCCAGCCGCTCGCGCAGCTTGGCGCGCCGCTCCTCGTCGAGGCTCGGCGAGGTGGCGAGAGGAAAGACCAGCGTCACGCGCGACTCCACCTTGTTGACGTTCTGACCTCCCGGCCCGCCGGCGCGCGAGGTCTCGAACGACAGCTCGGCGAGTGGGATCGTCAACGTCTCGTCGATGGTGAGGGCGGCTTCGGCCATCGGAAGAATCCAGCGTCGCGAGTCTACGGCGCCCGGCGCCCGAGTCGTGGAGCGCCCGTGTCATGCTGCCACCGCTCGTCGAGGCCGTGATGCTCGCGCTCACCTACACCCAGGATCGCCAGCGACCCGAGCTGCGACTCGAGGAGGTGCCCCACCCGCAGCCGGGGCCGGGCGAAGTGTTGCTGCGCGTCCAGGCCACGGCGCTCAACCACGCCGACCTCAGCCAGGTGCGCGGCGGCTACCCGCCGCCGCCGGGTGAGAGCACGATCCCGGGTCTCGAAGCGGCCGGTGTCGTCGAGGCGCTCGGCGAGGGCGTCGAAGGCTGGCGCGCCGGCGACCTCGCCATGGCGCTGCTCGCCGGCGGCGGCCACGCGGAGAAGGTGGCGGTGCCCGTCGGACAGCTTCTCGCCACTCCGCCGACGCTCTCGTTCGTCGACGCCGCCGCGGTCCCCGAGGTGGCCATCACCGCCTGGACCAACCTCGTCCACGAAGGCGGCTTGCAACGCGGCGAGGTGGTGCTGATCACGGCAGCGGCCTCGGGCGTCGGCAGCTTCGCCGTGCAGCTCGCGCGCGAGCTGGGCGCGCGGGTGCTCGTCGCCGGCCGCTCGCCTGAGCGACTGCAGGCGCTGCTGCCGCTGGGCGCCGAGGCCGCGCTGCCGCTGGGCGAAGAGCTGCCGGTGCGGGTGCGCGAGCTCACCGACGGCGAAGGGGTCGATCTCGTCGTCGACCTCGTCGGCGGCGAGGCCATCGTGCAGCATCTCGACTGCCTGCGCGAGCGCGGGAGGCTGGTGCTCGTCGGCTTGCTCGGCGGCGGCAAGGCGACGATGCCGCTCTTCGTGCTCATGCGCCGCCGCCTGCGGCTGATCGGCTCGGTGCTGCGCGCCCGCTCGCGGAGCGAGAAGGCAGCGCTCGTCGCCGCCTTCGGCGACTTCGCCCTGCCGCGCCTCGCCGACGGCCGCCTGCGGCCGATCGTCGACCGCGTGCTGCCGTTCGCGGAGATCGCGGAAGCGTACGCGCAGCTCGAGCGCGGCGGCGTGCTGGGCAAGATCGTGCTCGAGCTGTAGCTCGAATCAGCGCGCCCGCGCAGCGGCGCCGGGTGTACGCTGCGCCCAACTCTTCGCGGAGGTGACCATGGCCGCCACGCTGTCGCGACGCGGGTTCGCTCGTCTTCTCGGCGCGGGATTCACGCTGGCCGCGGTGCCGAGCGGCGCCGGCGCGGGATGGCGAACGACGGCCGGCACATCGCCGGCTCGCGCCGCGCTGCCGACGTTCACGCCGGTCGGTGCGCAGCGCATTCGCCTCAACTCCAACGAGAACCCCTACGGCCCCTCGCCGGCAGCCCTGCAGGCGATCCGCGACGCGATGCCGCTCGCCTGCCGCTATCCCGATGAGCAGGCTGACGAGCTCGCCGCCGAGCTCGGCGCTCATCACGGCCTCGCCGCCGATCACGTGCTGCTCGGCGCCGGCTCGAGCGAGGTGCTTCGCCTCGCCGTGGCCGCCGCCGGCAGCGCGACTCGACGCGTGGTCACCGCCGACCCCACCTTCGAAGCCGTCTCGGTGAACGCCAAGAACACGGGCATCGAGGTGGTGAAGGTGCCAATCACCGCCGACTTCCGCCACGACCTGCCGAAGATGCTCGACGCCGCGCACGGCGCCGGGCTCGTCTACGTCTGCAATCCCAACAACCCGACGGCCAGCGTCACGCCGGCGGCCGAGCTGCGCGCCTTCCTCGCCGCCGTACCCAAGGACACCGTGGTGCTGGTCGACGAGGCTTACCACCACTTCGCGAGTGGCGCCGGCTACGAGACCGTGACGCCGCTCGTCGCCGAGCTGCCCAACCTCCTCGTCGCGCGCACCTTCTCGAAGATCTACGGCATGGCCGGCTTGCGCTGCGGCTACGGCGTGGCGCAGCCCGCGCTGCTGGCGCGCCTCCGCGCGCAGCAGGCGTGGGACAGCGCCAACCTGATGGCGCTCGTCGCCGCGAGCGCGTCTCTCGCCGACCCGGCGTACGTCGAGGCGAGCCGGCAGCGCAACCTCGCCGTGCGCGAGGAGTGCTGCGACTCGCTGCGCGCCCGCGGGCTGCACGTCATCCCGTCGCAGGCCAACTTCTTCATGGTCGAGCTCGGCCGCGAGGTGAAGCCGGTCATCGCGGCGCTGCGCGACCGTGGCGTCGAAGTCGGCCGCCTCTTTCCGGCGCTGCCGACGCACCTGCGCGTCACCGTCGGCACGCGCGAGGAGATGCAGGCCTTCCTCGCCGCGTTCGACAAGGTGATGCCGAAAGCGGCGTAGTGAGCGTCTCCGGCGCTTAGGTCGGCGGATGTCTGGCGGCTCGCGCCCGCAGGCGAGCCACGCCTATCACGGCGGCAAGGATCGCCAGCACCGCCAGCCCCAGCGGCGACAGCGCCGGGATCGGCGCCGGGCCGGTCACCATGAAGCAGCACGGGTGACAGCGGTCGTCGAGCGCCGCGCTCGACTCGTTGACGCCGTCGCCGTCGGCGTCGAAGTTGATGGTGGCGGAGTTGCAGAAGCTCATGCCGATCGTGCCGAGGTCGACGGTGACCGTGACGTCGATGGTCACCATGCCACCGACCGGGATGGCGCCGTTCCAGTGCACGGTGTTCGCAGGGGCGACGGTGATGATGCCGCTGCTCGCCACCGCGCTCACCAGCGTCAAGCCGGCCGGCAGCGCGTCGACGAACTCGTCGCCCGGGTTGTCTGCCTGCGCCGCCGGGCCGCCGTTCCACAGCACCTTGGTGAAAGTGACGCTGGCGCCTTCGGCGACGCGGCTCTGCGTGCCGGTGCACTGCGCGTCGACGCCGGGACGCGGCTTGACCGTGGTCGTATCCGTCGCCGTGTCGTTCGCGGGGTTCGCATCGGCGGCGTTGTTGGCGAGCGTCACCGACGCCGTGTTGGCGAGCGTGCCGGTGAAGGTGGGAGAGATCGAGCCCGCCACGTGGTAGGTCTCACTGTTGAGGTTCAGGAAGATGGAGTTGTTGGGCCGCCGCAGATCGAGGGTGTCGACGAGGGGACCGGGACGCGACGGCACGCAGTTCACGCCTCGGCACCAGGTGGCAGTCGCCAGCTCGACGGGGAAGATGTCGGTGACCGTGGCGCCGAGCACGTCCCCGCAACCGTTGTTCCCGACCACGATCGTGTAGAGGATGCAGTCGCCGGGCGCGGCGGCGGCGAGGCCGTCCGTCTTGGTGATGCCGAGGTCGCACGGGATGGCGACCGTCGAGGAAGCTGTGGCCGCCGGCTCGGGCGGCTGGCTGCAGAGGCTGCGAGCGGTGGCCACGATCGACGGCGGCGGCGCGACCGGGCAGACGAGGCCGCTGGCCGCCGCGAACCGCGCGGTGACCGTCACGGCCGAGCTTGGACCCGCTGCGATGTTGCCCAGCGCGCAGGGGCTACCAGTGGCGCAAGGGGGCGAGAGCGAGACCAGGTTCAACCCCGCCGGCGGTAGGACGGTGAGCACGACGTTCGGCGCCGTGCACGGTCCGAGGTTGGAGACGGCGATCGCGTAGTCGCCGCTGCAGCCGGCGAGGGTCGCGGGACCGGTGATGGCGACCTGGAGACGATCGTCCGCCGGCGACACGGTGTCGACGTCCGTGGCAGTAACCGAATCCTGACCAGGCGCCCTGGCGGTGGCCGGGTTGACGATCGTGGCCAGCGGCGCGGCGCAGTCGCAGGGAACCGTCCCCGACACCCGGTAGGTCACACTTCCGCCCGGCGGCACGGTAGAGGTTGCGGACAGATCGCCGGCCGTCGACGGCGAGCAGCCGGCGCCGCCGCAGCACCACCGCGGGCCGCTCAAGCCAGTCGTCGACAGCGGATCCTCGACGGTGACCGGCAGTGGGATGCGACAGTGGTTCGTCGCCGTGACTTCATAGAGGAGCAAGTCGAGCGGAGCGACGGCGTCGCGCGCAGGGACCTCGGTCTTGCGGATCTCGAGGCGGTCGCGGCGGACGACCGTGGTGACTGGCGGGCTGCGGCTCTCGACGCCCTCGGCGGATTGCACTTCCGCCCGGTTCGAGATCCTGCCGCTGGCGCCGAGATCGATCGTGCCCGTGACGGTGTACGTGATAGTGCCGCCCGCCGGCAGGTCCACGACGTCGTGGAGCGGTGTTGAGTGGGCGGCGCTTGGCTGATGATCCGCCGTCGCGCATGCGGCGCCCGGCGATGCCTCACACCTCCATGTAGCGCCACGCAACTGGGCGATGAATGGGTTTTGCGAGTCGGGAGTGTCGCGAGGTGGATCGTCGACGATGGCGCTATGTGCGTCACCGGTACCGTGATTGGCGACGATGATCGTGTACTCGATGGTTTGGCCGGGACACGCATCCGCGACGTCGACAGTCTTGGTGATCTCCAGTTCGGGCAGGTGGTCGGACGGTTCCGGGTGGAAGGTCGGATGATCGCGGCGCGGGCTGCAGTGGCAGTTCGTCGCTCCGCCGAGGACATGGATGCCGTCCGGCAAGGCTACCGCCGGGGCTTGGTCACGGGGCTCGGGCATCGCGCGTTGCTCGATCCAGCCCGCCTGCGGGTTCGCGGGGTCGAGCTCGTAGGTCCGGCCCGTGGCCCCCTGCCCGGGCACGAACCCGCCCAGCACGTAGATCTTGCCGCCGATCGCCGCCGCCGCCGACGTCTGCATCCTCAGGGGAAGCGAAAGCGAAGGCTCCTGGCGCCACGTCCCGTGCTCGATGTCGTAAACCTCGACGACATCGGTGGTGCCGTCGCCGCAGCAGTCGGGGGAGCCGCCGATCGCGTAGATCTTGCCGTCGACGGCGACCGCGGCGAGGAACACCCGTGCCGTCGGCATCGCCGGCAGCTGCCGCCAGGAGCCGCCGTCCGCGGGATCGTAGACCTCGAGCGCGGAGAGAGCCGTGGTGCCGTTACTGCCGCCGACGACATAGACCTTGCCGCCCCAGGCCGCGGCGGCCAGCCCGTGTCGCGGGGTCGGCATCGGCGCCTTGGCGGTCCAACGACGCGCGCCCGGTTCGTACCGGAGGGTGCTGGTCCCGGTAACGAAGCCCCCGAAAACGTAGAGCGAGCCGTCTCCAGGCGCAGCGGCCGCGGCGCCGAAGACGATCGACGGCATCGGCTCGAGCCGCGACCAGGGCTGCGTCTGCGGGTCGAGGTCCGCATGCAGGCGCGGATCGAGGTCGGGGTCGTAGACCTCGACCAGTCTTTCCTCGAAGTCCGAGATATGCAGCGGCGGCGCGAAGCAGGGAGAGCCGCAGCCGCCGAAGGTGTAGATCTTGCCGCCCTGCTCGGCGGCGGCGAGCAGGCGGCGCGGCGTCAGCAGGTCGGACGCGGCATGCCATGAGCCCGGCTCGGCCCCGAGCGGCGCCACGCCCGCGCCGATCAGCGCGCCGGCAAGCGCGGCACCGCGGAGGGCCGCCGGCAGGCGGCGCCAAGCGCGACCGAAAGGAAAAAGATAGTCGATGACCTCACCCGTCGACGACGAAAGTGATTCGTCAGAAAGGAAACTAGGGCGAGTATAATCCCATCTTCGATCGACAGTTTGCTTCGCCCCACGCGGCGGGTCTCCCCGTCGGGTGGGTGCCTGGGAATCACGATGCGATGAATCGAGGGTGAGGCTGACACTGCCCATCGTCCGCCTGCAGAGGCTGCGCTGGCGCCGGATGGCGGCGGCACTGCTGCTCGCGAGCTGCCCCGTTCCGGCTGCCGCCGCCCCGGCGTGGCTCGGCGGCACTCCGCCATGGTCGATCGAGTCCCCCGCCGCGGCCGGCAAGCGTTTCAGCCTCGGCTCGGAGCTCGCGTTCGAACGGCAGGAGAGCTTGCGCATCGCCGCGTTCGACCAGCTCGTCGAGGTGGTCGACTTGGCCTCCGGCGAGCTGCACACTTCGCGGTTGCCGGGCGACCCCGGGCTGCTCAACCGCAAGTTCGACCTCGTCTTCGAGCGCGAATCAGCGGCCCCGTCTTTCGCGCTCGCGTTGCCCCACGCCGACCTTTTCGGTGTCGGAGAGATCTACCCGGCGCTGACGGTGAGCGCCGGAGCTGGCGACGTCCGCCTCGATTTCGACGACCGCACCGAGCCACGCGACAGCACCTCCCTGCGCGGGCATGGCGAGCTGTTCGAGTCCCGACTCGACATCGTTACCACGCTCTGCAAGAGCTGCCAGTGGTACGCCGCCACTAGCTACCGTTTGGAGAAGTTGCCGCCGCTGACCGTGGATCGCTCGCCGGGCTTCCAACTACAACAGGGATCGAGCATCTTGCGCGATGAGGTGCGCCTGGGGCGCGACGTCCACGAGGTCGCGAGCCGCGTCGGTTACAAGAGTCCCAGCGGCCGTACCGCCTCGTACGTCGGCGTACGGCACCGCTGGAGCGACCTCGACGTGGAGGACCACCTCGTGATCCGGGACCTCTTCGCCGAGACGCGTCTGTCGTCGCGGACGCGGCTGGAGAGCGAGACGACGCTAGCTGTGGCCGGCGTCGATGTCGCTCTCGCGCGCGGGTTCTTCAGCCGCCTGGAAACCGCCGTCGGTGACCACGACTCAGTGGTGCAGTGGAGCGTCGTCTACGTGGGGTCGAGTCAAGACAGGGAGGACCTGCGCGCGAGCGAGATCGCCCACGCCATCACCCCGGTGCTAGCCGACATCTTGGAGCGCTACCGCGCCGCCCGAGCAGGGCTGGCGACATCGGTTGTCGATGGCATGCCGGTGTACTCGCGAGCTGACGTGGAGGAGCTTCTCGATCGGTTCGAGAGCGAGGTTCTCATCGCCCTCGCCGCCCCTGAACTGGCTGCTTTGCGAGACCATGTCAAGAGGCGCTTCCTTCGCGCCCGCCTGGCGCTCGACGCTGCGGCCGTGGTCGGTGGCTTGCCTTCGTCGCACGGCGCGCGGCTCGTGCGCACTGCGGCGATCGCCGCGGGCTCCAGTACGACGACCGTGGCCGTGGCCGGTGCCCAGAAGGCGATGGATGACATCTCGCAGCTGCTCGCGAGCCTCTACCAGTTCGCTTTCGGCGATGATCTCAAAATCCCTCTCTGCGTCCGTAGCCAACCTGTGAAAGCCATCTTCGCCCTCTACCGCCAGGGCGACCGAGCTCATGAGAAGCGCATCAATACCAACAGAAGCTACGACGGGGTCTACCGCGGCGACTGGCACTATCGGCTCTCGTTGCCGGGCCACAAGCAGGTGGTCGATGAGCCCCTCGACTTGGTGGAAAGCTCGCGCAACATCCTCGACTGCGAGCTCGTCGCGGAGTCTTACTCGGGTGAGGTGCCGCCGTGCGACCGTTCCTACGGCGACGTCGTAAAGGAGTGCAACGGGAAATGAGACGCTCTAAGACTGACGACCTGTCGACTGACGCTTCCCGCCACTTCGTACGCCTTGCCCGCACGGTCGGCATCGGCGTCCCGGTGGCCTTGGCGCCCCTTCTCGGCGCCAAGGTGATGCCCTTCTTCGCGCCCCTGCTCACCGTTCTCAGCGCCGACCTCAAGGGAGTCGTGCTGCCGTTCTCCATAATCATCGTCACCTTCGTGGCCTTGACCCTGGAGTTCTACGTCCGCGAGCGGATCACCGCCCATTGGTTGCGCTGGGTCTATCCCATCGGTGGGGGCCTCCTCGTGGCCGCTCTTTACTGGCTGTTCGTGTTGCAGACCTCGTACGTCATCCGGCTGCCGGTCGACGGAGGACGGGAAATCGGTATCGCAAAGACCAAGGAGCGGATGCCCGGGTGCCCGTGCGGCACGGGGAAGCAGGTCGGAGACCTCCACGATCTCGAATGCGTGCACAAACTGACCGTTGATCCGACGCAACTGGAGAAGTGTTGGGACGGGCCGGAACTGGTCAGCGTCCGCCTGCGCTTGGCGGAGAGCTACCTGCTCGCCATCTTCCTGCTGACCTCGCTGATCGCGGTCGTCGTGCTACGCATCACGGCCGATCGCCCGAGGAGGCCCGCTCGACCGCGGCGCCCGCGCCGACCGCCGAAGGCTGTAGCGAATCCACCTGTCACCTAGCTGGATCACGCCGCAGGTTGTTGCGTTCCGGGGTGCGGCGTAAGCTACCCCTCCCCAATGCCGCGCCGGATCATCCCGATCTCCTCCGGCAAGGGCGGGGTGGGGAAGACGACCTTCGCCGTCAACTTCGCCCTCACCCTCTCCCGGCACGCGCCGACGGTGCTGGTGGACCTCGACACCGGCACGTCGTCGGTGCGCAGCACCGTGCCGGGCGACGTCCCCTACGACCTCTATCACTTCAAACGCAAAGGCGTGCCGCTGCGCGACTGCATCGCGCGGCTCGAGCCGTCGCTCGATCCGCAGGGCCTCTACAAGAAGTTCGGCTTCATCGCCGGGCCGAAGAACTTCATCCAGGAGATCGCCAACCCCGACGCGGCGTTTCGCCGGCAGCTCGCCCAGGAGGTCGGCCGCCTCCCCGCCGAGTACGTGGTGCTCGACCTGCGTGCCGGGCTCGACGAGAACGTGCTCGACTTCCTGCCCTACAGCAACTCCGGCATCCTCGTCTTCACGCCGCAGCACCCGGCGGCGACGCTCGCCGCCTCGGAGATCGTCAAGGCGATCCTCTTCCGCTCGCTGCGCATCCTCTTCGGCAAGGGCTCGACGTTCTACACGCTGCCGCGCATGGAGCGCTACTACACCTTCATCAACGACATGCTCGACCGCGTCGAGGACGTCTACGAGCCGAGCCTGCCCAACCTCGACGCCTTCCTCGTCGAGCTGCGCGAGGCGCTCGGCGACCATCCCATCCTGCACGTGCTCACCGACACGCTCGAGTCGTTTCGCGTCTACTACGTGCTCAACATGTTCAACGGCGTCGAGGAAGGGTACGAGCGGGCGGTGGTGCCGTTCGTCGAGAATCTCACCCGCCACGTGTCGTCGCATTTGAACCTCACCCAGCTCGGCTGGGTGGTGGCCGACGAGCGCATCCACCGCGCCAACTGCGAGGGGATGCCGGTCGTCCTCGAGCGCCGCAAGCGCGAGGAGCCCAAGCCGCGCACCACCTTCGACCCGGTGATGGCGGAGCTGGCGCGGCTGGAGTCGTCGGCGCTCGGCCTGCGACGGCGCGAGCGGCCGCGCGAGATGCGGGTCTCGGGCCCGCAGGTGCCGCCGCGCCCCGACACCGACGACATCCTCGACGGCCAGCTGCAGACGCTGAAGGCGATGTACTCGGAGCGCACCAAGGACACGGTGCGCGAGAACTTCTCGTACGTCGTCTACCGCGCCCTCAACCTGATGTCGGCGAGCTACGGCAACAACGAGTTCGGCGCCACCCAGCTCGCGGCGCCCGAGCGGCTGCTCGACTGGTACATGTCCCGCCAGCCGGCGTGACCGGCACGACGTCAGGCTTCGATGACCGGCGGCAGGCTCGAGAGCAGGCGTTCGAGGCCGGGGATCGATTGCGAGGCGGCCTCGATGCCGGAGCGATAGATGGGGCGCAGGTCGCCGGCGGCGGTCTGCACGGTACGGTCGAGGCGGCACCAGACGACAGTGCCGCGGACCTGCACGTCTTCGCCGCGGGCGGTGATCTCGACGTCGTAGTCGGCGCCGATCATCAGGCGATCTGAGGTCTCCACCTCGACCCCGCGCGGGCCGACGTTGACGATCTTGAGGTCGGCCGCGAAGTTGGCGCGGCCGGAGGCTTCGAGCGGGCGGCGGTCGGTGCGGCGGCGGTCAAAGGCTGAAAAGTCTTGCATCCGGCGGCCCTCCATGCGAGCGGACGACGACATGGCGTCCACGCGGTGGGTTTGCAAGGGACGTTCCATTGCGATGTGCGCGGTGGCACACCGGACGGCCCTCGCAAGGTCCACCTCGCTCTATTTGCTACACTTCCGCCCCCCATGTCCGGATCTGGATCCACCCCCAAAGGCCGCGTCGGCATGATCAGTCTCGGTTGCGCCAAGAACCGCGTCGACAGCGAGATCATGCTCGGCGAGCTGCGCGCCAAGGGCTACGAGCTGGCGGCCGACCTCGACGCCGCCGACACGGTGATCGTCAACACTTGCGGCTTCGTCGAGGAGGCGCGGAAGGAGTCGATCGACGCCATCCTCGAGGTGGCGGCGCGCAAGGCGCAATCCGGTGATGGAAAACCAGGCAAGCGCCTATTGGTCGCCGGCTGCATGGTCAACCGCCACGGCGAGGAGCTGCGGCGCGAGATCCCCGAGATCGACGGCTTCGTCAGCCTCGACCAGCTCCGCCAGGTCGACCAGGTGGTGCAGCTCGGCGGCGGCCCGCCGCTGCCCGCGCCGTCGCACCTCGTCTTCGACCACACGGCGCCCCGCCTGCTGACGACGCGCGGCTACGCGTACCTCAAGGTCGCCGAAGGTTGCAACAACCCGTGTACGTTCTGCGCCATCCCGGTCTGGCGGGGGCGCTTCCGCAGCCGCACCATCGACAGCCTCGTCATCGAGGCGCAGGAGCTCGAAGCCGCCGGCATCCAGGAGCTCTGCCTCATCGCCCAGGACACGACGCGGTTCGGCGAGGACCTCGATGGTTGGGAGAGCAAGGCGGAGCGGCGCCACGGGCTGCTGCGGCTCGTCGAGGCGCTGCTCGCGCGCACGAACATCCCGTGGATCCGCTTCCTGTACGCGTATCCGACGACACTCGACCGCGAGCTGCTGCGGCTGATGGGGCAGGAGCCGCGCTTCTGCTCCTACCTCGACATCCCGCTGCAGCACAGCCATCCGGAGATGCTCGGCGCCATGCGCCGCGGCGGCAGCGCCGAGCGCTATCGCCGCCTGCTCGACGAGGCGCGCGAGCTGGCGCCCGACGTCTTCCTGCGCACGACGTTCATCACCGGGTTTCCCGGCGAGACCGAGGAGCACTTCGCGCACCTGCTGCGCTTCGTCGAGGACGTCCGCTTTGACCACCTCGGCGCCTTCGTCTACAGCCCCGAGGAGGGCACGCCGGGCGCCGCGCTGCCCAACCGCGTGCCGCGCCGCGTCGCGCGCCGCCGCTGGGAGAAGCTGCTCGCCACGCAGCGCGAGATCGCGCTCGAACGGCGGCAGCGCCTCGTCGGCCGCCGCATGACGGCGCTGGTCGAGGGCGTCTGCGAGGAGAGCGAGCACCTGCTGCAGGCGCGCCACCACGGCATGGCGCCCGAGGTCGACGGCCGGCTGCTGATCAACGACGGCGTCGCCGCGCCGACCTCGTTCGCCATGGTCGAGATCACGGACGCCTTCGCCGACGACCTGGTGGGGCGCATCGTCGACGGCGTCGGCGAAGGCGAGCGTGCGGGCGACCGCATCGCCGAGACGGTGGCGGATAAGCGGGCCGCTTTCGCCGCCACTCCGGCGCTCTGAGCGCGCCGAGTGTCAGCGATCCGGAGCGCCATGCAGGTCATCCCGGACGCCTGGGACAGCGGCGATCTGCCGCGCGGCGCCGTCGTCACCATCGGCAACTACGACGGCATCCACCGTGGCCAGCGCGCCATCCTCGACCGCGTCGTCGCGCGCGCCCGCGAGCTGCAGGCGCCGTCGGCGATGATCACCTTCGACCCGCACCCACTCGCCGTGCTGCGGCCGCGCGAGGCGCCGCCGCGGCTCACCTCGCGCGCGCAGAAAGAGAAGCTGGTCGAGGCGGCAGGGATCGACTTCATGTTTGTCCTCGCCTTCGACGCCGAGCTGGCGGCGCGGCCGGCGGAGGAGTTCGCGCGCCGGTTCCTAGGCCAGGAGCTGCAGGTGCGCGAGGTCTACGTCGGCGAGACCTTCCGCTTCGGCCGCCGCCGCGAGGGCGACGTGGCGCTGCTGCGCCGGCTGGGCGAGAAGCTGGGCTTCACCGTCGACGGCGTCGAAGAGGTGCAGTGGGAGGGCGAGCGGGTGTCGAGCACCCGCATCCGCGCCGCGCTGCTCGACGGGCGCGTCGAGGACGCGCACGCCATGCTCGGCCGCCCCTTCGAGCTGGTGGGCGAGGTGCTGCGCGGCGACCGCATGGGGCAGAAGCTGGGCTGGCCGACGATCAACCTGCGGGTCGACGACGCGCTGGTGCCGCGCGACGGCGTCTACGCGGCGCGCGTTCAGCTGCCGGGCTTCCCGTCGACCTTCGACGCCGCCACGAACATCGGCACGCGGCCCACCGTGTACGAGAACTTCCATCGCGTCGTCGAGAGCCACATCCTCGACTTCGCCAGCGACGTCTACGGCCAGGTGGTGGCGCTGCGTTTCTACCACCGCCTGCGCGAAGAGCGCATCTTCCCCAGCATCATGGACCTCTCGGCGCAGATCGGCCGCGACGTCGAGGCGACTCGCGAGTTCTTCGCCGCGCTGCGGCGGCGCGAGGCGCGCGTGGCGACCGTCGGCTGAGGGAAAACCGGCGGCCGCGTCCGTCTAATCAGGCGCCACCACTGAATATCGGCGCCAGGCCCGCCGGCCGGAGGTCTCGATGTCACGCCTGCCTTGGGTGCTCGCCTTGCTCGTCCCGTTGCTTCATGCCGCCAGCCCCAAGGCCGGCGCCGCGACGGCCGCATCGTCCAACTGCGTCGAGCACGGATCGGGAGTGCGCATCTGCTCGCAGCTAGACGAGACCGCTCTGCGCGTCCGGGGCGGGTCGACGATCTGGAGAGTGTGGTTGGAGGGGCCTGCCGCCCCCATTCAGGTGCGGCTTCACAACAGCTCGCCGCAGGTGGTCCGCGTCAACCGCGGCGACGATCAAATCGTTCACATGGGCTGCCGGATCCACCGCGAGGTCCGGCGCCGGGTGACCGCGATCGGCGAAGGCGGGTCGCAACTCCAGGCGCGCGCCTACTCGCCGTCAGTGCGGCAGGAGGCCGCCCTCATCGCGGCGGCGTTGGCGCCCCGATTGGCGCAAATCGAGAGCGAATTCGTCAGGCGGCGCGGCGCGCTTCCGGCCGGAGACTCTGCGGAGGCCGTGACGGAGTTGCTCGACCGCACGGAGCGGGAGCTGCTCGACGCATTGAATTATCAGGAGCTGGCCGCTCTGCGTGACTACGTCACGGCACAATTCCGTCGCGCGCGGGCGCCGGCCGATCGCCAGCCGGCCGACCACGCATCGCTGGCGAGCTCTCGACGTTTGGTCTACGTCTCGCTGAACGCTCTATCCGACGCGGCCGCTGCCGAGAGCACCGGCGATTGGAGGTTCGACCTCGCTCTGCTCTGCATTCGCCACCTGCGCAAGATGGCCGAATCGGACGACCTGACCACCGGCCTGTGCCTCACCAGCGAGCCGACCGCAGCCACGTTCAGGATGCGGCCGCAGAGCTTCAACCAATGGCAGAGCGACAAGATCACCACGGGCGAATACCGCGAGGTCTATCGCGGCTTGTACATCTACACGACCCACAAGGGATTCAAGACGATCCGGTGCCTCGATCCGGAGCGCACGGAGTGCCCCGTCATCAATCTGGTGGACGACCCCGACCCCACGTTCCGTTGCGATTTCCAGCAAGGCGTATGCGAGCGCCGGAGCGATCCGACGCTGCCGGAGGGTTGCCATGGCCGAGGTCACTGAGCGGAGGTACAAGCCGGCGACGTGGCTGTCGGAGCACTACACGACACTGCTGGTCGGCTTTCTCGTCGGCGTGCCCTTCGCACTGGCGCCGTTATGGAGTCGCGTCCCCGGCGTCGAGTCGCTGCTCGACCTCTTTCCCGGTAGCTCGCGAAACACTCTGATCAGCTTCTCCGGCTTCTTGTTGAGCGGTATGGCGATGATCATCGAGTTCCTTGCCAAGGAGCAGGTAACACCAACGGCGGTGAAGAGATACTTTCGCCGCATCCTGTGGCCTCTCGGCATTGGGTTCGCGTTGCTGTTCGTCTTCTACGGCTGGTTCGTCAAGCTGGTACCGGTGGAGCAGGGCAAGAAGAGGTACGCATTCGTACTGGCATCGAGGATTCACGGCCCGCCGTGCGGCTGCCGACCGACGGACCCTGACGTCCTCTGTGTGCAGCAGCTCGGCGTGGGTAACGAGGCGGCTATCCCGACCTGCTGGGATGCGGACGCGATCCAGCTTCGTACGGTCCTTCTGCAGGGCAGCTACCTCGTGTCGATGGGCAGCGCCGGCGCGCTGGTGGGTGCGATCATGCTGCAGCGCAAGAGCCGCCGGCGGACGAAACGATTGCCGCGTGCAACGCCATCGATCGTCTAGACAGCCGAGCGGGTCGGCGTCTTGAGTACACTCGCCGAGTGGGCGATGTCGGCGTCTCGCCGCTTGCCGCTCGCTTAGGCGAGTTCGATCGCGCGCTCACCGTGTCGGGCTGCGATGCGCTGCTGGTGCTCGCTTCGACGGCGCGTGACCCCGACCTCGCGCCCTTCGTCGGGCCGGTGCACGTGCACGGGTCGTTCCTCATCGCGCCGCGGCGCGGGGAAGCGTCCTTCGGCTACCTCTCGCCGATGGAGCGCGACGAGGCGGCTGCAAGCGGTCTGCGTCTGTTGACGCCCGAAGTGCTCGACGTGGCGCGCTGGGCGCGGCAGGGCGAGCCGGAGGACGTGCTGCTTGCCAACGTGCTCGAGCGGGCGCTCCTCCTTTCCGGCGTCGCGCCGGGGATGCGGCTGGCGCTGGCCGGCCATCTCGGCGCCGGGCTCGTGCAGTCGGTGTGCGCGCGGCTCGGCGAGTCGGAGTGGACATTCGTGCCGGGGCATCACCTGCTGCTCGACGTGCGCAAGGGGAAGACGG
>DASYQD010000069.1:0-14502 GCA_036005845.1 Thermoanaerobaculia bacterium | reverse complement strand
CCTGGCGCGCTTGTAGTAGAGCTGCTGAAAGCCGAAGCCCTTGTACATCGGGTTCTCGCGCGGGCACCAGTCGAAGGGCCGCAGCAGCAGCGGCACGTCGGCCTGCACCGGCGGCACGTAGCCCTCGGGGTCGCGAAAGTCGCTCACCCGCATGAAGTAGCGCAGCACGAACTGGCGCATCTGCGCGCGCACCCAGAGGGCGAAGCTCTCGGCGTCGCGGCGAGGCGACTTCGGCCGGTCGTAGAACATCTCCTGGAAGTTGCCCATCACCGGCGTCTCGACGCCGCCGATAAGCGCGTGGTCGAAGAAGCCGTAGCTCACGTCCGGCTGGTCGAAGGTGCGGCCGAGCGGGAACTGCTCGGCGAAGTCGCGCGGCGCGTGCGCGCGGTACCACGCGTCGAGCTCGAGCCCGCGCGCGAGGTAGTAGTCGACGCTCGACAGCAGCGCCTCCTCCTCGTGCGGCGGCAGTTGGAAGACGGCGCCCGCCTCCTTGGTGTCGCCGGCGGTCGCCGAGCGATCGCGCAGCCAGCGCCCGAGGCCGCCGTCGAGCGCCTCGCCAAGGCGGCGCTGCAGCGCGTCGACGCCGCCGCCGACGAAGTTGCCGCCGCGGGGAGTGAGCGGCGCCGTCACTGCGAGCTCCCGGCGACGCGGAAGAGATCGCCGAAGCTGCCCGCGTGCACGGCGTCGAGACGCGTTGCCAGCGCCTCCTCGCAGGGCTCGACGACGAGAGCGCGCCAGCGGTCGCGGTCGCGCGCCGCGTGATCGAAGAAGCGGTCGAGCGTCGAGTCGACGCCGTTGGCGTGCGCCCACAACAGCACGGCGCCGGCGATGCCGTCCTCGAGCGCGCCGGCTGGCGCGCGGTCGGCGTCGCCGAGCAGGCGCTCGAGAGATGCCGGGCTGCGCAGGCCGACCAGCGTCGTCGCCCAGGCGAGGCCGGCGACGAGGTTGGCGGCCGCCTCCTCGGCGGGCGCCTCGCGTGTCGCCGCGGCGAGCGGCCCGCCGAACGTCCACGCGAGCCACTGGCTGGGCACGAAGAGCAGCGCGCGGCCGACGCCGTGCCAGAAGCAGGCGCCTAGCTCGGCGTCGAGCGCCGCCGCTTCCGCGGCGAGCTCCGCGAGCCTCTCCGGCAACAGCGTGCGCGCCGCCAGACCGAGCGCTTCGAGGAGGGCGCCCACGGCCGCGGGCTCCGCGAGGCCCCGGCAGCGGCGCACGAAGCTCTCGACGGCGCGGCGACCGTGGCCGCTCTCGGCGCCTTCGACGGCCACCGCCGCCAGCGCCAGCCCGCAACCGGTATGGAGCGGGATGAGCGCCGCCGCCGGCAGCTCGGCGCGCCCGATCGTCCTGAAGAGCCGCTCGGCGCCGCCGTGCCGGCCGGCGGCGTAGCCGAGCCCTTCGAGCACCCACAGCCGCTCCCACGGGTCGAGCGCCATGGCGTGCTCGACCGCGGGAGCGGCATCGCGCACCAGCGTCATCCCGCCGGCGACGAGCGTCGGCGCGCGTTGGAAGAGCTCGAACGCGCGCACGCGCTCGCTCCACTCCCGCAGCGGCCGCGCGCCGGCGCGGCCGGCGAGCCCCGCGAACGCGCCGTCCATCAAGGCGAAGGCCGGCGCCAGCAGCGGGCTCGCCGGCAAGTCGGACCACAGCGTCCGCCGGGGAGGCGGACCGCTGCCCCAACCGTTGCCGGTCGACTGCGCGGCCATCGGGTTCACCGCGCCCGCACCTCGGTGGCCCTCTGCGGGGCCGCGTCGGCGCCGGGCACGTGGCCGACAGTACCGTACGGCGGTGGCGGCGGTTGCAGGTCGAACGGGCTCTGGCCGGCGGAGCGGTGAGGGTGCTCGGCTCGTCCGCCGTCCGTCGCGCTGCTCGCCGGTGACGCCGGCCGGGCCCGCTCGCGCGCGCCGTTGCCGCGCGGCGCCGTCACGTTGCCGAGCTGCAGCATCCAGGTCAGCGGACGGAACATCAGCCCGACCATGCCGCTCATCAGGCTCAACGGCAGCGTGAAGAGGCTGGCCGCGTCGCGACCCCAGACCTGGCTGTTCGCCGAGCCCGCCGGTTTGCTCGCGATCCACGCCGGCGTCTGGCACGCATCCCCGGTGTCGAGACCGGTGATCTTGTCGGCAGTGCGCTCGGCGAGCGCCATGATGGTCACCATCGGGTTGGCGCCCAGTGAGGTCGGGCAGGCGCTGGCGTCGCCCATCCACACGCCCTTGACGTCGTGCAGCTCGCCGTCGGTGTTGGCGACGCTGGTCGCCGGGTCGGGTCCCATCCGGCAGCTGCTCAACTGGTGGGCGCTGATCATCGGCTGCGCGCCGTCGAGCAACGGCTGCTGCTCGACGGTGCGGATGAAGGCGTCGAGGCTCTGCCCGCGTTTCCAGATGAGCTGCGAGGTCGCCAGGCTGAAGTAGATCTCCTGCGCGCCGGCGGCCTCGTGGATGCGGATCGCCTCGGCGGTGGCCTGACGGAAGTTCTGCTGGTCGATGGGGTCGGTGAGCGCGTAGTTGATGACCGCCTGGCCAGTCGCGTCGAGGATGACGCTGCCGTCGCTCCTGTCGCGCAAGAACCAGATCGAGGTGCTGACGTAGGGGACCTTGGTCATCACTTCCTTGTGCTGGTGGCCGCTGCGCCACGGGATCACCGAGGCGACGAAGCCGGGCCCGAAGGCGGGGATCTCCATGTAGAAGCCCCAGCCGTCGTGGATGAGCGTGAACTCCTCGCAATTGGCCGTCATCGGCGAGCCCCACCAGCCGCGCTGGAGCTGCTCGTAGACGCCGTAGACGGCGCCACCCGGCTGCACGTGGAGGTGCTTGCCGACGGCGGGACCGCCGATGCCGCTGCGCAGCAAGAGCGCCGGCGACTCCAGCGAGCCGCAGGCGACGATGACGATCGGCGCCCGCACGGTGACCTTCGCCTTGCGCCCCTGCGGATCGGCGTAGTTGGCCTCGACGCCGGCAGCCCTGCCGTTCTCGACCAGGATCTTGTCGCCCTGGCAGTGCACGACGATGCGGGCGCCGTTCTCGTACGCGTCGCGCAGTGTGGTGCGGCGCGCCGTCTGCTTGCCGCCGGTCTGGTCGCCGAGCCCGGTGTAGCCTGCCTGCAGTGGGTTATAGAGCCGCGGGTCCCAGTTGGTGTAGGTCGTCTTGCTGAGGTAGCCGAGCTTGTCGCAGCCCTCCTTCATGCGCAGGTTGGGGTCGTTCTGTAGCGACGTGCCTTGGTTGGCCTGGATGCGCTGCATGGCGCTCTCGACGTAGCGCTCGAACTCTGGACCGTCGACGCCGGCGAGATCGAAATCGCGCACCCAGTCGTCGCGCACCACCTGCGGCGTCGGCACGCAGTTCATCCAGTTGATCTCGGTGCCGCCGCCGAGCGTCGCTCCGGCCATCAACAGCACGTTGCCGTCGGCGGTGGGGGTGGCGCCGCCGCGGAACCAGAGGTGCTGGTAGGACCACAGCTCGTGCTGGTAGAACTCGTCGGCGGTGTACTGCCCACCCTGCTCGAGCACCACCACGCGACGTCCGCGCTCCGCCAGCCGCGCCGCCAGCACGCAGCCGCCGGCGCCGGAGCCGACGACGCAGACGTCGGCCTCGAGCTCCATGCTGTCGCCGTCGGGCGCCAGCGTCTCGTAGCGCGGATCGACGGTATCGCGAGGCACGGTGATGGGGCCGGGATACCCCATCACCTCCCACATCGGGTTCTGGCCCGTCGGCGCGCCGAAGGTCTGCATCATCACGTGAGCGTCGGCGGGCGTCGGCAGGCCGTAGGTGAAGAGCATGGTGCTCTTCTGGAGCAGCGTCGCCAGGCCCTTGGCCAGCGCCGAGGGCTCCTGCAGCCCACGCAGGATCGCCGTCCGCCGGTCGAGCGGCATGGCGGCAAAGTCCTGCGCGCCCAGCGAATCGAGCAGCGTCATCACCGCCTGCTGCAGCGGCGGAGGAAGGCTGACGATGAGGCCTTCGAGGGCGACGTTGGCGCCCAGCGAGGAGGCGCTGCGCGCCCAGAACCCGTTCCTGTCGTTGGCGTGCTTGATGCCGGGAACGTAGGTGTCGCAGACCGCGCGCAGCGTCTCCTGTTGCTTCGCGTCGAGCCCGGTGGTGCTCATCGTCCACCCTCCTCAGAGGTCATGCTCTGCGCGTCTTGCGGGTTGCGGCCCGCCGCGTTGCCGCCGGACCGCTCACTCTTTTTTTGGCGGCGCCACCTCCTTGCCGTACACCAGCTTGATCCAGCTCGTGCTGATGACGTTGATGCCGGCCGCCAGCTTCTCGGGGAGTTCCTCCTCCGAGGGCCAGGGGTCGATGTACGAGCTGCCGACGTACCCCTGCTGGCCGCGGCAACCCTCGTACACGCCGGTGCCCTGGCTGATTACGCCGACGGCAGCCACCCAGAACTGGCCAGCCCCGTTGTTGAGCAACGCGATCTTCGCCACCGCCGGCCCGACGGTGACGATGGAGTCCTTGTCGTTGTTCCAGAAGTAGGACTGCAGCGAGGTGCCGGTGGGCACGGCGTTGGTTTGGTCGGGGACTGGCGGCACCTTCTCGAACGGCGGCGTCTGCGGGTTCGGCCACTGGAAGAGCTTCCCCACTTCCTCCTTAGTCAGCACGACCGGAAACTTGGTCGCCACCCGGGTCCCCGGGATCTCGGTGCCCCAGACGTCGGTGATGACGCCAGTGGAGCTGAAGAAGGCGCCGGAGCTTCCCCCTTCCAGCTTGATGAACTCCTTGGTGCTGAAGCCCAGCACCCGCTCGTAGGGACCGGTCGCGATCTTGTGGAACGAGAGGATGCCGCCCTGGCCACTGCCGTGAAGGATGGCATCGCGGATCCCGTCCACCGCCTGGATCAAGCTGTTGCTCTGTGCCATGGATCTCCCCCTTTCGAGTCGGTCGAAGTTTCGGCAACGAGCGGTAGGACGTGCCTACCCTCTTCCTAACGGCGTTCTCCTGGGCGCGGCCGCGCTCCCGGAGCGACTCCGCGCCTGGCGGTCATCGACATGCCGGGAATCACGCATTCCGCTTCTTCGCAGTCATGACGGATGGTCTGCTCGTAGCCGCTGTCGATGAGGCGGTCGACCACGCGCAGCGAAAAATCCAGGAAGTCGACCGACGAGATGCCCATGGCAGTCGGCCGGTAGCGGTGGATCTCGAGCGGCCGGTAGCGGTGGTCGCCGGCCGCCAGAACCCGCCCCACCACCCGGTCGGCACCGATGGCGCGGTGGACGCGCACCGCCGGTAGCTCGTCGGCCTCGGCGGCGAGCTCGCCGGCGCCGGCGGCGACCTCGGCGATCTCCTCGTTGATGATCGCCGCGTGGCGGAAGTCGCCGTTGAACTGCGTCGCCACCAGCACGGCGTAGATGCGCGACAGCGTCGCCGCCGAGTTGGGTAGCGGCGCCAGCGGGATGTCGGCGACGTAGGGATCGGTGTAGACGACGTGCAGCACGCGCGCGCCCGCCTGCACCGCCGGCTTGAATGGCGTGTTCATCACCAGGCCGCCGTCGACGCAGGTGACGCCGTCGAGGCAGACCGGCGCGAAGACGCCGGGGATCGCCGTCGAGGCGAGGATGGCGTCGGTGCCGTAGCGGTCGACGATGTCGCTCTTCTGCAAGACGATGGGCTTGGCGTTCTGCCAGTCGGAGACCGCCACCGCCAGCTCGTTGGGCGAGCGGCGCAGGCGCTCGAGGTCGAGGGTGTCGCGCAGCAGCGACTCCAGCGGCTCGCGCGACACCGCGGCGCCGAGGTTGACCGCCTCGAGAGCGCGCTCTTCCAAGGTGTCGGTCGAGGTGAAGAATTGCTGGCCGTAGGCGAGGCCGTAGGCGCTCGCGAAGGCGAGGTCGCCGGCGGTCTGGCCGAGCATGGCGAGCGGGTTGCGCCAGCAGCCGGGGTCGAGGTAGCGGAAGGGATTGAGGCGCAGCCGGAAGATGCCGTTGCCGCAGCCGCGCAAAGTGCCGGCGATGCGTTCTCGCCAGACCCTCTCGAGGTCCTGGATGGCGGCCGTCGCCGGCTGGTCGTACTGCGCCAGGAAGGCGGCGTTGTAGGAGCCCACCGAGGTGCCGGTGAAGACGTCGGCCCGCAGCGGCCGGCCGCCCAGCGGCGGCGCGCCTTCGTAGAGCGCCTTGAGCACGCCGATCTCGAAAGCGCCGCCGGCACCGCCGCCCGACAGCACCACCGCGCTGCGCGCCGTCGCCGGGTCGACGGGCACCGGAGGCACGATGTCGCGCTCGCGGGGGTCGTCATGCGGGCGCTGCCGCGCGGCGGGCTCGGTCACGGATGCACTTCCTGAAGCCGGACCGGCTTGGTGTTGACGTTGGACACCCTGCCGCCGCCGATCTGGATGCCGACGTAGGAGAAGGTCGGCGCCTGGGTGATCTGCACCGTCGCCCGCTGCAGGCTGTCGACGCCGTTCTTGCTCCAGGTGCCGACGCCGCTGAAGGTGACGGTGTCGAAGCCGCCGCCGGCGCGGTCGCGGGGCGTGCTGCCGAGCCGCAGCCAGGTCAGCGTGCGCAAGCGGAAGCTCCCCTCCTGGCTGGCGTTGTGGTACTCGAAGGTCGGGCGGCCGCGGCCCTCGGCGCCGGGGAACGAGTAGCGGTAGGAGAAGCGCTCGCCGTTGGAGGCGAGCACGTCGCTCGCCTGGCCGCGCTTGCCGGCGCGCGCCGTCTGCGGGTCCCAGTCGGCGGCCTGCACCCAGAAGAAGGGGTCGAGCGAGGAGTCGGGGCCGGCGGGGAAGCCCTCGGCGAGGTTGGGCTGCGGGAAGAGCCAGCCTTCCTCGTAGGGCAGGTCGACCGCGCCGAGGAACCGGTAGACCGGCTCGCCCTGGGCACCGGCGGAGAAGAGCGCGGGGCCGCGGAAGTAGAAGGAGCCGGCAGGGATGCGCGGCTCGATGCGGATCAGGGCGAAGAAGACGTCTTGCGAGATGAAGGCGCGGTGGAGCTGCTCGCCAAGGATGCGGCCGCTGCGCGTGTCGACCGCCGCCACCGAAAGGTCGAAGGGGTCGCTCAACAGCGACACGTCGCTCAGGAAGTAGCTGGCGAGCGGGAAGCGGAGGAACTCGTCGAAGCCGAGCGGCCCCGGCGGGATACGGCCCGGGAACAGCTGCGTGATCGGCGTCGGCGGCAGCGGCGCGAAGTAGCCGCCGCCCACCATCGCACTGGTGTAGATCGGCACCGTGTTGCCGGCGCGCGGACCGAACTGCACGTGCAGCCGCCCCTGCAGCTGCGAGCGGCCGGTGCCGCCGCCGCCGAGGTAATCGCCGGTCAGGTTGAACTCGTCGCCGAAGCTGGTGTTGTGAGTCACCAGCGTGTACTCGCGCACGGTGTTGGTGGGGATCTCGGGCGCGGCGCCGAGCTCCTCGTCGTCGCTCGCCACCGTGCTCAAGTAGATGTGCGGGTGCAGGGCGCAGCCGCGGCTGAAGATGCTCGCCGGCGGCGAGGTGGGGCTGGGGCCGGCGAACGGCAGCGGGAAGCGCGCCGGCCCGGGGAGGACCTGCGCGAGCGGCACGAAGGTGGTGCCGAAGAATTCGAAGTCGAGCTTGCCGTCCTCGCGCTGGGAGAAGCGCGCCCAGGTCGAGCCGTACTGTCCGGGGAACGCGATGGGGGCCGTCGGGAAGCCCGGGTTGACCTGGAGCAGCGCCAGGATGGCTGTGTTGAGGAAGCCGAAGGCGCAGGCCAGGTCGCCGGCGGGCGGCGGGCCCTGCGCGATGCCGGTCGTCAGGTCGAGCGTGCCGCCGGAGACGGGGCCGCCATCGGTCGTCACCTGGCCCTGCAGGTTGGGCAGCCGGAAGAGCTGCGGCGCCGCCAGCAGGGCATCGTCGCCCACCAGGCGGTCGACGATCGACAGCTCGAAACGCACCAGGTTGCCCTGCGGCTCGGAGAAGCGGATGCGCAGCTCGCCGCTGAGGTGGCTGTCGGTCATCGCCAGGCCGCCGAAGTAGAGGTCGCCGCAGCTGCCCCAGAACGCCTGCGCCGGGCTCTCGCAGTCGACGGCGCGCAGCGCGTCGCCGAAGTAGCTGCGCGCCTTGTTGAGCGGCAGCACCTGCTCGCGGCCGGGCGGCAGCACGAGCGGCTTGGCGAGTGGCGGCGGCTTCACCAGCGGCGCCCAGCCGCCGCGGCCGCGGCGATCGCGTTCGGGGACGCGCCGCTGCCGCTCGCTGCTGCGCTGCGAGGGCTGCGGTTCCTCCGCGCGCGCCGACGCGGCGCGCGGCGGCGACGTCGGGCCGGACGCCGATGGCGGCGTGTGCTGCAAGTTTTGGAAGCTCGCAAAGTCCGGGTAGTCAGGGCCGCCGGCAGGCTGGTAGGCGGCCACCGGATCCACGGCGGCCACCGCCGTGAGATCGATCGGCGGGAAGCGGGCACCGTAGCGCTGGTTGAGGGCCTCCAGCACCTCGTTGGCGATCAGCGCCTGTCCCGTCCACCCCGGGTAGTAGCCGTTGAGGGTGAAGATGCCGCCCAGGTAGTCGGCGGTGAGCTGCCGCCCGCCGCAGGACACACCGCTGCTGCGCAGGCGTCGGAAGAGCGCGTGGAGATCGCAGAAGACCGCGCCGCTCGCGGCGGCGAGCGAGCGCAGCTCGCCGTCGATCTCGCGCACCCGCTCGCCGATGCGGCGCACCGTGGTGCCGTCGAGCACGCAGCCTTCCGGCAGCGGCTCGATGCGCCGCGCCATCAGCTGGTAGCCGATCTCGAACAGGCCGCGCGTGGTGATCCAGTCGTCGGCATCCAGGCCATAGGCTTCACGCAGCAGCGACGGCGACGCCTTGACGGTGCGCGCGGCGGCCTCGACGGTCGAGATGCAGGCGGTATCGGCGGGATCGAAGAGCCCGACCACCACGACCTGCGCACCATCGTCCCCGCGCGGCGCGAGTTGGCGCAGCAGCCGCCGGTACTCGTCGGCGAAGCCGCGCGGGCCCGGCAACAGCCGGAGGTCGCCTGAGACGGCCGCCTCGAGCACCTCGTAGTGGCCGAGGGCGACGAGCGCGAGCGTCGGGTTGCGTCGGCGGGCCAGCTCGACCTGGGTGGCGAAGGCGGCCTCCTCCGCGCCCGAGGTCATTGCGTGGCCGGCGAGGATCAAGTTGCAGCCGGTCTGCCGGGCGTCCGCCTGCACCAGCGGTGGTTGCGGGCGCAGCCGCAGCGCATCGGCGAGCCGATAGCCTGGTACCGCGAGGTTCGTCGGGTCCGCCGGCGCCTCGGGCTCGAAGACGGTGTCCTGCAAGTCGGTTGGCAGCTGCACCGGCAGCGGCTGGAAGCCGGCGATGTTGCCCAGCCCCGGCGGCTGCAGCAGCACCGGCTCGAGCCGCGCGCTCATCTGCACCGCCACCTGCGCCGGGAACGACCAGCGCTGGAAGCGCGCCGACAGCGTGAAGTCGCCGATCCCCGCCGCCAGACCTTCGCCGAGGACGACGAACGAAGAGGTGTCGAGCTTGCCGTTGTCGATCGGCCCCGCCGGCGGTTGCGGCCGCGGCGGCGGACGGCTGGGCAACGGCGGCGTGCTCGGCGCCTCGCCGATGGGCATCGGCTGTGAGGCACCGGGTGCCGGCGGTGCGACTCCCGTGGGCGGCGCGCCGCCCGGCCGTGTCGCGCCGAGAGCCGACGTGGCACCGCCCAGGACCTCGCCCAGACTCCGCGCCGTGAAGCGCGACAGCGCCTGCGAGAAGCCGAGCGCCGAGCGCAGCAGCTCGCCGAGGTGGGGAGTCTTGGCCTCGTCGCTCATGGCTGCGGTTCGAGCCGGCCCGCCTCCGGTGGCCGCGCGGCCGCCGGCCTTACCGGCCGATCTCTACCGTGGTGCCGAGAACCAGCTCTGGCCCGTCGCAGGAGCTGCATCCGACTGCCCTCTTCTCCCGCGCCTGGGCGAAGGCCCAAGCGCCATCCCGAGACGCAAGCACCGCAATCACCCGTCCCGACTCGCAATGAACCGCGCCCGTGCAGGGCGCATCGTCGATGCGCGATGCATGGCGGTCCGGCCCGCCGTGGGCCGGACCGCCCGCACACCAAAGCCGTGCTCGTCGTCAGCCCGCCGCGGACTGCGCGCCCGACTGTTCGGGCGAATAGGTACCCGGCCCACCGCTCGGCGTGTAGCCGCCCCCTCTACCACCCTGGTAGCCGCCTGCGCCACCGCCCTGGTGGCCGCCTCCACCACCGCCCGGGAGGCCCAAGAGGCCTTGGCGCAGGGTCTCGTCGATCCGCCGCAGGACGTCCACCGGACGCGGGCAGCAGTCCTCGACCGTGTGCCAGTCACCGATGCGGTTCACCTTGATGCGCAAGTACTTCTCGTCGCCGGGCGGCACCAGGTGTGGATGACGTCTCACCCACGTGCCCAGCAGCCAGGTATCGAGATCGCAGTCGCCGAACACCTCGGTGTACGCCTGGTAGTCGTGACCGAGGAAGGCCGACCTTTCGGGATCGTCGCAGTACTTGACGTTGACGACCCAGTACTCCACCAGCTTCAGGTTCCGATTGTCACTGTCGTCGCAGCAGCCGCAGTCGGACATACGTCTTTCCTCCCGGTAACGGTCGTTGGTTCTCGTATCCTCAGATCCGCGGCTGTAACCGCTGCTGCCGCTGGACCGATTTCCGCCGCCGCCATTTCTCCTGCCCGCCCCGAACACGCTGTCCCACGCCGAGTCGCTGCGCGATCGGCGACCGCCGCCGGCTCGCGATTCGGAGCGCGACCCTCCTTCGCCGCTCGGCCGGGCATCGGTACCCGACCGGTAGTCGACGCTCGGCCGCGACTCGGTGCCGGAGCGGTAATCCACGCTCGGCCGCGAATCGGTGCCGGAGCGATAGCCGGTCACCGGCTGCCGCTGCTCCGTGCCCGAGCGATAGCCGCCCGCGATGGGATTGCTCGTGCCGGTACCGCCGCTCTTGCCTTCGCGAGCGGTCCAGCCCGCCGCGCCAGAGCCGAGCCGCGCGGTGCCGCCACCGCCAACGTTCGGGCCTTCGCGGCTGCCGCAGCAGCCGCCGAGCCACCTCCCCAGCGAAGCGTTCCAGCCTGCTCGGCCGTCTCCGCGGCCGCCGGCGAGCGAGCCGGTCATCATGTTCACGCCCGTGGTCGCCATCGACAGCGGCATCATCATCATCTGGCCGAACATCTGGAGCATGGTCCTGCCTCCTGCCTCTTCAATCCGTGCCCGCCCGCCTGGTGGCGAGCCAGAGCCCGATACTTCCTAACGCGACAACGGCGAGAAACGGCGCGATGCCGTCGCCCGCACGCTGCGGATAACCGGCGAGGATGAGCACCGCGCCGACAGCGAGCAGCAGCGCCAGCGCCACGCCGGGCATCCGCTGCGGTTGCGGGCGTTCGGCCGGGCGCCGTTCCACCGCGCCACCCTCGGCGGCGCGGGTGAGCACGTCGTCGAGCTTCTGCGGCAGCTGCAGCATCAGCGCCGCGTAGCGCTCGAGGTTGGGCACCAGGTTGTCGGGCTCGAGCCCCTGCTGCACCCGGTCGACGGTGGTGATCAGCCGCAGCTCCTCGACCGCCTCGCGCAGCGCGTCGCGCCCCGGCGCCAGAGCGCGCGCCGCGGCGGCGACGGCGAAGAGGCCGCGGAAGAAGGGCACCAGCGCCGGCCGCGGGCGGAAGCCGCTCTCGCGCGCGAAGCGCCAGTCGACGAAGAGCTGCTCGGCGAGCGTGTCGCCGGCGGCGCTCCAGGCGCCGTCGCGGAACGGCACCGCTTGCCGCATGCGCAGCCGCAGCTGCTCTTCATCGGCGCCCTCGAGGCGCACCATCTCGCGCAGCAAGTGGCTTCCCGCGGCGTCGGGGTCGTGGTCGGCGGCGGCGAGGAGGTACGCCCAGAGGTCGTTCTGGGCGGTGACCGCCAGCCGCGCGAAGGGACCGCCAGCGAAAGCGAGCTTGCGCTGCGGCAACCGCAGCAGGCGGCCGCCTTCGGGCTCGACGGGAAAGACGGTGCCGCGCAGCGCTTGGTGGAGCCAGGCAAGGCAGAGCCGCCGCGCCTCGTCGCCGCCGCCCTCCGCTTCCTCGCCCGCGGTCACGGCCTGGACGGCCAGGTCGTCGACGACGAGCAGCGCGCTCGTGCTCAGCGCGCGGTGCGGCCGCGGCACGACGAGCGGCGAGCCGGCGGCCGTCTCGCGCGCGAGCGCTGCGAGGTCGTCGGCCTCGGCGGCGAAGTCGAGCGCGCGGTCCACCGCGGCGCGGAAGTCGTCGATCGCCGCCGGCAGCGGGAAGTCGGCCTGCTCCGCCGCCGCGAAAGCGGCGCCGAGCCGCGGCAGCTCCGGCAGCGCCCGCTCGACCTCCACCAGCACGCCAGGACGCGCGAAGCGCACCAGCACCGCCTCGCCGCCGGCGAGGCGCGCACCATGGGTCTGCACGAGGAAACGGACCTCGCGCGGCGCCTCGTCCCAATGCGCGAACACCTGCTCCGGCGGCCGGCCGAGTTCGACGGCGAGCAGCGCGCGCACGATCTCGGGCGGCGCCGCGGCGCCGCGGTCGGGCAGCGCCAGCAGCTCGAGCGCCGACGCGGCGTCGAGGAGGTCGGGCCGGCTCCCCAGGTAGCGGCCGAAGGCGGCGAAGCCCGGGCCGAGCTCGAGCAGCGCCGCGCCGAGCCGCGCCGCGAAGCCGTCGCCGAAGGCGGTGCCGGTGGCCACCGCGTAGGGGCGGCGCAGCAGGCCGTGACGCGCGAGGACCGCCTCGACCGCGCGGCCCTTGCCGCGGCGCTCGGCGCGCCAGCGCAGGACGGGCTCGCTCACGGTCCCGAAGCTCCCAGCGCCGTCACCGCCGGCGTCGATACCGCGGTAGTCGCCCCGATCGCGCGCAAATCGTCGTGGTAGCGAAAGATCTCGCCGAGGCGCTGCTTGCGCCGCAGCACCGGGTAGACGTCGCGCACACCTACCTGCGACGGCCGCAGCACCTGCTCCTTCCACAGCCGCGCCACCTCTGGCCCGTCCTGGGCCGGCGGTTGGTAGTCGAGGAAGTTCTCGACCAGCCCCGACCCTGGCGTGAGGTCGGTGCGCATGATGTTCGAGCTGGCGACGCCGTTCGAGAAGCCGCCGTCGCGGGCCAGCGTCTCGCCGATGGTGCCGAGATAGAGCTCGCACATGATGCGCGGGTTGCGTTGGGCGACGAGCGTCACCGCCCACGCGGCCCCGGCGACGGAGTTGAGTCGCGCCTCCTCGTCCGGCGCCAAGCGGATGGCGGTGGCGAAGACCTGCTCTCCCGATCCAGGGACGAGGTTGATGGGCAGGAAGTAGACGCCGCGGCCGACGCCGTGCCAGTAGTACGGCACCGCCTGGGATCCCACCGCACGCAGCGCGGCGTCGATCTGCGGGACGAGGTCGGGGAAGAAGCTGATCGCCACCAGGCCGATCGACTCGAAGGCCGGCCCGACGTAACCAGGCAGCGAGTTGGTGACGCACAGCTCGACGACATCGGCGAGGACCGCCTCGAGCTCCGCCGCTCCCGGCGTCCTCCGCCGCGTCGCCTCGGTCAGCCGCTGTTGCGCGAAACCAAGACCGATGCCGGCGTGCAGCATGAGCAGGCTCTTCGCGGGCAGCGTCGAGGAGACCTGCGGGCCGAGAAGGCCACGCGGCTGCGGCTCCTGCGCCAGCGCCGCGACGGCGTAGAGCTGTCCCAGCCCCTCCACCGCCCACAGCGTCGCGTAGGGGTCGATCTGGTAAGCGTTTTCGACCAGCTCGTTGACCGGGTACGGCCAGGTGTCGGCCGGCGGCGCGTCGATCTTGGCGCCGGCGTCGGCCACCAGGCAGAACACCTCGAGCTTGCTGCTCACCTCCGCGGCGCCGATGCTGACCAGCCCCTCCGGCACGAGCTGCAGCGCGTCGAGCGAGCGCTGGGCGATGCCCACCGCCGTCTCGGGGACTTGGCGGGGGTCGCGCAGTATCGAGCGCACGGTCGGCGGCACGAACTGGCGGAGGATCTCCTCGAAGCACGATCCAAGCTGCGCCACGTCGTGCCAGACGCCGTCGAGGTTGTTGCGCGCGGTGCGAGCGACGCCGTCGATCGAGCGCGCTGCGTCGCGGAAATCTGCCGGAGACGCCGACGCAATGCGCACCGCCTGCCGCACGCCAAAGAGCGGCAAGGTGAGCCCCAGCCCGACCAGCGAGCGGGAGACGTCGCGGACCAGATTGTCTTCGCTCATCGTCGTGTGGCGCTGCGCTCCTCCACCCTCGACCCAGTCCTCGCCGCCTAGGCGCGCGTCGCGCCGCGCCAGGCGCTGCCGGTGGCGCGCGCCGCGTCGTCGAGCGCCGAGGCCGAGCGCCGCAGCGCATCGGTGCCCTGGCGCACCGCTTCGGTCGGCCCCGACTGCGGGTCGAACATGCTGAACATGGCGTCGACCATGCCGCGCTGCAGGTCGTCGCCGGCGCGGAACAGCCGGCCGGTCACCGACCCGAGCTGATCGCCGGCGGCGCGGGTGACGGCGTCGAGCGACGAGGCGGCGCGCTCCCAGCCGCCTTCGGGCGCCATCACCTCCGCCAGCTGGCGCATGCCGTACATCGACATCGCCCACGAGAAGCTGATCATCGACTTGGTGATCTCACGCACCGCTGCCTCCTTTCACGCG
>DASYQD010000068.1:0-10758 GCA_036005845.1 Thermoanaerobaculia bacterium | reverse complement strand
CTCCCGATCGCGCGCAGCGAAGCGAGCACGAGCGGGATACCCACCGGCAGGCGGGGCCCACGTGCGCGGCGGCGGCGAGCGCCGGAGCTCGCGACAACCTGAACGGCTAAGATCTCGCTGTGCGCCCGGCCCGCCAAGCCGTCACGCTCGTCACCGGCGCCAGCGCCGGCATCGGCCGCGAGCTCGCCCGCCTCGCCGCGCGCGACAGCCGCTCGCTGATCCTCGTCGCGCGCCGCCGCGAACGCCTCGTCGCGCTGCAGGAGGAGCTCGCCGCCGCCCACCCCGGCCTCGACGTGCATCCCTGGGCCTGCGACCTCGCCGACGCGCGCGAGCGCCGCGCCCTCGTCGCCGGCCTCGCCGCCAAGGGCCTGCAGGTCGACCACCTGATCAACAACGCCGGCGCCGGCGACGCCGGCCGCTTCGCGGAGATGGACCGCGCCCGCCTGCAGGCGCAAGTCGAGCTCGACGTCACGGCCGTGCACGACCTGCTGCTCGCCTTCGTGCCGGCGATGGTCGAGCGCGGCTACGGCCGCATCCTCAACGTCTCCTCGACCGCCGCCTTCCAGCCGCTGCCGTGGATGGCGACCTATGCCGCCAGCAAAGCCTTCGTGCTCCACCTCTCCGAGGCGCTGTCGGTCGAGCTGCGCGGCCGCGGCGTCACCGTCACCTGCCTCTGCCCCGGCCGCACCAAGACCGAGTTCTTCGACGCCGCCGCCGGCCACGACAAGATCTTCTTCAGCCGCATGCCGACGGCCGACGCGGCGGAGGTGGCGCGCGCGGGCTACGAGGCGATGCTCGCCGGCCGCCGCCTCGTGGTGCCGACCCTGCGCGATCGCCTCAGCGCTTGGTCGGCGCGCGTCTCGCCGCGGCCGATGGTGCTGTCGATCGCCGAGCGGCTGTTCCGGCCGGAGAGGGCCTAGCTCCGCGTGACGGCGGGGGCGACGGCGGCGCCAGCCGCGCAGCGCGCTGGGCGCCGGACCACGGCTGATCCCCGCATCGCCGCCGTCGGCGCGGCGTTCCCGCCCCACTACTACGACCAGGAGCAGTTGATCGCGGCGTTCCGCGAGCTGTGGGGCAAGCGCCACCACAACCTCGACCGCATCGAGCGCCTGCACCGGAACGTCCTCGTCGGCGGCCGCCACTTGGCGCTGCCGCTCGAGGAGTACGCGCGGATCGACAGCTGGGGCAAGGCCAACGACGCCTGGATCCGCGTCGCGCAGGAGGTGGGCGCCGAGGCGGTGCGCGATGCGCTCCGGCGCGCCGGCCTTTCCACCGACGACGTCAGCACGCTCTACACCGTCACCGTCACCGGCGTCGCCACGCCGTCTCTCGACGCGCGGCTGATCAACCGGCTGCAGCTCTCGCCGCGCACCAAGCGGGTGCCGATCTTCGGCCTCGGCTGTCTCGCCGGCGCCGCCGGCGTGGCGCGCGTCGCCGACTATCTCGCCGGACATCCCGACGAGGTGGCGGTGCTGCTCTCGGTGGAGCTCTGCTCGCTGACGCTGCAGCCCGAGGACCTCTCGGTCCCCAATCTCATCGCCTCGGGGCTCTTCGGCGACGGCGCCGCGGCGGCGGTGCTGGTGGGCGGCGAGCGGGCGGCGGCGATGAGCAACGGAGGTGGCGAGACTGCGGCACTCCCCCGCGTCGTGGCGTCCGCCTCGTCCTTCTACTACGACACCGAGCGCGTCATGGGCTGGGACATCTCGGAGAAGGGCTTCCAGGTGGTGCTCTCGGCCGAGGTGCCGGAGATGGTGCGGCGCCACCTGCGTGCCGACGTCGACGCCTTCCTCGCCGAGCAGGGGCTGACGCGCGCCGACGTCAAGACCTGGGTGGCGCACCCCGGCGGCCCCAAGGTGCTCGAGGCGATGCAGGAGGAGCTGGCGCTGCCCGACGAGGCGCTGGCCGTCACCTGGCGCGGGCTGCGCCAGGTGGGCAACCTGTCGTCGACCTCGGTGCTGCTGGTGCTGCAGGAGACGATGGAGAAGCACCGGCCCGAACCGGGGAGTTACGGGCTGCTGCTCGCCATGGGGCCGGGGTTCTGCTCGGAGCTGGTGCTGCTGCAGTGGTGAGCGGCACGCCGGAGGGCGACGCGGCGGCGAGCACGACCGCCGATCGCGGCGACGCGTGCGCGATGTCGCGGACGCGGCCGCCGATGCCGCCGCCCGAGCTGCGCTTGCTCGTCGGTGGCGTCGGCGACGAGCATTACGAGAACCCCACCGGCGAGCGGCTGTGGGGCCTACCGCGCGAGGCGTTCGACTTCGTGCTCGACTGGGGCTGCGGCTGCGGGCGCATCGCGCGCAAGCTGCTGCTGCAAGACCCGCCGCCGCGCCGCTACCTCGGCTTCGACCTCCACCGCGGCATGGTGCGCTGGTGTCGCGAGCACCTCGCGCCTTGCGCGCCCGGCTTCGACTTCGTGCACCAGGACGTGAGGAACGTCGGCCTCAACCCGCAAGGCGAGCACGACGTGCTGCCGTTGCCCGTCACGAACCACACGGTGAGCCTGTTCGTCGCCGTCTCGGTGTTCACCCACGTGCTCGAGCCCGCGGCGACGTTCTACCTCGGCGAGCTCGCGCGGGTGCTGCGTCCCGGCGGCGTCGCGGTGACGAGCTGGTTCCTCTTCGACAAGGCCGACTTCCCGATGATGCAGGAGTCGCAGAACGCGCTGTTCGTCAACGCCGTGGACCCGACGAACGCCGTCATCTACGACCGCGAGTGGCTGCGCCGCACGTTGCGCGAGAAGGAGCTCGCCATCTGGCGCGTCGAGCAGCCCGAGGTGCGCGGCTTCCAGTGGCGGCTCTTCCTGGCTCCGCTGGGCGAGCGGCCGGAGGTGGAGCTGCCGGCGGACTCGGCGCAGCCGGGTATCCGGCGATCGCCGCAGCTGCCGGCGGGCGCGGCGGAGCTCGGCGTTCACGACGACCTCGCGAGCGACGGCGCCGCGGCCGACTGAGCGCGGTCGCTCGCAGCAGCGACGGCCTCAGGGCACGCCGCGGGCGTAGACTGCGCCCAAACCTGGAGGGCTTCCGATGCGCAGACTTCTCGGCCTCATGCTCCTCTGCTGCTCGCTCGCCGCGCTGACAGCGATTGCCGCCGCGGCGCAAGCGGAATCCATGGGCGCCGCCGCGCCGGCCGCGAGCGCCCCCGCCGCCGGCAAGGCGACCGCCGGCTTCCAGGCTGACCTCGTCGCCGACCTCGACGAAGCCATGGACCACCTGCTGCAGCTCGCCGATGCGATGCCGGCCGACAAGTACGGCTGGCGGCCGGGCGAGGGCGTGCGCAGCTTCGCCGAGGTGCTCGGCCACGTGGCGGCTGGCTACTACGCGGGTGCCGCGAGTCTGGGCACGCCGGTGCCCGCCGGCGTCGACCCCGGCAAGCTCGAGGCCGTGAGCGACAAGGCGGCGGCGATCGCCTCGCTGCGGGCCGCCGTCGACCACTTCAAGGCAGCGTCCGCGGCGGTCGAGACCGCCGATCTCGACACGCCCGTCGACCTCTTCGGCATGAAGCTCAACAAGCGGCGCGTCATGCTGCTCATGCAGGGCCACGGCCACGAGCACACCGGACAGGCGATCGCCTACGCGCGCATGAACGGCGTCGTGCCGCCGTGGAGCCGCCCGCAGCCGAAGGCCGGCGGCTGAGGCGAGGCATCATCGGCAGACGAAGAGCGCGGCGGTCGCAGCGATTCCGCTGGCCCGGATGATCGACTCGCGAGCGCTCTTCATCCTGCTGATCGGCGCCGTCGCCGGCGAGCGGCTCGTCGAGCTCGTGATCTCGCGGCGTCACCAGCGCGCCCTGCGCGCCCGCGGCGCCGTCGAGGCCGGCGCCGGCCATTACCCGCTGATGGTTGCCGTGCACGCGGCGCTGCTCGTCGCGGCGCCGGCGGAGGTGTGGCTCCTCGGCCGCCCGTTCCTGCCGTGGCTCGGCTGGCCCATGCTCGCGCTCGTCGCGGCGACGATGACGCTCCGCTACTGGGTGATCGCCACGCTCGGCGAACGCTGGACCACGCGCGTGCTCGTGCTCCCCGCAGCTCCACTCGTCGCCGGCGGCCCCTACCGCTTCCTGCGCCACCCCAACTACCTCGCGGTCGCCGTCGAGGTCGTGGCGCTGCCGCTCGTCCACACCGCGTGGCTGACGGCGCTCGTCTGCGGCATCGCGAACCTGGCGATCCTCGCGCTCCGCATCCGCGTCGAGGACGCAGCGCTGGCGAGGGTTGCGATGCGATGACGAGTTTGCGGCGAAGGCGGGCCTAGCGCAGAAGCGATCGGTCCACCGTCAGCGTGACGAGAAGTCTCGCGCGATAGCCGCGGCGATCACCTCGCGCTGAACGTCGCTGCCGGGAAGCGTCGCCAGGCGCGAGATCAGGATCTCTCGCCTCACCAAACCGTGCTTCGCCGCCGCGCGCGTGAAGAGACGGTCCTTCTCGCGGCCGGCCGCGTACTTCGACAACACGAGGTCATGGGCCTCGAGACAGAGGCCGGTGGCGCCGCGCGTGTTGTCGCCGTACACCGGCACGAGCCGTTGTTGCCAGCCGCGAGGCAGAACGGCCGTCTCCGGTCCCACGCCGTGGGCGTAGTAGCCGAAGGTGTCGTGAAACGGCGAGCCCTCGCCGATCGAGCCATCGATCAGATCGGCGCGATCGACGTGATGCCGCGGATAAACGTCGGCCTCGATGGAGACGAGCAGCTCGTCGGGAGCATCCGGATACTGGCCAAGGATCGCCTGGCTGTCGATGACGACGATCTCGTCGTCCTCCGCCAGCACGGCGGCGGCGCGGATGACGTGCTCGAGCTGGTCGCGCGCCATCGGCCGGCGAAGGCGTCGCGTTCCTGGCGCCAGATCCGCCAGCGCGTGCGCGGATCGACGACGCCGGCGAAGGGGGTCACCTGCCGCAGCGCCGTTGCCCGTTCGCCGGGTGCGACGAGCGCTGTAACCACGTCCTCGAGCTCGCCCGCCAGCAGCTTCGACCACGCCTCGGCGTAAAGCGACGCCACGGTGCCATCTCGCCGCCACGAGTCGACGCGTTGGCGAGCCGCCGCGAGCAGCTCGGGTTGTGCGCGCAGCCGCTGGCCGACCTCGCGGTGGAGGGCGAGGCTGCGCGCCTCGGCGAGCTCGTGAAGATCTCGGCTCATCCGGATCAGTGTAGGGATGCGCGCGCCTGCGGGCAACACCCGGCGCCGAGCCGCGCCAGGCTCGCCGTCGCGCGCCGCGTCTCGGGTCCGTTCTCGCCGACGCTGGTGCGTAGGGCTTCGACCGCGGTGCGCAGCGAGCGCTCCCCCGCGTCAGCGTCACCCGTCGCGGCCTGCGCCACTCCCAGCTCGAGGTCCGCTACGCCGAGCTCGAGCGAGTACGGGTAGCCGCCGAGCCGCGCGCTCGCGAGCTGCAGCGCGCGCTCGGCGGCCGTCCGCGCCGCGGCGTGGTCGCCGCTTTCGTTGAGCGAGGAGGCGAGCACGAGGAGCACCGGCAGCACTTCGCGCGGCGGCCGGTCGGCGGTCTCGAGACGGTGGAGCGCGCTCTTCGCCAGCGTGACGGCGCGCGCCCCGTCGCCGTTCGCCAGCGCCGCGCGGGCCAGCGTGCGCTCGAGGCCCGCTTGCTGCGACAGCGGCGGGTTGGCCTGCTCCAGCTCCACCTGCTGCAGCTCGCGCAGGCGCGCCTCCGCGAGGTCGCGGCGCTGCGCTTCGAGCGCCACGCGAGCGGCGGTCGCGAGCGACCAGAACCGCTGCCAGGGCGCACCGCCGTGGCGCGTTTTTTCCACTGCCTCGTCGACGAGCGCCAGCGACTCGTCGCGGCGGCCGACGAGCGACAGCACGCTGCCCAGGCTCCAGAGGTCGTTGGCCGGCGCGCCGCGCTCGGCGTCGACTTCGCGCGCCAACGCCACGGCGCGCTCGGAGAGCTCGACGGCGCGGCGGATCTGCCCGGCGTTCTGCGCCTCCACCGCCCAGTTGTTGAGGCAGATGGCGGCGCCGTGCGTGCGGTCGCGCCCCTGCGCCGCGAAGAGCGCCATCAGCGCCGCGTAGGTGCGGTCGGCGTCGGCGAAGCGGTCGCCCAGGGTGTAGGCGTTGGCCAGCGTATTGAGCGCCTCGAGCTCGCGTCCCGGCGGGCCGCGGCGGGCACGCTCGAGCGCCAGCGCCCGCTCGCCGGCGCGGATCGCCGTCGCCGCGTCGCCCTTCTGGTAGGCGGCATTGCTCTCGTTGACGCGGCAGCGCGCCTCTTCCGCCATCGCCTCCGGCTCGCCGGCCAGATCGTCGAGCGCCTCGACGATCAGCGGCTCGACGCGCGATCGCTCGCCCGTGTCCGCCTCGACGTTGGCCATCGTGCAGGCCGCCAGCGCGCGCAGCCGCTTGTCGTGAAGCGGCCGCGACAACGCGTAGGCGCGCTCGACGGTGCGCTTCCACTCGTCGTACTGGACGTTCTCGTAGTAGCGCTCGGCGAGCGTCAGCAGCATGTGCACGCGGAGCGGCAGGTCGCCGGCGAAGCGCTGGTCGATGACCTTCTCGCCGCGCGCCAGGAGGTTGGCCCTCGATACCGGTCCGCCCGCCGGGTCCGCCTCGGCGAGCAGCAGCCCGCTGAGGTCGTTGGTGATCTCGGCGCGGCGCAGCGACTCGACGGCGCGGTCGCGCTCGCGCGCGGAGGCGCGCGCCTGCAGCAGGGCGATGACGGTGCCGCCGACGAGCGCGACCAGCGCCAGCGCGGCGGAGGCGACAGGCGCGCGGTTGCGCCGCACGAACTTGGCGAGGCGGTAGCGCCGACCGCCGCGCCGCGCCTCGACGGGGCGGCCGTCGAGCCAGCGCCGCAGGTCGTCGGCAAAGGCGGCGGCGGAGCGGTAGCGGCTCTCGGGCTCGGCGCGCAGGGCCTTGGCGACGATGGCGTCGAGGTCGCCGGCGAGGTCGCGTCGGCTGATCGGTGCGGCCGCCGTCGTCTCGGGCGCGGTCGCGGGCGATGCGGATTGCGCGCGGCCGACGGCGGCGGAAGGCGGCTCCGGATCGCGTTCGCCGGCCCAGTCCCGCGCGCTGCGCGAGCCGTCGCCGCGCGCGAAGGGCCGCCGCCCGGCGAGGAGCTCATAGAGCACGACGCCGAGCGAGTAGACGTCGCTGGCGATCGCGGCGCGCTCGCCGCGCAGCTGCTCGGGGCTGGCGTAGGCGGGCGTCAACGCGCGCAGCTCGGTGCGCGTGGCGGCATCGTCCCCCGCCTCGGGGTCGAGGACCTTCGAGATGCCGAAGTCGAGGAGCTTAGGTCGGCCGTCGACGCCCACCACCACGTTGCCCGGCTTGACGTCGCGATGGACGACGAGCCGGCGGTGCGCGAAGTCGACGGCGTCGAGTACTTGCAGGAAGAGCTCGACACGGGCGCGCAGGTCGAGACCGTGCCGCCGCACGAAGCTCAGCAGGTCGTCGCCTTCGACGTACTCGAGGGCAAGGAACCAGGTGCCGTCCTCGGCGCGGCCGGCGTCGTAGAGCCGGGCGATCCCCGGATGCTCGAGGGCGGCGAGGATGCGCGCTTCGTCGCGGAAGCGCCGCAGCGCCTCGGCCGCGGCCGCCGGACGGTCGAGGACCTTGAGCGCCACCGTGCGGCGGAACTCGGCCTCCTCCTGCTCGGCAAGGAAGACGCGCCCCATGCCGCCCCGGCCGATCTCGCGCACGACACGGTAGGGACCGATGCGCGCCGGCATCGGCGCCTCGCCGCCGTCGCTCTCCTCATCGCGACCCGGCGACAGCCGCTCCCAGGCGGGAGTGGCGAAGCGGCGCTCGCCCGCCGTCGACGCCGCGAGCAGCTCGGCGACGTCGGCGGCGAGCGCCGGGTCCTCGGCGTGGAGCACCGCGAGCCAGTCCGCGCGCGCCGCTCCTACGAGCTCGCTCGCGTGCGCGAAGAGGTCGGGCAGCCGCGGGTCGGCGCTCACGAGCTGGTTCCGGACGGCGCTGCGCCGAGCTCGCGCGCCAGCCAGGCACGCGCGAACGCCCAGTCGCGCTGCGCGGTGCGCTCGGTCACCGCGAGCACATCACCGATCTCGGCGAGCTCGAGGCCGCCGAAGAAGCGCAGCTCGACGACGCGCGCCGGCCGCGGGTAATCGGCTGCCAGCCGGTCGAGGGCGCGGTCGACTTCGAGCACCTCGATGGCCGGATCGAGCCCGGCCGCGGCGGCATCGGCGAGCGTGATGGCCGCCTCGCCCGCCCCGCGCTTGTCGGCGTCGCGGGCGCGGGCGCGGTCGACGAGCACGCGGCGCATCATCGTCGCCGCCAGGGCGAGGAAGTGGCCGCGGTCGCGCCAGGCGACCCGCCGCTGGTCGACCAGGCGCAGGTAGGCCTCGTGGACGAGCGCCGTCGTCTGCAGCGTGCCGCCCGGCCGCTCGCGGCGGAGCCGGCTGTGCGCCATGTCGTGCAGCTCGCGGTAGAGGGCGGCCACCAGCCGCTCCTCGGCGTCGCGGTCGCCGCCGCGCCAGGCGTGGAGGAGGTCCGTCACCTCGGTCGAGGCGCCGCCCTGCCGCCCAGCGCTCTCCTCGGTGGGGGCCATCGGAATGCTGCGCGGATTCTAGCGTCGCACCGGCGCATGTCGCCCGGCGGCGGCCGGTGACGCGGGAACGAGGTGGACCACCAACCAGGAGCCCGCCATGAACCGCACTCGACCCGCCTCCGTTCCCCGCCGCTTGGCGCTCGCCACGCTCGCCGCGCTGCTGTTCGCCGCCTTCCTGAGCGACGCCGCCTCGGCGCAGACCACCGCCGTCGGCCTCTCCACCGTGCGCGAGCAGCGCTTCGGCAACGAAAACCTGCTCGGCTTCTATACGCCCGAGAGCGGCGACCTCTTCGCCGATGCGGTCGCCGTCGGCGACTTCAACGGCGACGGCGTCGACGATCTCGCGACTGGCATCCCGCTCGACAACGGGCTCACCAGCAACGAGATCAAGGACAGCGGCACCGTCGTCGTGCGCTACGGAGTCCCGGGCCAAGGCTTCGACGATACGCGGCTCGCGAGCACCGTGCTTCGCGAGACGAGCGCCGGCGCGGCTGATCCGCCCGAAGTCGACGATCGATTCGGCTCGAGCCTCGCCGCCTGCGACTTCAACGGCGACGGCAGCGACGATCTCGCCGTCGGCATCCCGTACGAGGACTACCTCGGGCACGCCAATGCCGGCGCCGTCGCGATCCACTACGGCTCGACATCGGGCATCTCCACGGCGCCCAACGCCTTCTACGCGCAGAGCACCCCGGGGATCGCTGGCGATGTCGAGTCGGGCGACCTCTTCGCCTTCTCGCTCGCCTGCGGCGACTTCAACGGCGACGGCTTCGCCGACCTCGTCGTCGGCGTCCCCTACGAGACTTTCGAGTACTGTTGCGGACCGCTACCCCCGAACGACTACCGGAACGACGAGGGGATGATCGAGATCATCCCCGGCTCGGCCAACGGTCTCGACCCGTCGCACTCGACGCACCTCGACCAGGACGTCGACGGCATGGCCGGCGACCCCGACGCCGGCGACGAGTTCGGCTACGCGCTCGCCCCCGGCGACTTCGACGGCGACGGTTTCACCGACCTCGCCATCGGCGTGCCGGGCAATGGGGGCGTCGGCGGCGGCGGCGCCGTCCAAGTCGTCTTCGGCGGCCCTTCCGGGCTCACACCGGCGGGCAACTTCCTCTGGTCGGAGACCGACATCGGGGGACGCTCGGAGGCTTCCGACAGCTTCGGCCGCGCGCTCGCCGCCGGCGACTTCGACAGTGACGGGCGCGACGACCTCGCGATCGGCATCCCGTTCGAGGACCTCGGCAGCGGCAACGCCATCAGCGACGCCGGCCAGGTCAACGTCCTCTATGGCACCGTGGGCGGGTTCGATCGCGGCCGCACCCAGTTCTTCGACCAGGATGCGATCCTCGGCTCCGGCAACAACGAGGCCAACGACTTCTTCGGGTTCGCGCTTGCCACCGGCGACTTCGACCACGACGGCCGCGCCGACCTCGTCGTCGGCCACCCCGGCGAGCAGATCAGCGGGCCCAACGACGGCGCCGCCACCGTGCTCATGGGCTCGCCCACCGGGCTCACCGTCGCCCGCCACCGCATGATCGCGGCGGGAATCGAGGGCTTCCCCGGCGACGCCGGCCAGCATCAGAAGAAGTTCGCGCTGTCGCTGGCGAGCGGCGACTTCGACGGCGACGGCCACGCCGACCTGGCGCTCGGCTCACCGCTCGAGGACCAGGACGGCATCGCCGACGTCGGCGCCGAGACGGTGCTCTATGGCGCCCTCTTCGCGGACGGTGTCGAGACCGGCAACACGTCGCTGTGGTCGCAGATGGTGTCGTCGCCCTACACCACGTTCAACAACTTGCAGGTCACCGCGGCGGCGAAGCTGGGGCCGGCGGCCAGCCGCGTCGGGATGCAGCTCAACCTCTTCAACCCGACCCTGCAGCGGCCGGCGTCGGCGACCTACGTGCGGGTCGGCCCCGAGGCCGGCTTCGCGGACGAGCGCACCCTGCAAGGCAGCTTCTTCATCGATCCGCAGGGGCTCACCATGAGCAGCGCCGCCAACGCCAACTCGTTCCAGCTGATGGCCTGCAGCGACGCGCTCGGCAGCGGCGCCAAGACGCGGCTCGCCTTCGACCTCGTGCGCACGGCCACCACCTGGTCGATCGTCGGCAACTACTTCAACGAGCTGACCAACGCGCTCGCCTTCGCCGGCAGCGGCGTCATCGCCAACGCCGGCGACTCGGCGGCGCGCAACAACCGCATCGAGTTCTCGTGGACGGCGGGCAACCCCGGCCACCTGACGGTGTGGCGCACGCG
>DASYQD010000067.1:0-2192 GCA_036005845.1 Thermoanaerobaculia bacterium | reverse complement strand
GCGCGCGGCATCTCGGCGAGGTCGCGGATCTTCCAGAACCAGCCCATCTCGTCGCCGGGGTTCTGCTCGACGAGGGTGTCGATCATCTTGCCGTTGCGGATCGCCTTGATCGACTCCTCGATCGCGGCGTTCTCGCGCTCGAACGCGGCGATCGCGCCCTCGTAGCGCTGAAGCGCCTGGCCATGGGCGCCGAGCTCGGCGTACGCGTAGGGCACCGCGATCTGCGCCTCGAGCACCGCCGTCTCGCCGAAGTCGCGCTTGGCGAGCTCCTGCCACGGCACGAGCGCGAGCTGCGGGTCCTTGAGCGCGTCGGCGGCCCAGCCGTAGCCGAGCAGCGCCTTGCTCGACTGCAGGCTCTCGAGGCGGACGCGCTCGAGGTACGTGCGCGCGTCCTTCGGGCGGTTCTCGGCGAGCGCCGAGAAGCCGAGCGCGACGTTGGCGCGGTCGCGCAGGTTGCGGTACTCCTCGCTCGGCGCGCCTTCCTTGCCGATCTCGTCGAGCAGCTCGGTTCCGCGCTTCGTGTTGCCCGACTTCAGCAGCGCGATGCCGAGGTTGTAGCGGACATAGCGCGCGCTCGTCCCCTTGGTCGGCAGCGCACCGAGGATGGCGGCGGCGCCGGCGTTGTCGTTGCGCAGCATGAGGAGCTGGCCCATCAGCAGGCCCTTCTCCTCCTCGAGCTCCTTCGGCAGCTTCTTCTCGACCTTGGCAAGCGCCTCCTCGGCCTCGACCAGGTAGCCGCGCTGGTAGCGGATCTTGCCGAGGTAGAACCAGGCGCGGTCGCGCGTCGCCTGCGACGCGCCGCGCGCGACCATCGTCGCGAAGATCTCGCCCGCCTCCTTTGTCTGGCCGTACGAGGCGAGCATGCCGCCGCGCAGGATCTCGGCCTCGTCGTCGTGGCGGGTGAGGCGGTCGAACTGCTGCGACGCCATCATCGTCGTGATCGACGTGAAGTAGCGGTCCTGGAAGAAGTAGAAGAGCGCGTCGCCGTAGTACGGCGCCTTGATCTCGTGCGTCTGCGGCGGTGGCCCGCTGGCGCCGAACGGCCAGGCGGCCTCAGCGGGCGCGAGCGGCCAGGCCGCGAGCGCGAGTGCGGCCGCAGCGACGGCGCTGCGGCCGATGCGCAGGGCGAGGCGGGCGGAGGAACCTGCAGCCATCGGAGGTCACTGCCAGAGCTTGATGTCGAACTCGGGCTGGAGCTTGCCGGCCGAGTCCTGGATGCGAAGCTCGATGTATTTCGCGTCGGTCGTCTTCTCGAACTTGACGTTGGCGCCGCGCCGGTAGTTGCGTTCGTGCGGGCCCTTGCCGGTGAAGTAGGCGACGAGCTCGTGCTGGCCGGTCCTCAGGTTGCCGAGATAGACGCGCTGGACGCCGCCGCGGTGCAGCGCATCGACCTCGAGCTGGGTGTAGAGGTAGTTGGCGACGACCTTGTCGTCGAGCTTGATCTGCACCGAATCGAGCTGGAAGAGCACCCCGACGTCCATCGAGACGAACAGCGCCACCTGCGTGTTGGCGGGGAACAGCAGCTCCTCCTCGAGCACGAGCAGATCGCGATTGAGCTTGATGACGTCGGCCTTGACGTCCTGGATGCGGCCATCGAGCGTCCCGGCGACCGGCGCGCTCGACGGCGCTCCGGGGGTGAGCGCGGCGCTCACCATCGCGGGCATGCTCGCCGACCCGGCCGGCGCCGACGCCGCGGCGAGCGCCGGGCTTGCCGCTGCCGACGCTGCAGCCGCCGCCGGCGCGGCCATGGCAGGCGCCGACGCCGCAGGCAGCGCGACCGCGGGCACCGCCAGCAGCGGCAGCGCCGCGGGCTTGGCCGACGTCGACGGCGCCGCCGCGGCCGGCGCACTGGCACCGGCGCGCGCCGGCGCCGCCGTGCTCTGCGCGCCGGCGACGTGCGCGATCGAGAGCGACGCGGCGAGAGCGAGAACGGCGATCGGTGTGCAGCTTCGTTTCATGGCTGTCTCTCAATAGGTGGCGGACAAGTACACCTGGAAGAGGTTGGCGCCGTAGCCGTACAGCTCGCCAGTGCGCACGTCGGTGAAGTCCTTGAACTTGTAGCGCTTGTACTCGTAGGTGCCGATCAGCTTGACGTCGTAGCGGCCCGGAACCCGGCGCACGTTGTACGAGAGCCGCCCGCCGAGCCCGATGTCGTTGAACGTGCTCAGCTGGCGGTTGCGCGAGACGTAGAC
>DASYQD010000066.1:0-6149 GCA_036005845.1 Thermoanaerobaculia bacterium | reverse complement strand
TGAGCCCAGCCTCCTGTCCCAGCTCGACTTCGGTGGTTGTTCCCCGCATCGTGGAGGTGATCGCCGCGACGGTGACCGTGTGCAGCACGTCGAGAAGCGACGATCGGCTGATGACGAGGACCGGGCGCCGCCTGTCGGGTTGCGGCCGATCGAGGAGCCAGATCTCGCCCCGGTTCAGTCGCTGGGCCATTCCTGCGTGGGGAGCAGCTCGGCGATCTCCGAGAGCATCTCGTCGGCCTTGCCCTCGTAAGCGGCCACCAGCTCTTCGTCGATACGGCGGCGATCCTTCGCGGCGAGATACAACTCGACTGCAGAACGCACGAAGGCCGAGCGGCCGCGGCGGCGAGTCTCCGGGTCACGGTCGATCTTCCGCAGCAGCTCGCTGTCAATTGAAATCTGTACGGCCTTGGCAGCCATTGTTGGCAGCATACAACAAGATCTTGTTGGGTCAAGCCCCTAGACGTCGAGGGCGACGTCGAGGGACGGAGCGCTGTGCGTGATCCAGCCGACCGAGAGCAGGTCGACGCCGGTCTCGGCGATGGCACGGGCGGTTTCGGGGGTGATACCGCCGGAGGCTTCGGTGATGACGCGCGCGGCGACGAGCTCCACGGCTTGGCGGAGCACCGGCGGCGGCATGTTGTCGAGGAGTACGGCGTCGATCGGGCAGGCGAGGGCCCGCTGGAGCTGGTCGAGGTCGTCGACCTCCACTTCGACCTTGACGAGGTGGCCGACGGCGGCGCGGGCGCGGCGGACGGCTTCCTCGACGCTGCCGGCGAGGGCGAGGTGGTTGTCCTTGATCAGCACGGCGTCGTTGAGGCCGAAGCGGTGGTTGCTGCCGCCGCCGCAGCGGACGGCGTACTTCTCCAGCGCGCGCAGGCCCGGGGTCGTCTTGCGCGTGCAGACGACGCGAGCTCGAGTGCCGCCGATGGCGTCGACGATGCCGCGAGTGACGGTGGCGACCCCGGAGAGGTGACCGAGGAGGTTGAGCGCGACGCGCTCGCCGGTGAGGATGGCACGCGCCGGGCCGGCGATCTCGGCGAGCGTCGAGTCGGCAGCCACCACGTCGCCGTCGGCGACGCGAGCTTTCACGTGCACTTCCGAATCGAGGAGTGCAAAGGTGCGCGCCGCCACCTCGAGGCCGGCGATGCATCCTGTCCGGCGCGCCACGATGCGGCCGGCAAGCCGCTCCTCCGCCGGGACGACGGCGTTGGTGGTGAGGTCTCCGGCGACACCGAGGTCCTCTTCGAGCGCGCGGCGCAGCAGCGGCTCGTACTGCAGCGGGTGCACGGGCAGCAACGCGTCGCGAGTCGTCATCGACGGGCTCACGAACGCGCCGCGGTGAGGGGCGGCTGCATCGCGGCGTCGGCCGCGGCGAGCAGCTCCACGGCAGTGGTCAGGGTGCGATGCGCGTAGGACGGGTCCGTCGCCGGGAAGTCACGGCGCCAATGCGCGCCGCGGCTCTCCTCGCGCAGCAGCGCGGCGGCAGTAACCAGACGGCCGACGGTGACGAGGTTGCGCAGCTCGCCGGCGGTGGCAGCGGGCTCTGCGGCGATCGCCTCGAGCTCGTGCAGCGCCGTCGCGAGGCCCTCGCTATCGCGCTCAACGCCGACGTGGTCCCAGAGGAGCTGGCGTACGCGCGCGCGAAGCTGCGCAGGGCACACGGAGGCGGCGCTGTCGCCGTTCAGTCGCGCCGCGACTTCGCGCGCCGCATGCCGCACGCACCACATCTCGGGCTGCTCCAGCGCCGCGGTCGCAACGTCCTCTCCCACCTCGGCGCCGAAGACGAGCGCTTCGAGCAGCGAGTTGCTCGCCAGGCGGTTGGCGCCGTGGACGCCCGTCGACGCTACCTCGCCGCAGGCCCAGAGACCGGCGATCGAGGTGCGCCCGGTGAGGTCCGTGTCCACGCCACCCATGTGGAAGTGGGCCGCGGGCGTCACCGGCATCGGCTCGACCCGTGGATCGATACCCGCCTCGCGGCAGCGCGCGAAGACGGTCGGGAAGCGCTGCGGGAAGCGCTCGCCCACGGCTTCGCGGGCGTCGAGGAACGCCGCTTCCCCTTGCTGCTGCCGCCCGAAGATCGCCCTCGCCACCACGTCGCGCGGGGCCAGCTCGGCCAGCGGATGCTCGGCGGGCATGAAGCGGTGGCCGTCCGCGTCGACGAGCCACGCGCCTTCGCCGCGCAGCGCCTCGGTCAGCAGCGGCAGCGGATCGCGCGGCGCCGCGAGCGCGGTGGGATGGAACTGCACGAACTCGAGGTCGGCGAGCCGCGCGCTGGCGCGCGCCGCCATCGCCAGGCCGTCGCCGGTCGCCTCGACGGGGTTGGTGGTGAAGCGCCAGGCCTGGCCGATGCCGCCGGTGGCGAGCACCACGGCGCCGGCGGCGATGGGCACCAGGTCACCAACCGAGTCCGGTGAGGCAACCGTTCCAGTCGTGTCGGCGGCGCCGGCGATGCGGCGCGCGAGCACGCCGACGACTCGTCCGCCGCCCATCAGCAAATCTTCGACGAAGGTCTCCTCCAGGACTTCGATCCACGCCGCCTCGCGCACGGCGGCGGTCAGCGCGCGCACCATCTCGGCGCCGGTGGCGTCGCCTCCCGCATGGAGGATGCGCGACGCCGAGTGCGCCGCCTCCCGGCCGAGCGCCAGCTCTCCGCCGCTGTCGCGGTCGAAACGGGCGCCCTTCGCCAGCAGCTCGCGCAACCGCTGCGGCCCGCGCGTCGTGAGTTGCTCGACGGCGGCGCGATCGGCGATGCCGCCCGCCACCGCCACCGTGTCGATCGCATGCCGCAGCGGCGAGTCGCCGGCCGCCATCGCCGCCGCCACGCCGCCCTGCGCCCAGTTGCTGGCGCCGCCTTCGCCGAAGCGCCGCTTCGAGATCAGCAGCACGCGCGGCTGCCGCCTGCCCGCCGGGGCCCGCATCGCCAACGCGGCGGCGAGACCGGCCACGCCGGCGCCGATGACGACGACGTCGGCGGCCAGACTCGACTCACTTGTGCTCGCGCCGCGCTCCGTGCCCGCCGCCGGCAGATGCCGCGCAGCCACGTGCAACGGCCGCCCGCCCATCAGCCGCGCCCTCCGCGACCGACGGCGAGCATCCGCTCGACCGCCGCTCGCGCGCGATCCGCCACCGCCGGATCCACGGTCACCTCGTGCGTCATCGTCTCGAGCGAGCGCAGCACCTTGGGCAGCGTGATGCGCTTCATGTGCGGGCATAGGTTGCACGGACGCACGAACTCCAAATCGGGATGCGCGTCGGCGACGTTGTCGCTCATCGAGCACTCGGTGACCATCACCACGCGCCGGTGGCCGGCCTCGCCGAGGTGGCGGATCATGCCGGCGGTCGAGCCCACGTAATCGGCCTCCGCGAGCACGTCTGGCGGGCACTCCGGATGGGCGAGGACGTGCAGCGTCGGGTCCGCCGCGCGCAGGCCGCGGATCTGCTCGCCGCTGAAGCGCTCGTGCACCTCGCAGTGGCCCTTCCAGAGGATGAGCTCGACGGCGGTCTTCGACGCCACGTACTGGCCGAGGTACTCGTCGGGCAGGAAGATGACGCGCGGCACGCCGAGCGACTCGACGACTTCCACCGCGTTGGCCGACGTGCAGCAGACGTCCGACTCCGCCTTCACGTCGGCGGAGGTGTTGACGTAGGTGACGACCGGCACGCCGGGCCAGCGCTCCTTGAGCAGGCGCACGTCGGCGCCGGTGATCGACTCGGCGAGCGAGCAGCCGGCGCGCAGGTCGGGGATGAGCACGGTCTTCTCGGGCGACAGCACCTTCGCCGTCTCGGCCATGAAGTGGACGCCGCAGAGCACGATGACGTCGACGTCGGTCTTCGCTCCCTGCTGCGCCAGCGCCAGCGAGTCGCCGGTGATGTCGGCGATGCCGTGGAAGATCTCCGGCATCTGGTAGTTGTGGGCGAGCACCACGGCGTTGCGACGCCGCTTCCACTCCGCGATGGCGGCGACGTAGGGCGCGTGCACGGCCCACTCGACCGGCGGCACCACACGGCGCATGCGTCCGTAGACGGGCTCGAGCGCGGCCAGGCCGCGCGGCGACAGCAGCGGCGGCGACAGCACAGGGGGCGTGGACGAGGGCATCGTGGCGGCTATTATGCTCAATTTGAGTATATCCTTGGCCTCAAAAATGACCGGCTCGCGCCGGCGCGGTTATGCTGTCAATGAGCATAACCCGCTGTCAAGGACCCGCATTCCGCCCGGGTGCGGCGTCAGCCCACCCCCAGGGCGGCGCCGTCGACGCCTCAGCCGCGTAACGCGCCCGGCAGCCCGACGCCCGGGGCCGGCCGCTCGCGTAGCACCTCGCGACGGAAGCGGAAGAGCTCGGCGGGCCGGCCGCCCGTCGAGAGGTCCTGGCGACCGGTCCCCTCGACGAGCCCACCGTGCTCGACGAGCCGCCGGAAGTTCTGCTTGTGGAGGCGCACGCCGGCGAGCGCCTCGGCCACCCGCTGCAGGCGCGACAGCGTAAACGCCGGCGGCAGCAGCTCGAAGACAACCGGCCGATACTTGAGCTTGCCGCGCACGCGGCCGAGCGCGGTGGCGAGGATGCGGCGGTGGTCGAGCGCCATCGCCCGCCCGAGCTGCACCGTGCTCCCTTTGGTTCGGCGCCCGCCGCGCGACGCCGCGTCCGCTTCGCCCGGCGGCGCCTCGCGGCGGTCCACCCAGCTCTCGCGCACGAGCCCGGCTTCGTAGAGCAGCTCGTAGCGCTCGAGCACGCGGTAGGGGTCCCACGGCGCGTCGACGCCGAAGGTCAGGTCGACGCGCTCGCGGCGCAACCGCGCCTGCCGCCCACCCTGGCGCGCCCACGCGGCCAGCGCCGGCAGCGCCGTCTTCTCGAGCAGGGGCGGCTTCCCCGCGCGCCAGTCCTCCCACGGCAGGTAGTCGTAGACGTCCTGCCAGCGCGCGCCGCCGGCGCCTGCCACCTCCTGCTCCTCGACGAGGGCGAGGTAGCCGGCCGACACCACGCGCGGCCCACCGTCGCGCTCGCGCGGGTCGCGGAAACGGTCGCCGAAGGTGTAGAGCTGCTCGACGTAGCCGAGCTGCAGCCCCGTCTGCTGCGCCACCCACGCGCGCAGCCCTTTGTCCAGGGTCTGGTGCTCCACTGGGTCAAGCGGACCGAACGGCAACGCATCGGGAAGGTCGCGGTCTCGAGGCGCCGTCGCCGCCAGCGCCAGCTCCTCGGGCGCCGCCAGAGCATGACCGGCGCGCCTCACGGTGAGCACGCGCGGCACCTCGTCGGTGACGGCGAGGATCACCGCGTTGAGGCCGAGGACGACCGGCGGCAGCTCCTTAGGCGAGGCGGCCGGCTCGACAGCGTCGTCCTCGGCAGCCACTCACTTCCCCATCGCATTCGGCGCGGCGCCGAGCTGCTCGAAAGGCACGTTGAGGATCGGGTAGCGCTGCCAGTCCTGGTAGTCGAAGTGCCACCACTCGTGCTCGTAGACGGTGAAGCCATGCGACTCCATGACCCGCCGCAGCAGGTCGCGCCGCTGGCGCTCGGCGGCGGTGCCGCCGGCGTAGGCGGGGCTGGCGCGCTCGCTCATCTCGTCGTAGAGGCTGGGCATGGTGACCGCCTTGCCGGTCTTCAAGTCGTAGAGCGTCATGTCGACAGCGCAGCCGCGGTTGTGCTTGCTGCCCGTCGCGGGGTCGGCGACGAAGTCGTGCTTGTCGGGCGGCGTGGCGTCCCAGAAGACCTTGGTCACGTACCAGGGGCGGTAGGCGTCGTGGACGAGCACGCCGTAGCCGTGCGTGCGCAGCTCGGCGCTGGCGGCGACCAGCGCTTCGGCGGCCGGCCGCTGCATGAAGGCCCGCGCCTGCGTGTAGACGGGAGTCGACAGGAAGTTGTCGGCCGTCGCGTAGCGGATGTCGAGGTGGATCGTCGGGTCGAGCGTCACCAGCTCGACGAGGTCCGGCGGCAGCTTGTCGGTCTCGGCCGGCGGCGTCGCCGCGAGCGCCTCGCCGCGCAGCTCCTCGACCGGCCGCTGCGGCGTGATGCGGAAGATCTTGGGTTGTTGCTGCGACGCGCAGGCGAACGCACCGAGAAGCAGCGTGACGAGGATCAGGGGACGAAAGCGAGCTTGCATCACGCGACGCTAACACGCGTATTCGAGCAGCCGGTGAATGGGCAGCATCGAGA
>DASYQD010000065.1:0-27320 GCA_036005845.1 Thermoanaerobaculia bacterium | reverse complement strand
GGTGTTTTTCAGGATCTTGAACAGCCAGGCCTTGAGGTTCGTCCCCTCCTCGAACTTGTCGTAGTACTTGTAGGCCTTGAGGTAGGTCTCCTGGACCAGGTCCTCGGCATCCTGAGGGTTGCGGGCCATGCGGTAGGCGGCGTTGTAGAGCGGATCGAGGTACGGCATCGCCGCCGCCTCGAAGTCCCACCCCCGCTGGTGGAGGTCCTCTTTCTTGGTCACTGGGTTCATGGACAGCTCCCCCCGCATCTCGTAATACGCATGGGACATGCCATCAGTTGTGGGAACCCGCCGCGAGGGTTCAAACTGCGGGCAGCGAAGGGCTGCGGCGACGGCTGGCGGCCACGGCGGCCGCGTTCGCGGCCTCGCAAGCGGCGCGCCAAAAAGGCGGCGGCGTCCCCGTCCAGGGACGCCGCCGACTTACGGTCGAGATTGCCCGGCGCAGCAGCCGGGCACGCGAAGGGCTGGACTTAGAAGAGGCCCGCGCCGCGCATGGCGATGAGCAGCGCGTAGAGCACCAGCGACTCGATGAGCGCCAGGCCCAGGATGAGGGCGAAGCGGACGTTGGGGGCCGCTCCGGGGTTGCGCGCCATCGCCGAGCAGGCGGCCGAGACCGCTTTGCCCTGGCCGACCGCGCCGCCCGCCGCCGCCACGCCGATGGCGAAGGCGGCGCCGATGATGCCGAGGTTGACCGCACTGCTGCCGCCGCCGGTGCCGGCAGCCGCGTTGTCCTGCGCCATCGCCGGCAGGGCCAGCACGGCGAGCAGGAGGATCCCGATCACAAACACGCGTCTAGACGTCATTCGTCCGCTCCTGTGAATCACGGTGCCGCCCGCCGGCCAGGGGTGGGGGCGCAAAGGGGGGTTAGTGCTCCTCCGCCTCCGCGCCGGCGATGTACACCGTCGTTAGCATGATGAAGATGAAGGTCTGGATGACCGCCGCGAAGAGCCCGAGCGCCATGATCGGCAACGGCGCCAGCAGCGGCACCAGGCGGTTGAACACGCCCGACACCATGTGCTCGCCGGTCATGTTGCCGAAGAGACGCAGGCCGAGCGACAGCCAGCGCGCCGCGTGCGAGATCAGCTCGATGACGAAGAACAGCGGCGTCAGCCACCAGATCGGCCCGAGGAAGTGCTTGATGTAGTGAACGCCGTGCTTACGGATACCGATGGCGTTGTAGAGCACGAACGAGATGCCCGCCAGGCCGAAGGTGACGTTGACGTTGGCGGTGGGCGGGTTGAGGAAGAAGAACAACCCCATCACGTTGGAGGTGAAGATGAACAGCGTGAAGGCGCCGATCAAGGCCAGGTAGCGGTCGCCGGCGCCGTGCCCCACCTGCGCCTCGATCATGCCGCGCAGGCCGCCGACGAGCTGCTCGAGAAACACCTGGAAGCGGCTCGGCGCCTCCTCGCGCAGCGACAGGCCGACGGGGATGAAGATGGCGAGCAGCAGCGTCACCACGAAGAACGACATCACCAGGTGGTCGGGCACCTCGACGTGCCCGCCGAGCCGGTGCCAGAGCGCGTTGACGGGGCCGTAGAGGATCGAGTGGTGCTCTTGCATGACCGATGGCGATCGCGGACTAGTTCTTCGTGTGGGAGCGCGACGGCAGCTGGAGACCGGCCTCGACGAGCAGCGCGAGCGGCACCGCCGACAGCCCCAGGACCACTGCCAGCAGGTCGCGCCAGCCGACGAGCAGGAGGAGGACGAGACCGACGAGCAGGAGGAGCCGCAGCGGGTACTGCCAGCCGAGCCCCGGAGGAGCTTCCTCCGCCGCGGCGCGGAGACGGCGAACCACCCCCTCCAGACTGCGGAGCGCGACGATACTGACGGCCGCCGAGGCTGTCAAGGCGAGCCCGCGCCGCCAGCCGACGGCGGCGGCGAACGCGACACCGGCGCCTACTCCGTAGAGGGCGGCGACGATCTCGATGCGGCGCAGCACGCTCGCCGCCGCCACCTCGCCGGTGTCGACCGGTTCCATCAACCCCTCCCGCGCAGACCGATCATCGCGAGATCGGCCGGCGCAGGAACACGTAGAGCTGCCAGAAGCCGGCGACGGCGCCAAGGGCGATGCCCACGACGGCGCCCGCCGTCGGCCAACCGGCCTGGCCGCCGATCCAGCGGCCGCCGAGGTAGCCGACGACGATGGCCGCGGGGAAGAGGAACGCCAGCGCCAGCACCTGGAGCGCCTTCTGCGCGCCCCACGCTTCGCCCGATGGATCGCGGCGATCGGCGCTCAGAGGACGAATGCCTCCGGGTAACCCTCCGCCGAGGTGCCGAGAGCGATCGCCGAGGGAGCGACGTCGAGACGCGGCTCGACCGTTACCCACGCATGACTCTCGCGATGCCCCGTGGTGCGTTCGACCGGCGCCGCCAGGTGGAGCCGCGGACGCAGGCCGCATCGCGACCAGAGGTCGAGCAGCAGCAGCGAGCGCTTGAGGCACCGCCCGTAGCCGCGCGGCGGCAGCAGCGGCAGCAAGCGATCGAGCGAGGCGAGCAACCACTCCGGCTTGTCGCGCAGCAGCGGCAGCGCGAACCGCGGCGCGGCGCGGAGGCGCGCCGCCAACTCGTCGAGCGGCAGCCGGCGCTGCAGCCAGCTGACGCGCAGCGCGGCCCGCACGATGGCCGGCAACGCGGCGAGGAAGAAGACGGCGCGCGCGAGCGTGCGCATTCGCGGCAGTGTAGACGAGCCGACACGCGGCACGCTTCCTGCGAACAGCGGCCCGCATGCGAACCCTTCTCGCCTGGAGCTTGTCGTTGCTCGTCGCCCTCGCCGCCTGCGCCGCCGAACAGGGGCGGATCCACGCGCCGCCCTCCAACGGCGGCGTCGATGCCGCGCACGGCGGCGCCGCGCGCGGCGACGGCGTGAAAGTGGTGCGCTACGACGAGCCGTTCTCGCTGCGCTTCGGCGGCCGTGCGCGCGTCGAGCACGGCGACACGCAGGTGCGCTTCGCCACCGTGCTCGAGGACAGCCGCTGTCCCACCGGCGTGCGCTGCATCCAGGCAGGGCGCGCGCGCGTGCGGCTGGAGGTGACCGGCGGCGGCCGGTCGCCAGTCACGATCGAGCTCGCGACCGATCCCGAGGCGTCCATCGGGAGTGCCGGCGGCGTCACCTGGGAGCTGCAGGCCGTGACGCCCTACCCTGCCGCCGGCCGCGAGCGCCGCGACCGCGACTACGTGCTCACCCTGGTGGCGCGCCCGCTGCGGAATCGCTGAAACCAGACTCGCAGGCGCCGGCAGTGCACGCCGGCGCGATCGGCCGCGGGCACATGGGGGCCTCGCAACCGGCACGCTCCGTCCACGCGAGGCCGCAGAGCCGCTGCCACGATTCCTCGTTGGCGGCGGCGATCGCCGCGTTGCGCGGTTGCGGACAGCTCGGGCAGTAGCAGCCGGCGGCGCTCGCCACATGGCGCGGGTACGGCGTCAGCGTGCAGTCCGCCGCGCTCGCGCAGGCGAGCGCCGGCGGCACCGGCGTCGGCGTCGGCGCGGGAGTCGGCGCCGGAGCCGGCGTGGCGATCGGCGTCGCCGCCGCGGGCCGGCGCGACGGCGCCTCCTCGGCCGGCCGCCTTCCGGCACAGCCTACGAGCGCGCCGACGAGCGACCCGATCACCACGATCGACATCGGCCGCACTGCGATCGCCGTTCGCGCCAAGGGCCGCATGTTCACGAACGTTAGCAGCGCGCGCCGCAGGCTCGGGGGCCGCGGCTAGAATCGCGCCCCGCGATGCGAGCTCCCGCGATGCGCACCCGGATGGAGGACATGGTGCGCGCCGCGCAGGCGGCGATCTGCGGAGCGCTCGGGCCGCTCGACGAACGGCCGTTCCAGGAAGACGCCTGGCGTCATGCCGAAGGCGGCGGCGGCGTCTCGCGCGTGCTGCAGGACGGCACGGTGTTCGACAAGGCCGGCGTCAACGTCGCCGCGGTCGAAGGCAAGCTGCACCCGGAGGCGCTCGCCGCGATGATCGCCAAGCAGGACCTCGAGCCGGCGCCACGCCGCTTCGTCGCCGTCGGCCTCTCGGTGGTCGTGCACCCGCGCTCGCCGTGGGTGCCGACGGTGCACTGCAACTATCGCTACTTCGAGCTCGACGACGGCCGCTGGTGGTTCGGCGGCGGCACCGACCTGACGCCGGTCTACGTCGACGAGGAGGACGCGCGCCACTTCCACGGCACGCTGAAGGCGGCGTGCGACCGTCACGACCCGGCGTTCTATCCGCGCTTCAAGAAGTGGTGCGACGACTACTTCCACCTCCCTCACCGCGGCGAAGGGCGCGGCGTCGGCGGCATCTTCTTCGACGACCTGCGCGACCGCGACGCCGAGGCGCTCTTCGCCTTCGTGGCCGACTGCGCGGCGGCCTTCGTGCCCGCCTACCTGCCCCTCGTCGAACGCCACCTGGCGAAGCCGTGGAGCGACCGCGAGAGCCGCTGGCAGGGACTGCGGCGCGGCCGCTACGTCGAGTTCAACCTGATGTACGACCGCGGCACGCGCTTCGGGCTGCGCACCGGCGGCCGCGTCGAGAGCATCCTCATGTCGCTGCCGCTGCTGGCGCGCTGGGAGTACGCGCACGAGCCCGCGCCGGGCAGCGCCGAGGCGGCGACGCTCGCCGTGCTGCGCGAGCCGCGCGAGTGGGTCTGACCGGCGCCCGTTTCACCGCGACGCGCGACATGCAGCGGCGACGCTAGAATCCGCCACCATGCCCGCGGTGGTGCCCACCCGCGCGCTCCCCACGCCGGAGCGTCTGCTGGCGCTCGTCGACCGGCTCGCCGGCCAGCCGGTGATCCTGCTCGTCGACCTCGTCGCCGACCGCTTCATCACCGGCTCGCCCAAACGCATCAGCCGCGAGGCGCCGGTGCTCATCCTCCGCCACGAGCACGAGGAGGTGCTGCCCGGCGGCGGCGCCAACGCGGCGGCCAACGTCGCCGCGCTCGGCGGCGTGCCGCTGCCGGTGGGCATCGTCGGCGCCGACTCCTCGGGCGACGAGCTGCTCGCCGCGTTCGCGGCGCGCGGCATCGCCACCGGCGGCATCCTGCGGCGCGACGGCTACCGCACGCCTACCAAGGTGCGCATCCTCGCCGGCGCGCGTCACTCGATCAAGCAGCAGGTGGTGCGCTACGACGTCGAAGGCGAGCTCGCGCTCGCGGCGGACGACCGCGCCTTCCTCGCCGAGCAGCTGCGCCGCTTGCGCGGCGAAGCGCGCGTGGCCGTGCTCTCCGACTACGGCTACGGCGCCGTCGACCCGTCCCTCGTCGCGCCGGCGCGCGCGGCCGTGGGCGATGCGGGTACCGTGCTCTGCGACAGCCGCTACCGTCTCGCCGACTTCGTGGGTGTCGACGGCGCGACGCCGAACGAAGAGGAGGCGGAGGCGACCCTCGGCCGCGGCCTCGGCGAAGGCGACGCCTTGCGCGACGCCGGTGCGACGCTGCGCGAACGGTTGCGCGCTCGCTTCGTCCTCGTCACCCGCGGCAGCCTGGGCATGGCGCTCTTCGAGGACGGCGGTTCCTCGCACTTGCCGGTGCACGGCACCGATCAGGTAGCCGACGTCACCGGCGCCGGCGACACCGTCATCGGCACCTTCGCGCTGGCGCTGGCTGCGGGCGGCACGCCGCTCGAGGCGGCGCTGCTCGCCAACTACGCCGGTGGCGTGGTGGTGATGAAGCGCGGCACGGCGACGCTCTCGCGCGAGGAGCTGCGCGCCGCCATCGAGCGCGACCGCGGTTTGCCGGCGGCGGTGCGCCAGGAGACCGGCTGAGTGGGCGAGGTGCTCGCGCTCGACGCGTTGCTCGCGCGCGCCGACGAGTTGCGCCGGAAGGGCCGCACGCTGGCGCTCGCCAACGGCCACTTCGACCTCCTGCACGTCGGCCACCTGCGCTACCTGCAGGCGGCGAAGGCGGAGGCTGACGCGCTGGTGGTGGCGATCAACGACGACGCGTCGGTCGCGCGGCTCAAGGGCCCCGGGCGGCCGCTCGTCCCCGCCACCGAGCGCGCCGAGCTGCTGGCGGCGCTCGATCCTGTCGACTACGTGGTGGTGTTCAGCGGCGACTCGCCGGCGCGGTTGCTCGCCGCGCTGCGCCCCGACGTGCACTGCAAAGGCACCGACTACGGCACGCCCGAGCGCGTCCCCGAGTACGCGACCGTGCAGGCCTACGGCGGCCGCACCGCGCTCGTCGGCGACCCCAAGGACCACGCGACGAGCGACCTCATCCAGAAGGTGCGCGAGCTCGCCGCGGCGGCGCCGGGCGCCGGCGGCTCGTGAGCGCCGCGAAGGGCGACGCCGCCAGCGGCGGCGCCGCACCGCGATCGATCCTCGTCCTGCGCACGAGCGCGCTCGGCGACGTGGTGCACTGCCTGCCGGTGGCGAGCGCGCTGCGCCGCGCCTTTCCCGCCGCACGCATCTCGTGGGTGATCGAAGAACCCTTCGCCCCGCTGATCGCCACGCATCCGGCGGTCGACGAGGCGATTCCGGTGGCGTTGCGGCGCTGGCGCCGCACGCCGCTCGCGAGCACGCGCCGCGAAGTCGTCGCCTTTCTGCGACGCCTGCGCGCGCAACGCGCCGACGTGGCGCTCGACCTGATGGGCAACCACAAGGGCGGCATCCTGGCGCGGCTCTCCGGCGCGCCAAGACGCATCGGTGCCGCGCAGCGGTGGCGGCGCGAGCCGTCGAGCGCGACTTGGTTGAACGACACCGTCGAGCCGCGCGGCGATCACGCGGTCGACCGCGCCCTCTCGCTGCTCACGCCGCTCGGCATCACGTCGCCGGCCGCAGATTTTGCCGCGGACTCGTTACTGCCGCCGCAGCCCTCGAGCGACAGCGCCGGAGCCGCCGTCGAAGCCGGCAGCTACGTCCTGCTGCAACCGGGCGCCGGCTGGGGCAACAAGCGCTACCCGATCTTCTGGTGGGGCGAGGTAGCCCGCGCGCTGGTCACGGCGGGCGAGCGCGTGCGCGTGCTCGCCGGTCCCGACGAGGCTCCGCTCGCCGCGGGCGTCGCGGAGGCCGCCGGCGACGGCGTCTCGCCGCTCGATCCCGGCGGCGTCACCGGGCTGGCCGCGTGGCTGCGCGGCGCCCGCCTCGTGCTCGGCGGCGACACCGGGCCGCTCCACCTCGCGCACGCGCTCGGCGCGCCGGTGCTCCAGCTCCATGGCCCCACCGACCCGGCGCGCCACGGTCCGTACGGTGCGCCAGAGCGCGCGCTCTACCGCCGCCTGCCCTGCAGCTTTTGCTACCGGCGCTACGCCGAGACCAAGGCCTGCCTGCTCGAGCTGCAGCCGCGCGAGGTCGCGGCGCGCGCGCTCGCTCTCCTCGCCCCTCGGTAGCTAGGAGGCGTAGTCGCCGCTGCCCCTAGTGGGCACGCTGTTAATATCCGCCGCACATGAGCAAGCTCGGTGAGCTGCTGGTCTCCTCGGGGACGATCAACCAGAAGCAGCTGCAGGAAGCGCTGAACCTGCAGAAGAAAGAGGGCGGCCGCATCGGCACGAACCTCGTCAAGCTGGGGTTCGTCACCGAGGAGAAGCTCACCGATTTCCTCTCCAAGCACTTCGGCGTCCCGTCGGTGAACCTCGACCGCGTCGACGTCGACGAGGCGGTGATCAAGATCATCCCCGCCGACGTGGCGCGCAAGTACACCATCCTGCCCATCTCCAAGGCGGGCGCCAAGCTCACCATCGCCATGTTGGACCCCACCAACGTGTTCGCGATGGACGACATCAAGTTCATGACCGGCTACAACGTCGAGCCGGTGGTGTCGTCGGAGAGCTCGCTGCGCGAGGCGATCGAGCGCTACTACGGCTCGACCCACGCCATCGAGCTCAAGAAGGTGATGGAGGAGATCGCCGAGGAGGAGGACACCGACCTCGAGGTGCTCGAGGAGGAGGAGGAGCTCGACCTCGCGGCCCTCGAGCAGGAGTCGGAAGAGGCGCCGGTCGTGCGCCTCGTCAACATCGTGCTCACCGACGCCATCAAGCGCGGCGCCTCCGACATCCACATCGAGCCCTACGAGAAGGACCTGCGCGTCCGCTACCGCATCGACGGCATCCTCTACGAGATGATGCACCCGCCGCTGCGGTTGCGCGAGGCGATCACCAGCCGCTGCAAGATCATGGCGCGGCTCGACATCGCCGAGAAGCGCATGCCGCAGGACGGCCGCATCAAGATCAAGACGCGCATCTCGGGCAAGGTCAAGGACCTCGACTACCGCGTCTCGGTGCTGCCGACGATCTTCGGCGAGAAGATCGTCATGCGCCTGCTCGACAAGGCGAACCTGATGCTCGACCTGACGCGGCTCGGCTTCGAGGCCGAGTCGCTGCGCAAGTTCGAGCAGGCGATCTTGAAGCCCTACGGCATGGTGCTGGTCACCGGCCCGACGGGCTCCGGCAAGACCAACACGCTCTACTCGGCGCTGCAGCGCATCAACACGCCCGAGGTCAACATCATCACCGCGGAGGATCCGGTCGAGTTCAACCTCGCCGGCATCAACCAGGTGCAGATGAAGGAGCAGATCGGCCTCAACTTCGCCGCCTCGCTGCGCTCCTTCTTGCGCCAGGACCCCAACATCATCCTCGTCGGCGAGATCCGCGACTTCGAGACCGCCGAGGTGGCGATCAAGGCGGCGATGACGGGGCACCTGGTGATGTCGACGCTGCACACCAACGACGCGCCGTCGACGATCAGCCGCCTGATGAACATGGGCGTCGAGCCGTTCCTCGTCGCCACCTCGGTGCACCTGGTGGTGGCGCAGCGCCTGGTGCGCCGCATCTGCAGCTACTGCAAGGAGCCCATCGAGCAGCCGCCGGCCGGCCTCGTCGAAGTCGGCTTCAAGGAGAGCGAGGCGCGCCACATCCGACTCTTCCGCGGCCGCGGCTGCGAGCGTTGCAGCAACACCGGCTACAAGGGGCGCGTCGGGCTCTACGAGGTGATGGAGATCGACGACGAGCTGCGCGAGATGATTCTCGCCGGCGCCTCGGCGTTCGAGCTGCGGCAGCGGTCGCTGGCGAAGGGAATGATGGGCCTGCGCGGCAGCGGGCTCGAAAAGATCCGCCAGGGCATGACGACCATCGACGAGGTCGTCCGCGAGACCGTCGACTAAAACCTGACCGATACGCCGCCCATCGCGGTGGCGAAGACGTTGTTCTCGTCGAGGTCGACGTAATGGCCGGTGATCTCGCCGAGCAGCGCGAAGTGCTGGGTGATCTCGAACTCGCCGGTGACGCCGGCGGTGAGGCCGACGGCCGTCTCGTCATCGCTGCCGCCGCCGAAGTCGCGGGCGTTGCCGGAGAGGCGGTAGGCGCCGAGGCCGAAGAAGATGCCCGAGTCGTACCAGTTCTTGTAGAAGCGGTACTCGCCGGAAATGGTGGCGTACTCGAGTTGCGGCGAGAGGAAAGCGCCGAGCTGGTCGGCGTCGGCGAAGTCGATGCGGCCGAGGCGCAGCGTGAGCAGCGTGCGCGGCTCGGTGACGAGACCGAGCTCCAGCTCCATGGAACGCTGGCTGATGCCCGGGTCCGGCTCGTCGGCGTCGAGCGGACCGCCGATCCCGCCGAGGACGCCGACGCTGAAGACGTACGGCTCGGCGGCGTGCGCGGGTGCGGCGCCGCAGAACGCGCCGAGGGCGACGACGAGCGCCAGCCCGGCCGCTCTGCCCACGATGGCCATTACCGTTGCTCGGCTTCGCGCTGGTGCCATCCGCCGTCCCTCCCTCGTGCCGTCGCGCTCCGCCTTTGAGCGGGCGCGCAAGTATAGCCGCGCGTTTTCCGTCTGATCCGTCGACGCGTGCGCCCGAGCGAGCGCTCGTCTTCACGAGGAGGTCTACGCAACGGGAACGACGGCCGTCTGGTCCGGCTGGCTCGGCGGCGCGCTAGCCGCGGTGTTCCCCACCGCCTGCGTCGGCTGCGGCGCGGCGCTGCCGTGGCGGGCGCCGCTGGCGCTCTGCGAGCGCTGCCTGCCGCGCCTCCGCGCGCCGCTGTCGCCGGCGTGCCGCGGCTGCGGCCGGCCCATGCTGGGCGCCGCGGCGACGGAGCCCGGACCGCTCTGCGGCGCGTGCCGTCGACGCGCGCCGCCCTGGCAATCGCTCGTCGCGGCGTACCTCTACCTGCCGCCGCTCGTCGGCGTCGTGCGCGCGCTCAAGTTCGGCCGCTGCGAGCACCTCGGCGCGGCGCTGGCGCCGGCGCTCGCCGCCCGCTGCGCGCCGTGGTCCGATCGCCTCGACCTCGTGACTCCTGTGCCGCTGCCGTGGACGCGACTGCTGGCGCGCGGCTACAACCAAGCGGAGGCGGTGGCGAGGCCGCTGGCGCGCGCGCTCGGCCTGCCCTGCCCGCGCTTGCTGCGGCGGCGCCCGCGTCCGCGACAGGCGCTGCTGTCGCGCGCCGAGCGCCGGCGCAACCTGCGCGGCGCTTTTGCGACACGCCGTCCGCTGCCCGCCGGCACGCGCGTGCTGCTCGTCGACGACGTGATGACGACCGGCGCCACGCTGGCCGCGGCCGCTGCCGCCCTCCACCGCGCCGGCGCCGTCACCGTGCTGGCGGCGGTCGTCGCCCGCACACCGGACTCGCGCTGGGGCGAGCCGGATGGCACCGGAGGTCCTGGATGTCCTGAACGTCCACCACATAACGATTGACTTTTGCTTGTACGGGTGTCTAGGATCGACGACGTTGGGGAGTCTCATCATGCCTCGGACTCGTAACCTCGTCTCGAGCACGATCCTGTTGGCAGCCCTCCTCGGTCCTGCCGTTCCCGCGGTGCGGGCGGCCGAAGCGCGCCCGCCCGAGCCCGGCGTTCGCGGGCGCGTCAGCGCCGAAGTCGAGAACCGCAAGGACGCGTCGGCGCCGCTGGGCCGCGTCAGCGTCTTCGCCTACGAGCTGGCGCGCGCCTCGATCACCAAGGTGATGACCGGCACCGATGGCGGCTTCCGCTTCGACGGCCTCCCCGCCGGCGTCTACAAATTGATCGCCTTCAAGCCCGGCTTCGAGCCGGGTGTCGTCCTGCTGTCGCGCGCTGCCGCCGAGGCGGTGCAGTTCGTCGAGGTCAGGCTTGCCGCCGCGCAGCGCGACGAGGACCATCCCGGTGACGACTTCTGGGCGCTGCGCGACGAGATCCCGCCCGACGTGCTGCGCGACCTCGAAGGCGTCCGCCTCGCCGAGCTGGCGCTGCCCGGCGCCTCGCTCACCCCGCCCGCCGACATGCGCGAGCTCACCACCGCCGTCAAGGCGATGACCGGCGTCGAGAGCGCCAGCGTCGGCGGCGGCACCCAGCTCGCCGGCGGCGGCATCGACATGAACGGCCGTATCGGCTCGATGAAGCTCGGCGTCAGCGGCGAGTTCTGGCGCCTGGCGGCGGCGGACGACGCCACCCTCGGCGCCACGCCGCAAGGCCAGGCCGCGGCGCTCAACCTGCGCATGACCGGCAGCGGCGAGGGGCAGATCAACTTCACCACGCTGCGCCACCGCGGCAACGTCGCCGAGGCGCGCGACGACGCCGCCGACTTCGAGCGCTACGGCGTCAGCTGGTCGCAGCCCATGGGCGACCGCAGCCGCTCGCGCTTCTCGGCGCAGTACACCAGCCAGAGCAACTTCCTGCGGCCCGCCGGCGTCGACGCGCTGGCCGACAGCTCGTCGCGCGCCTTGAACGTCGAAGGCTCCTACCGCGTCGATCTTTCGGACCGCAGCTCGCTCGAGACTGGCGTGCGCTACCGCGTGCGCGACGGCGGCTTCGGCTCCGTCGACCGCTTCGCCGAGCAGGAGCGCGCCCTCGAGCTCTTCGGCCGCGGCGGCTGGCGCTTCGAGCCCAGCGTGCTCGTCGAATACGGCATGTACACGCAGCTGCGCGACGGCAGCATGGCGCTTGCCCCGCAGGGCGGCGTCGTCGTGCAGCTCGGCGACCGCTGGCAGGCGACGGCCACCGCCAGCCAGCGCCTGGAGCAGGGGCGCACGACGCCGCTCGACGCCTTCACGCCGGTGCGCTTCGCCAGCGTCGGCCAGGACCCCGCCGGCCGCGGCTGCCAGGACCTCGAGCAGCACTGCTACCGCGTGCTCCTCTCGCGCCAGGGCGACGACGACGGCACCACCTTCGCCGTCGGCGCCGTGCACCGTGAGCTCGCCGAGACGCTGCACCTCTACTTCGACGACGACTTCCTCGACCACCTCGAAAGCCTCTACCTGGTGCAGGGCGACAAGCTGCCCGAGGTGCAGATGGTCGTCGAGCGGCACGTCGCGCCGCGGGTGCTGGCGCGCCTGGAGTCGAGCTACGCCGAAGGCGGCGGCGGTCTCATCTACGCCGTCGACGACAAGCCGTACGAGAACCGCGTCAGCTATCTCGTCACCTCGCTCGACACGCGGTTCCAGCGCACCTCGACCGGCGTCTTCCTCGCCTTCCACCACCTGACGCAGGGCGTCGAGCCGGTAGCCGCGGCGCCGATGACGCTGGCGAACGGCGGCGGCAAGCGCTTCGACGCCGCCGGTCTGCCGACGATGGAGCTCGAGCGCGTGCAGCTCATGCTGTCGCAGGACCTCAACGTCCTCATGCGGCTGGCCGCCGACTGGGCGGTCCACCTCAACTTCGAGGTGAGCCGCGGCTCGCTCCCCTTCACCGTCCAGAACGCCACCGACGACGAGGTGCGGCGGCGAGTGACGGGCGGGCTCTCGGTCAAGTTCTGAGCGACCCGTACCGGGTCACTGCGTAGTCGCCCGCAGCTGGGCGGCCGACGCAACTCCAGCGCTTCGTTTCAGATCCGTTCCGCCGGATCCAAGTTTCCGAACGCGCCCTAGAATGTTGAAGGCAGTCCGAGGGCTCCAGCGAGGGCCTGACGCCCGACCGGCGCCGTTTCGGCGTCCAAGCCGTCGAAATGGGGCTGAAAACCGCGTTCGCGGCGCTGAATCCAGCCCCGTGAACGGCTCCCAGCGCATGCAGTCGCCGCCGTCTCCAACTCTCTCCCGTGGCACACTTTCTGCGATGGCGCCGGGCGGAGCCGCGCAGTAAATGCCCCGCCGTTTCGCGACTGCCGGCCCCCGACTGCTCCTCGCAGCCGCCCTAGCGGTTGCGGTGGCGTTGGTGGGCTCCGTCGACCTTGTCCGCAAGGTCGACAGCTTCCGCGCGCTGGGCTTCGTCGCCCACTTGCGCGCCGGCGCCTGGCGGGTGACGGAGGTCCAGGCGCCCGAGACCGGCTTGCGGTCCGGCGACGCCATCCTGCTCGTGGCCGGTGCCGACGCCGGACGCGGCAGTGACATCCGCCAGCGGCTGCTCTCTAGCGACACGACGGCGCTCACCGTGATGCGTGGCAACGAGCTGGCCGTCGTCCCCTACCACCGGCCGCCGTTGCAGGTCGACCTGCTCTACCTGGTGCTCGCCGGCGCCGGCATCCTCTACCTCATCATCGGCCTCTACGCGCTGTTGCACGGGCGGCGGTCGCCGGCCGGAGTGTTCTTCCTCTGGTCGCTGGCCTCGGCCGCGGTCTACCTCTGCACGCGGGTCGCCGGCACGCCGCTCGACGGGCTCGGCAAGGCGAGCTACGTGCTCGAGGAGCTCGGGCGGCTGCTGCTGCCGCCGCTGACTCTCCACCTCTTCCTGCTCTTCCCGGTGCCGGTGCTGCGCCGGCGGCTGCGGCGCCTGGTGCCCTTCCTCTACGTGCCGGCGGCGGCGCTCGCCACGCTGCAGGCGGACCTGGTGTTCAACCGCGGCCGGTGGTTCTTCGGCGGCCTGCGCAGGGATTCGCTGCGCGCCTTCGACCGATTGGAGGTGGCGCTGCTCGCCGCCTTCTCGCTCGCCGCGCTCGCCGCCCTCGCCGTTCAGCTCGCCCGCCGCCACGGCTGGGAGCAGAAGCGCCAGCTCCAGTGGGTGGTGCTCGGCATCGCCGCCGGCTACCTGCCCTTCATCCTCCTCTACGGCGTGCCGTGGGCGCTCCACCTGGCGCTGCCGTCGTGGACGGTCGCCGCCGCCGCGGCGCCGCTGGCGCTCGTGCCGCTCACCTTCGCCTGGGCGCTGCTGCGCTTCCGGTTGTGGGACATGGAGATCATCCTCCGCGGCGCCGTCTCCTACACGGCGACGCTGCTGCTCGGCGTGCTCTCGTTCTCGCTACTCCACCTCGCCATCAGCCGCGGTCTGTCCGAGGATCGCGCGCTGGCGCGCAGCGCGCTCTCCTTCGTCTCCGGCCTCGCCATCGCCGCCGTGCTGGTGCCTGCCGAACGGCGGGTGCGAGCCGGCATCGAGCGGCTGCAGCACCGCGGCACCTTCGCTCAGCGGCAGGCGTTACGCGAGCTGGGCCGCGAGCTGCTCGAGGAGCGCGACCTGCCGCGGCTGTGCGAGCGGCTGCAGGAGCGCCTTGCCGAGGGCCTGGGGCTCCAACACGTGGCGCTCTATCTTGCCGACGGCGAGCTGCTGCGGCTCGCGGGGCAGACCGCGCCTCGCGAAGACGACGACGCCGACGACCTCCACGCCGCGCCGCCGCCGTACGACGTGCCGATCGCCGAGGTCGCCGAGGCGTGGACCGCGGCGGTCTCGCGCCTTTCCTCGGCCGGCCTTCCGGGCGTCTCGCCGCAGGGGCTCGAGCGGCTCTACGAAGCGGGATTCCGCTACGCCTTTCCGCTGCTCAGCCGCCGCCGGCCGGTGGCGTTGCTGCTCACCGCCGGCCGCCTCGACGGCGAGCCGCTCAACAGCGAAGAGCTCGACCTGCTGCGCGTGGTGCTCGACCAGACTGCGCTGGCGCTCGAGAACGCCCGCCTGCTCGAGGAGCTGCGCCATCGCCTCGCCGAGGTCACCCGCCTCAAGCAGGAGACCGAGTCGATCCTCGAGTCCTCGCCCGCCGGCATCGTCGTCCTCGACGGCAGCGACCGCGTGATCTCGGCCAACGGCGCCTTCGCGCGCCTCGCCGGCGTCTCTCGCGAACGGCTGGTCGGCCGCGCGTTGCGCGAGACCTTGCCCGTCGAGCCACTGCCGGGGCCCGAGGAGCCGCTGCGCGAGGTCTCCTACTGCGAGCCCGACGGCCGCGAGCGTCACCTGCAACTGTCGCTGGCCGCGTGCGGCCGCGCCGCCGACGATCTGCGCGTGCTGGTGGTCCACGACGTCTCCGACCGCGTGGCCATGGAGAACGCGCTCAAGGAGAAGGACCGCATGGCCGCCCTCGGCATGCTCGCGGCCGGCGTCGCCCACGAGGTGAACACGCCGATCACCGGCATCTCGAGCTACGCGCAGATGCTGCTCGCCGAGACGTCCGTCGACGACCCGCGCTACGAGCTGCTGCGCAAGGTCGAGAAGCAGACCTTCCGCGCCGCCAACATCGTCAACGACCTGCTCGAGTTCGCCCGCGACAGGAAGCAGGAGCACCGCACGCTGCCGCTCGCCGGCGTGATGCGCGACGCGTTGGAGTCGCTCGACGACCGCTTGCGCCAGACGCCGGTAGAGCTGCTCTGGCAGCCGCCGTCGAACGGCCCCACGGTGCGCGGCGGCGACCAGGAGCTCCAGCAGGTGTTCGTCAACCTCATCGGCAACGCGCTCGACGCCATGGGCGAGCGCGGCGGCCGCCTCGAGCTGTCGGTAGGCACTGAAGGTGACCGCGCCGTCGCCTGCGTCGCCGACAACGGCCCGGGCATTCCGCGCGCCGAGCAGGAGCGCATCTTCCGGCCCTTCTACTCGACCAAACTCGCCAGCGGCGGCACCGGCCTCGGCCTCTCGATCAGCTACCAGATCGTGCGCCGCCACGGCGGCGACCTGCGCGTCGAGAGCGAGCCCGGCCACGGCAGCCGCTTCGTCGTCGAGCTGCCCTTGCTCGACGGCGACGCCACTGGAGGGCTCTGGTGAACGTCCTCGTCGTCGACGACGAGGAGGTGCTGCAGGACGTCCTCACCACGCTGGTCCGCCGCGAGGGCCACCGGCCGCTGACGGCGCGCACCGGCGAAGACGCGCTCACCGTCCTCGAGCGCGAGGACGTCGACCTCGTGCTGCTCGACTTGATGCTCCCCGGCATCTCCGGCATGGAGGTGCTGCAGAAGATCCGCGAGACCGACCCCGACCAAGTGGTGGTGATGATCACCGCCTACTCCTCGATCGAGGGCGCCATCGAGGCGATGCGGCTCGGCGCCTTCCACTACATCCCCAAGCCGTTCAAGAACGAGGAGGTGCTGCACACCCTGCGCAAAGGGCTCGAGCAGCGCCGCCTGACCAGCGAGAACCGCGTGCTGCGCGCGCAGCTGCGCGAGCGCTTCGGCTTCCATCAGCTCATCGGCCGCAGCAAGCCGATGCAGCAGGTGTTCGAGCTCATCGAGCTGGCGGCGCCTTCCAAGAGCAACATGCTCATCTTGGGCGAAAGCGGCACCGGCAAGGAGCTCGTTGCCAAGGCGATTCACCACCACTCGCGCCGCGCGCAGGGCCCGTTCATCACCGTCAACTCCGGCTCGATGCCGCCCGACCTCCTGGAGAGCAACCTCTTCGGCCACGTCAAGGGCGCCTTCACCGGCGCCATCGCCAGCAAGAAGGGGCTCTTCGAGCTCGCCGACAACGGCTCGATCTTCTTCGACGAGATCGGCAACGTGCCGATCGACACGCAGTCGAAGCTGCTGCGGGTGATGCAGGAGAAGGAGTTCATGCGTCTCGGCGGCGTCGAGACGCTCAAGGCCGACGTGCGCATCATCGCCGCTACCAATGCCGACTTGGAGCACGAGGTGCGCGGCGGCAAGTTCCGCGAGGACCTCTTCTACCGCCTCAATGTCATCACCATCGCCCTGCCGCCGCTGCGCGACCGCACCGAGGACATCCCGCTGCTCACCCACCACTTCCTCAAGCGCTACGCGCAGGAGAACGAGAAGCCGCTGCGCGAGATCGCTCCCGGCGCCATGCAGCGGCTGATGGACTATCACTGGCCGGGCAACGTGCGCGAGCTGGAGAACGTCGTCGAGCGCGCCGTCGTGCTCTCCACCGGCACCACCCTCGGCGAGGAGCTGCTGCCGCCGCAGGTGCGGCGGCCGAGCGACCGCATGACCAGCGTCGAGCTGCCCACCAACGGCATCTCGTATCGCGACGCCGTGCGCAGCTACGAGCGGCGGCTCATCCTGCGCGCCCTCGAGGCCTCGGGCGGCGTCCAGAAACACGCCGCCGAGCTGCTCAAGGTAAAGCCGACGACCCTGCACGAGATGATGAAGCGGCTGAACATCTCGCTGGAGCACGCTACTTAGCCGTGGGCACAGTTCGCCTCTCTTTCCTCGCCGCCGTCCTGGCGGTCACGGCCGGCGCGCACGCCGCTGCCGGCGAGGCCGCTCCAGCCGCCGCGCCGCCGCCGCTGCTGGCGCCGCTCGCCGACGGCCAGTCGCTGCCGCTGCCGGAGGTCGACCCCGCGCTGCCGTCGCCGTCCGCATTCCTCGGCTATCCGCTCGGCGCCCGGTTCACGCGCTACAGCGACGTGCTCGCCTACCTCGACGCGCTCGACGCCGCATCGCCGCGCGTGACTTCGTGGAAGTACGGCGAGACCTACGAGCACCGGCCGCTGCGTCTGCTGGCGATCTCGTCGGCGGCGAACATCGCGCGCCTCGCAGCGCTGCGCGGCGACCGCGCGCAGCTCGGGCACCCCGAGCGGCTCGCCGACGAAATGCGCGCGCAGCTCCTGCGCGAGATGCCGGCCGTCGTCTGGCTCGCCTACGGCGTGCACGGCAACGAGTCGTCGTCGACCGAGGCGGCGATGGCGACCGCCTACCTGCTCGCCGCCGGCCGCGGCGAGCGCGCGCCCGACCTCGAGCACACGATCGTGCTCATCGACCCACTCTGCAACCCGGACGGCCGCGAGCGTTACGTCGACGGCTACCTGCAACGCCGCGGCAGCGTGCCCGACCCCGACCCCTCTTCGCGCGAGCACGACGAGCCCTGGCCCGGCGGCCGCGGCAACCACTACTACGTCGACCTCAATCGCGACTGGGCGTGGGCGACGCAGCAGGAGACGCGGGCGCGCCTGGCGCAGGTCGAGGCCTGGGAGCCGCAGGTCTACGTCGACCTCCACGAGATGGGCAACGTCGACTCCACCTACTTCTTCCCACCCACCGCCGAGCCCGTGCACACGGCCTTCGGCGCCGCAACGCGGCGCTGGCTCGACACCTTCGGCCACGCCAACGCCGCGGCCTTCGACCGCATGGGGTGGACCTACTTCGTCGGCGAGAACTACGATTTCTTCTACCCCGGCTACGGCGACACCTATCCGACGCTGCGCGGCGGCATCGGCATGACCTACGAGGTGGCGGGCGGCGGCCACGCCGGCAGCGTCGTCGAGCGCGCCGGCGCCGGCAGCTGGGGGCTCGCCGACCGCATCGCGCGCCACCTGACGACGTCGCTGGTGACGGTGAGCACGGCGGCGGCGCAGGCGCGGCAGCTCCTCGCCGACTTCGTCGACGGCCGCGTCGCGCAGGCGCGCAGCCACGGCCGCACCTTCCTCTGGCGCGATGGGCCGGAGGCGGCCGAGCTCGCGGCGTTGCTGCAGCTCCACGGCATCACCGTCGGCCGCCTCTCGCGCGCCGAACAGCTGCGCGCGCGGCCGCTCACCGGCGGCGAGCCGCGCGACGTCGAGCTCCCCGCCGGCACTTGGGCGGTGTCGACGGCGCAGCCGCTCGGCGAGCTCGTGCAGGTGCTGCTCGAGCGCGAACCGGCCCTGCCGCAGGCTTACGTCGAACGCCAGCGCGAACGGGTGACGGCGCACCTCGAGCCCGAGTTCTACGACGTCACCGCCTGGGCGCTCCCGCTCGCCTACAACCTCGATGCCTGGACGAGCGACGACCCGCCGGCGAGCTTCGCCGTCGCAACCGATACACCGGCCGGCGGCGTCGAGGGCGAAGGGCGCGTCGGCTGGCTGCTGCCGCCGTCGGGCCTCGCCGGCTACCGCTTCGCCGCGTCGCTGCTCGCGCAAGACGTGCCGTTCCGCGTCGCGCTCGAGCCACTCACCCTCGGCACCCGCCAGCTCCCCGCCGGCACCATCTTCGTGCCCCGCGAAGGCAAGGCCGGGCTGGAGACGAAGCTGGCGCCGCTGGCCGCCGCGGCGCGCGTGCACTTGCTCGCCGCCGACAGCTCGCTCACCGGCGGCATCCCGCTGGGCTCGAACCAGATGGTGCCCATCCGGAAGCCGCGCATCGGCCTCGTCGCCGGCCGCGGTACCAGCGCCACCGCCTTCGGCGCGCTCTGGCACCTGCTCGACCAGCAGCTCGGCGTCGCGCACTCGGTCCTCGACCTCGAGCGGCTCGACGGCGTCGACCTTGCGCGCTTCGACGTCGTCGTCTTTCCCGAAGGCAGCGGTTACGACAGCGCCCTACGCGAAGAGGGCGCCAAGCGCCTCGCCGCCTGGGTCGAAGCGGGCGGCGTCCTGGTGAGCGAGGCCGGCGCCGTCGACTGGCTGCACGAGCAGAAGCTCACCAGCGTCACCAAGCACAAGGATGAGCCGGAGGAGAGCGACGGCGAAGGCAGCAGCCCCGCCGCGAGCGACGCCGAGAAGGTGTGGGACACCGAGCTGATGGTCCCGGGCGCCATCGTCGGCACCGAGCTGCGCCACAACCCGCTCACCGTCGGTGTCACCGCGCCGCCGCCGGCGCTGGTCTGGGGCAGCGACTTCTACGACGCCACCGGCGACCCGCAACAGGACCTGCTGCGCGCGCGCGCCAGCGACCCGCTGCTCGCCGGCGTCGCCTGGCCGGAGGCGAAGCAGGTGATGCCGGGAACGCTGCTGATGGCCGCCGAGTCGCGCGGCAAGGGCAAGGTCGTCGTCTTCACGCAGGACCCCGCCTTCCGCCTCTTCTGGCGTGGCACCATGCCGCTGCTGCTCGACGCCGTGCTCTACGGGCCGAGCCTTTAGCGGACACTCGCGCTCTGCCGCTCAGCCGCCGTGGCCGATGGCCGCCAGCGCGCGCTGGCGGTCGTAGGAGCTGTCGATGTGCGCCGCCGCGCGCTGGAAGGCGTCCGCGAGGTCGCCCTGGAGCTGCGCCGCACCGCCGATCGTCACCAGCAGCTCGGCGAGGTCGTAGCTGGAATGGAACGCGTCGGCAGTGGCAAGAAGACGCCGCACGTCGTCCTCGGGCAGCGGCCGCCGCTGCGCCACCGCTTGCAAGCTTCGGCGGCGGTCGTAATCGGAGCCGATCGCCCGTGCGAGCGCGTAGAAGTGCTCGCTCAGCGCGCGGCCGCGCGGCCAGCGCGCCACCACCGTGGTGAGCAGCTCGGCGCGGTCGTAGTCCGAGCCGATGCCGCGCGCGCAGGCGAGAGCGCCCTCCACCGGCGGCGGCTGCTCGGCCTTCTTCACCACCTCGACGAGCACGCGGCGCAGGTCGTAGTCGGAGTCGATGGCGGCGCAGGCGGCGCCGAAAGCGCTGCCATCGCCGACCAGAGCGGCGGTGCCGCGGGCGCCGAGCGCCGCGAGTAGCAGCTCGGCAAGGTCGTAGTCGGAATCGATGTCCTTGGCGCCGAGATCGACGATCCGCTCGATCTGCTGCGGCCCGGGCTTGGCCTGCGCCATCAGCTCGGTGAGGTAGGTGCGCTGCACGTAATCGGAGCGGATGAGGCGGCTCTCCGCCATCACCGCCTCGAAGCCGCCGCGCGCGAGAATCCGCGCCACCCGGCCATGCGCGTCGATGCCGGTCTGCCGGAACACCTCGGGGAGCAGGCGGCCGAGCCAGCCCTGCGCCGCGGCGTCGAAGGGACGATCGTCGCCGTCGACGGCGAACGCGAGCTGCGGCGCACCGCCGGGGCCGCCCTTGCCGGTGAGCTCGCGCTCGACGCCGCGGACGCGCTCGAGGATGCGCAGCCGCCCGCCGGGCGAGACGCGGGCGATGGTGCGCTCGTCGCCGCTGAACTCGACCTTGCCCTCGAGGTCGATGTCGAGCTTGCAGCTGCCCTGGCGGACGCGGATCGTCCAGCTGTCGTTGTCGTCGACGTTGATGCTGGTCGAACGGTGACTCGTGCCGCCGGGGCTGCAGGATGGGTCGTCGAACTCGAAGCCGCTGGCGGCGGGAGGCGCCGGCGGAGCGGGTGGCGCGGGAGGCGCCGGCGGAGCGGGCGGTGCCGGCGGGGCCGGAGGCGCGGGCGGAGCGGCGAGTGCTGGTCGCGCGGCGCGCGCCACGGGCGCTGGAGGAGCCGGCGGTGCCGGAGGCGCCGGAGGTGCGGGCGGCGCGGGTGGAGCGGGCGGAGCCGGCGGCGCCTCCCACTGCGAGTACCACGACGCGTGCGTCGAAGCGGAGACCGTGGCCACCGTGCCGGCCGCCGGTGCGGCGGCAATGACGGGCGCGCTGGCAGCAGTCGGCGCGCCGGCGAGCGCGGGCGCCGTGGCAGCAGCCGGCGCGGCGGCAGTCGCAGGCGCTGGATTGACCACCGGAGCCGCGTCCGCCGCGGGAGCGACCGCTGTCGCCGGGATCGCATCGTCGAGATCGTCGGCGTTGCGATCGCCCGCCGCCAGGTGCGGCGTCGTGGATGCACCAGGCGGCGCCGGCAGGATCGCGCCGCGAATCGGCGCGGCATTCGGCGCGTGCGCGGCCGGTCCCGCGGCGACCACGGGCTCCTGCGCGCGCGTGGCGCTCGCGGCGGCCAGCGGCAGAATCACGGCGGCTGCGAGCAGAGCGGTCGCCGCGGCGGCGCCGCGACCCGGCGGGCGGCGGTCGCGTGCCTCGTCGAGGATGGCGGCGATCCGCTCGGAGAGCTGCGGCCGCCGCGCCATCGGCAGCGTCAACGCCGGCGACGGCAGCGCCGCGCGCAGCGCCCGCGCCACCTCCAGCAGGTGGCCGGCGTAGAGCGATGGCCGCGAGCCGGCGAGCAGCACGAGGTCGTCGCAGGCGTGCTCGGCCTCGACGCGCAGGCGCCGCGCCCCCAGCCAGGCAAGCGGATCGAACCAGTGCACGACGCAGGCGAGGTGCGAGAGGTTGAGCGCCAGCGCGTCGCCGCGCCGCACGTGCGCCAGCTCGTGGAGCAGCACGCTGCGCCGCTGCGCCAGCGGCCAGCGCGCCGCGCTCGCCGGCAGCAGCACCAGCGGCCGCCGCACGCCCCAGGTCATGGGCACCTCGGTGTCGAAGCTGGCGAGCAGCGCCACCCGCCGGTCGAGCCCGATGCGTGCGGCGCACTCGGCGAGAAGCTGCTGCCAATCGCCGGCGAGCGGGCGGGCGCCGACGCGAAGGCGGCGGCGCCGTACCAGCGAGGACGAGAGGCGGGCGAGGACGAGCCCGGCGCCGAGCAACCAGATCACGACCAGGCCGCGCGCGGAGAGCGCGGCGAGGACGAGACCGCGGGTCGCCGTGACGTCGAGATGCGTGGGGGCGGGCGAGGCGATGTCGCGCGCCAACGCGCTCGCATGGCGCGTCGCCGTAGAGCGCCCGGGAATGACAGCGACGCCGAGGTCGGGCGTAGTGGTCACGCCGTTGTCGCGCGCCGACACCGGACCGGCGCCGCTCGTCGAGACGACATCGAGCCGCGTGAGCTCGACGGTCGCCGGCAGCGCATCCGTTGTGTGGTCCGCAGCCATCGTCCCGGCGACCTCCGTGCCCGCGCCCGGCGCCACGGGAGCCGCGCCGGCCGAGCTCGGCGCCGGCAGCAGCTCGGCCACGACCGCGGGCAGCGGCAGCTTCCACGCCGCCGGCAGCCGGTCGGCGACCGGCAGCAGCAACACGCCCAGCAGCGCGCTGATCCACAGCAGGTGACGCAACGCGGGGTTGCGGCGCCGCAGCGCCGCGTCACCCAATCCGGCGAGCGCGAGCAGCGCGGCCCCCTTCCACGCCCAGGCGGGAAGCGACTCGAGAGCGAGACGGACGAAGTTGGCGGCGTTCATGTCACTTCCCCTTCTGCTGGGCTTCGGCGACGAGCGTCGAGAGACGCTCGAGCTCGCCGTCGTCGAGGCGGGCCGATTCGAGGTCGAGGAGGGCGGCGACGGCGTCGGTTACCGAGCCGGCGAAGAAGGTGCCCACCACGCGCTGCAGCGCGCTGCGCCGGGCGCGATCGCGCGGCACGGTGGGCGAGTAGACGTAGCGCGGGCCGTCCTGGCGGTGCCGCAGCTGCCCCTTCTCCTCCAACACCCGCAGCAGCGCGCGCACCGCCGAGTAGCTCGGGCGGTCGGGCATCTCGTCGTGAACCTCCGCCGCCGTGGCATTGCCCTTGCGATAGACGATCTCCATGATCTGTCGCTCGCGGCGGCTCAGTTGCGCTTCGTCCTTCCTTGCCATCAACGTCCTCCAGCTACCCTTGTACGTCGGGCGGGGCTTCAGGTTGCACGGGAATGCTAAAAAACCAGCATGCTAGATTTTTAGCACTTCGCGAGCGGTTGTCAAGCGGGTGGCGAGCGGGCGGGCCCGGCCGTCGCAGCCGCCCGCAACGGAACCAGGCGATCGGCGTGACGGCGGCGATCGCCGCGGCGCTGCTGGTCGGCGCCTGCGTCTCGCCAGCGCCGCGGCCGCCTCGCCGCGGTGAACAGGCGGCACCGACACCGACCCCGGCTCCCACCGCCGCGCCGTCACCAACTCCCTCGCCGACGCCGCTGCCACCGCGCGTCGTGCTCGCCGAAGCCGACTGGAATGACCTTCCCGGCTGGAACGAAGACACCGCCGCCGCCGCCCTGCCCGCGCTCGAGCGCTCGTGCGACGTCTGGCGCCGCCGCGACCCCACAGCGCCGGTTGGCGAAGCGGCCGCCGGCGGCACCGTCGCCGACTGGCTGCCGCTGTGCGACCGCGTCGCCACCTTCACGCGCGCCACGCAGGTGGGAGATGCCACCCCGCCCGACGACGGCGCCGTGCGGGCCTTCCTCGAGGAGCTGCTGCGCCCCGTCGCCGTCTCCAACCGCGGCGACCGCGAGGGCCTCTTCACCGGCTACTACGAGCCGACGCTGCACGGCAGCCGCGTCGAAGGCGGCGCGTTTACCGTGCCGCTCTACCTGCGGCCGCCCGAGCTGGTGACCGTCGAGCTCGGCCGCTTCCGCCCAGACTTGAAGGGCAAGCGCATCGCCGGCAAGGTCGAGGACGGCGCGCTCGTTCCCTACTTCGACCGCAAGGCGATCGACGAAGGCGCCCTCGCCGGCCGCAGTCTCGAGCTGGTGTGGGTCGACAACGCGGTCGACGCCTTCTTCCTCGAGATCCAGGGCTCGGGCCGTATCGTGCTCACCGACGGGAGCGAGATCCGCGTCGGCTACGCCGGCCAGAACGGCTACGTCTACACCGCCATCGGCCGCGAGCTCATCAAGCGCGGCGCGCTCACCAAAGAGCAACTCTCGATGAAGTCGCTGCGCGAGTGGCTGGAGGCAAACCCCGACGAAGCGCGCGAGGTGATGCGCACCAACGCCTCCTACGTCTTCTTCCGCGAGCTCGGCGAGGAAGGCCCGATCGGCTCGCTGGGCGTCGCCCTCACTCCCGAACGCTCCCTCGCCGTCGACCCGCTCTTCATACCCCTCGGCGCGCCGGTGTGGCTCGACACCACCATCCCCGCCGGCGCCCCCGGTGGTGCGCGGCCGCTCCGTCGCCTCCTCGTCGCGCAGGACACCGGCGGCGCCATTAACGGCCCCGTGCGCGGCGACGTCTTCTGGGGCCCCGGCGACGAAGCTGCCGAGACCGCCGGCGCCATGCGCCAGCCGGGCCACCTCTGGCTGCTGCTGCCGAAGACGGTGACCCTGCCCGCGGCTTTGACCACGCTCGACGAGCCGCCGCCCACTCCGCCGGGTTAGTCTCCGCGCCGATGTCCGACGAGCGCACCGAACCCGAAGTCCTCGCCGAAGGCCGCTTCCTCCGCCTCGTCCGCCGCCGCGGCTGGGAGTACGCCGAACGCCGCCACGTCACCGGCATCGTCATCCTCGTCGCCGTCACGCCCGACGACGAGCTCCTCCTCGTCGAACAACACCGCGAAGCCGTCGGCTCGACCGTCATCGAGCTCCCCGCCGGCCTCGCCGGCGACGAACCCGGCCACGAATCCGAATCCCTCGAACAAGCCGCGACCCGCGAGCTACTCGAAGAAACCGGCTGGGAAGCACAGTCCTGGGAACGCCTGTCTGCAGGCCCACCCACATCGGGCGTGTCAAACGAAGTCGTCACGCTGATGCGTGCGCGAGATCTTCGACACCACAACGGCAAGGCCGCCGAAGAAGGCATCACAGTTCACACCGTTCCACTCGCCAAGCTCTCTTCATGGCTACGCGAGCGCGAAGGCGCAGGCACGCTCGTCGACCCAAAGGTCTGGGCCGGCCTGTGGTTCGCCACGCACTGAATCGAAGCTCCGATATCAGGCGGTTGCGCTCGGCGGCGCCGCCAACGGGGCGCGCCGGGCGGAGGGCTCCCACCGCGCGCAGCGAAGCGAGCACGGTGGGATACCGACCGGCAGGCGGGGACCACGGAGGCGGCGCCGCCGAGGTGCGCAACCGCCGGGCAAACCACGATCCCTCTTCTCTACTCGGCTCTGCTCCGATCCTTCACTACGGCCGAATGCTCGCCGCCTGCCAAGCCGGCGACTCGTCCGCGAAGAACACCTCGACCCGGTACTGCTCCGCGTCCGGATAACTCCGCAACAGCCACTCCTTCACGAAGCGCCCCACCTGCGCCCGCGCCGTCTCCCGCACCAACGGCACGTTCGCCACCGCCTGGATGGCGGCCCGCCCGCTGATCTCCCGCCGCAGCTGAGTCTGCACCGCACCCTCGTCGCGCAGCAGGCTGCCCTGCACCACCTGCCACCGCATCCGCGACACGTCCACCGCCGGCTTGTTGAACCGCAGGATCGGCGCCAGCACCAGCACGCTTCCCGCGCGCTGACCCGGAACCCCTTCACGCAGCCGCAACTCCCATTGGCCATGCAGGTCCACGAAGTACGTGTAGTCGACCGGCGCCGTCGCCCGCACCACCACCGGCGGCAGCTCCACCGTGCCCCAGAACACCGCGGTGCGGTCCTCGAGCTCGAAGCTCTGCACCTGCTTGAGCGTCGCCACCTGCAGGTACGTCGTCCCTTCGAGGCTCGTCGTGTACGCCGCGAAGCGCCGCTGCACCGTGCCGGTCTTGAAGCCGCGCGCCAGATCGCCCAGCTCCTTCACCACCGCACGGCCCTGCGCCGCCGCCGCGTGCGGCAGCTCGCGCAGCACCCGCGACGCGTACCAGGCGCCGCCCGCCACCACCACGATCAACATCGCCACCAGCCCGGCAAGCCAGGCCACGGGGTTGCGGTGGAGCGGGCGTTCGGCGCTCATCTCGAGGGTCGTAGCAAGAAGGGCCGCGTCGCCATCGCGACCGCGGCCTGCCGCCATTATCGAATAACGCGCGCGAGGCCCAGCGCGCCGACGACGATCCACCAGATGCCGACCAGCCGGAAGACCCAGAGCAGGTTGCGGATGCCGAGCAGGAAGAAGTTGTGGGCGGGGAACGGCGGCCGCGCCGGTTCGACGGGCTTCGCCGCGAGACAGCCGAAGGCCGCGACGTTCACGGTGATGCCGACGACGAGCTGGAAGAGCGCCACGGTGGGATCGAGCCAGCGCCGCTCACCGAAGGACGCCGCCAGCAGCGCCACGAGAAGGAGCAGCAGCGGTACGAAGATGCCGAGCCGCAGCGGTAAGCGCGCGCGGTCGAGGAAGCCGACGAAGCGCGCGGCGGGATCGCGGTGATGCGGGCAGACCGCGGCGACGAGCTCGCGCTCCGCGCCGGCGCCGCGCGCGCCGACGAGCAGCGTCACCGTCTCGACCGACGGTTGCGGCCGTCCGTTGCACCACAGGCACTTCCGAAGCCGCACAGCCTCCATGTAAGGCCTAGCCAGGAAGCGGTGGCCCACCATCAGCGCCACGCCGGCGCCGAGACTCGCCGGGATCGGCTCCGGGTGCCGCACGAAGAGGAACAGCACCAGCGGAATGAACAGGAACAGCACGACGCCGAGCAACTGCCATCCGAGCAGAGAGCCCGTGCCCGTCGCCGCATCGCCGCAGCCGGCGCTCACCGCCGCGCCGTCGTTCTCACCCGCGCTCACCGCCGAGTCGATCCCGCCGCCCGCAGTCGCCTCACCCCTGCAACGCCAGCGCGAAGATCCCCGGCAGCTTCCACGGCGCCGGCGCCGCCTCGAAGAAGGTGAGCTTGCGCAAGAGCTGGTGGCTGGTGCGGTGGAGCACGAACCAGGGCGGCTTCGGCTTGGCGCGGAAGGGCGCGCGCACCACGCCCTTCTCCACTTCGCTGAACATCAGCGTGTTGTGCACGATGCCGGTGCCCGACTGGATGTCCTGCGGCGAATGGCCGGGGTAGGCGCCCCACGGCGTCACCACCAGGCCGTAGCCGATGGCGGCCCAGTGGTTTACCGCCACCGTGCCGTAGCGCAGGTCGGCGATCGCCTGCTCCACCGCGCCGCCGAGCTCCGCATCGCCGGTACTGCTCGGATGCGCGATCATCGTCACGTTGAGCGTGCCCC
>DASYQD010000064.1:0-10629 GCA_036005845.1 Thermoanaerobaculia bacterium | reverse complement strand
CTCGACCTCGGCAGCCGCGCCACGGTGCGCGTGCTCGCCGGTGGCGCGGCGGCGCTCACCGCGCTGGCGCTGCTCAACCAGTGGCTCACCTCGCGCGACAACGCGCGCCTGCAGACCGCGTACGTGGAGCGGCGCAGCGAGCTGCGCTTCCGCACGCTGGTGCAGAGCTCCTCGGACCTCATCGCGGTGGTCGACGCGCAAGGCGCGCTGCGCTACCTGGCGCCCTCGGCGGAGCGCATCCTCGGCCCATCGCTCGCCGCCGCGCTCGATCGCCCGCTCGCCGACCTCGTTCACCCAGAGGACCGGCTGCGCCTGCGGCTGTTCCTCGCCCAGGCGGCGCTGTCGTCCGGCGTGTCGGGCTCGGTGGAGCTGCGCACCGCCTCGGCGACCGGCTGGATCACCATGGAGGCGGTCGCCACCAACCTCCTTGCCGAGCCCGAGATCGCCGGCGTCGTGCTCAGCCTGCGCGACATCCGCGAGCGCAAGGCGCTCGAAGACGAGCTCATGCAGCGCGCGCTGCACGACCCGCTGACCGGCCTCGCCAACCGGGCGCTGTTCCGCGATCGCCTGCACCGCGCTCGCCATCGCAGCCAGCGCGAGGGCAGCCGCTTTGCCGTTCTGGTCGCCGACCTCGACGACTTCAAGGCGGTCAACGACGGGCTCGGCCACCCGGCCGGCGACCAGGTGCTGGTGGAGATGGCACATCGGCTCGGCGGTCTGGTGCGCGACACCGACACCGCGGCGCGGCTGGGCGGCGACGAGTTCGCCATCCTGCTCGAAGGCATCCGCGGCGACGAGGGACCGCAGCGCGCCGCGCAGGCGATGCTGCGCGCCGCCGTCACGCCGTTCGCGCTCGCAGCGCGCGAAGTGCGCCTCTCGGCGAGCGTCGGCGTCGCGCTGTCGACGCCCGACCTCGACGACGAGGAAGTGCTGCGGCAGGCCGACCTTGCGCTCTACCACGCCAAGGAATCCGGCAAGGGGCGAGTGGCGCTCTTCGTGCCCGGCATGCAGTCGGAGATGTTGCGCCGCCACGGCCTCGAGAGCGAGCTGCGGCAGGCGCTCGAACGCGGCGAGCTCTTCCTCGTCTACCAGCCGATCTTTTCGCTGAAGAGCGGCCGCTGGGTGGGTGCCGAGGCGCTGCTGCGCTGGCGCCACCCCGAGCGCGGCACCATCGCGCCCGCCGAGTTCATCGACCTCGCCGAGAGCTCGGGCCTCATCGAGCCGATGGGGCAGTGGGTGCTCGGCGAGGCCTGCCGGCAGGCGGCGGCGTGGAACCGCGACGGCGGACGGCCGCTCTACGTCGGCGTCAACCTCTCGGTGCGCCAGCTCCACGAGCAGGCCATCGTCGACGAGGTTCGCGGCGCGCTCGCCGCCAGCGGCCTGCGTGCCGAGCTGCTCGTCTGCGAGATCACCGAGACCGTGCTGGCGCAGGACCCGCTGGCCGCCGCCGCGCGCTTGCACGAGCTCAAGGCCGTCGGCGTCAAGCTCGCGCTCGACGACTTCGGCACCGGCTACTCGTCGCTCGGCCGGCTGCGCGACCTGCCGATCGACGTGCTCAAGATCGACGGCGTCTTCGCGCACGGCCTCGCCGCGCCGCAGGGCAGCTCGCTCGCCGGCGCCATCGTCGAGCTGGGCAGGGCAGTGGGACTGCTGGTGGTGGCCGAGGGAGTGGAGACCGCCGAGCAAGCGGCGGCGCTGCGCACGCTGGGTTGCGACCTCGCGCAGGGCTACCACCTCGGTGCTCCGGTCGAGGCCGACGAGCTGTCGCGCCGGCTGATGGTGCCGGCGCTCGGCTGAGCGGTGCCGCGGTGAGCTTCACTCCCGGCAGTCCCGAACGCTGGGCGCGCCTCAAGGAGCTGTTCGAGCAGGCGGTCGAGCTCGCTGCGGAGCCGCGTGCCGCGGCCGTCGCCGCCGCCCGCGCCGACGACCCCGAGCTCGGCGACGAGCTTGCCGGACTGCTCGCTCAGGACGCGCAGACGACGCAGGCCGGTCTCTGGTCGCTGCGGCGGTCGCCCGAGCGCGAGCCGGTGCCGCTGATCGGCCGCCACGTCGGCCGCCTGCGCATCGACGGCCTGCTCGGCGAAGGCGGGATGGGCAAGGTCTACCGCGGCTTCGACGAGCTGCTCGAGCGCCGCGTCGCGCTCAAGATGGTGCGGCCGGGCCGGCAGCTCTCCGCCGAGGCGCGCACGCGCTTCCTGCGCGAGGCGCGGGTGCTGTCGCGGCTCGACCACCCGCACATCTGCCGCGTCTACGACCTGCTGGAGACGGCCGAGGGTGACTTCCTCGTCCTCGAGCTGATCGAGGGGCGCACGCTCCGCCAGGCGCAGGCGGAGGGCCTTGGCGGCGCGGAGCGGCTGCGCATCGCCGCCGAGATCGCCGAGGCCCTCGCCGCCGCCCATCACGAGCACGTCGTGCACCGCGACCTCAAGCCCGACAACGTGATGGTGACCACCGGCGGCGCCGTCAAGGTGCTCGACTTCGGTATCGCCCGGGCGCTCGGCGAGCGGGCGCCGGCGATGTTGCGGCAGGCGGACACCGGACCGGTGACGGGCGGCGAGGCGGCAGCCTCGGTTGGCGAGCCCGGGAAGGGAGAGACGCAGGCCGACGCTGCATCGAGCGCCTCGCGCCCGAGCCCTGGCCGCGCCGACTCCGCCTTCCAGACCGTGCGCGGCTCGCTGCTCGGCACGGCGCGCTACATGAGCCCCGAGCAGGCGGCCGGCGGCGAAGTGACCGAGGCGAGCGACGTCTACTCGCTCGGCATCGTGCTGCAGGAGCTGTTCACCGGCCGTCCCGCTTATCCCGACTTGCCGCTATTGCAACTCGTCGCGCTGGTGGCCGAAGGACGGCCGGAGCCGCTCACCGGCGTCGAGCCCGAGCTCGCCGCGCTGCTGTCGCGCCTGCTGACCCGCGATCCCGCGGCGCGGCCCACTGCGGGCGAGGCGGCGGCGCGGCTGCGCTGGCTGGGCGAGGCGCCGAGCCGTCGCCGCCGCCGGCGCCTCGCCGGGCTCGTCGCCGCGAGCTTCACCGCGCTGCTCGCGGTGACGGCGGCCGGCGTGTGGCGGCTCGCCCATCCCGCGCCGCTCTTCGCCGCCGGCGAACGGGCGCGCGTCGCGGTGCTGCCCTTCGCCAACGCCACCGGCAACGGCCGGCTCGACTGGGTCCAGCGCGGTCTTGCCGAGATGGTCGCCGAGACGTTGCGCGAGTCGCCGTCGGTGCAGGTGCTGCCCATGCCGGCGGTGCTCGACGCGATGCAGCGCCTCGAGCTCGCCCCCGGCAAGGAGCTGGCGCCGGCGCAGCTCGCCAGCCTGCGGCAGGCGCTCGGCACCAATCTCTTGGTGGCGAGCCGGCTCGAGCGCGCGTCCGGTTCTCCGGCCAGTCTGCGCGTGCGCTACACGCTCGACCGCGGCGTGCCGGCGCCGGTGATCAAGGAGGTCACCGCAGCCACTCCCGTCGAGGCCGCCGGTGAGGTGGCGCGCACCCTCGTTCTGCGGCTCGACCCGCAGGCGCGCGAGGTGCGCCTCGAGGACCGCTTCTCCGAGGATCCCTTCGCCAACCAGGCCTACGGCGTCGGCGTCGAGCGCCTGGCGGTGGCCGGCCCGCAGATGGGCGCCCGCTACTTCGAGGTCTGCCTCGACCGCGACGCGGGATTCCTACGCGCCAAGCTGCGGCTCGCCGAGGCGTACCACGACCTCGCGCGCACGCCGGACGAGCAGCGGCTGCTGCAAGAAACGCTGGCCGAGGCGCAGCGCCGCGGCGATCGCACCGTGGCCGCTGGCGTGCTGCGCCGCTTGGGTGTAGCGGCCTCCGACGCCGGCGACCTCGTCGGCAGCGACCGCCTGCTGGAGCGCGCGCGGGCGCTGGTCGGCGCGACCGGTGACGGCTACGAGCTGGCCGACGTCCTCAACGACCTGGCGAGCAACGCCTACTTCCGCGGCGATACGGCCAGCGCCGAGCGGCTGTGGACGGAGGTGCGCCATCGCGCCGCCGCGCTCGGCTACCGGACGCGCGAGGCGGGCGCCACCGCCAACCTCGGGGCGATCGCCTACGGGCGTCACGACCTCGCGGCGGCGCGCGCCAACTGGGAGGCGGCGCGGGCGGCCGCGGAGGCGCTCCACCATCGCGTGCTCGGCGCGCGCATGAGCACCAACCTCGCGCTGGTGGCCAAGGACGAGCGGCGCCTCGCCGCCGCCGAGCAGCTCGAGCGCGCGGCGCTGCAGGTCTATCGCGAGACGGGCTACGAACGCGGCCTGCCGGTCGTGCTCTTCAACCTCGGCGAGACCTTGGAGCAGCAGGGGAGGTGGGAGCCGGCCGAGGCGGCTTACCGTGACGGGCTGGCGGCGGCGGAGCACACTGACGATCCGCTTCTTGCGGCACGGCTTCTCGGCGCGCTGGCGCTCTGCGCCGACCGGCGTCGCGACTGGCCGGCGGCCGAGGCGCTGCTGGAACGAGCGCGCTCCGCTGCGGCGAAGGCCGAAGCCGCCGAGGTCGGCATCGAGCTCGCCAAGGTCGAAGCCGCGCATCACCTGCGACGCGGCGACCTCGATCGTGCCGCGGCGAGCCTGGCGCGTGCCGATGCCGGCGGCCCGGACACCGGGACCGCCATGCTGCACGCGCGCCTGCTCTACGAACGCGGCCGTTTCGCCGAAGCGCTCGCCGCTGCCGAGCGGGCGCGGGCGCTGCCCGATGCGTGGAGCGCCGAGATGGCAGCCGAGCTCGCGGCCTACCGCGAGACCGCGAAGACCGGCCGGCGCGTGGAACTCCCTCCGTAAACGGCGGGCTCAGCGTACGAGCATTTGATCGTCAGCCGCCAAACGTGCCAATGATCTTGGCCACGGGACCGCCGGCGAGCAGCGGCGCCAGGACGGCGAGCAGGCGGCCGAATTCTTGAAACGGCTGGAACCGCAGTCCGGACTTCGTCAGCCACCCCTCGTGATCTTCCGCGCCGCCGAGCACGGCGTCATCGGCCAGTGAGTTGGCGCGCGACCGCAACACGAAAGCGACCGGCAGGTAGATGCTGGCGAGGATGCCGGTAAAGAACGAGCCGTAGGCCGTGCTCACCGCCAGCGCGATCTCGTCCACGGACTGCGCCATCGGCCCCGTCAACCAGGCCCCCGGCCACCGGTACAGGAAATACATCTCGAGCGCTCGCAACGCCAGCGCCGTGGCACCGATCAAGACGAGGGCGTGCACACGTGCGACGCGTCGACGCAGCAGCGCCGGCGACTTTCCGTCCGTGGTCGGCCACAGCACTGCCGCACTTGCCGCCGCTGCCAACAGCAGGAAGATGAGATAGGACAGGTTGTCGAACAGCGAGTCCGCCGATACCGCGGCGGTCGCCGACGTCTGGTGCAAGGTCGCTTTTCGCAACGCGGTCGTCACGGCAGGTTCGCTCAGCACCAGGTCCGAGCCGAGAAACACGATGGCGATGAAAGGCACCACGCAGCAGGCGATCAGCACCGCGCCGGCAACGCGGTCCCGATGAGAAAGCTCGCGAAAGCACGACCCAAGGACGTACAAGGCGGTCGCTACGGCGGCGATGGTGACGAGTGAAAACCCGATACTGGCCAGTCCCCAGGCGATGCGCGCCGTGAGATGTCTCGTGACGGAGGGAAGATCGACGCTCACGGCTGCCGCCGGATGGGCAGGAAACAAAGGCTTCGTGTCGAGCGTCAGCGAGCCGAGATCGATGAGCGAGTTGACGAGCGCGGCGACCACGAGCACCGACGCCATCGCCAGCCACGGGAGGACGGATCCCACCCTGGACCGGAGAAGCTTCGGCAGGTGAAGACGCATCGTCGACCTCGGCGTCGCGGATAGTACGCCACCCGATCCGGCCCACCGGTCACTCGCCAAGGGGTGGCGGTCTTCTTGGCGAGCGCCTCCCTGAGCGGTGGCTCCTCCGCTGTGGTGCTAACGTGGGAGTGATGAGGGGAGACTCTGGCGCGACCGCCGCCTATCGCTACTTGGCTCGGCAGCCGGGCGTCCGCGGTGGCCATGCCGTCGTTGAAGGTACGCGGGTCGGCGTGCACGACGTCATCGGGCTCCTTCAGAACGGGGAAACCGTCGACAGCATCGTGACGCGCTGCTTCCCGAGCCTCACGCGGGCGCAGGTCTTCGAGTGCCTCGCCTACTACGAGGACCACCGGGGCGAGATCGACGTCCTGGTTGCCCGCCAGATGGCAGCCGGCGTGCAGTGAAGTTCCTCCTCGATCACGACATTCCAGACGACATTGCCTATGTCCTCGTAGCGCTCGAGCACGAGGTGCACAAGCTACGCGACCTTGCTCCGGCGACGGCGTCTGACGAGGAAGTGCTGCGACTCGCAGTGGAGCAGGAGTCCGTCCTCATTACCTGCAATCGGGATGATTATCTTCTCCTTATCGGCCATTCGGCTCACTTCGGACTGATCATTCTCATCCGCCGGCGCTCGAGAGCCCACGAGCGAGCGGCGCTCGTGGCGTTGCTGGACCGCGCCGGCGAGGATGGGATTCGCGGCAACGTTAACTTCGCGTGACTCGCGGTGTCGCGCCACACTTCGATCAGCAAAGCCGTCAGTGCGAAGGCTGCATCGCCGGCGTTGGCGTCGGCGTCGCCGCGGGCGGCGGCTCGGGCGGAATCTGCACCGTTGCCGGCGTGTCGATGCCGGCCCCGGTCTGGCCGTCGAGCAGCACGAAGCTGAAGTTGGAGCCCAGCACTTGGGCGACGCCGTGGCAGCCCATGCAGCCGCCCATGTTGTACGGGTGGCCGTTCCAGGAGACGTTGGGCACGGTCGGGTTGTAAGGCGCGCCGGTAGGCGTGAAGCCCTGGTACTGCGAGATCGGCGTGATCTTGGGCGGCAGGCCCTGGAAGTTCTGGAGGCCGCGGTTGGTCTCGACGACGAGGTTCGCCAGGAAGAAGGGCTGGTTGTACGCGGCGGAGGTCGTGGCGTCGCTCAGGGCATAGAACTGCGTGCCGACGAGTCGGTAGTTGCACCACACGGAGCCGGTGTTGCCGGTCGGCGGACAGCCCAGCTCTTTGTGTACGGCGGCGGTTATCTCCTGGGTGGTCGCCAGCGGGTAGGGATGCTCTCGCGCCACCTCGATGGCGTGCGACGGCTCCGGGTAGGGGAAAGGATGCTCCGGCACGTCGCCCTTGGTGAGGAAGTTCACGTAGCGGTAGCCGCCGCCGTTGCCGATGGAGGTGTGCTCCCAGGTGGCGAAGATGAACGTGCCGCCGACCGGGTTGGCGTTGCCGTCGCTCGCGGTGCCCATGTGGACGCGCTGGATGATGTGCAGCCCGATGAGCCCGAAGGTGCCGACGCGATAGCAGACCTTCTCCGGGTCATGGGCCTTGGGGTCGGTGCTGAAGTAGAGGGCCTCGGTGTTGTGGTAGCTGGGATCGGGCTGCGACAGCTGCATCCACGCCGACTTCACCTGCACCGAGCCCACCGGCGGCGGCGTGATCGGCGATGAGCCGTAGGTGGTCACCGCGGCATCGGCGTCGTAGCTGGTGACGCCGGGCTGCTGGCCCGCGCCGCCGTTGGCCGGCGGCTTGGGCGCGCTCGACCGCCAGGGGAGCTGGTAAGGCGGCGGTGGCACCGTCGGCGTCGGGGTCGCCATCGGCGTGGGCGTCGGCGACGCGGGTGGATTGAGCAGGTAGAGGTTGTTCTTGAGGACGTAGTTGAAATAGTCGTAGTTGACCCGCACCTCGTAGTAGACGAGATTGCCGGCGGGATCGAAGACACGCGGCCCGACGGCGCCGCGCGGGTTGAGGATGTCGGGAGGAAAGACGGTGCCGGAGTTGCCGCCCGGCGGCGTCGGGAAGGTCTGCGCGCAAGGCTGGTCGTACGGCGGCAGGTTTCCCGTGCCGTAGCCGGCGCAGAGCTGGCTCTGCGCCTCCTGCGCCGGCGACGCGACCTCGGCCGTCTCGTCGACGGTGTTGGCAAGCGCCGGCGCCAGCTTGGAGGCCTGCAGAATCCGCCGGTGCGCACCGCCGGGAAGCTTCGCCGCCCGCTGGCGGTCCTCGTCGCTGCATGCCGGCACCTCACCGCCGTTCTTGTCGATCTCCTGGTCCGGCGAGAAGGTGATCGCCTGCCACCCGGCCGCGACGTTGTCGCCGTAGGCACCGACGGTGTTGTTGAAGACCTCGCGCTTCTCCTTGAAGGTCTCCCAGACCAGGACGTCGGCCGGGCCGGCGCCGACGAAGCTGGCGGTGGTATTGGGAACGCCCCGGAGGTATCCGGTCGGCTGGCCAACATCCGGCTGGGCCGGCCAGTTGAAGGCGGCAAAGGACGACCACGCCCACGAGTCGAAGGTCGGTCCCGCCACCGGGTTGGGAGTTGGCGACGGTGTGGGGCTCGCGGAGGGGTTGGGAGGTGGGAACGTCGCCACCGAGAAAGTATTCGGCGGCGCCGCGCAGTCGAGCTCTGGGGTCGTCGTGTCGGGGAGCGAGGTCGAAGCCCGGCACGGCGTGGGCGCGGGCGTGGCCGCAGCCTCGACCGCAGGCCGGGCTGCGCCCTTGCATCCGATTACCAATACAACAATCGCGGCGAGCGCCGCCCACGCCAAGCCGTAGCGGACCGATCCCTTTTCATCCCAAGCCATCGCACACCTCCGTGGGATTCTCGGCCGCGAGGAGCATGTGCTCGCGGCCGACGAGTCAACCGGAATTCGTTAGCGATGAGCGAGAAGACAAAATAATCTAGCGATCAAAGTGTAACACCGGCGACGCCCGCGAGCGCGGCCTGCGGATGTGACGATTTACGATCGCGGCAGCGGCAGCGGCTCGCCCCGCGTGCTTCGTCGCTCTCAGTGCCGCGGCAGCCGCGCCACCGGCAGACCGGCGCACTCGGATAGCGCCGCCTCTACGTAGCGGCCGGCGACGGCCTTGCGCCATTGCGTCTGGAAATCGGTGTTGTCCATCGGCGTGGCGGTCTTCTTGGCGAGCTCGGCGGCGCGGGTGATGGTGTCGGCGTCGAGGCTGCTGCCGACGAGCGACGCAGCGGCGGGTGCGGCCTCGCGCGGCGAGGAGCCGACGGCGCCGAGCCAGATCGACGCGCGCGCGACCACGCCGGCCGGATCGAGCCACACCGCGGCCGCCACCGAGAGCACCGCGAAGTCGATCGAGCCGCGGCGGCGCAGCTTCCAGAAGGCGGTGCGGCAGTGCGCGGCATCGCTCTCGGCCGGAACGCTAACGTCGATGAGCACTTCGTCGGCGCGCTTCGTCAGATAGTCGATGCCGTCGTCGCGATAGAGCGCGGACAACGGAGCTTCGCGCTCGCCGTCCTTGCTCGCCAGCCGCACGGCGGCGCCCAGCGCGCAGAGCATCGGCGCCGCGTCAGACGCGCTGTGCGCCCAGCAGCGCGGGCTCGAGGTCGCCACCCAGCAGGTCTTCCCCTGCTCCTTCATGCAGTAGTCGATCGACCGCCGCCACTCCTCCGTCTGGTTGTAGTAGGTGCAGCGCGTGTCGACGCAGAGGTTGCCGCCGAGGGTCCCCATGTTGCGCAGCGGCGGCGACGAGATGCTCTCGACCGCGCGCGCCAGGGCTGGGTAGCGAGCGCGCACCGCCGCGTGGTCGGACACCGCGCTCAACGTCGTCGTCGCGCCGATCCGTACGCCGCTGCCATTGCCGTCGACGACGCCGCTCAAACCTGGCACGCCCATCAAGCTCACCAGCGTCGACGCCTGCTGATGCCGCCGCTTCATGTTCGGAAGGAGGTCGGTACCACCAGCCACGAGCCGAGCATCAGAACCTTCCCCATTCACGATGGCGAGCGCCTCAGCCAACGAGCCCGGCTGCCGAAACGAAAGCGGTGGCAGTCTCAGCACGTCCGCCTCTGATGGGTGGTACGCGTGGATCGCGGGCGGGTCGGGCGCCGGCCAGAGCGGGCGCGCCGGGCGGAGGGCTCCCACCGCGCGCAGCTTGCGAGCACGGTGGGATACTGACCGGCTAGCGGGGACCCGTGAGGGCCGGCGCCCGTTCCGCCCGCCTTCGACACCTCATCCAACCTCATGTCGTCGTCAGCGGCTTCTTCTGCCGCAGCGCCTCTTCGCGCGTCGTCATCGTTCCCGCCGATCGCATGCCCGACCGCAGCTTGTCCTTCCAGTCGTTGATCGCCCGCCCGTCGCCGCCCTCGGCCGGTGTCGGCACGATCAGCGTCTCGCCCACGTCGATGTTGAGGTCCGGGAAGGTCGTCGGCCCGAACCGAGGCTCTTCGCCCTTTTCCTTCCGTTTGAGCGCCTCGAGCACCATGTGCGGGTGGATGGGGATCTGGTCGACGCGCACGCCGACGGCGTCGAAGATGGCGTTGGCCACGGCCGGCATCACCGGCAGCAGCGGGCCCTGGCCGACTTCCTTGGCGCCGAACGGCCCCTGTGCGTCGGGATCCTCGATCAGGTACGTCGTCACCGGCGGCATCTCGCGGAAGGTGGGACTCTTGTACTCGAGCAGCGACGGGTGCTTGTGCACGAGCGCGCTCGACAGGTGCTTGGGCAGGCGGCGGAAGACCTGTTCTTCCATCATCGCCTCGCCGAGCGCCATGTAGACGCTGCCCTCGACCTGCCCGAGCACCAGCACCGGGTTGATGCACTGGCCGACGTCGTGCGCGATCCAGACGTGCTCGACGTCGTACATTCCCGTCTGCGCGTCGAC
>DASYQD010000063.1:0-1686 GCA_036005845.1 Thermoanaerobaculia bacterium | reverse complement strand
ACCTCGAAATGCGTCAGATCGGCCTCGGCGGCGGCGGCGCGCCGCGGCAAGGCGGCGATCCAGGCGGCCGGGAGGACGAGGCGCAACCCGGCGACCCCCAGCGCGCGTAGCACGCTGCGGCGGCGCAGGGAGCCGTGCGGCGGCAACGGGGTCATCGGCGGGCGGTCAGGACGCGGTCTGGTGCTTTTCGAACAGGGCGAGGAAGAAGCCGTCCGCGGCCCGGGACGGACCTGCGGCAGGCAGCGTCGTCCCATTGTCGGGCAGCGGCAGGAGGTGCCCGGGTGAAGCCGGCGCGGCAGCGAGCGCAGCGTCACTCCATCGTTGCAAAAAAGCGTCGATCTGCTTCGACCCCTCGCTGAGGAAGACCGAACACGTGCAATACAGGAGCCGCCCGCCGGGCGCGAGCAACGGCCAGAGGGCATCGAGCAGCCGCGTCTGCGTCGCCGCGAGCGCGTCGAGGTCGCCCGGACGCCGCAGCCACCGGACGTCGGGATGGCGCCGCACGATCCCCGAGGCCGTGCACGGCGCATCGAGCAGGATCGCTGCGAACGGCCGGCCGTCCCACCAGGTCGCCGGCGCAGCGGCGTCGGCGGCGAGCGTGGTCGCGCGCAGGCCGAGGCGAAGGAGCGTCTGGTCGACGCGGGCGAGACGGTCGGCGTCGCGGTCGATCGCCAGCAGATCGAGATCGGCGAGCTCGAGCAGGTGCGCGGTCTTGCCGCCCGGTGCGGCGCAGGCGTCGAGGACGCGCGCACCCGGCACCAGCGGCTTGGCGAGGAGGAGCGGCGCGGCGCGCTGCGCGACCGCGTCCTGGACCGAGACGAGGCCTTCGGCGAAGCCCGGGATCTCGGCGACGGGAAGCGGACGCACCAGCGTCACGGCCTCGCTGTCGGCGACGGCGACCGCGCCGATGCCACGCGCTGCGAGCGTCGCGAGCACCTCGGCGCGGGTCGTCCGCCGCACGTTGACGCGCAAGGTCAGCGGCGGATGCTCGTTGTCCGCGGCGGCGATCGCCTGCCAGCGCTCGGGCCAGTCGGCCTGCAGCCGCTCGAGCCACCACGCCGGGTGGTTGTAGCGCGCGAGCGGGTCGGCGAGAGCGGCAGCGACGAGCGCGTCGCGCTCGCGGACGAAGCTGCGCAGCACGGCGTTGACGAAGCCGACGCTGCGCGGCGAGCGTCGCCGGGTCGCCTCGGCCGCCTCGTCGACGAGGACGTGGTCGGCATACGGCGGCCCGCCCGGCGGCCAGAGCAGCGCAAGCGCGCTGAGGAGGAGCGCGTCGACGGCGGGCGGCGGCGGCTTCGGCGCGAGCATCCGGCGCACGACCTCGGCGGCGCCGAGCCAGCGCAGGACGTGGAACGCGAGTGCCTGCGTCCCCGGCCGCGCCGGCGCCGGGCAGCGCAGCAGCGCTTCGTTCAGTGAGCGGCCGCCGCGCACAGCGGCGACGACGGCGGCGGCATGGCCGAGCAGCCGCGCGAGCGGCAACGCGGCGTTCGGTGCGCGGGCGGACACGCGGCGAGTCTAAGGACGGCGCCAAGAGCGCACGCGGCTGCGTTGCCGCCGATCCCGCTCGTCACGGAGGGCCGGGCCCGCTTTGGTACCCTGACGGCCCTGCCTCCCCGCGAGCAACCATGGCCAGCGAGAAGCCCACCCCGATCTTTCGCACCGAAGCCGACCTCGCGCGGATGCCGG
>DASYQD010000062.1:0-24728 GCA_036005845.1 Thermoanaerobaculia bacterium | reverse complement strand
GCTACCATACACAACCATCGACCTTCCCGATGGCTCCAGGGTGACGGCGTCGGCCGCACCTCGGAACCAGCGCAGCTCTATACTTTTGACTCTCAATCCTGAGAGTCCTCTAGACGTTTCGGAAGGCCCAGGTCCTCCAAGAGACTCTGTGCGATCGTCGTCAGCTCGGTGTGCGGGCATTGCCGCTCCGTCAGCACGGTCATCAGCAGACTCTCGACTCTCGACGCGGCAGCAGTAACTGGCGAGCACTGCTGGCGGGCTTCTTCGACTCGCGTCGCAATCCATGTGGGTTCAAGGGGCATCTGTGTTCCTCTCTGGATATTGCGGCGGTCGACTGGGCGGGGCCGGAGCGTTTCTCGGCACGCCCCCCGAGCTCCACCTAGTCCCACCAACTAGCCGGACCCGAGATCGTGGCCCGCTTTTGCCGACTCTCAACGACGAGTCCACTCGGTGTCCAGTAGACGCGACGAATGGGATCTCTGGAGAGCACAGAGCCGACATAGCTTCCGTCATCGTTCAGCCAGCGAAACCTGTTCTTTTCCAGGATCCCTATGCCCGTTTGGGCGATGATCAGGTCTCCGCCGTCGGTCGTGTCCACCACCGCGTGGAGCATCTCACCTCGAAGGACGTACAAGCGCGTGTCAGTGAGGAAGTACAGGAAATCCCCCGTGTCAGCGATTCGATGAGGCGCTGTCCCGGTTTGGAAGACCCGCAGGGGGTCTCCATTTGCGCCCACCTGAACGATCTGCCCGGAAGCGCTGGCGAGGAACGCCTCATTCGAGCCGCCGGCGAATGCCGTCGCATTGATCCAGTCGGCGGCATGCAGCTCGCTCACCTGCATGCTGAAAGAGACCGAGACGCTGTGCTCGCCCACTTGGAAGCTCGCATGGCCGAGCTTCTTCTCGTACTTGATGCCTGTGTGAGCCGCCAGCGCGGCCGAGTCAAGGCCAGTCAGGAGCTCGGCAGCGCCTGTGATCGCCTTCATTCGCTCTTCGGAGGTCGGATCTCCAGGGTTGACGTCCGGATGCCACCGCCGCGCGAGTTCTCGGTACCGACCCTTGAAGTCGTCCTGGGAAAACGGAAGCTGAAGACCCATGACTGCAAGGGCCCGGGAAACCTCTTCGCTGGTTCCGACGTTTGTCGATTCCCCTGAGATTGGGCGCCACTCCTCCTTGACAGGGAACTTGAGACCCCAAAGCCCATGGCCATCGGCCGTCAAGCACCAAGCCTCGTCCACGCCGGAGACGATGTATCGGGAGTTGTCGCAGGACAAAGCGACGGATCTCAGGCAGTTCTTGAGTCTGGTTCGATCAAGGTCCAGTCTCTTGCAGAGCCTTTCGATCTCGAGGTCGCCGGTCATCGCCGTCTCGATAAACGGACGAAGATCTGTGTCGTAGGCATGCAAGACGCACTCACGCGAGAGCGCTATGAGTCCGTTCCCGAGGGGATTCGTGCCGACGCGATAGACGTCGTGAAACAGGGCCGCAGATGCGTGGATTTCGCCATGGGGTCCGTAGCGAACGGCTGAAGCGCTCGCATTCGGAAAGGCTGCTGCCTTGCCGAGATCGTCGAGCAGGAGAAGGCCTCTGTTGATCGAATGAAGCTTCCGAAACGCTGGATCGGGCCGTTCGGCCGTCGGGATCTTGTCGATTGTGGTGATCTTCCAAGCGGGAGCTTCTCGCAGCTCGAAAGCATCATCTGGGATCTCGGCCGCCACGGCCAAATGACCCTGCACAGCTGCTGCCCACCGAAGAGGTGCTGTCGGCAGGGGCACCAACGGGATTCTCCTGGTGTCGATCTCCACGAGCCTCAGTGGCGCGCGATCGACCCGATGCGAGCGAACTTCCCTGGGTCGTTGAGGTGCGGGCGCGTCCGCAGCATCGGCCATGTAGAGCGCGTAGCTCGAGCCGCGCCTCACCCTACGAATGCGGCCGGCCTTCTCAAGCCAGGAGACCAACGTGGCGAGTCTTCGTCCATCGTCAGCCCCGACGAGTTCCTTGAGGCTGGATTGCAGGCCCCCGGGACTCGATTCGATCGCGACCGCGATCTTGGCGAAGAGGTCGAGATCTTCGAGATGGCGGTCCGGTTCATCCTTCCAGGGAGCGAGATCCGGAAGCGTCTCGACAATCCTCTTCATCTCTGTGAGTGATTGTCGGTCCCCGGCGAGGGCGAGCATGGTTCCACCCTGCTCGAGGCCAGGAATGCTCCTGAGATCGAAGGAACCGTATTCGCGCTTCGTACTGCGGACCAACGACGGCAACTCGTCGAGGTTCTTCCTCGCGAGAGCTGCAGCGACCGCATAGTTCCGACTCGAGACCGCTCCGAGCATGCGTCCCATCGTCTCGAAATAGGTCGTGTCTCTCGATCGATCCGAGATCGCGATTGGCGCGTCACCGGGCGATCGCCGCTGGACTTGTGCATCGCGAGAGGGCAACCGAGGCTGTGCTGCCGTGCTCGGTGACTTACCAAGCCCAAGGAACTCTTTCAAGAGACGGAACATTGATCCTGGCTCGAGGGACGAGGCATTTCTTCGATCTAGGCGGTCAAACTGGAACCGAGCCCGCTGCCTTCGCCGCTTCGGCGCGCAGCACTTCATGTACCGCACGGAGTTGCGGGTTCTGCGGGAAGGTCCGAAGCCCGGCCTCTACCACAGTAACTGCACGTTGGAGCAAGTCGATTCGCTTCTTCGGCGTCTTGAGCTTGGCTGCCTTCTCGGACAAGCCAACGGCCTCATTCACGAGCACCTGCGCCGGAAAGGACTCGGCGAGTCTGTTCATGGAGTCGTTGAGCGAGGCCCTGGTCTCTGCGGGAAGCGGCATCGATACCGCTTGGTGGTAAGCCTCGATCGCCAGCTCGTAGCGCAAAATCGCTGTTTCCGGGTTCTTCGAGGAAAGCGCGATCTTCAGGGAATCGGTGAAGATCTCAAGCATGCGCTGAGCGTCGATCGTGCCCGAATACTGTCCGGCGTACCGCGAAGACGAACGAGACGGTATCGACGATGCCATCGAACACCTCCGCGTGCGGCAGGCAATGGCTGACGAGTTATCTTGGCGCGCTCCGGGCAAGTTCCGCAACCGACGGGCGTCTGGAGAGCCCTGCGGATGTCTTCGACGTCGTCACCCGCCGAGATGCTCGAGCAGCTGGCGCAAGGGGTGGTGCCCTGAACGCGCCCTTGGAAGTCGACGGGCTAGAGCCGTCCAAGCTGATCACCGACGGTTCTACCGCGGCACCAACATTTCGGCCTGCGCGCCGCCACGACGCCGGGGTGGCTCACGTTCCGCCAGCGCCGGTGCCGGGTGGCAGCGTGCGCGCCGGGTGGGGGTTGCCCCCCTCACTTAGACGGTGGGCCGAACGAGGGGCGGTCCGCCCGCCGATGCTCAGACCCTCGAGCGAAGCGAGGAATGGTGGAGCAGAAGGGATTCGAACCCTCGACCCCCACGTTGCGAACGTGGTGCTCTCCCAGCTGAGCTACTGCCCCACGAGGCTCGACACAGGGAATCCCGAGGCGGCCGGCAGCCGCCGAGGGCTGCGTATTGTAGTCGGGCACCGCAGTCACGGCAACTTCCCGCGTCTAACCGCCCGCATACCGCCGCACGACTGACGCCGCGACCGCGCGGGTGACACCCTCCTGTCCAAGGGAGGCGCAGGTTGTCGATCGAGCTGCGCGGCATCGCGAAGTCCTTCGGCCAGGTGACGGTGGTGCGCGGGGTCGACCTCCGCATCGCCACCGGCGAGCTGTGCGTGCTGCTCGGGCCCAGCGGCAGCGGCAAGAGCACGCTGCTGCGCATCATCGCCGGCCTCGAGGAGCCCGACGACGGCCGGGTGCTGCTGCACGGCGAGGACGTCACGCGCGCCGATCCGCGGCGGCGCGGCATCGGCTTCGTCTTTCAGCACTACGCGCTGTTCCGGCATCTCACCGTCGCCGAGAACGTCGAGTTCCCGCTGCGCGTGCAGAAGGTGCCGCGCGCACAGCGGCGGGCGCGGCGCGAGGAGCTGCTCGAGCTCGTCGGTCTCGCCGGTTACGGTGGACGGCGGCCGGGCCAGCTCTCCGGCGGGCAGCAGCAGCGCGTGGCGCTGGCGCGCGCGCTCGCCGCGGCACCTCGGGTGCTGCTGCTCGACGAGCCGTTCGGCGCCCTCGACGCCCGCATCCGCGTCGAGCTGCGCCATGCGATCCGCAGCATCCACCGCGAGCTCGGCATTACCACCGTCTTCGTCACGCACGACCAGGAGGAGGCGTTCGCGCTCGCCGACCGCTTGGCCGTGCTCGCCGACGGCCGATTGCTCGAGGTGGGAGCGCCGCCCGACCTCTACCTCCACCCTCGCCAGGAACGCGTCGCCACTTTCCTGGGCGACGCCAACGTGCTGGTGGGCGAGGCGAGCGAGCGCGGCGTGCGGCTCGGCGAGGTCGAGCTGCCGCTCGGCGTCACCGCCGAGAAGGCGCCCGGCGGCCGCGTGCGCGTCGTCTTCCGCCCCGAGGACGTGCAGCTCGGCGCGGCGAGCCCGGGCGCGGCACAGCTCGGCCTGGCGCGCGTCGAGGAAGCGACCTTCGCCGGCAGCTTCGAGCGCCTGCGGCTGCGGCTGCCGACACCGCCGGGAGTGCGCGGCGTCGCACCGCCGGCGCCGTTCGGCTCGGCGTTCGTCTGGCTCGACGCGATCCGCCCGCAGCCCGAGGCGCGGCGGCTGCCGCTGCAGAGCGGCGACGAGGTGCCGGTGGCGGTGCGGCGCGTGCACGTGCTCGCCTCGGCGGCGCTGCGGCTGCTCGTGCTCGGCCGCGGCACCGGCGAGGGTGAGGAGCCTGGCCCCGCCGCGCGCTTCGCCGCGGCGCTCGCCGAGCGCACGGCGACGACGATCTCGAAGGCGGGCGCCACGCCGCCGCCCGACGGTTGGGACCTGGCGCTCTTCGACCTGCCTGAAGAAGGCGCCGCGCCGCCGCGTCCCGGCTTCGGCGCTCACCTCCGCATGCCCGGCCCCGAAGTCGATCATCTGCTGTTCGTCGATCCCGGCGCGGCGTTGCCGCGTCGCATCCTGGTCTGCATCGCGGTGGGCGAGCCGGGCAAGGAGGACGTCTCCTTCGCCGAGCGGCTCGCCTGGCGCCTTGCAGCGCAGGTGACGGTGCTGACGGTCCTCCCCGGATCCGCTCAGGAGCCCCCACCGCACGTGCGTAGGTTCCTCGACGCCGCGGCGCGCGCCCTCGGGCGCCGCGGCGTCGAGGTCACCACCCGCGTGCGCCACGGCACGCCGCGCCGGGAGATCCTTGCCGAGATCGCCGAGGGCCAGCACGACCTGCTGGTCACCGGCGCGCCGGTGCCGCCGCGCGGACAGCCGTTCGGGCTCTTGGGCTTGGTCGAGCGCCTGCTCGCCGACAAGCCGTGCCCGATCCTGGTGGTGCGATCACTTCACCCGGCGGCGGTGCCCGCGGAGCGCGTCGAGATGACGCGGAGTGCGCGCTGAAGAAGCCGCGCAACTCCGCGGTCCCCGGCTTCGGGATCACCTTCGGGGCGATGACGCTCTACCTGTCGCTCGTCGTGCTCATCCCGCTCGCGGCGCTGCTGCTGCGCGCGGCGCGGGTCGGGCCGCGCGAGCTGTGGGCGGCGGTGAGCAGCCACCGAGCGTTGGCCGCTTTCGGCCTGAGCTTCGGCGGCGCGCTGGTCGCCGCGTTGGTGGCGGCGATCGGCGGCAGCGTTGCGGCGTGGGTGTTGGTGCGTTATCGCTTCCCAGGCCGGCGGCTGCTCGATGCGCTCGTCGACCTGCCGTTCGCGCTGCCGACGGCGGTGTCGGGCATCGCGCTGGCGACGCTGCTGGCGCCGCAGGGATGGGTCGGCAAGATCATCACGCCCTTGGGCTGGAAGCTCGCCTACTCGCGGGGCGGCGTCATCGTGGCGATGGTGCTGGTGGCGCTGCCGTTCATCGTCCGCACGCTGCAGCCGGCGCTCGCCGACCTGCCGCTCGACGTCGAGGAGGCGGCGGCCACGCTCGGCGGCGGGCGGCTGCGCACGGTGTTCAGCGTCGTCGCACCGCAGCTCCTGCCGGCCCTCGGCAGCGGCTTCGCGCTCGCCTTCGCGCGCGCCGTGGGCGAGTACGGGTCGGTGATCTTCGTCGCCGGCAACCTGCCCAACAAGACCGAGATCGTGCCGCTGCTGATCATCGTGCAGCTCGAGCAGTACAACTACGCCGCCGCCACCGCGCTGGGCGCCGCGATGCTGCTGGCGTCGTTCACCATCCTGCTCGTCATCCACCTGCTGCCGCGCTGGCTGTCGCGACGGCGCAGCGCTCCGGTGGTGGCGTAGTGCCCGCGGGCGCGGCGTTTCGGCTGGGCGGCGGCGCCGAAGCGGGCAGCACGCCGGCGACGCGCGAGCCGTTCTACGTCCGCGCGCTGCTCATCGGCTTCACGGTGCTGTTCCTCGGCGGGCTGCTGGTGCTGCCGCTCGTCGTCGTGCTGACGCAGGCGTTCTCGGAAGGCGTGCGCACGTGGGCGGCGTCAGTCGTCGAGCCCGACGCGCGCTCGGCGATCTGGCTGACGTTGAAGGTCGCCGCGATCGTGGTGCCGATGAATGCCGCCTTCGGCCTCGTTACAGCGTGGGCGCTGGGCAAGTTCCGTCCGCGCGGCCGCGAGCTGTGGATCACGCTCGTCGACCTGCCCTTCTCGGTGTCGCCGGTCGTCGCCGGTCTGCTCTTCGTGCTGCTCTTCGGCCGCAACGGCTGGCTGGGCCCGTGGCTCGGCGAGCACGACATACAGATCATCTTCGCCGTGCCCGGCATCGTGCTGGCGACGCTCTTCATCACCGCGCCCTTCGTCGCTCGCGAGCTGCTGCCGATCATGGAGGCGCAGGGCACCGACGAGGAGGAGGCGGCACGCCTGATGGGCGCCTCGGGCTGGACGATCTTCTGGCGCGTCACCCTGCCCAACGTGAAGTGGGGCCTGCTCTACGGCCTCGTGCTCTGCAACGCCCGCGCGATGGGCGAGTTCGGCGCCGTCTCGGTGGTGTCGGGCCACATCAGCGGCCTCACCAACACCCTGCCGCTCGCCGTCGAGGTGCGCTACAACGACTATCAATCGACGGCCGCCTTCGCGCTCGCATCGCTGCTCTCGGGCCTGGCGCTGGTGACGCTGGTCGTCAAGGCCGTGCTCGAGCGGCGGCTGGAGGGCGCCTCCGAGTAGTGCCATCGGCGATCTGACAAACTGGGTTTTCCCCACCGATGTCGTTCGCCGTCGGGAATCGTTTCGGACCCTACGAGATCACCGCCAAGCTCGGCGCGGGCGGCATGGGCGAGGTCTACAAGGCGCGCGACACCCGGCTCGACCGCTTGGTCGCCATCAAGGTCCTGGCCTCCGATCTGGCCGCGACCGCCGAGGCACGCGAGCGGTTCGCGCGCGAGGCGAAGGTCATCTCGCGCCTCTCGCATCCGCACATCTGCGCGCTCTACGACGTCGGCCGCGACGGCGAGACGGCGTTCCTGGTGATGGAGCTGCTCGAAGGCGAGACCCTCGCGGCTCGATTGGCCAAAGGGCCGCTGCCGCTCGCGCAGACGGTGCGCTACGGCATCGAGATCGTCGACGCTTTGGACAAGGCCCACCGGCTGGGCATCGTCCATCGCGACTTGAAGCCCGGCAACGTGATGTTGACTCGCGAGGGCGTCAAGCTGCTCGACTTCGGGCTCGCCAAGGCCGTCGCTGCGGACGACCTCAGCGAGACGGCGCTGGCCGGTCAGCCGACGCTCGACACGCCGTTGACCGGCGAAGGGGCGGTCCTCGGCACCGTACAGTACATGGCGCCCGAGCAGCTCGAGGGCAAGGCCGTGGACGCGCGCTGCGACCTCTTCGCCTTCGGCGCGACGCTCTACGAGATGGCGACGGGAAAGCGCGCGTTCGATGGCAACAGCCGCGCGGCGCTCATCTCGGCGGTGCTGCGCGGGGAGCCGATGCCGATCTCGACCTGGCAACCGCTCGTGCCGCCGGCGCTCGAACACCTGGTGAAGACGTGCCTCGCCAAGGACCGCGACGAGCGCGTGCAGAGCGCGCACGACGTCGAGCTGCAGCTGCAGTGGATCGCCGAGGGCGGCTCGCAGGCAGACGCCCCGGCGGCCGTCGTCTCCCGCCGCAAGGGCCGTGAGCGCCTCGCCTGGGTCTTGGCCGGCGCGTCCCTGCTCGCCGCGGCCCTCCTCGGCCTTGGCTACCTCCGCCGCGCTCCCACGCCCGCACCGCTGCTGCGCTCGAGCATCGAGCTGCCGCCGGGAATGACCCTGGCCAGCATCGGCCTTGGCGACACTGCGTTGGCCCTCTCCCCGGATGAACGACAACTCGTCATCGCCGCCCGCAGCGCCGACGGTCGCCGCGGGCTCTGGCTGCGATCGCTCGACGGCGGCGAGCTGCGGCTGCTCGCCGAAACCGAGGGTGCCACCTCCCCCTTCTGGTCACCCGACAGCCGGCAGATCGGATTCTTCGCCGAGCACAAGCTCAAGAAAGTGCCGGCCGCCGGCGGTGCAGTCGTGAGCCTCGCCGACGCTCCGAGTGCCCGCGGCGCGAGTTGGAGCCGCGACGGCGTCATCGTCTTCGCGCCCGATTTCCGCGGTGGGCTCCGCCGCGTCTCCGCGGCCGGTGGCGAGGTGAGCGTGGTGACGGTGGTGCCCCAGGACGAGAGCCACCGCCTGCCTTGGTTCCTGCCCGACGGCAGACATCTGCTGTTCGTTGCCTCGCATTGGCCGAGCAAGCTGGACGCCGCCATCGAGGTGCTCGACTTGGAGACCGGCAAAGCTACGCCTCTCTTGCGGGAGCGGAGCGAAGGGCGATACGTCGAGCCGGGGTACCTCCTCTTCGTTCGCGACGGCAACTTGATGGCGCAGCCGTTCGACGCCGAGCGACTGCGCACCACGGGCGATCCGGTTGCCATCGCCGAGAAGGTGCAGTTCTCCCCCGACCGGTTCGCCGCCGATTTCTCCGTCTCCAGCAACGGCCTGCTCATCTATGAAGCCTCTTCGATCGTCCTCCGTCAGCTCACTTGGTTCGACCTCGATGGCAAGAAGTTGGGCTCCGTCGGCGAGCCGGCACCGTTCATCCGCGTGGTGGTCGCGCCCGACGCTCGCCGCGTCATGGGGATGCTCGGCGAACCCAACGGCACCTTGCGCGCCTGGCTTTACGACCTCGGCCGCGGCGTCGGCACACCGTTCGACGCTCCGCGCACGGTGGGCCAGACGTTCTCCTGGGTCTGGTCGCCAGACGGCCGAGCGTTGGCGGTGGAGAACGAGGCGGGCACATCGATCGTGACAAGGGCGGCCGATGGCACCGCGCCGGCGAAGACCCTCGCCTCGGGTCTGTTCAACGTCTTTCCCACCAGCTGGAGCCCCGATGGGCAAATGGTCGCGCTCAGCGTGCTCGACGCGAAGGGCGGCTCGACCGACATCTGGGTGGCTTCCGTCGGCGGCGACCGGCCGGCACATCCGTACCTCGCCACTTCGGCCAACGAGGGCCTGGCTGCGTTCTCTCCCGATGGAAGCTTGCTGGCCTACGTTTCGACGGAGTCGGGCCGAACAGAGCTCTACGTGGCACCCTACTCCGCCGCGGGGTCCGCTCAGGGAGTGCGCATCTCGAGCGGCGGGGTCACCCCGAGTGGAGGCGTCAGAGCGGCGGGCTACTGGCTCGGCAGCGGTCGCCGGATCGCCTATGTCGACTCGCGCGGGAGTCAACTCGTGGCCGTCGATCTCGACCTACGCGACGGCACGCTCCGAGTCGGCGCGCCGCATCCGCTCCTCGGCGGTCAGCCGCTGCCGGCGGGTGAGCCGTTCGACGTTACCCGCGACGGCAAGCGCCTGCTGGCCGCGGTAAGCATCGAGGAGAACACCGCGCCGCGAGTCCATCTGGTCAGCGACTGGACGCACCTGCTCGAGCGGCAGTGAGCGCCGCGATGGCGGGGCTAGAGTCCACATCCCGCTGAGCGGCCGGTATGGCGGCCGGGTACGATGGCCGCCCACTCAACGTTTCCGAGGAGGACTCGATGCATAGAAGCCTCGCGCTCGCCACCGCCGCTTGTCTCTGGATGACGGCGGCTTCCCTCGCCTTCGCCCAGCCGCCCGCCGCGCCCACCGACAAGCCCGAGTCGGCGAAGGATGCCAAGGAAGGGCCGCCGAAGCCCGACCTCTCAGTCACCCAGCACTCGATCTCGATCGGCGGCAAGACGATCGCCTACACCGCCACCGCCGGCACGCTAGTGCTGCGCGACGACAAGGACGAGCCGCAGGCGCAGTTCGGCTTCACCGCCTACGTCAAGAAGGGCGTCGACGACCCGCGCACGCGGCCGCTCACCTTCGCCTACAACGGCGGCCCCGGCAGCTCGTCGATCTGGCTGCACATGGGCGTGCTGGGGCCGCGGCGAATCGACGTCAACGACGGCGAGGTGACGCCGCCGCCGCCCTACAAGCTGATCGACAACGCCTGGTCCATCCTCGACGTCAGCGACCTGGTGATGATCGATCCGATCGGCACCGGCTTCAGCCACGCCATCGGCAAGAAGGAGAACAAGGAGTTCTGGGGCACCGACCCCGACATCGCCTCGGTGTCGCAGTTCATCGTCCAGTACGTGAGCGACAACGGGCGCTGGAACAGCCCCAAGTTCCTGCTGGGTGAGAGCTACGGCACCACCCGCTCAGCCGGCGTCGTCGACTACCTGTGGAACGAGAAGGGCATGGCGATGAACGGCGTCGTGCTGGTGTCGGTGGCGCTCGACCTGGAGTCGATCTTCGAGTGGCCGGGCAACGAGCGGCCGTACGCGATGTTCGTCCCCACCTACGCCGCCACCGCCTGGTACCACAAGGCGCTGCCGCAGCAGCCGGCGGCGCTCGAGCCGTTCCTCACCGAGGTGCGCGAGTGGTCGCTGGGCCCGTACTCGTCGGCGCTCGCCAAGGGCGACGCGTTGACCGACGCCGAGCGCGAGCAGATCGTCGCCAAGCTGCACCAGTACACCGGGCTGTCGGAGGACTACATCCGCGAGGCCAACCTGCGCATCAAGGAGGCGCAGTTCACTCACGAGCTGCTGCGCGGCAAGCGCGAGACGGTGGGGCGGCTCGACTCGCGCTTCACCGGCTTCACCTTCGACCAGCTCGCCGAGGAGGCGGAGTACGACCCGCAGTCGGAGGCGATCACCGCCGCCTACACCGCCGCCTTCAACGACTACTACCACCGCGAGCTCAACTACGGCCGCGACAAGACCTACCACGTGTCGGCCGGGGTCTTCCGCGACTGGGACTTCAAGCACCGCGTCCCGGGTGCGGGCTTCCCGCTGCCGATGGCGAACACCGGGCCGGACCTCGCCGAGGCGCTGGGCCTCAATCCGCATCTGCACGTGCTGGTGCTCAACGGCCTCTACGACCTGGCGACGCCGTTCTTCGCCACCGAGGCGATGTTCTCGCACCTCGGCCTCTCGAAGGAGCAGCGGGCGCGCATCGAGATGAAGTACTACGAGGCGGGGCACATGATGTACGTGCACCAGCCGTCGCTCGAGCAGATGAAGAAGGACGTGGCAGCGTTCATCACCTCTCACTCGGGAGGCTGAGGCGGGCCGAGGAGTCTCGCGGCGGCTGACGGTCGCCGCGAGACCTACAATCCACCGATGCGGCGCTTCGCGCCTCCGCTGCTGCTCGGGCTCGTCAACGGCGCGCTGGCGCTGGCGATCGGGCTCGCGCTGGCGGGGGGCGAGGCGGTGGCGGCGCATCCGCTGGCGGCGGCCGCGGCCGTGTTGTTGGCTCTTAGCGTCGGCGTCTTCGTCGGCCATCGCTGGACGGCGCCGGCGCGGCGGCTCGCCTTTGCCGCGGAGCGGCTCGGCGCCGGCGATCTGCGCACTCCTCTGCCCGCTGAAGGCGATGCGGAGATGGCGCGGCTCGGCGGCACGCTGGAGGAGATGCGCCGCCGCCTGCTCGCGCTCACCACCGAGCTCGAGCGCCGCGAGGGCGAGGCGCGCGCCGTGCTCGCCGGCGTCGTCGAGGGCGTGCTCGCCGTCGACGGCGAGCGGCGCATCACCTACCTGAACCCGCAGGCGGAGCGGCTGCTCGGCACGACGACCGGCGAGGCGCGCGGCCGCTTCTGCGGCGAGGTGCTGCGGCCGGAGGGCCCCGACGGCACCTGGCCCTGCGACGACCGCTGCCCATTGGTGCACGCGCGCTCGCGCGGCACCAGCCGCGCCGTCGAGTCGCTGGCGCTGCCCGGCGGCAAACGTCACGTCGTGCTCACCACCTCGGGGCCATCTGGAGGACCGAGCGGCAGCCAGGTGATGGTGCTGCGCGACGAGACTGAGGAGGAGACCGGCCGCCGCGTGCGCGACGTCGTGCTCGCCAACTTGTCGCACGAGCTGAAGACGCCGCTGGCGGCGCAGCTCGCCTCGGTCGAGCTGCTGCGGGACGGCCTCGCCTCGTCGCCGCCCGAGTCGCCGGCGGCGCAGGCGGCGGTGCTCGTCGGCTCGCTCGAGCGCAGCACGCTGCGCCTGCTCGGTCTGGTCGAGAACCTGCTGGCGAGCGCGCGCCTGGAGACCGGCGACTGGGCGATGCGCAGCGAGCCGGTGGACCTTGCCGAGGTGGCGCGCGAAGCCGCCGTGCTCCTCGCTCCCTTGTTCGAGCAGCGCCGCCAGCTCGTCGAGGCTGCTGTCGGCGATGCCGGAGCGGCGACGGCGGGCGCCTGGGTGGTGGGCGACCGCACGCAGCTCCTGCAGGTGATGTTGAACCTGCTCGCCAACGCCAACAAGTTCGCGCCCGAGGGCACGCGCGTGCGCATCGCCGGCGACCGCGACGGCGACGACGCGGTGCTGCGCGTCGAGGACGAAGGGCCGGGGCTGCCGCCGGTCGACGAGGCCAGCCTCTTCGGCCGCTACCGCCGCTTCGGCGACGCCGCCAAACCCGCCGGCGCGGGCCTCGGCCTGTGGATCGTGCACTCGATCGTGCGCCGGCATGGAGGCAGCGTCACCGCGGAAACGCGCGCGGAAGGCGGCGCGCGATTCACCGTGCGGCTGCCAGCGGCATCGCAGCCACCCGTCGCGGTCGACGTCATCGCCGTATCCACGGCGGGCGCGGCTTGAAGCTGCTCGTCGTCGACGACGACCCCGAACTGCGGCCGCTCGTCGGCTTCGCGCTGCGCCAGGCGAGCTATCTCGTCGTCGAAGCCGCGTCGGGAGAAGAGGCGCTGACGCTCCTCGATCGCGAGCTGCCCGACCTCATGATCCTCGACGTCAACATGCCCGGCATCGACGGCTTCGAGGTGCTGCGCCGCGCCCGCGCCAACGGCCGCCACCTGCCCATCCTCATGCTCACGGTGCGCGGCGAAGAGGAAGACCTCGTGCGCGGCCTCGACCTCGGCGCCGACGACTACCTCACCAAGCCGTTCTCGCCGCGGACTCTGCTGGCGCGCGTGCGGGCGCTGCTGCGCCGCGCCGGGCAAGAGGCGCCCTCACGGCCCACTGCGGTCGGCGGCGTCGTGCTCGACGAAGAGCGCCACCTGCTGCACGTCGGCGAGCGCCAAGTCGTGCTCGCCCCGCTCGAGCTGCGCCTGCTGCAACTCCTGCTCGCGCAGTCGGGGCGCACGGTGGCGCCGGAGCGCCTCGTCCGCCACCTCTGGGGCGGCAGCGTCAGCGCCGGCCGCGAGCACCTCAAGCAGCTCGTCTATAGGCTGCGGCAGAAGATCGAGGACGACCCCATGGCGCCGCGCTTGCTGCGCACCGACCCCGGCGCCGGCTACCGGCTCGAACCGTGACGAGGGAGGCGACGATGGAGAAACGCAAGCTCGGCAAGCAGGGTCTCGAAGTCTCAGCGCTCGGCCTCGGCTGCATGGGGATGAGCGAGTTTTACCAGAACGCCGGCGAGGCCGAGGCGATCGCCACCATCCACCGCGCCCTCGACCGCGGCATCACGTTGATCGACACCGCCGACATGTACGGCCCGTTCACCAACGAGCAGCTCGTCGGCCGCGCCATCCGCGACCGCCGCGGCGAGGTGGTGCTGGCCACCAAGTTCGGCAACGTGCGCGGCGCGGACGGCTCGTTCGCCGGCATCGACGGCAGCCCCGCCTACGTGCGCCGCGCCTGCGACGCCTCGCTGCAGCGCCTCGGCGTCGACGCCATCGACCTCTACTACCAACACCGCGTCGACCCGAAGACGCCGATCGAGGACACCGTCGGCGCCATGGCCGAGCTGGTGCGCGCCGGCAAGGTGCGCTTCCTCGGCCTGTCCGAGGCGGCGCCGCCGACCATCCGCCGCGCCGCCGCCGTGCACCCGATCAGCGCCCTGCAGTCCGAGTACTCGCTGTGGAGCCGCGACGTCGAGGACGACGTGCTGCCGACCGTGCGCGAGCTCGGCATCGGCTTCGTCGCCTACAGCCCGCTCGGCCGCGGCTTCCTCACCGGCAAGTACCGCAAGCCCGAAGACCTACCCGAAGGCGACCGTCGCCGCATGTTCCCGCGCTTCCAGGGCGAGATGTTCGCCCACAACCTCAAGCTCGTCGAGCACGTCGAGGAGATGGCGCGCGAGAAGGGCTGCACGCCGGCACAGCTCGCGCTGGCGTGGGTGCTGCACCAAGGCAGGGACGTCGTGCCCCTCTTCGGCACCTCGCGCCGCGAGAACCTCGACGCCAACCTCGGCGCGCTCGGAGTCGAGCTCTCTGCGGAGGACTTGCGGCGGCTCGACGAAGTGGTGCCGAAAGGCGCCGCCGCCGGCACGCGCTACCCCGAGCCGGGGATGCAGAGCGTCAACCGCTGAAGGCGCTTCGGGCGCGGCCTGCTCCAAGGCCGCCGCAACGATCTCGAGCGCCTACCGCTTGCGGGCGACGGAAGACTTCTTTTGCTGCGATGTCGCCTCTGCGATATCGACCAACATGCGCAGCGCGGTGTTCACGGACTCGCTGGTCGGAAAGGCAGGGGCAAGGTCCGGATCCAGACGAACGATGTTCGTGCCCGACGATGCGCGCTCGAAGTATTTGCCGCGAACTCCTCGGCCCAGCGCGGCGAAGTCGTACTCGGGTCGAAGATCGTCGGTCGGCCGGCTAGCGCTCTTCTTGGTAGGCATGTGTCTCTCGTCGTGTCAACGCACGCGCGCTGATGATCCGAATGCGTTCTTCGGACTGCTCCTGGTGGGCGACGACCAACAGACGACCGCGGTCTGATCGGCCAGACGTGAGGAAGCGCGCTTCGGAAGCCGAGTGATCCGGATCGTCGTAGGTCGTGGCCAGCGGGTCCAGAAAGACTGAGCAAGCTTCCTCGAAGGTGACGCCATGCTTCTTCTCGTTGGCGGCTGCCTTTGAGTCATCCCACTCATACTGCAGCACTGCGGGATTCTACCGCCGGGTCTGCTCGGAGAGTCCTAATCCGCCCGCAACCCGATCACTGGGTCCACGCGCATCGCTCGCCGCGCTGGCGCGAGGCAGGCGAAGAGTGCCGCCGCGAGCAGCACGAAGCTCGCCGCGGCGGCCGATTCGAAGTCGTGCGGCGACACCTGGTACAGCACGCGCGAGAGCGTGGCGTCGGCGATGCGGACCAGCACGAGGCCGATGAACAGTCCCACGGCGACCAGCGCCGCGGTCTGCCCTACCACCAGCCGGCCGACGCTCGCCGGCTGCGCGCCGAGGGTGAGCCGGATCGCGAGCTCGCGCGTGCGTAGCGCCACCGACCAGGAGAAGATGCCGTAGACACCGATGGCGGCGAGCAGGCTGGCGAGGAAGCCGAAGAAGATCAGCGTGCTCATCAAGAGGCGCGGCTCGCCGGTCTGCTCGGCGAAGCGCTCGCCCCAGGTCTTCGCCTCGCCCATCGGCACGGTCGGCGCCACCTCGTGGAGCGCGGCGCGTAGCGCGTCGTAGGCAACGGCGGGCGAGATGGCGCGCACGGCGATCTGCTGTTCGGCGAACGGGTACTGCGCGGCGCTGCAGTAGATCGCCGGCTCGACCGGCTGCCCCAGCGGCACGTCGCGCACGTCGGCGACGACGCCGACGACCTCGAAGAGGACTCCGTCGTGGCGCTCGCGCGGCAGGCCGAGGAGGTTGGTGCCCAGCGGCCCGATGTTGCGCGAGAAGATGCGCAGCCGCCGGCCCACGTCGCCGCCCGCCGCGAGGTAGCGCTGCGCGAAGGTGTCGTTGACGATGACGACGCCGGGATGGTCGGGCCCGTCGGCGGGGGAAAAGTCGCGGCCGCGCTCGAGACGCGCGCCCATCGCCTCGAACCAGCCGTCGCTGATGCTGTGCATCTGCGCCTGCGGCAAGTCCTCGGGGCGCGCCGGCGCCGGCTGACCCTCGACGCCAAAGGGGTCGCGCCAACCCACCTGCAGCGGCAGGAAGTTGCCGGCGCCGGCTGTTCGCACGCCGGGCTGCCGGCGCACCGCTTCGAGCAAGCGCGCGTGCGTCTCGGCGAGCTGCCGCCAGGTGGCGAGGAACGACTCGCGGTCGTCCCTCTTCGACTCCGCGCGCGTCAGCTGCACCGATGCCGTCAGCACGTCGTCGGCCGCCACGCCGATCGGCGTCTCGGTCATCTCGCGCACCGTGCGCACGAGCAGCGCCGAGCAGACGAGCAGCGAGCAGGCCACCGCCACCTCGCTCGACACCAGCACCGAGTAGATGCGCCGTGCGGCGCGGGTGCTGCCGCGGTCGCCCGACTTGAGCTCGGCAGTGACCTGCCGGCGCAGCAGGAGCAGCGCCGGCACGAGCCCGAACACCAGCGTGCTCGCCGCCATGATGGCGACCGAGACGCCGAGCGCCCGCCAGTCGAGCGACGCCTCCTCGAGCCGCGGAATCGGCACCGGCGAGAAGGCGACGACGAGCGGCAGCAGCGCCGCGGCGACGAGCAGGCCGGCGACAGCGCCGCCGACCGACAGCACGATGCTCTCCGCGAAGAGCTGCGTCACCAGCTGGCGCGGCGCCGCACCCACCGCGATGCGCACGCCGATCTCGCGCTGGCGCGACAGCGTGCGAGTGAGCAGCAGCGAGGCGACGTTGAGGATCCCCATCACCAGCAGCAGCCCGACGGCGCCGAAGAGCACCACCAGCGCCGGCCGGTAGTAGCCGAGCAGCTCGTCGAGGATGGGCACCAGCCGCACGCCCCAGCCGTGGTTGCTGCCGGCGAACTGGCTGGCGAGGCGAAGCGCGAGCGTGTCGCACGCGGCTTGCGCCTGCGCGAAGGTGGCGCCGGGCGCGAGCCGCGCCACGCCTTCCATGAAGTGCGCCTGCCGGCTGTGCTTCGCGGGGTCCCAGCTCAGCCGCTGCCAGACGTCGACGTCGTCGGGGTAGTGGAACTTCGGCGGCATCACGCCGGCGACGGTGTAGCTCTCGCCGCTGAGGCTGAGCTGGCGGCCGACGATCTTCGGGTCGGCGCCGTAGCGCGTGCGCCAGAGCCGGTCGCTGATCACCGCCATCGGTTCGTCGAAAACGTGCAGCGTCGGCGAAGGCGGGAAGCCGCGGCCGAGCTGCGGCCGTACGCCGAGCACGGTGAAGAGGTTGGCGCTCGTCTCGATGGTGTTGACGCGCACCGGCTCGAGGCCCGGGTCGACGAGGTTGACCGCCGGCCGCCACCACGCCGCGGCGTCGGCGAACACCGGCAGCGCGCGGTAGTCCATGAAGTTGACCGGCGAGATGGGCTCGTGCGCGACCGCCTTCTCGGCGTTGGTGTCCCAGAGGGTGACCAGGCGATCGGGCGCCTCGTAGGGCAGCGGTCGCAGCACCACCGAGTCGACGATGGTGAAGATCGTCGTGGCGGCGCCGGTGCCGAGGCCGAGCACCAGCATGGTGACGAGCGCGAAGCGCGGGTGCTGGCGGAGCTGGCGTATCGCGAGGCGGAGGGCGTTGAGCAAGGAGAAGCTCCTTCTGCGGTGCGCGACCGAATGCAGGTCGGCGAAACGGGCGTGAGCGCGGCGCGGGTCGCGCGCGGCGTGCCGGCGCAGGGCGGCGAAGGACGACTCGGCGAGCGCGGCGGCGGCGCGGGCGTGCGCGGCATCGGGCGAGGCGCCCTCGGCGAGCGCCGAGGCGTAGAGGTCGTCGAGGTGCTGCGCCAGCTCGTCGACGGTGGGCGCCGGCAGCTCGACGCCCATTCGAGCGGCGTGCCGCTCGACGGCCGCGCGCCAGTCGGGGGCGGCGGGTGGCGGTGCCGGTTCGTCGCTCACGCGCCTCGCCTCATGCCGCCTCCACGCCGGCGACCAGCATCAACGCCGCGATCACCCGCCCCCACTCCTCGCGCTCTGCGGCGAGCACCTTCCGGCCCTTGGCGGTGATCTGGTAGTAGCGCCGCCGCCGCTGGCCCGCCTTCTCCACCCAGCGGCCGCGGATGAGCGCGCGCTCCTCCAGCCGGTAGAGTGTCTCGTAGAGCGACGCCAGCGTGAAGCTCAGCGCGCCGCGCGAGCGTTCCTCGATGCGGCGCCCGACGTCGTAGCCGTGCAGGTCCCCTTCGTCGAGCAGCGCCAGCACCAGCAGGTCGGTGCTCCCCTTCTTCGCGGTGTCCATATTCAGGGATCCAGTATATAGGGATACGGAGCACCCGCCGAAAGGTTACGGCCGCACCGCGCTCAGGCGCGCGACTTCAGCTGGGGCGGGGCTCAGGCGCGGGCGAGGGCGACCGCCAACCGGCAGCCTTCGAGGTAGTCCGCGACGTCCACGCTCTCATCGAGCGAGTGGATGCCGCGCTGGCCGGCGCCGAAGGTGACACTGGGGATGCCGTGATGGGTGAGCCAGTTGGCGTCGAGGCCGCCGTCGGAGACCCGCAGCTTGGGCTCGAGGCCGAGCGCCGTCGCGCGCTCGGCGGCGAAGCGCACCAGCTCGCTCGTCTCGTCCAGCCGGAACGGGTGGTACTGCACGCGGCTGTCGAAGGCCACCTGCGCCCGCGCGCCGGAAGCGCTCGGCAGGCTCTGCGCCGCCGCTTCGAAGGCGCGGCGATAGGCGTCGACGATGCGCGGCACGAAGCGCTCGTCGTGGCTGCGCGCCTCGCCCTCCACCTTCACGTAATCGGTGACGACGTTGGTCGGTCCGCCGACGCGCCCACCGTCGGCGCCCGACAGGCTGCCGACATTCGACGTACCGGCACCGCCGCCCGTCCGGCGGATGCGGCCGAACCAGCCGCGCCGCTGCACGGCCGCGAGAGCGGCCGCCGCGACCACCGGCGCCGAAACGCCTTCCTCCGGATGCAGACCGGCGTGCGCCGCCTTGCCGGTGATCTCCGCCTCCCAGCGCGCCGCGCCGACGGCACCGATCGTGAGCACCGCCGGCGCCGAGCCGTCACAGTTGAACGCCAGCGCCGGCCCGCCGAGCATCGACACGTCGAGGTGCCGCGCGCCCCACAGGCCGCTCTCCTCGCGCACGGTGAAGACGAGAGTCAACGGCGGGTGCGACATCCGCAGGCGCCGCAGCGTCGCCAGCATGGTAACCAGGCACGCGACGCCCGTACGGTCGTCGCCGCCGAGGGCCGTGGCTGCGGCCGGCACGATGCGATCGCCTTGCAGCACCGGCTTGGCGCCGGCGCACAGCGGCACCGTGTCGCGGTGCGCCGAGAACATCCGCCGCGGCAACGACTCGTCGCCCGCCACGTGCGCGACGAGATTGCCTGTCTCGGTGGGCACCGGGATGCGCCGCTCGGCGCCGTCCAAGCGGATCGCCTCCGCCGGCACGTCGAGCTCGCGCAGCGCCGCCGCGATCTCCTCGCCGATGGCGCCCTCGTGCCCGGTCGTGCCCTCGACAGCGAGGAAGCGCAGCAGATAGCCGATGGCGAGCTCGCGGTCGACGGCGATCGTGGTGTCGGCCATGGTGCGGCCCATCATCTCCCAAGCTCGAGCGCGGTGCCGCGACCCGCGGCCACCGCGCGCTCGTAGACGACCACCGCGGCCGCCACGTCCTGCAGCGCCATGCCGGTCGAGTCGAACACCACCACCTCGTCGTCCGACGTGCGGCCCGGCCGCCGCCCGGCGATCACCTCGCCGAGCTCCGCCCGCACCTCCTCGCGCCGCATCGCACCAGCCGCGATCGCGTGATGCAAGTCCCCCATCCCCTCGCACTGCGCGAGCACGTCGGCGATGACCACCGACTTCGCCAACAGCCCCGGCGCCAGCTCGTGCTTCTCCTCGTTGTCCGCCCCGACACCCGCCACCAACGTGCCCGGCGAGACATCTTGCGCACCGAGCAGCGGCCGCCGCGACGGCGTGCAGGTGATGCACACGTCGCTGACACGACAGGCAGCGCCGAGATCCTCAGCGGCTTCGGCGACGATGCCCAATTCGGCAGCCGCGTCGAGCGCACCTCGCACCGCCGCCCCGTCGGGATCGTAGAGCCGCACGAGCCCTAGCTTCGGCATCGCGGCAGCGACGAACCGCAGGTGCGCGCGCCCCTGGACACCGCACCCAGCGAGAGCTACCGACGTCGACTCGGCCCGCGCCAACCAACGCACCGCGACGGCCGTCGCCGCCGCGGTGCGCAAAGCGGTCAACGACGCCGAATCCATCAACGCCCGCGGCTCACCGCTCACAGCGTCCATCAACAACACCGCGCCTTGAATCGTCGGCAAGCCACGCAACTTCGGATTACCAGGAAAGTTCGCATTCACCTTCGCCGCAAACCAAGACCCGCCGCCGCCGTCGTCCATCACCGCCGCCTTGATGTGGAACACGCCGCCCTCGACATGCAAGCCGCATACGACCGGCGCCTGCGCGCGTTCTACCCCGAGCAGCCGAAAGGCCCGCTCGACAGCATCGATGCAGCTCGTCGGATCGAGCAGCTCGTAAATGTCGGTGGCCGAGAGCGACAGCAGGGAGTTGCGGCCCATCACGCCTCCAGTTGCGGTTGCGATACGATGATGATACGGTTGTATCACATGCGACGCAACCGCAACAAGCGCGGCAAGAAGACAGCTGCGACGCCGGTCAAGGCCGGTGCCTCAGCGCCCAAACGGAGGCGGTCGCGCTCGGCGGCGCCGCCGACGGGGCGCGCCGGGGGGAGGGCTCCCGGCCGCGCGCAGCAAAGCGAGCACGGACGGGATACCCACCGGCAGGCGGGGACCACGCAGGCGGCGCCGCCGAGAAGCGCGACCGCCGGCCGAAGCCGCCCTCTGCGAACGAAGGCCCCTGCGACGCAGCGACCCACGAAGCGTCTCTCCGCTCCGCTGTCTTCCGTCACTGCCCCCACCGACTGGCTCCTCCTCATCCACCAACTCCCAGTCGAGCCGGCCTACCTCCGCGTCAAAGTCGCCCGCCGCCTCAAACGCCTGGGCGCCGTCCAGCTCAAGAGCTCCGTCTACGTCCTCCCCGCGAGCGACGAAGCGACCGAAGACTTCCGCTGGCTGCTGCAAGAGATCACCACCGAAGGCGGCGAGGCGACCCTCTGCCGCACCAACTTCCTCGACGGCATCGACGACCAGGGAGTCCGCGCCATGTTCCACCGCGAACGCGACGCCGAGTACGACGAGATCACCGCCGCCGCCCGCGCTCTCGAAAGCGCCGAGCCGCGCGCCGACGACGTGCAGCGCCTGCGCCGCCGCCTCGTCGAAGCGGCCGGCCGCGACTTCTTCGACGCCCCAGGCCGCGCCGCCGCCGAACACGCCGTCGCGGCCGCCGAGCTGCGACTGCGCTCCCCCGCCGAGCCGTCGCCGCGCACCGCAGCCGCAACTGCCGAACGCCCGCGCGGCGCCACCTGGGTGACCCGCCGCCACGTCAAGGTCGACCGCATCTCGAGCGCTTGGCTCATCCGCCGCTTCGTCGATCCCGCCGCCCGCTTCGCCTTCGTCGACCCCGCCGCCTACCGCCACCGCAAGGGCGAGCTGCGCTTCGACATGTTCGAAGGCGAGTACGGCCACGAAGGCGAGCGCTGCACCTTCGAGACCCTGCTCGCCCGCTTCGGTCTCGACGATCCCGCGCTGCGCAAGCTCGGCGAGGTTGTGCACGACGTCGACTGCAAAGAGAGCCGTTTCGGCCACCCCGAGGCCGCCGGCGTCGCCGCCATGGTGCAAGGCATCGCCGCCGCGCACGAGCGCGACGAGGACCGCCTGCAAGCAGGACTGCCGCTCTTCGAGGCGCTCTACCAGAGCTTCCGTGCCGCGAGCTGAGCCCCTCGCCGCGGCTCCCTTCTCGGCCGCTCTTCGCGTCTGGAGCCGCGTCGCAGCGCTCTCCTTCGGCGGCCCCGCCGGCCAGATCGCGGTGATGCACCGCATCCTCGTCGAAGAGAAGCGCTGGGTGAGCGAGCAGCGCTTCCTGCACGCCCTCAACTTCTGCATGCTGCTGCCCGGCCCCGAGGCGCAACAGCTCGCCATCTACCTCGGCTGGCTGCTGCACGGCACGGCGATGGGGATCGTCGCCGGCACGCTCTTCGTGCTGCCCGGCTTCCTCTCCATCCTGGCGCTCAGTCTCGTCTACGTCGGCTGGCAGCACACCGCGATCGTGGGCGCGATCTTCTACGGCCTCAAGCCGGCGGTGCTCGCCGTCGTACTCGCCGCGATCCTCCGGCTCGGCCGCCGCGCGCTCGACGGCTGGGTGAAGCGGGCGCTGGCCGCGATCGCTTTCGCGGCGATCTTCTTCTTCGACCTTCCCTACCCGCTGCTGATCGTGACGGCGGCGATCACCGGCTGGCTGCTCGGCCGCTTCGCCGTCGGCGGTTTCGGCCGCCGAGCCGCGAACGCATCCACCGCGATCGACGCCGATGAGGGCCACCCCACTTCCGCGGCCGCCGCGCGTGCGCCGTCGTGGCGGCGAGCGCTCGGCGTCATCGCCATCTGGCTGCCGCTCTGGTGGGCACCCGTGCTGCTCCTCTCGCTCTGGCTGGGCGCGAATCACACGCTCGTCCGCGAAGGCACCTTCTTCGGCCAGACGGCAGTCGTCACCTTCGGCGGCGCCTACGCCGTGCTCGCCTACGTCGCGCAACGCGCCGTCGCCGACTTCCGCTGGCTCTCGCCGCGCGAGATGCTCGACGGCCTCGGCATGGCCGAGACCACGCCCGGCCCACTCATCCAGGTCGTCCAATTCGTCGCCTTCCTCGGCGCCTGGCGCCACCCCGGCCTGCTGCCGCCACTCGCCGCCGCGCTGCTCGGCTCCCTCGTCGCGGCGTGGGTGACCTTCACGCCCTGCTTCCTCTGGATCTTCCTCGGCGCCCCCTACGTCGAACGCCTGCGCGGCCGCCGCGGACTCGCCGATGCGCTCCAGGCCATCACCGCGACCGTCGTCGGCGTCATCCTCCAACTCGCCGTCTGGTTCGCCCTCCACACACTCTTCGCCAACGTGCGCGAGCTGCACGCCGGACCGCTGCGCCTCTTCACGCCCGACCTCCACACTCTCGACCCCTTCGCGCTTGCCATCGCCGCTGGCGCCTGCTGGCTCCTCTTCCGGACGCGCGTCGGTATGTTGGGCACGCTGGCGGCCGCGATTGTGGCCGGAGCGCTCGTGCAGCTCGGACAGTGGTGGTTCTGACCGGCGACGTCCGCACGCGACGCACGCTGCTGGCTGCCGGATTCCTCCGTTCGATGGCCATCGCGCTGGCGGGCGTTTTACTGGGCCTCTGGCTCGCGGAGCGGCGACTTTCGGCAGCAGCGGCCGGCCTGGTGATCGGCTGCGGCCTCGCCGGCACCGCCGCCGGCGCCCTCCTCGTGACCCTCGCCGACAACCGGCTGCCGTTGCGCCGAGCGCTGCTCGCCTTCGGCGCCTGCAGCGCGATCGGTGCCGCGCTGCTGCCATTCGCCGGCACGCGCCCCTCGGTGCTCGTCGCCGTCGCCTTCCTCGGCATGGTCAACGGCATGGGCCGCGACCGCGGGCCAGCCTCCGTGCTCGAACAGTCGCTGCTCCCAGCAACCGCAGCACCTGCGCAACGCACGCGAGCGATCGCCTGGTACACGGCGCTCCAGGACGCCGGCAGCGCACTCGGCAGCCTCGCCGCGCTCCTCTTCGCCTCGACGCTGCGCACCGGCCTCGTCGCCCACGCGTTGCTGCTGGCTGTCTCCGCACTGCTCTACCTGCGACTCCCGCGACAGGACACACCAACAACCGCGCCGCGAGTCGCGCCGCTCTCGCCAACCACGCGCCGCTTCCTCACCCGCCTCTGCCTCCTCTTCGCCGTCGACGGCCTCGGCGGCGGCTTCCTCACCACCGGCCTCCTCACCTGGTTCTACGCCACCCGCTTCGGCGTCGGCGCCGAATCCCTGGCGCCCCTCTTCTTCGCCAGCCGTCTCGCCAACGTCCTCTCCCACTTTGCAGCCGCCTGGCTCTCCCGCCGCATCGGCCTGGTCAACACCATGGTCTGGACGCACCTCCCCTCGAGCCTCCTCCTCCCCGCCATCGCCTTCGCCCCCTCCTTCCCACTCGCCGCCGCCTGCCACCTGCTCCGCGAATGCCTCGTCGAGATGGACGTCCCGACCCGCACGTCCTACACACTCGCCCTCGTGCGCCCTGAAGAACGAACCGCAGCCGCCGGCTGGACCAACCTCACCCGCCTGACAAGCTGGGCCCTCGGCCCCGCAATCGCAGGCGCACTCATGGGCACCGTCGCCCTCGCAGCGCCTCTCCTCGCAGCCGCCGCCACGAAGATCAGCTACGACTTGATGCTGTGGCGGTCGTTTCGTCGCTTGCCCCCACCCGAGGAGCTAGCGCCGTGAGCAAAGCGAAGGCCACCAACGAAGGCGTTCGCGCCAGCCGGGTGCGGAGGGCGCCGCAGTGGGGCCTCCGCAGGGCGCACTAGTAAAGCGATCGGAGGGAACATCCGTACGACGCGCCCTGCGGCGAGCGAGCCATCCTCGCCCGCATACCTCCTCTGGCGAGCGTGCCCC
>DASYQD010000061.1:0-44375 GCA_036005845.1 Thermoanaerobaculia bacterium | reverse complement strand
GAGAAAACCCGTTGCCGTAGCCTCTCCGAAAGGCTGTAGCTCGAAAATCTCGAGATCGACGAGAGCGCCCTCGATGCCGTGCCGCCTCGCCAGCGTGTCGAGACCGATCGATCCGGTGTAGAGCCAGCGGACCCTCGGGTGCTCGCGGCAGAGTCGGCGCAACGCATACAAGAACTCGCTCGCGCGCTCGCGACCCTCGGGCCCATCCAAGAGTGCTTTCGTGAAGATCGTGATCTCGTCGACAAGGAACAGCCAGGTCTTGCCTTCCTTGTCCTCGTCGAGCTGCGCGATCAGGTTGTCGGCGAATATGGCCCAGTCGACCTTGAGCAGCAGGTTTCGCCAGTCGCCTTCGAACTCGGCGCCTTGGACGACACGCTTGAGCCGCTCCGTGAACGCTGCAAGCAGGGTCTGACCGGCCCCGATCTCTTCCTGAATCGAGGCGCACATCTCTCGGAAGAAGGCCCGTTCCTCGCGGTAGCCCTCAACGTCGAGGACAATGGCCCGATATCCCTTGGAGGCGCTCTCCTCCTTCAGCCGCTCGAGAAGCACCGTCTTGCCGACGCGGCGAGGAGCCAGCATCAGGACATTTCGGCCTAAGTCAAACTGCTTCCAGAGTTTCTGCGCCTCCTCGTCGCGGTCGTAGCACCTCATCTTACCCTCCTCGCTCGCTGGAGGGACACTAGCACAACAAATCTGTTTTACAACATCCCTGTTGTGGAGGCGGCTAAGCCCGCCCGATAGAGGGTAGCGCGTCGGCGCGCGCGCCCGTCCCAGGGTGAGTTGCGACTCGGACTACCGGGGGTTAGCGGCCAGGTCGCGCGCCACGGCGATATCCTCACGGGTGAGGCGCGGATAGCCGTCGAGCAGCTCGGCTTCGGTCGCGCCTTCCGCCAGCTTCCGCAGGACGAGCTCGATAGGAATGCGTGTGCCGGTGATCACCGGCTTGCCGAGCATCACGTTGCGGTCGGTGGTGATGCGATCGTGGCGATGGCGCATCGACTCAGGCCTCTGGCGAGAATCTTCGCACAGAGCGTCGGCCAACACCCCGCGAGCTACAGTCGCCTCTCCCACCGGCGTCGAAGGTAGACCGCCACTGAGTTCATGGCGATGAGGAAGGCGAGCAGCACGAGGATCGCCGCGGATGTCTTCTCGACGAAGCCGCGCTCGGGGCTGTCGGCCCAGAGGTAGACCTGCACCGGCAGGGCGCTCGCGGGGTCGAGCGGGGTCTTGGGCGGGTCGACGACGAAGGCGACCATGCCGACCATGAGCAGCGGCGCGCTCTCGCCGACGGCGCGCGCGAGGCCGATGATGGTGCCGGTGAGGATGCCCGGCATTGCCATCGGCAGCACATGGTGTTGGATGACTTGCAGCGGCGTGGCGCCGAGCGCGTAGGCGGCCTGGCGGATCGACGGCGGCACCGCCTGCAGCGCGGCGCGGCCGGCGATGATGGTGACCGGCAGCGTCATCAGGCTGAGGATCATGCCGCCGGCGAGCGGCGAGGAGCGCGGCAGGCCGAAGATGTTGAGGAAAACCGCCAACCCTAGCAACCCGAAGACGATCGACGGCACCGCCGCGAGGTTGTTGATGTTGACCTCGATCATGTCGAGCCAGCGGCGGTTCTTCGGCGCCAGCTCTTCGAGATAGACCGCCGCCGCGACGCCGAGCGGGAAGGAGATGGCGAGGCAGACGAGGATGGCGTAGAAGGAGCCGAGCAGCGCGGCGAGAATGCCCGCCTGTTGCGGGTCGCGCGAGTCGCCGCTGGTGAAGAAGGTGCCGTTCCACTGCAGCCGCAGATCGCCCTTCTCCAACTCGGTGAGCCAGGCGAGTTGTTGCTCGTCGAGCGGGCCGCCTTGCGCCGACAGTCGCGGCACCTTGCCCTTGTGGACCTGGTCGACGTCGGACGACGACGGCAGCCACACCATGCGCCGCTTGCCGATGAGCGACGGGTCGTCGATCACCAGGTCGCGCAAGCGGTAGGTCGCCGCCTCGCCCAACAACCCGTAGAGCGCCCGCCGCTGCTCGCGCCCGTCGACCGGGAAGCGCGCCTTGAGCGGCTCGCGCCACAGCGTCGCGTAGTCGGCGGTGGCCAGCGCCTGCGGGTCGGGCCCACCCTTGGCGTCGAGCGTCCCCGCCGGGTTGATGACCGCGGGATCGAAGTAGATCGGCAGCCGGATGGTGGTGACGGTGAAGCCGCTCCAGCCCTTGCGCGCGATGTCGACGAAGAGCACGACGAGACAGGCGAGCGCCAGCGCGATGGCGCCGATGCAGTAGAAGCGGAAGCGGCGATCGCGCCGCCTGCGGCGCTCGAGCCGCGCGCGCACCGCATCGTCGGCGAGCAGCGGATGCCGCGCGTGGCCGCGGCCGCGGCGCCCACCGGTCGGCGCGTCACTCATAGCGCTCGCGGTACTTGCGCACCACGCCGAGGGCGATGACGTTGAAAGTGAGCGTCACCAGGAAGAGCACCAGCCCCAGCGCAAAGGCGGCCAGCGTCTTGGCGCTGTCGAACTCCTGATCGCCGACGAGCAGGGTGACGATCTGCACCGTCACCGTCGTCACCGCCGCCAGCGGGTTGGCCGTCAAGTTGGCGGTGAGACCGGCCGCCATCACCACGATCATCGTCTCGCCGATGGCGCGCGAGATGGCGAGCATGACGCTGCCGACGACGCCGGGCAGCGCGGCAGGCAGCACGACGCGCACGATGGTCTCGGCCTTCGTCGCCCCGAGGCCGTAGCTCGCCTCGCGCAGCCCGCGCGGCACGGCGCTGAGCACGTCGTCGGAGAGCGAGGAGACGAAGGGGATGATCATCACGCCCATCACCAGCCCCGCCGCGAGCGCGCTCTCCGACGCCACCGGCAGGCCGCACGTCTCGCCGGCGCGGCGCAGCAGCGGCGCCACGGTGAGCGCGGCGAAGAAGCCGTAGACGACGGTGGGGATTCCGGCGAGGATCTCGAGCAGCGGCTTGAGCGCGTTGCGGGTGCGCGCGTGGGCGTATTCGGCGAGGTAGACGGCGGAGAAGAGCCCGACCGGCACCGACACCGCCATGGCGATGGTGCTGATCAGCAGCGTGCCGGTGAAGAGCGGCACGGCGCCGAACGAGCCCGAGCTCCCCACCTGGTCGGCACGCAGCGCCGTCTGCGGGCTCCAGTGGAGGCCGAAAAGAAAGTCGGCGACGGGAACCCGCTGGAAGAAGCGCAGCGCCTCGAACAGCAGCGACAGCACGATACCAACGGTGGTGAGCACGGCGACGCACGAGCCGGCGAGAAGCAGCGCCTTGACGATCTTCTCGACGGCGGTGATCGCCGGCAGCCGCGGCCGCACGCGGCGCCAGGCCAGCGAGGCACCGGCGACGGCGAGCGCCAGCGTCACCACCGCCAACGCCGCCGTCGCGGTGCGCTGATGCTCGAGGTAGCGGCCCGCGGCCGTGCGCACCAGCGGGCTCGTTCCGGCGACGGCGCCGGAAGCCGCGTTGCGCACCTCGTTGACGAGCAGGGTCAGCCGTTCGCGCGGCAGCTCGCGCGCCTGCGGCGGCAGCTCGGAGACGAGGACCGCCTCGACGATCCGTCCCTGCAGCGCCACCCACAACGCCAGCACGAGCAGCGCCGGCAGCGCGCACCAGAGCGCCACGTAGACGCCGTAGTAGCTCGGCAGCGAGTGCAACTGCCGCTGATCGCCCGCCACCGCCGCGAGCGCCCGCCGCCGCCCGGCCTGGTACGCGGCGGCGGCGAGGAAGAGCAGCGCGGCGAGCAGCACCAAGGCGGTCATCGCGGTGCCGCGATCCTAGGGGCGCGATGCCGGCGCCGGTGTGACGGCACTGTGACGGGACGGTGGACGCGGGCCCCAAGGGATGAGGGCGTGCGGCCGGCACGTTGGAAGCGAGGGGAGCGGTGCCGCCACTGTGCAGACGCGGCCCCGTGCTGTAGCTTCGTCGCGATGAGGCTGCTGCTGCTCGCGGCCGTTGCGGCCTCCTCGGCGCTCGCCACGCCTGCGTGGCCGCAGCAGCCGGCGCCGGTGGAAGAGGCGACTCCGGCGACGCCGCTCACGCTGCGCGAGGCGATCCGTATCGCGCTCGACGCCGGCCCCGATGTCGGGGCGGCGCGCCAGGCGCTGGCGGCGGCGCAGGCGGGCGTCGGCGTCGCCGCGCAGCGTCCGAACCCGGAGCTCGCCCTCGAACGCGCGAAGGAGACGCCGCGGGACGCGGCGGGGCTCACGTTCACGCTCGAGACCGGCGGCAAGCGCGGGCGCCGCATCGGCATCGCCGAAGCGGGAGCGCGCGTCGCGGCGGCCGAGCTCGCCACCGTCGAGCAGGAGGTGCGGCTGCGGACGCGGCGCGCCTACGTTGCGCTCGCCGGCGCGGAGGCGCAGGTGGTGTTGACGGAACGCCAGCGCGAGCTCGCCGGCCGCATCCGCGACGCGGCGCAGGCGCGCTTCGAGACCGGCGACCGGCCGCGGCTCGACCTCGTGCAGGCCGAGCTGGCGCTGGCGCAGGCCGCCGTCGACGCCGACGCCGCGCGCGGCGCCACTGCCGGCGCGCGCGCCGAGCTCGCCGTGCTGCTCGGCCTGCCGGCGGAGGCGCCGATCGTGCTCGCCGACGAGAGCGCAGGCCCGCCGCTTCCCGATGCCGCGGCACTGCGCCAGCTCGCGCTGGCGGAGAGCGCGGAGATCGCGCGCCTGCGCCAGGAGGTCGACGAGCAGCAGGCGACGCTCGCCCTGGCACAGGCGCAGCGCGTGCCGGACCTGGCGGTGACGCCGAGCGCGACGCACGACTCGCCGCCGGAGTTCGAGTGGGGCTGGCGCGCCGGGCTCGCCTTCGTGGTGCCGCTCTTCCACAACTACCGCGCCGAAGTGGATGCCGAGCGATATCGCCTCGCGCAGCGGCAGTCGGAGCTGCTGGCGGCGCAGCGGCGCATCGAAGGGGAGCTGGCGCGGGCGGTGGCGCTCGCCGAGTCGGCGCGGCGCACCGACGCGGTCTATCGCGAGCAGGTGCTGCCGAAGACGGAGGAGGTGGAGCGGATGGCCGAGGACTCGTACCGTTCGGGGCAGAGCGGCCTCGAAGCGCTGACGCTGTCGCTGCAGGCGGCGGCGGAGACGCGCGCCAAGGCGCTGCAAGCGCGGCTCGACTACCAAGCGGCGCTCGCCGACCTCGAGCAGGCGGTGGGAGCGCCGCTGCCGTGAGCGTCGCCACCGCGCTCCGCCGGCATTCGCTCGTCGCCGCGGCGCTGCTGCTCGCGCTAGGCTGCCAGCGCGCGGAGGACGAGGAGCTCGAGACCGCGGGCGCCGTGCCGGTGGTGGTCGAGGCGGCGCGCATCGGCGACGTGCGCGCCGTCGTGCGCGCGGCCGGCCAGGTGGTGCCCGCGCCCGGCGCCGAGCTGGTGGTGGTGGCGCCGGCGAGCGCCCGCATCGCCGCGCTGCCCCACGCCGAAGGCGACCAGGTGGCGCGCGGCGACCTCCTCGTGCGCTTCGACGTCCCCGATCTGCAGGCCGATACCGCCGCCCGCCGCGCCGACCGCCAGCGCGGGCTGGCGCGGCTCGCCGCCGCGCGCGCCAGCCTGCAGCGCCTCTCCGGCCTCTTCGACCGCGGCATCGCGGCGCGCAAGGAGGTCGAGGACGCGCGCCGCGAGGTCGCCGACGCCGAGGCGGACGTGGCGACGGCGACCAGCGCGCAAGCTGCCGCCAGCGCGGTCGGCTCGCGCGCCGAGGTGCGCGCGCCGTTCGGCGGCGTGGTCACGACGCGGCTGCACAACGTCGGCGACCTCGTCGACGCCGGTGCCGGCGATCCGGTGCTGCGCTTCGTCGATCCGGCGCGGCTGGAGGTCGACGCGGCGGTGCCGTTCGCCGATCTCGCGCCGATCGCCGTCGGGCAGGCGGCGGCAGTGCGCGCGCCGGGGCAGGCGGTCGACGTGCGCGGCACCGTGGTCGCCCGTCCGGCGATCGCCGATCCCACCACCGGCACCGGCAAGGTGCGCATCGCGCTGGCGCCCGGCGCCGCGCTCCCCGCCAACGTGCCGGTGGAGGTCGCCGTCGAGACGCTCGAGCGCCGCGGCGTCGTGCTCGTCCCTGCCGCTGCCATCGTGCAGGAGGGGCCCGCGGCGTTCGTCTACGTCGTCACCGCCGACAACCACGCGCAGCGCCGCGCGGTGGAGCTCGGCGTCGCGGACGGCGCGCGTGTCGAGGTGCGGCGCGGCATCACCGCCGGCGAGCGCGTCGTCGTGCAGGGCCAGACCGGTCTCCCCGACGGCGCCGCGGTGACGATCGCCCCCGCCGGCGCCGGTGACGCCGCCGCTGCCCCCGGCGCGGGTGCGGCGTAGTGAGCTTCCTGCCCGGCGTGCGCCGCCACGCCGGCACCGTCGTGCTGCTCACCGTCTTCGCGGCGGCGGCCGGCGCGCTCTGCTTCGCCGCGCTGCCGAGCGCCATCTATCCGCGGCTCGAGTTCCCGCGCATCCTCGTCCTCGCCCACGGCGGCACGCTGCCCCCGCAGGCGATGGCGCTCACCGTCACCCGCCCGCTCGAAGAGGTGACGATGGAGGTGCCCGGCATCCGCCGCGTGCGCTCGCGCACCTTGCGCGGCTCGACCGAGATCTCGGCGCAGTTCCTGCCCGGCACCGACATGGTGCAGGCGCTGCAGCAGGTGCAGAACCGCGTCGCCGAGACGCTCGGCGAGCTGCCCGCGGGGACGGCGGTGGACGTCGAGCGGCTGCTGCCCGAGACCTTTCCGATGCTCAGCCTCAACCTGACCGGCGCGCTCCCCGATGCCGACCTGCGCGACTACGCCTTCTACGTCATCCGCCCGGCGCTGGCGCGGGTGCCCGGCGTCGGGCGGTTGGAGGTGGCGGCCAGCGACACGCGCGAGATCGAGGTGGCGGTCGACCCCGGCCGCATGGCGGCTGCCGGGCTCACCGTCGGCGACGTCGCCGCCGCGCTGCGCGACGCCAACGTGCTCGAGCCGATCGCCCGCTACAGCGAGAACGGACGGCGGCAGCGGCTGGTGCTGCTGTCGTCGCTGTGGAAGGCGGCGGCCGACATCGCGGCGACGCCGGTCGTCGTGCGCGGCATCTCGACGCTGCGCGTGCGCGACCTCGGCACCGTCTTCCCCGGCGCGCCCGACCGCGACCACCTGATCGTCGGCAATGGCCGCGATGCCGCCGTCGTCAGCGTCTCGCAGCAGCCGGGAGCCGACATGCTGGCGGTGAAGGCGGGAGTCGAGTCGGCGCTCGCCGGGCTGGCGCGCAGCCTGCCCGCCGGCCTGCGGCTCTCGAAGGTCTACGACCTCGCCGAGTTCGTCGGCGGCGCGGTCGCCAACGTGCGCGACGCCATCGTCTTGGGCGGCATCCTCGCCGCGCTCGTGCTGCTGCTCTTCCTGCGCGACTGGCGGCTGACGCTGGTCTCGGCGCTGACGCTGCCGCTCACCGTGCTCGCCACCTTCGTCGTCATGCGCCTGCTCGGCGAGTCGGTGAACCTGATGTCGATGGGCGGCCTGGCGGTGGCGATCGGCCTCGTCATCGACGACGCCGTCGTCGTGGTCGAGAACATCCACCGCAAGCTGGCGCGCGGATCGGGGCAGAGCGCGGAAACCGGCGCCGCCGTCGAGCCGGCGATCGACGAGGCGACCGCCGAGCTGGTGGCGCCGGTCGTCGGCTCGACGGTGACGACGGTCGTGGTGCTGGTGCCGCTCGGCCTGCTGTCGGGCGTCGTCGGGCAGTTCTTCCGCTCGCTGTCGCTGACGCTGTCGGCGGCGGTGCTGATCTCGCTGGTGCTGGCGCTGACGCTCATCCCGCTCGCCACCGGCTGGCTGCATCGCCGGCGCGCGGCGCACTCGCCCGCGGGCCTCGGCGCTCCCGGCGGCCACCTGGCGACGCGCTACGCGAGCTCGCTCGCCGCGGCGCTGCGCCGGCCGCGACTGATGGTGGCCGCCGCCTTCGCGCTGGCGCTCCTCGGCTACCTGCTCTTCCGCGTCGTGCCGTCAGGCTTCCTGCCGGCGATGGACGAAGGCGGCTTCGTCGTCGACTACCAGACGCCGCCGGGCACCGCGCTCGAGGAGACCGACCGGCTGCTGCGCGGCATCGAGCGGGTGCTCGCCAAGACCCACGACGTCGCCGCCTTCTCGCGCCGCACCGGCTCGGAGCTCGGCCTCTTCGCCACGCCGCAGAACAGCGGCGACGTCCTGGTGCGGTTGAAGCCGCGGAGACGGCGCTCGCGCTCGGCCGACGAGATCATCGCCGACCTCCGCCCGCGGTTGCTGCAAGCCGCGCCGGGCGTCGAGATCGAATTCGTGCAGCTCCTGCAGGACATGATCGGCGACCTCGAAGGGAACCCGACGCCGATCGAGGTGAAGATCTTCGGCGACGACGAGCGCGTGCTGGCGGCGCTCGCGGCGCGCGTCGAGCCGATCCTCGCCGGCACGCCGGGCGTCGTCGACGTCGTCGGCGTGCAGATGGGCAGCCCCGAGACCGCCTGGCACGTCGATCCCGCCGCCGCCGAGCGTCTCGGGCTCACGCCCGCCGAGGTGGCGAGCCAGGTCGCCGGCGCCTTCCTCGGCGAGGTGGCCACCGACCTGCGGCTGCTCGACCGCCGCGTGCCGGTGCGCGTGCGCTTTTCCGACGCCGCGCGCGCCGACCCGCAGCAGATGGCGCTGGCGCTGATCCGCGGCCCCGGCGGCGCGGCGCCGCTCGCGGCGCTCGGCCGCCCCGAGCTGTCCGAAGGGCAGAGCGAGGTGACGCGCGAGAACCTGCGGCAGATGGCGCTCTTGACCGCGCGCCTCGAGAGCGGCGACCTCGGCGGCGCGGTGGCCGACTTGCGCGCGCGGCTCGACAAAGTGACGTTGCCAGCCGGCTACTCGCTCGAGGTGGGCGGCCAGTACGAGTCGCAGCGACAGGCCTTTCGCGAGCTGCTGACGGTGTTCGCCGCCGCCGCCGCGCTGGTCCTGGTGGTGCTCGTCTTCCAGTTCCGCGCCCTGCTGCCGGCACTCCTCATCCTGCTCGCGGCGCCGCTGTCGCTCGCCGGCTCCCTGCTGTTGCTGCTGCTCACCGGCACCGAGCTCAACGTCTCCTCGGCGATGGGGCTCATCCTGCTGATCGGCCTGGTGGTCAAGAACGGCATCGTCATGCTCGACTACGCGCACCGGCTGCGCGACGGCGGCTTGCCGCTCGAGGAGGCGGTGGCGGAGGCGGCGCGGGTGCGCCTGCGGCCGATCCTGATGACGACGCTGTGCACCCTCTTCGGGCTGCTGCCGCTGGCGCTCGGGCTCGGCGCCGGCGCCGAGCTGCAGCGGCCGCTGGCGCTGGCGGTCATCGGCGGGCTCGGCCTGTCGACCCTGGTCACCCTCTACGGCGTGCCGTCGTGGTACGTGGCCGCCGCCGGTGCTCTGCGCCGGCGGCGCCGCGCGCCGAACGAGCCTGCCGGCTGATCGAGCGTCGCAGCGGCGGCCTGCGATAATCTTTCCTACGTGAGCCTGCCTCGTCCCGTCCCCACCCGCCTGCGCCTGCTGCGGGAGCGCCTCGACCGCGTCAACCGCGACCTCCTGCGGCTCGTCCAGCAGCGCGGCGAGCTGCTGCTCGAGGTGAGCGCGCTCAAGGACGAGCTGGAGCTCGACTCCTACGATCCGCGCCGCGAAGCCGAGATGGTGCGCGACCTGACGGCGCACTCCGACGGTCCCTTCTCGAGCGAGGAGCTCGCGGCGATCTTCCGCCAGCTCTTCGCCAGCTCGCTCGATCTGCAGCGCCGCATCCGGGCGGAAGGAGCCGCAGCCGAGCACGGGCCGCCGCACCGCCAGCCGCACATCAAGGTCTCCGGCAGCTAGGAGGGCCACCATGGAGCAGCCGCCGAAACCGCGCCCGACGCTCGTCGGCCGCGAGCGCGACCAGATCTTCGCCGAGCCCGAGCGCCCGATGCGCGACTTCGACTTCGGCGGCGAGACCGCCGCCGTCTTCGACGACATGCTGGAGCGCTCCGTTCCCTTCTATCCCGAGATCCAGCGCATGGTGAGCGAGCTGGCGATCGACTTCGCCGCCGAGGGCAGCGCCGTCTACGACTTCGGCTGCTCCACCTGCACCACCTTCCTGTCGCTCGCCAAGGGCCTGCCCGACGACCTCTCGCTGCGCTTCGTCGGCATCGACTCGTCACGCGAGATGCTGGAGGTGGCGAAGGAGAAGCTGGCGCACGAGCAGTTTCCCTATCCCGTCGAGCTCCGCTGCGAGGACCTCGAGCGCGGATCGGTGGTGGAGGACGCCTCGGTGGCGCTCCTCGTGCTGACGCTGCAATTCGTGCGGCCGCTGCGCCGCGAGGCGCTCATCCGCCGCATCTACGAAGGCATGCGCGAGGACGGCGTGCTCATCATGGTCGAGAAGGTGCTGGGCGAGAGCTCGACCTTCAACCGGCTCTTCATCAACCACTACTACGAGATGAAGAAGCGCAACGGCTACTCGGAGCTCGAGATCGCGCAGAAGCGCGAGGCGCTGGAGAACGTCCTCGTCCCCTACCGGCTGGAAGAGAACAAGGACCTGCTCAAGGGCCAGGGCTTCCGGCACGTCGACGTCTTCTTCAAGTGGTACAACTTCTGCGGCATCCTGGCGATGAAGTGAGCGGCGCCGCCATCGCCGACGACCAGCACGCGGAGGCGCGCGCGCCGGGCTACCGTCCGCTGCCGCGCTGGCTGCTCCCGCCCGGGCACTTCCTTTTCAAGCACCGCAACTGGGTGTTCCCGGTCGTCTTCCTGGCGCTCGTCGGGCTCTGTGCGCCGAGCGGCTTTCTCGACGCCATCCGCGTCGGACCGTTCTCGGCCGATGTCTGGGTCGACGCGCTTGCCATCCTGCTCGTCGTCGCCGGGCAGCTCTTGCGCGCGGCGGTGATCGGCCTCGCCTACATCCAGCGCGGCGGCCGCGACGGCAAGGTGCACGCCGAGAAGCTCGTCACCGCCGGCTTCTTCGCCCACTCGCGCAACCCGCTCTACGTCGGCAACTACCTGGCGGCCGTCGGGCTCTTCCTCATCTACGACTCGGCGCTCGCCGCCGGCATCGGCATCGCCTTCTTCACCTTCGCCTACCTCGCCATCGTCGCCGCCGAGGAGCAGTTCCTGCGCGCCAAGTTCGGCGCCGAATACGACTCGTATTGCGCACGGGTGCCGCGCTTCCGCCTGCGCCTCGCCGGCCTCGGCGAGACCCTGCGCAGCATGCGGTTCGACTGGCGCCGGCTGGTGCGCAAGGAGTACGGCTCCACGTTCTCAGGCGCCACCGCCGTCCTCGGCTTGCTGCTGTGGGAAGCGTGGCGGCAGAACGGCGACGCGGCGCTGCGCGAACGCGCCGCGACGTTCGCGCCGATCTGGGCCATCCTCGTCCTGCTCTACGTCGTCGCCCGCACGCTCAAGAAGCGCGGCGCGCTCGGCATCGACCCGCCGCGGCGCACCGCGCACTGAACGAGCTACTTGACGTTGGGCTGCAGCGAGCGGCCGGCCTGCTGCGCCACCTTGAGCGACGGCGCCGGCAGCGGGATGAGGCCGATGTCGGCCAGGTAGCCGTCCTCGCCGATCGCCTTGTCGGCGGTGAACTCGGCGACGTACTCCTTGAGCCCCGGGATGACGCCGATGTGCGCCTTCTTGACGTAGAAGAACAAGGGCCGCGACACCGGGTACTTGAGCGAGGCGATGTTGTCGAAGGTGGGCTCGAGGCCGTCGACGATCGAGGCCTGGATCTGGTCCTTGTTCTCGGCCAGGAAGCTGTAGCCGAAGATGCCGACGGCGGCCGGGTTGGACTCGAGCTTCTGCACGATGAGGTTGTCGTTCTCGCCCGCCTCGACGTAGCCGCCGTCCTCGCGCAGCGAGTCGCACACCTTCAGGTACTTGGCGTTGTCGTCCTTCTCGAGGTTGGCGAGCCAGGGGAAGGTGGCCTTGCAGCCGGGCTCCATCACCAGCGACACCAGCGCGTCGCGGGTGCCCGAGGTGGGCGGCGGGCCGAGCACCTCGATCTTGGTCGCCGGCAGCGACTTGTCGATGTCCTGCCAGGTCTTCGCCGGGTTGGGCTTGAAGCCGCCCATCGCCGTCGGCCAGTTGGCGGCGAGCGCCATGAAGATCTGCTTGCGCGTCAGGTGCAGCCGCGGCGCCTTCTTCGAGTTGGCGAAGACGATGCCGTCGTAGCCGATGGGGACCTCGATGATCTCCTTGACGCCGTGCGCCGAGCAGTCCTCGATCTCCGACGGCTTGACCTTGCGCGAGGCGTCGCTGATGTCGGGGAAGGTGGGACCGACGCCGGCACAGAAAAGCTTGAAGCCGCCGCCGGTGCCGGTCGACTCGACGACCGGCGTCTTGAAGCTGCCGGAACGGCCGAAGGTCTCGGCGACCTTGGTGGCGAACGGGTAGACGGTGGAGCTGCCGACGATGCGGATCTGGTCGCGCTGGGCGTGCGCGGTAGCGGCGAGAGCGAGCAGGCCGACGACGGTCAGGCCGAGGATCTTGCGCATGCGTTCCTCCGTTGGGATGGGTGTCTGCCGGAGCGTCGCCCCGGTCGACCGCATCGTAGGGAGGAAGGCCGACGCCGCCGCGACGGCGGCGTCACCACCGTGTGACAGCTACCCGGTCGCGCTCAGCCCGCGCCCTCTTGCACGTACTTCTCGTACGCCTCGGCGTTCATCAGGTGGGCGAGGTCGGAAGCGGTCGAGAAGCGGATCTTCACCAGCCAGCCGTCGCCCTGCGGGTCGTCGTTGACGAGCGCCGGGTCCTCCACCGCGGCGGTGTTGACCTCGAGGATCTCGCCCGCCACCGGTGTGTAGAGCTCCGCCACCGCCTTCACGGACTCGATGGTGCCGATCTCGTCCATGGAGTCGTAGGCGTGCCCCACCTCGGGCAGCTCGACGAACACCACCTCGCCCAGCTCCTCTTGCGCGAAGTGGGTGATGCCGACGGTGCAGACGTCGTCGTCGACCTTCACCCACTCGTGCTCGCGCGAGTAGAGGTACTCGCTCGGATACATGCGACCTCCTGTTCCAGGTATCAGCGATTGCGGCGATAGAAGGGGATGCCGGCGAGCCGCGCCGGCACCGTCCTCCCACGCACGTCGATCTCCACCTCGGTGCCGGCCTCGCCCATCGCCGCCGGCACGTACGCCATCCCCAAGGCCTTCTCGAACGTCGGGCTCCAGGTGCCGCTGGTCACCTGGCCGACGCGGCTGCCGTCGTGATTCACCGTGTGCCCCTCGCGGGCGATGCCGCGGCCGGTCACCTCGAAGCCCACCAGCTTGCGCGGCACGCCTTCGTGTTTCTGCTCGCGCAGCGCCGCGCTGCCGAGGAACTCGCCCTTGTCGAGCTTCACCACCCAGGCGAGGCCGGCTTCGAGCGGCGTCGTCGTCTCGTCGAGCTCGTGGCCGTAGAGCGCCATCCCCGCCTCGAGCCGCAGCGTGTCGCGGGCGCCGAGCCCGGCGGGCTGGATGCCGTGCGCGGCGCCGGCCTCGAGCAGCCGCCGCCACAGCGGCGCCGCCGCGTCGGGATCGACGTAGAGCTCCAAGCCGTCCTCGCCGGTGTAGCCGGTGCGCGAGACGATGGCGCGGCGGCCGTCGACGCTGCCTTGCGCGAAGCCGTAGTACTTGAGGGTCGAGAGGTCGACGTCGGTGAGCGGCTGCAGAATCGCCACCGCCTGCGGACCCTGGAGCGCGAGCAGCGCGTACTCGTCGGAGACGTCCCGGACCTTCGCCTCGCCGGCCGCGTGCCGCTTCACCCACTCGAAGTCGCGCTCCTGGTTGGAGGCGTTGACGACGAGCAGGAAGTCTTCCTCGCCGAGCCGGTAGACGAGCAGGTCGTCGACGTAGGTGCCGTTGTCGGTCAGCAATCCGCTGTAGTGCGCGCGGCCGGGCACCAGCTTGGCGACGTGGTTGGGCGTCAGGCGATCGAGGAAGCGCACGGCGCCGGGGCCGCGCACCTCGATCTGCCCCATGTGCGAGACGTCGAAGAGGCCGGCCGCGGTGCGCACGGCGCGGTGCTCCTCGATGACGCCGGCGTACTGCACCGGCATCTCCCAGCCGGCGAAGGGGACGAGCTTGCCGCCCGCCTCCCGATGGCACTCGTAGAGGGGGGTGCGTCGCAGCGTCGCCGTCGGCATGGGGTGGCGAATATATCGCCTGCGGCGCGCCGCGCCGCACGATCTCGAGCGACGGCGCGGCGATCGCCTGCAGTCGCTCGTCAGCCGTTTGAAAGCCGGCGCCGTCACACCGCTGTAACTGGCCCTGCAGCAGGCACTTAGCGGGACGGGCTTCGCGGACTGCGGAAATCGCCGCGGTGCGGCGTAGGCGGAGTCTTCCACAAGCGCGCTCGAACAGCACGCAAGCCTTTGCGGCGCAACGACTTGACGCCGCTGCACAAGGTGCTGTTCAAAGTGCTGTAACGCCAGCAGAAACGGCCACTTAGCCCTGGCAAGCCCGTCTTCTCCACAAGCTTTTCCGCAGCCGCTGTGGAGGTCCGCGGAAGCTCCGGCGGCGCAACGAGTTGCAGGTTTGTCACCGCCACGCCGGCAGGCATTTTCGGCAGCCGCGGAGGCCACGCTGGTACACTACGGGTCTTTCCCCGCACGGGGAGCCGGCCAGCGTGGAGCCCACCGACAAGGCCCTCGACCTCGAGGAGATCACCGCACTAGCGAAGCGGTTCATCGAGGCCAAGTTGTTCGACGAGGCCATCCAGCTCTACGAGATGGCGCTGCGCTTCGATCCCAAGAACATGGGCATCCAGCTCTCGCTGGCGCAGGCGAAACGCATGCGGCGCCACCCGCGCTCGGCAGGGCCGCGCTCGCTCAAGGAGACGCTGCGCGAGCAGCTGCGGCGCGACGCGCTCGACGCCAAGCACTTCCTCGGCCTCGCCCACCTCTTCTCCGACCGCGGCGACGAGGAGCGCGCCCGCGAGTACCTCGAGATCGCCATCGCCAAGGACCTGCCCAACCCGTCGCCGCACAAGCTCTTCGGCCGCGCCCTGCTCAAGCGCCGCGAGTTCGCGCGCGCCGTGCTGCAGCTGTCGCAGGCGCGGCGCTACAACCCCTTCGACCGCGACGTGGCGGATCTCCTCGGCCGCGCCCGCTACGAGCTCGGCGACCAGGCAGGCGCGCTCGCCGCCTTCACCGACGCCTTCCTCCTCGTCGGCGACCACGAGCGCGAGGAGGCGGCGAAGCTCAAGGACCGCATCCAGGAGCTCAAGGAGGAGCTCAACTGGAGCAACGAGCGGCTCGCCTACGTCTTCCACCAGCGGCAGGAGGAGCTGCGCGTCGCCTTCGACCGCCTCGAGTGGCACCGCGAGCGCTTCCGCGAGGAGCGCCTGCAGGCGGCGACTCCCGAGCCGCCCGCGGACGTGCGCGGCAGCGGCCGCATCGAGCTGGCGGCGCGGCTGCGCCATCTCGACGCCTGGAGCCATCTACGCGACGAGCAGATCTTCCAGCTCACCGAGGCGGTGGCCGAGGAAGAGCACGAGAAAGGGCAGCAGATCTTCGCCGAGGGCACGCCGGGCGCCGACCTCTACGTGCTCGAGAAGGGCGAGATCACCATCCAGCGGGCGACGCCTTACGGCACCTACCCGCTCGGGCTGCTCAAGCCCGGCGACTTGTTTGGCGAGGTGAACTTCCTGACCCGCACCGAGCGCAGCGGCGACGCGGTGGCGTCGCAGCCGTGTCAGCTGTTGCGATTGGATGCGCATCGACTCGACGAAGTGATCCGCCGCGACCCCGAGCTCGGCGTGCAGATCTACTGGAGCTTCTGGCACAACCTGGCGTTCAAGCTGCGCTGCACCAACGAGCAGCTCCGCACCTTCTTCAACGAGGACGCCATCCCCGAGAACTTGCTGCGCCTGAAGCAACAGCGCACGTCGGGCGGCCGCGCCGCGGCGGTCGACAGCGAGACGAAGATGCGGTTGTTCAGGGAACAGGGACTGAGCAACCACGAGCTCATGGCCCTTGCAACGTTTTCGCGCGAGAGGACCTACCCGGGCGGCGCGGTGATCTTCGCGGAGGGCGACCCCGGCCGCGAGATGTACGTCGTGCTCGAAGGCCGCGTCCGCATCAGCAAGTTCATCCCCGGCGGCGGCGAAGAGGCGCTCGCCATCCTCGAGCGCGGCGACTTCTTCGGCGAGATGGCGCTGATCGACGGGCAGCCGAGGTCCGCGGACGCGCGGGCGCACGGGGCGCCGGTGACCGTGCTGGCGCTCGATGAAGCGACCATCAAAGAAGTGCTCACTGTCGATCCCGAGGCGAGCCTCGAGTTCCTGCAGCTGCTCTGTCGACTGGTCGCCAAGCGCCTGCGCGAGATCGACGAGAAGGTCATCGGCTGGCGCATCATGTCGGGCCAGAGCGAACAAGCCTCGGCGTAGAACCCGCGCGCAGCGAGGTGATGGGTTTCGCGCGCCGGATGCGCGTCGTAAGAGGCCTTTCCTACGAAAGGGGAGCTTCATGCCGAATCTTCGACGCGCCGGCATTCGCGGGGCCTCGATCCTGCTGGCCGCGGCGCTGCTGCCGACGGCGAGCGGGGCGTTGGAGGTGCGGCTCGCACCGGGACCGGTCGAGCTCGACGACGGACAACCCTGGGCGCTCCCGTCGAGCCCGGGACTGATGGTCCCGCTGCGCGACGGCATGGTCTACGTGGCCGGACGCGACCTCTTCTGGAGCGACGGCACGCGGGCGGGAACCCGGCTCCTGGCCACGCTCTGCGGGCTCGGGTGCACCGAGATCGTCGCCCTCGGCCACGGCGCGGACGTCGCATTCTTCGGCGAGCTGATCGTCGACTACTCGGGCTTCACCACCGAGCGCGTGGTGCGCACCGATGGCACCGCCGCCGGAACGTTCGCGGTGAGCGGCGTGCTGTCGCTGAACTACTCTCGAATCAACGGCTGCCCGGCCGCCGGCGTGGTCAGTGGGTCGCGGGTTTTCTTCCCCGCCAGCGTCGACGGCGAGTGCCAGCCCTGGACGGGCGCCGGTTCGCCCGGAGGAGCGGCGAGCATCGACCCGCTGGGCCGCGTCGACTCCCTCATGGTCGCCCTCGGCGAGGACGTCTACTACCTCGGCGCCAGCGGCGCGACGCAGGGCCTGTTTCGCATCGACGGGCAGGCGATGGGCGTCGAGCTCGTGCGCGCGTTGGACTTCTCGACCTTCACGTCGACGGAGAACGTGAACCTGGTCGCCGCGAGCCAGCGGCTCTTCTTCCTCGGCCGCAACCAGCTCTGGACGAGTGACGGCACCGCGGCCGGCACGCGCGCGCTGACGCGATTCACCGCCGGCTCGGGTGCGAGAACCCTGCTCGCCGCGGTGGGTGGACGAGCCTGGTTCGTCGCCGCGGACGACGCGGGCGAGGAGCTCTGGTCGAGCGACGGCAGCGAGGCCGGCACGAGGCGCGCCACCGACCTGCCCGATCCCCAGCCGTTCCGCGGCGGCCTGCTGGCGGCCGACCGGCTCGCCTGGATCGGTGGCAGGCTGGTGTTTCCCGCCCTCGACAGCGGCCCTGCCCGGCTGTGGAGCACGAGCGGGAACTGGCGCTCGACGCGCCGCGTGCAGGGCAGCCCGGTCGTCGCTCCCGGCCGCCTCGCCCTTCTCGACGGACGGCGGGCCGTCTTCGTCGCCATGCGCGGGGGGCTGCCGTCGGAGCTCTGGGTGACCAACGGCTTCGGCGCCGGAACGGCTCGGCTCCTCGCGGGTGCACGGTTCGAACAGCTCGCTACCGTTCGTGACGGTGTCCTCTTCATCGAGCGCGACGGGGCCGATGCCTTCGTCGGGGCGACCGACGGAACGGCGGCGGGGACGATCGGGCATCTCGCTGCGGCGGCGCCCGAGGGTGAGCAGCTCGCGACCGCCTCGACGTCGCTCGGCGGAGTGGCCTATTTCCCCGCCCTCGACGCGCAAGGGCGGGGCGGCGCCCTCTGGGCGGTGACGCCGGGTGCGCCCGCGGCCCGCGAGGTCTTCCTGCCGCCGCCGCACACCGCCCAGTTGCGCTCCCCGCCCTATGAGGACACCTACGATCTGCAGCTCTTCGGCCGCGCGGGCGGCAAGCTGGTCGCTTGGAGGTGGGGCCGCGGGCTCTACGCCACTGACGGGGACACCGTCACGCGGCTGCTCGACGCGGCAGACATCGAGTACGGCTCCGACTCCGTCGATCCCACCGCCGCCGGCGACGGCATCCTCATGCTCACGACGGAGGAGTCGGATGCCCTGGGCGACAAGCACGAGCTGTGGGGGACCGACGGCACGCCGGCAGGCACGTTCCATGTGCCCATCGATGCGCACACCGAGTACCTCGGTCCGGTCGCGCTCGCGGACCGAGCGATCTTCGCCATCGGCGACTTCAACGCCGGCGTCTTGCGTCTCTGGCACAGCGACGCGACCCGCTCCGGCACGAGCACCGAAGCGGCCATCCCGGGTGACTTCGGTGGAAGCTGGCTCGCCGCAGACGCCGTCCGGATCTGCCTGCTCCTCGCGACGGACGAGCCGAATGACGACCGCCAGATCTGGTGCAGCGACGGAACGGCCGGCGGGACATACCCCCTGGGGCCACACCTTGCCTTCGACCGCATCGGTTACCTGAGCGGGTTCGCGCTCACGCCTGCCGGCGTCACGCTCTGCGGCCGCTTGACTGCCTACGACGACGACCCGCAGACGACACTGGTCACCGTCGACGCTGCCGGCACGGTCGACGACATTCGGGACCCGGAGATCGAACGCGGGCTCTGCCGTGGGCTCTTCGAGACGACCGCAGGGCGCTCCTGGCTCTTCCTCGAGCGAAGCGGAGCCTTCTCGTTGTGGTCCACCGACGGCACCCAGGAAGGGACGGCGCGTCTAGCCGCCATCCCGGAGCCGGCCTCTGGCCCGGTCGCCTTGGGCGCAGCTGCCTTCTTCTTCACCCGCGACGCCCGCAGCGGCCTCCAGCTCTGGCGCAGCGACGGAACGCCCGGCGGCACCGGCCCGGTCGCCGTCGTGGGATCCGCAGATCAGCCGCACACCCCACGGATGCTCGTCGTCCGCGGCCGACTGTGGTTCGTCGGCTTCGACCGCGAGCACGGCCTCGAGCTCTGGAGCAGCGACGGCACCACCGCGGGCACGCGCCGCGAGACCGACCTCGCACCGGGCCCCGCCTCGTCGGGCATGAGCTCGCTCGTGGCAGTGGGCGATCGGATCTACTTCCTCGCCGACGATACGAGGCGGAGCGGGATCTGGTGGGTGGATCTCGAGTAGGCGGGAGGACTCGACCTCAGACGCCTTTAGAACGCCGAGGTGTCGCCGACCGAGGCGAAGCGTCCGCTGGGGTTGTGGTACTGCCGTTGCGCGCCGGTCGCGGTGTCGGTGACGGTGAGCGTGTACTCGACGTTGGAGAGGGCGCCGTAGAAGACCCAGAACTTGCCGTTGACCGGCCGCCCGTCGAGCACCTTGATCACCACCTCGACGTTCGACGGACCGAAGAACCAGAAGTAGCCCGTGTCGCCGGTGAGCGGCACGGCCGTACCGCCACCGCTGTTGCCGGCGAAGTCCGTCCACGCCGCATCGACGGCGAAGCGTCCGCCCTGCAGGCAGAGACGCGAGGCGCTCGGCACGCACTGCGCAAGCGGCACCCCAACGGTGGGCGCTGTCGCCGGGACCGCGGCTGTCACAGCCCGCTGCGGCAAGGAGGCGCTCGCGCCGGCCGCTCTCGCCGCGGCCAGCGCAGCGCCTTCGGCGAAGGCGCTGGTGTCGCCGACCGACGCGAAGGTGCCCGACGGGTTGACGTACCGCTTCACGTGGCCGTTGCGCGTGTCGGTCACCGTGACGGTGTACTCGACGCTGGAGAGCGCGCCATAGAACACCCAGTGGTGGCCGTTGAGCCCGGTGCCGTCGAGCACCTTGAGCGTCAGCTCGACGTTGGCGGGATCGAAGAACCAGAAGTAGCCGGTGTCGCCAGTCAACGCCACGGCGTGGCCGACGCCGGTCCGCGCCGCGAAGTCGCGCCAGCTGACCTCGACCTGGAAGCGGCCGCCCTCGAGACAGAGCCGCTCGTCGCTCGGCGTGCACACCGAGGGCTGCGCCGCGTCGAGCGGCAGCGCCCACAGCTCGCGGCCGGTCGCACCGTCGTCCGCCGAGAAGTAGAGGAGATCGCCCACCACCGTGAGCTCGCGGGGATCCGACGAGGCCGCGTCGGGAGCGATGTCCTGCACCTGGTAAGTCCCCGCGCTCGTGCCGTCGGACACCCACAGCTCGCTGCCGGCAGCCGACTCGTCGGCGGTGAAGTACAGCCGCCCGTGAGTGGCCACCAGGTAGCGTGGGTTCCCGGAAATCGCGCCGGCGCCGATGTCGCGGACCAACACCGTACCGGCAGCGGTGCCGTCCGTGCGCCACAGCTCGACGCCGTGCGCACCGTCGTCGGCGGCGAAGTAGAACCGGCCGTCGAAGGATGCCATGGACGGGTAGAAGCCGACGGCAGGCGCCACGGTCGAGATCTGCTGCGTGGTCGCGGGCGTGCCCTGCGTGCGCCAGAGCGTCGAGATGCCACCCTCGGTGCGCGTGAAGATGAGCGCGCCGCCCTGTTCGTGCAACGAGCTGACGGAGCCTGTCGGGCTTAGCGTCGGCACGACCACGCTCGTCCCGGCGGCGGTGCCGTCGCTGCGCCAGATGCCGCTGCGTCCGGCGAGGTAGACGAACGAGCCGACGCGCGTGAAGTCGGGGGAGTAGGTGAACTCCTGGGAACCCGCTCCCAGGCCCACCAGCCGGCGAAGCCCAGCGGCAGTGCCATGGGTTCGCCAGATCTCGTAGACCTGAATTCGGAAGTAGAGCTCTCCGCCGACGTCCGTGGTGGCTGAGGGGTTGTATACGCCGGCTGGCAGGTCGAAGGCCTTCGCCGTGCCGGCAACCGTGCCATCGCTGCGCCAGAAACTGGTCGGCGTGTTGCCCGGACCGCGGCTCCAGAAGACGGCGTCGTTGCCGAAGGCAGCCATCTCGTCGACCGCGCCCGCATCGTCGAGCAGCCTGATGGTCGTCGCCGCCGTCCCCTGGGTCGCCCAGACCTCCGCTCCGACTCCCGTGAACTGCTCATAGGCGAAGAACGCGTGAGCGCCGGCGGTGACGAACGGGCGAAAGCCAGCCGAGGAGTCCTGGCAGTCGACGTAGGTCTCCTTCACGAATTCCGCATCGTGAGCGTTGGCGCCCCACAGGCCGCGCTGCTCCGCGCAGGCGAAGAACGCGACGCGGTCGCCGGCCCGGCGAAGATCGAACGGCATCGAACCGGCGCCTTCCACCGGCGTCAGCGGGATGGTGCTCTGCGCGGTGCCGCGGCTCAGCCAGAGGCTCGGCCGCGCCTGCACGTCCGTGGAAGCCCCGAACAGCACGGCATCGAGATGTGCCGAGTAGTAGAGGTTCAGGTCGAAACTGTGGAGGGACTGGATCCTGAGCGTGCCTGCGGCCGTTCCGTCCGTCGCCCACAGCTCCGCGGCGCCGCTGGCGGGCGTAACCCAGAACGTGGTGCGGCCATTCACCTCGGCGTGGCCGCCCGTCTCGCACGAGCCGGCCGAGCAAAAGGGAGCGACCGGCTGCGGCACCTGGCTCTGGTCGATCGTCCACAGCGAATGGACGCTGCCGGCGGACGCCGTGAACAGCAATCGATTCCCCAAACGCCACAACCCATCCTGGATCGATGAGCAGGAGCTGCACGAGACCGCTTGTGCGCCGTGGCCCGCGGCGTCGCTCGACCACAACGAGTAAGGGGCCCGCCCCTGCTCTGACGGCACCAGGTAGTAGAGCCGATCGCCGAGCGCTTGGACCCATTCGCCGGGCACAGTGGCCGAGTTGAGGACGGCCTTGCTCAGCACTTGAAAGGTGCCGCCGACCGTGCCATCCGTCCTCCACACCGCCAGTGTGCTGCCGCTCGACGCATCCAGAAAGTAGAGCTGATCCGCGACGACTCGCGTGTCAAGGAAATCGATGAACTCATTGGTGAGGAGCGTGCGGACGACTTGTACGTCGTTGCCATTCGCCACCCAGAGCTTCTGCTCGGCCACGAAGGCGCACCGTCCAGCCACCGAAGCCCCGCCGGTGAACGGACTGGGGTCGAAAGAGCGCAGGGCCACCGTGCCCGCCGCCGTGCCGTCGGTTCGCCAGAGCCGCGTTCGCAGGTCCTCCGGAGCGCGGCCGAAAAAGTAGAAGACGCCGCCGGAGCCGGTGAAGCTTCGGCCCAGGTCGTAGAGCTCGACGATCTTGACGGTGCCCGCAGGCGTGCCATCGGAACTCCACACCTCGCATCGGTACGAGGGAGCCGGCGCGCAGTCCTGAAAGAAGAGCCTCCCTTCCACCACGGCCTCTTGTGGACCGCTGCTGAGCCGGCTGTGACGGAGCCCGCCCCTCAGCAACGTGGTGCCGGCCGCCGTCCCGTCGGTCGCCCACGCGGCGACTCCCAAACCCATGTCGGCAACGTAGAAGGCCCGGTCCCCGTTGCTGCCGACGAACGAGCCGGCACCGAGAACGGCGCCGGACACGACCGGCCTGGTACCGCCCGGTGTCCCATCGGTCCGCCAGATGCTCGCCTCGCCGCTGCCAGCCGGGGCCAGAAAGACGTCGCCATTGGCCACCGGCTCGAAGCCGCTGGGGTACACGGTGCCGCCCTGGAACGGCGCCGGCGTGTTCGGAGCTAGGTCGGCGACTCGGTACGCGGGATCCTGAGCCACCGCGGCCATCGGCAGGCCGAACGTCAGGAGCGTCGCAGCGAGCAGCAAGGAACAGAGGCGGTCTGCGCTGAACATTAGTTTGCGTGTCTCAATCGGTCAGAGAAGGCGGATGACGGACGCGAGCTTGTCGTTTCACCTGCCGCGGTTACGTAACGCCAAACGCGACGGTACCGGCACTCATTCCACTAGCCGCTGTCATCCGTCGCCCGGCGCACCGATCGTGACCTTGAGCGCCTCCGGCTTGACATGGCGGCGCGCGGCTGCCTCGACTCGAGCACGGTCGAGCGTCTGCAGCTCCGCCTCGCACCAGGCGGCGTCGTGCAGCGGCAAGCCCCAGTAGGCTCCCTCGGCGAGGAGGTCGGCCCACTGGCGCGCGGTCTCGCGGCGGAAGGGCTCGCGGCCGAGTAGGTAGGTGCGCGCCTCCTGGAACTCGTCCTCGCTGATGCCGTCGGCGAGCAGGCGTTGCAGCTCCTCGCGCGCCGAGGCTTCGGCCTGCCCCACGGTGCGCGGCGAGGTGGCGGCGTAGACGACGAGGCGGCCCGGCTCGCTGCTCGCCCCGCCGACCACCGAGGCCTGCGCGGTGTAGGCGAGGCCTTCGCGCTCGCGCAGCCGTTCGGGGATGCGGCCGGTCAGGCCGGCGCCGGCGCCGAGGACGACGCCGAGCACCTCGAGCGCGGCGTGGTCGGGGTGGAGACGCGGCACCGTCAAGTGGCCGAGGTAGAGGTGTGCCTGATCGACGGCGCCGGAGGGCAGCTCGCGCCGCGGTTCGAGTGCGCCGACCGGCGGCGGCGGATCCGCCAGCATCGCCTGACCGCCGACGAGCGGCGCCAGCAAATCGGCGAGCCGCTCGCGCACCGGCTCTTCGGCGATCTCGCCGGCGACGGCGACGATGACGCCGCGCGCCAGCGACGCCGCGTGGAACTCGCGGCACGCATCGGCATCGAGCGCGGCGAGGCTCGTGCGATCGCCCTGCACCTGCCGCGCCCGCGGGTTGGGCGTGTAGAGCTGGTCGAGGAACGCCCACGACGTGCGCAGCTCCGGCTGGTCCCACTCACTCTCGAGCTCGGTCTCGCCTTGGCGGCGTACCCAGGCCAAACGATCTGCGGGAAAGCTGCTGGCGAGCAGCAGCTCCGCGGTCCACGCCAGCGCCCGCTCCCAATCGGCGGCGAGCGCGTCGACGGCGAGCCCGTGCGCCTCGTAGCCGCCGAAGCCGTGCAGCGTCGCGCCGCGGTCCTCGGCGGCCGTGGCGATGGCGCGCCAGTCGCGATCGGCAGTACCCTCGGTGAGCAGGCGGCCGGTCGCCCACGACACGCCCGGCCACGATTCGGCACGCGCACCGCCGCGCAGCCAGACACGCACCGCCACGACCGGCACGCCAGGGACGTGCCGCACGCGGAGATCGAGATGCGGTGGCGCGACAGGCGCCGAAGTGCGATCAGCGACGAGCATCGTCATCGCGAGCGTAGCGAAGCGATCTCGATCTTTCGACGTCGAGATTGCTTCGTCGCTGCGCTCCTCGCAATGACGACGGCGTTCCGGCAATGCTCAGCCACGCCTGCGCTTCTTCGCCGGCAGCGCCCAGCCGACGACGCCGCGCTCCGGCACCAGCCAGCGCTGCGCCGCCGCCCGCAGGTCCTCGTTCGAGGCGCCGAGCGCCGCCGCGAGGTTGCGCTCCGCGTGCCGCTCTTCGAACAGCGCGACGCCGAAGCCGAGCGTCAACGCCTGCTGGTGGGCCTGCTCGTTGCCGAACACCCAGTCGGCGAGCAGCGCCGTCCGCGCCCGCGCGAGCTCCGCCTCGGCGAGCGGCGCCTCGGCGAGCGCGCGCAGATGCGCGAGCACGCGCTCCTCCACCTCGCGCGGCTCGACGCCTTCGTGCAGCTCCGCTTCGACGCCGAACGTCCCGGGCCCGCGCGCCGCCTCGGCATCGGCGTCGATGAACAGGCAAAGCTCGCGCTCTTCGACGAGGTCGTGCCGCAGGCGGCTCGTGCGGCCGTCGGCGAGCGCCGTCGCCAGCACGCGCAGCAGCGGATGATCGGGATGGTCGGCGGGCGGCGCCGGCAGCGCCAGCAGCAGCCGCGGCACCTCGCCGTGACGCCGCTCCACGCGCAGCAGCTCCGCCGGCGCCTTCCAGCCCGGCAACGGCAACCGCGGCGCCGCACCGGCGGCGAGCGCGCCGAGCGTCGATTCGATCGCGGCGAGGTCGTCCTCACCCACCGCGCCGGCGATGACGAGTGCCGCGTTGTCGGGCCGATAGAAGTCGCGGTGGAACGCGGCGAGCTCCGCCGCGCCGGTGGCGAGCAACGTCTCGCGCGTGCCGAGTACTGGCCGAGCGTACGGATGCACCGGCCGCGCGTACGGGTGCTCGCCGAAGAGCGCCGTAGAGACGGCCTGGTCGAGCGCGTCCCACGGATCGCTCTCGTACATCGCCACTTCTTCGAGGATCACCTGCCGCTCGCTGTCCACCTCGCGCGGATCGAGCGTCAGCGCCGCCATGCGGTCCGCCTCGATGGCCAGCGCCTCGCGCCAGACGCGCGCGGCGAACTTGAAGTAGTAGACCGTCGCGTCGTGGCTGGTGAAGGCGTTGTTGCTGCCGCCGAGCGCCTGCGTGCGGCGGTCGATCTGCCCCGGCCCGTAGCGCGGCGAACCCTTGAACATCATGTGCTCGAGGAAGTGCGCGACCCCGGCGTGAGCGGGTGCCTCGTCGCCGGCGCCGGCGCGGAACCAGAGCGTCGTCGACACGATGGCGGAGCCGGGGATCTCGACCAGCAGCACGTCGAGGCCGTTGGCGAGCCGGTGGCGGTAGCGTTGACCGGGAAGCGCGAGGGCGGTCGCGGGAGGCGCGGGCGCCGACGCGGCCACGGCGCGTGACCGCCGCCGGCGGACGGCAGGGTCGCGGCGTCCGGCGCTCCATCGCACGCCGGGAGTGTAGCGACCTCGCTTCGGCCCCGTTGCGTTTAAGCGATTCGCGCATAGAATCCGCGCTTCCGCGACCGAATTCTCGAGCGACAACAGTGCAGCCGCGGGTGTGTGAGGTGAGTGAGCGGTTGCGCTCCGTGCGAGGTCCCTGAATGAGACTGCCGGCTCCACGCTTCGACCGTCCGCTGCTCGCCGCGCTGCCGTGGCTCGCCGCTGGCGTCGTCGTCGCGTGCCTGTGGACCGTGGGTGCCGCGCAGAGCCAGCAACAGCTCCACGGCATCGGTTACAGCGACTCCCTGAGCGCGGGCGCCAGCGTCTGCTTGTATCCGAGCTGGCCGACGTACTTCGCCAAGGTGGGATGCGTCTCGGCGCCCATGGATACCGCGGCGCAGCCGTTCGCTGCCGGGCTGCCGCAAAACGCCGCCGCCATGGCCCTCCGCTACGGCGGCATGGCGCCCGGCTCGACGACGCCGGAAGGCGGCACCTGGCTGGTGTCGTGCGATGCCGAGAGCATCCAGCAGCGCTGCGCGCAGTGGCTCGAGGAGCAGTGCCGGCAGAGCGCGGCGGCGACGGCCTACGACTGCAGCCTCGACTGGAATGGGCCCGATGGTTGGCGCGCCATGCGCGACTCCTACGACTACTGGGCCACCCATCCGGAAGGCCTGCCCTCTGCTCCCGGCGCGGCGAACCCCAGCCAGCCGCGCATCGAGACGCTCTCGTCGCCCGGACCCGGGCTCATCGCCGTGTCGTGGATCACGCGCCAGCACGACGGCTTCGCCGTCAGCGCCGGCTCGGTGCTGAAGATGGTGCCCGGCAACGTGTTCTCGACCGACGTGCTGCTGCCGGTCGGCGAAGGCGGCCCGATCGAGGTCACCGTGCGTGCCTACACCGGCCAGGCCACGGGCGCGCCATCGCTCCCCCGCACCGTGACGGTCGAGCCGCGCACCGAGCCGGACCCTGCGCCGACGCCGACACCCACTCCCGAGCCGACCCCTACCCCTACCCCGACGCCAACGCCGACACCGACGCCTTGTCCGACGGCCACGCCCTGCCCTTCGTGCCCGGTGTACCAGCCGGCGACGATGCCCGACAACGTGCGCGCCACCGTCGACGCCGCGCTGTCGTCGCTCGGGCGCCAGTGGAAGGCCCGCGTCACCACGGCGCGGCGTTGGCTCACTGACAACCGGGACCTCTACAAACTAGCTTCGAGCGCCACGCCCACTTCGACGCCGAGTCCCACTCCGGCGCCGACGGCGACGGACTGCCCGACGCCGACGTCCTGCCCGGCGTGTCCGCTCTACCAGCAGGCAATCATGCCCGACGCCGTTCGCGTCACGGTGGAGAGTGCGCTCTCCTCACTCGGCCGCTCTTGGTCGGCTCGCGTCACCACGGCTCGCCGGTGGCTGGCCGAGAACCCCGACCTCTACAAGCGCGTCGGCCCTTCGTAGCCGCGGCGTAGAAGCGTCGGCGCTAGTTCCCGCGCCGGCGGCCGGCTTTCGGGATCAGCACCTGCGTGATCGTGGTCGGCTGCGCGCCGGGGTGGGCGTCGAGCTTGAAGACGATCTGCCGGCCTTCGGCGAGGATGCGGACGTAATAGGTGCCTTCGCCGGGGAGGTCGTAGGCCGGTCCCTTGCGCTTGTCGGCGGAGAAGTCGGCGGCGCGGCCGATGACGGTGAAGCGGCGGTCGCCTTCTTCTTTGAAGCTGACGATGGCGTCTTCGGGCTCGATCTTGAACTTGAGGGCGAGTGAGCTCGAGATCTCGCGGTCGTAGGCCTGCGCCGGCGCCTCGTCGTCGGGCTCTTGGGCGGGAGGCGCAGGCGGCGGCGCCGCGGGCACCGTCGGTGCTGGGCGGACGGGCTCGGCGTGCTGAGGAGGTTCCTGATTGACCGGCGGACGGACCGTCGCACGAGAGGGCGGCTCGGGCCGCTGGGTCGGCGATGGTTTCGCGGTGGCCGCGGGCTCCGGCGCGCGTGACGGAACGGGCGCGGCCTCGAGCGGAACGGTCGGGATCGGAGCGACGGAAGGTTGCGTCGTCGTCGAGACCTGGGTCGGCGCGGTCGCGGCTGGCTCGGGTGCGGGCTCGGTCGTCGTCGGCGGCACGCGTTCGGGCAACGACGCGGGCACCGTCGCCGACTGATCGCCGACTTGCGTCGGCGCCGGCTCGGTCTTCTTGCCGCGCATCCAGATCAACGCGCCGACGCCGCCCACCACGGTGAGCAGACCGAGAGCGAGCACGACGATGACGATTCCCCAGGGAAAGCCGCGTGACGGAGCCCCGGCCGTCGCTCGCTGCAGCACCGTCGGACCTGCACCAGACCCGGCTGACGGAGCGGGTGGAGTCGCGATCGGTGGCGGCGGCACCGCGCCTGCTCCACTTCCCGCCTGCGGCATCGCTGGCGGCACCACTGCACCGCCTGTCGGCGGCGGCGGCGGCGGCGAGCCCGCAGCGCCAGCTCCGACGAGCGGCATCAGCCGCGTCGGCCCGGTGGCATCGGCAGGTCCGGGCGTCGGTGACGGCAGGAGCGGTGTCGGTGTGCCGCCACCCATCCCCGGCGCCGCGGCCGCAGTGCCGCCACTTCCACTCGCCACGCGCGACGAGAGGCGCGTCGGCGCAGTGGCATCCGCCGGCGCTCCCGGCATCGGCATGCTCCACGCTGCCGGCGGCGTCGGCTTCGGCGTTGGCGGCGGCGTCGGCGGTGCCAGCCGCCGCGTCTCTTCGAGCTCGTCCGGCATCGCCGCGGCCGGAGCATTGAGCACCGCCGCCGGCAGCTCGCGCTCGCAGGCAGCAAGCTCGTCGGCCACCTCGCGCGCCGTGGCGAAGCGCGCGTCGCGGTCCTTCGCCAACATCTTCACCACCGTGCGCTCGACGTGCTCCGGCAAGCCCGGCCGCAGGCCGGCGATCGGGTTCGGCTCGCGCGCCAGGATCTGGTAGACGAGCGTGGTGATCGTGTCGCCCTCGAACGGGCGGTGGCGCGTCAGCAGCTCATAGAGCACGACGCCGAGCGAGAAGACGTCGCTCCGCCCGTCGAGCTCCTCGCCGCGGATCTGCTCGGGTGAGAGGTAGTGCGGGCTGCCGACCACCGAGCCCGTCTGCGTCAGCTCGGTGGCCTGCCCCAGCATCTTGGCGATGCCGAAGTCGCTGATCTTCACCTGGCCGTGGCCGTCGAGCAGGATGTTGCTCGGCTTGATGTCGCGGTGGACGATGCCCTGGCGATGCGCGGCGTCGAGCCCCTCCGCCGCCTGGCGCCCGATGCGCAGCACTTCGCCGAGCGTCAGCGGCGGCGCCAGCCGCTGCCTGCCCGCCAAATCCGGTCCGGCGACGAACTCGAAGGCGAGGAAGAACACGCCGCCCGCCTCGCCGGCATCGAAGAGGGTCACCACGTAAGGGTGCACGAGGCGCCCCGCCGCGCGCGCCTCGCGGATCATGCGGATCTTGCGCTCTTCGACCTCCGCCTCGCTGGCGTCGCCGATGAGGACCGTCTTCAGGGCGAGCTGGCGATCGATGTGCGGGTCCTGCGCCAGGTAGACCTCGCCCATCGCACCGGCGCCGAGCCGGCGCTCGATGCGGTAGCGGCCGAGGGTCGAGCCGGCGTCGAGCGGCATGCGGGGCTAGCTGCCCTCCTCGTCCTCGGCCAGCGCCGGCGCGCTCTCGCGCTCGGCGAGCAAGCGGCGCGCCTCGTCGAGACGGCCGGCCTGCACCTCGATCCGCACGTTGCCGAGGGCGCTGACGTTGACCGGGAACTCGTGCGAATGCGCCGACTCGACCTGGCAAGGCACGCCCTGGCTCTCGAGGTAGCCGCAGATCACCCCGGCCTCCTCTTCGCTGCCGAGGACCTCGAGAACTTCCCAATCTTCGGCCATGTGCGTGCTCCTCCCGCGAAGCGAAGTCGAGGCGGTTTCGCCGCGGATGATACCGCGCAGCGTCGCGTCGGTCCCGGCTCAGTCGGCGTAGAGCCGGTAGGGCTTGCAGGTGCGCCGCGGGTAGGCGTGGCGGCTGATCTCCACGAACTCGTGGAGCGCCGGCTCCCAGTGGTAGTGCGAGAAGCGCAGCGACTTGTCGTCGACGCTGATCCAGTTGAAGGTGTTCTTGTCGAGCTCGCTGCCGCGACCGCGGCTGCTGGTGGTGGTGCCGGCGTGGAGGATGAGCACCGGCGCCCGGCCGCTGGGGTAGAACTCCTCCGACGTCGTGACGTAGGTCTGGTGCTGGTGGCCGGAGAGCACGACGTCGACGCCCGCCTCGGAGAACGCCGAGATGGCCTGGTAGGCGTTGCGCGCCACGGTCTGCGTGCCGAAGCGCGGCGGCGGCGTCAGGTGGTGATGGGCGACGACCACCTTGAACAGGTGTGCCGGCGCCGACTGGATGATCTCCGTCACCTTGCGCAGCCGCGACAGCACGACGCGCCCTTCCTTCACCGTCCAGCCGTGCGCGGTGTTGATGCCGACGATCAACAGCTCCTCGTCCTGCCACACCGGCTCGAGCTCGCGCGCGAAGTACTTCTGGTAGGCGCGGAAGGGCCGCATCGTGCGCTCCCAGAAGCGGTAGAGCGGCACGTCGTGGTTGCCGGGCACGACGAGCGTCGGCGCCGGCAGGCGGTCGACGAAGCGGCGCGCCTCCTGGAACTGCTTGGCCTTGGCGCGCTGCGTCAGGTCGCCGGAGAGCACCACCGCGTCGGGCTTGTGCTCCTCGGCGAAGGCGAGCACCTTCTCCGCCAGCTCGGGCCGGTGCGGCGGCCCGAAGTGGACGTCGGAGATGTGGAGGAGGTGCCGCACGCCCGCGGCCGTCAGCGCCCGCTCTCGCCCAGGTGGCCGATGGCGTCGCCGAACTGCGCCGTGGCGTAGGCGGTGAGCGCGGCGAGCACCAGGCTGCCTTTCGTGCGCCCCACCCAGAACCCGGCCGCGGCGGCCACCGCGACGACGGTGCGCGGGTAGCGGCGCGCCAAATGGCGCCAGTCGAGGCTCGCCGGCAGCAGCTCGTCGAAGAGGTCGTCGACGAAGCGGTCGGCGGCGCTAGTCGTCGTCACTGGAGCGGCGGAAGAGGAGGCCGATGAGGAAGCCGACCGCGGCGGCGATGAGCAGCGAGCGGCCCGGGTTGTCGCGCACGTAGTCGGCGGCGTCCTCGGTGAAGCTGCCGACGTTCTTGCTGACCTTGCCGTAGCCGGAGCGGATGCCCTTGACGGCGGTGTCGACCTTCTCGCGCGCCGCCTGCGTGGCGCGCTCGGCCTCGCGGCGCATCTCCTCGGCCACCTTCTGGTAGCGCTCGCCGGCGCCGCGCGCGACCTCGCTCAGCCGCTCGCGGGCCTCGCCCACCTTGTCGTCGATCACGTCCGCCACTTTGCGCTCGGCCATCGCTCACCTCCGTCGTTTGGCAGCGTACCACAGCGATTTTTCGCCTCGGCTTCGGCGCCGCGGCCACTGCCGCGATGCGCTGTTACACTTCCGATGCCATGATGCCTGCCGTGCGCGCTCGCCTGCTGCCGCGAGCGGGCGGCGCAGGGCCCGCGGCACCGGAACCCGCCAGTCGCTGGCGCCGCCGGCTGCATGACGCTTACACCTTCGTCCGCCTGCTGCAGAAGAAGGTGGCCGCCGACGGCGTCACCCAGCGCGCCGCCGCGCTCGCCTTCGTCACCATCCTGGCGCTCATCCCGCTGCTCGCCGCCTTCACCTTCGTGGCGGCGAACCTGTTGCACGCTTACCAGGACCGCGTGCTGTCGGCCCTCACCAGCATCCTGCCCTACTCGCAGAAGCAGGTGCTGCAGACGCTGCAGAGCTTCGTCGAGCAGGCCGAGTCGCTGCAGCAGATCGGCTTCCTCGCCTTCATCCTCGTCGGCCTCGGCGCCTTCGGCACCATCGAAGAGACGATCAACCGCATCTGGCAGGTGAGCAGCCGGCGGTCGCTGCGCGCCAAGCTGGTGTCGTTCACCCTGCTCGTCTTCTGGGGGCCGCTGCTCATCGGCTCCTGCTACTCGGTGATGCTCATCCTCAGGCAACGGCCCGGCTTCGACACGCTGTTCCACGAGTCGATCCTGGTGCAGGCGGTGCCCTTCCTGGTCAGCGTCGTCGGCCTGACGATGCTCTACTGGCAGGTGCCCTTCACCCGCGTGCGCTTCCGCGCCGCGCTCGCCGGCGGCATCACCGCCGCGGTGCTGCTCGAGCTGCTGCGGCGCGCCTTCGCCTACTACGTCGCCCACTTCACCGCCGGCACCTACATCGTCTATGGCAGCTTCGCGCTGGCGATCTTCTTCATGGTCTCGCTCGAGCTGGCCTGGCTCGCCGTGCTGCTCGGCACCGAGGTCGCCTACGTCGCGCAGCACTTCGGCGCCCTCACCCACACGCGCGGCCTCGACGCCCGCTTCCGCGAGTCGTGGGTCGGGCTCGCCGCGCTCGCGGTGCTCATCGAAGGCCTGCGCGGCGGCAAGCCGGTCGCCGAGCTCGACCGCTTGTCGGAGCGGCTCGGCGTGGCGCCCGAAGCCCTGCGCACCTCGCTCGAGCCGCTAGTGAAGGCGAGCCTCGTCGCCGAGACGACCGGCGAGCCCGCCGGCTACGTCCTCGCCCGCGATCCGCACGAGCTGACGCTGGAGACCGCGCTCGGCGCCTACGAGCGCCCGATCGAAGAGCTGCTCGCCGCCATGCCGCAGCCGCTGCGCGACAACCTCGAAGCCCTCGTCGGCCGGCTGCGCGAGAACCGGCGCACCACGCTCGCCAGCCGCAGCATCGCGCAGCTCCTGGGCTGATCGACGACGCGACCTCGTCGCGCGTCAGGTTGAGGACGGCGGCGGCTTGCCGCCAGCTACAATCTGGCCCTCGCGAGTCATGCACCTCGATCTTCTCCTGCCTCCGTGGCGGCGCTGCCTGCCGGTGGTCGCCGCGATGTTCCTCGCCGCGCCGGCGGCGGCCATCGTCCGCCCGCCCGCAGTTTCGCCTGGCGGACCGCCGTCCGCGCTGCCCGGAGCTCACGTCGACCTGCCGAGGTCGTTTCGCAGCGACGCGCTGGTCGTCAAGCTGCGTGACGGCGAGGCGCAGCCGGCAGGCGCGGCGGAGGCGTCGGCGATCGCGGCCGAAGCGCTGGCGGGCCTGAAGCCGGCGCGGGTCAGCCCCGTCTTCCCCGAGCCGACGTTCGACAGCGCCGCCCTCGCGGTCCAGCCGCGCGGCGTCTATCGCCTCAGCTTCGACAAGCCGATCGACGCTCCCGCCGCGGCGCGCGCCCTCGCCCGCGATCCGCGCGTCGCGTGGGCCGAGCCCGTCTACCGCGCCGAGCTGGCGCTGGTGACCAACGATCCCTATCTCAACAGCAGCGGTGCCTGGGGCCAGCCGTACGGCGACCTCTGGGGGCTGGCGGCGATCAACGCCACCACCGCCTGGTCGACGACCAACGGCAGCGGCGTCCTCGTCGCCGTCGTCGACACCGGCGCCGATCCCACGCATCCCGACCTCGCTGCGAACCTCTTCCACGGCAACGATCCGCCCAACGGCTTCGACGACGACGGCAACGGCTTCATCGACGACGCCGCGGGCTGGGACTTCGTCAACAACGACAACGATCCGAACGACGACTTCGGCCACGGCACGCACGTGTCGGGAACGATCGCCGCCGTCGGCAACAACGCCACCGGCATCGTCGGCGTTGCCTGGGGCGCTCGCATCCTGCCGGTCAAGGGCTTCAACGCCAGCGGCCAGGGCGACAACGACGAGCTGGCGGCGGCGATCATCTACGCCACCAACCGCGGCGCCAAGGTCATCAACATGAGCTGGGGGATGATCGGCTTCTCGCAGGTCATCGAGGACGCGCTGCAGTCGGCGCACGCGGCGGGCGTCATCCTCGTCGCCGCGGCGGGCAACAACGCCGGCAGCGCCGACGCCTTCTACCCCTGCAGCTCGCGGTGGGTGATCTGCGCCGGCGCCGAGACGCCGACGCAGGAACGGGCCTCCTTCTCCAACTACGGCAGCGCCCTCGACCTGCTGGCGCCCGGCGGCTCCAACGACGCGTTCGCCCCCAGCATCCTCAGCCTGCTCGCCGCCGGCGCGCCGCCGCAGACCACCGTCGTGGGCGACCGCTACGTGCGCTTTCACGGCACCAGCATGGCGAGCCCGCACGTCGCCGGCGTCGCGGCGTTGCTGCGCGCGGCGGTGCCTTCGATCGACGGCGAGCGAGCGCGGCAGGCCTTGCGCCGCGGCGCCGGCGCCTCGTACGCGCCCGGCTGGGACACCGACTCGGGCTACGGCCGCCTCTCCGCCGCCGCCGCGGTCGCCGACGCGCTGGCCGGCACCGGCGCGGCGCGGTTGCTCAACCGCCCCGACGAGCTGCACGCCGGCGGCGGCGTCCGCGGCATCGCCACCGCCACCGGCTTCAACTCTTGGGAGCTCGACGTGGGGGCCGGCACGGTCCCCAGCAGCTGGACCGTCGTGCAAACCAGCACCACCGCGGTGGCGAACGGCACGCTGGCGACCTGGAACCCGGGTACGCTCGGCGACGGACCCTACGTGCTCCGCCTCACCGTCTTCACCCCCGGCGGGCGCGCTTACGAGGACCGTCTCGCGGTCGAGCTCGACCGCGTCGCCATCGCGACGCCGGTGCCCGACAGCACCTTCCGCGGCGGCGACCTGGTCAACATCACCGGCACCGTGGCGCTGCCCGACACCACCTCGTTCGAGGTGCGCTACGCCGACCCGTTCGACCCCCAGGGCTTCACTTGGCGCAGCAACGGCATCACGCTCGCCAACGGCGGCTTGGGCCAGGTCGTCGACGGCCCGCTCGCCACCTGGAACACCGCCGGGGTGACGCGGGCCGCGCACTACTTCCTGCAGCTCATCGTGCATCGCAGCGGCGGGCCCGACGAGGTGACGCAGGAGTGGCACTCGATCATCGTCGACCCGACGCTGCACCCCGGCTGGCCGCGCGTGCTGCCGGTGCTGCCCGAATACCAGATCCTCAACGTTGACCGCAACGCCACCGTCGCCGACCTCGACGGCGACGGCCTGCCGGAGGTGGTGATCGCGCAAGGCAAGTCGCTGCACGCCTACCGGCATGACGGCAGCGAGGCGGCGGGGTTCCCGCGCACGCTCCCCGACGACCTCTACGTCGAACGCGCACCGGCGGTGGGCGATCTCGACGGCGACGGCGTCCCGGAGATCGTGATGACGACGTCGCCGAACGGCTGGCGGGCGCTCATCTACGAGCATGACGGCGTGCTGCGGGCGGTGTCCGATCCCTCCAACTTCCCCGGCCGCTACATAGCGCTCGGCGACGTCACCGGCGACGCCGGGAAGGAGATCGTCGGCACCGGCGACTTCGTCGGCGAAGTGACCATCCTCGATCGCCTGGGGGTGTCGCTCCCCGTCTTCCGCTGCCAACTGCCGGCGCCGCCGGGAGCGATGGACCCGCCTCAATCCATGCCGTCACCACCGGCCCTCGCCGACCTCGATGGCGACGGCAAGGACGAGATCGTCGTCCTGCAGCGCACCGGCCGGCTCCAGGTGCACGCCTGCCGCGCCAACGGCACCGAGCTACCAGGCTTCCCCGTCGACCTCGGCCCCAGCACCTACGGGTGGGCCATGACCGCGCCGGCGATCGGAGACCTCGACGGCGACGGCCCGCGGGAGATCGTCGTCTCCGGCAACGACTGCAAGACGTGGGTGCTCGACCGCTTCGGGCACGTGCGCGCGGGCTGGCCGTGGCAGCCGGCCGGCGCGGTGTACTGGTGCAGCGCCCCCGCCCTGAGCGACCTCGACGGCAACCGCGCGCTGGAGGTGGTCCTCGGCGGCATGGCGGAGAGTCCCGCCGGCAGCGGGCTCTTCTACGCCGCCACGTGGGCGCTCAGCAGCGGCGGCCAGCCGCTCCCGGGCTGGCCGGCCTTCGGAGGCTTCAGCGCCGAAGGCGGCAGCCCGGTGATCGCCGATCTCGACGGCGATGGCCGGCGCGAGGTGGCGTTCGACGGCGACTTCTACGGCGTCATCTTCAACTCGAACATCCGGCCCTACGGCGTCCGCGGCGTGGAGGCCGACGGCACGGCGGTAGCGGGGTTCCCGCGGCCGACCATCGTCTCGGTGCCCAACGGCCTCGTCAACTCGCCGGCCATCGCCGACTTCGACGGCGACGGCCTGCTCGAGCTGTTCTGGGTGAGCGGCAAGGTGCTGGACACCGACGGCCTGGCGCGGCTCTACCTCTGGGACCTGCCGGCGCCGGTGAACCCGTCGCGCTACGACTGGCCGATGAGCCGCCACGACGCGGCGCACACCGGCGCGCAGCTCCGCAACGGCTGCGCGCCGGGCACGTGTGGAACCAGCCTGCCGTTCGAGGACGGCTTCGAGGCGGGGCTGAGCGCCTGGCGACACTCGCCGTAGTAGCACCGTGCGGCAAAAAAGCTCGGCCCCGGTGAAAGCCGGGGCCGTGAGGGCTGGATCGAAAACCGTGGCCGCCAGGGCCACGTCAGGACAAGTCGCTCCCTACCACTTGAACTGCGTCCACACACCGACCTCGTTCAAGTCACCGCCGTTGGCGAGGTTGGTGTTGGTGCTGCCGACGTTGACGCCGGGCAGCCGCCCGTTGTCCGCCGTGATGTGCTTCCAGGCCAGGGTCGCCAGCAAGGCGCTGTTGACCTGGTACTGGATGCCGACGTGCGAGTAGGTGCCCTCGGGCCCGAGGGCGCGCGAGTTGAACGTCGTCGGGTTGTTGAAGCGGCGGAACTCGGTGTTCGCCTCGAGGTCGTCGTGCCGCGCCACGATCTCGAGCGTCGGCGAGATCACCCAGGCGCCCCACACCGACCAGCCCTTCGCCTCGTCGCTCGGCGTCGGCCGCCCCGGCGCCGGCGCCGTGTAGCGGGAGTTCGCCCAGTCCGAGGCCTTGAACCATTCGCCGCCGACGCGGAAGCGCGGGTTGGAGTACGACGCCATCGCGTCCCAGCGCGTGGCGTCCTGGAAGCGCGCCGTCGAGCCCGGCGGCACGTCCACCTTCTGCCCGCGCTTGCCGCGGTAGCCGCCGACGGCCACCTTCAGGCCGGCGACCGGCTCGACGGCGAGGCGCCCTTCGAAGTCGACGCTCTTGGTGCGGAAGTTCGACGCCTCGGTATAGGTGCCGCCGTTCACCGCCGAGAGCTGGTAGTTGAGGATGCCCGTGCGGCCGAAGTAGTGGATGCCCCAGTCGGTCGAGCTGCCGAAGCCGAAGTGGTCGATGAGCGTCGGTTCGAGATAGCGGTAGCGGTTGTCGGCCTCGACGTAAGGGATCCAGCCGAGATCGGCCGCGCCGATGCGGAAGTTGACCGGGTCGGAGAAGTGCGCCTGGATGTACGCCTTCTTGATGAACACCTCGCAGCGCGAGCTCTTCGAGGAGGTGACGTTGGTGGTGCCGCCGCTGCCGTTGGGCACCGCGGTGGTCACCGTCACCTTGTCGCAGACGTCGGCGGTGAAGTTGGCCGACCAGCGGTCGTCGAGCTTGTAGATCATCGTCGCGTAGAAGCGGGTGAGGTCGACGCCGAAGCCGGAGCGCGAGTCGTCGGTCTTCGTCGCGTCGTCGGTATTGCGGCGGCTGGTGATGTCCGTGAAGACGGTGCCGGCGAAGGTGGTCTCGCCGGCGACTACGACGTTCGCGGAGACGGCGGCGATAGCGCCGCCGAAGAGCAGGGCCAGCATGGCGGTGCGCGGTCGCCGGCCGCCGAGGGTGAGCCTCCCGTGCATCGAAATCCTCCTTGAAGGGCTTGAGCGTCGTCCCCGTCGTGGAGCCGCGCTGGTGCGGAGCCTAGGCTAGCCGCATCGGCGGGCGCGGAGCAGAGCTGTGACGGCGCGGTGACGTCGCGCTTCGACTACGATCGCGCGGCCGGTGAGCGACTCCACGACGAAATCATCGCAACGCTTCGACCGCTCGCTCGTCGAAGGTTCGATCGGTCCGGCGGTGTGGCGGCTCGCCTGGCCGACGATGTTGCAGAACGTCATCGCCGGGCTGCAGGGGATCATCGACCACGCGATGGTGGGCCATTACGTGGGCTACACCGCGAACGCCGCCATCGGCGTGAGCTGGCAGGTCATCCTCGTCGTCATCGTCTTCATCAGCTCGCTGTTCACCGGCATGGCGGTGCTGGTGGCGCGCTTCGCCGGTGCCGACGAGCCGGAGAAGGTCAACCGCGTCGTCTACCAGGCGTTCCTCACTGCCTTCGCGCTCGCCGCGCTGATGGGGGTCGTCGGCTACGCCGTGGCGCCGGCGCTGCTCGACGTCGTCAACGCGGCGCCGGCGGTGCAGCACGAGGCGCTGCCCTTCCTGCGCACGATGTTCATGGGCATCTTCGGCATGATGCTCTTCTTCATGTTGAGCGGCGCCTTCCGCGCCGCCGGCGACGCGAAGACGCCGCTGCGGCTGGGGCTGATGATGACGGCGCTCACCATCTGCTTCAACGTGCTGCTCATCCCGCGGCTGGGCACGCTGGGCGCGGCGATCGGCACCATCGGCAGCAGCTCGATCGTCTCGATCTACGGCATCACGCGGTTCTTCGCGCGGAGCTCGGTGATCCACTTCCACCGCGGCATGAGCCTGCGGCCCGACTGGACGATCGTGCGCTCGCTGTTTCGCTTCGGGCTGCCCACCGGCTTCCAGGGCATCGCCATGAACATCGGCGGCGTCATGCTGCTGCGTTTCATCGGCTCGCTGCAGGCCAGCGCGGCCGCGCAGGCGGCGTACTCGGTCTGCTACACGGAGCTCTTCTCGCTCATCACCTGGACGTCCGTCGGCCTCTTGGGCGCCTCGGCCACCATCGCCGGCCAGAACCTCGGCGCCGGCCGGCCGGACCGCGCGATCCAGGGCGTCGGCATGGCGGCGCGCTTCGGTCTCGGCGCCGCGGTCGTCGTCGGCGCCATGTTCCTCTTCATCCCGCAGCAACTGCTCGCCATCTTCGGCATGAACGACCCGCGGGTGAGCGAGCTCGGCGAGCAGCTCCTGCGCTACCTCGCCGTGTCGGGGCTCTTCATCACCGTGGCGCTGAGCTACACGGGAGGCCTGCAGGGAACCGGCGACACCAAGGGGCCGCTCTACATCACGCTGCTGTCGCAGATCGGCGTGCCGATCGGGCTCTGCTTCCTCTTCGAGGCGCTGCACGGGCAGCTGCGGCCGGGCGAGATCTGGCTCGCCATCGTGCTCGGCCACCTGACGCGCGCGACACTGTCGGTGCTGCGTTTCCGCCGCGGCAAGTGGCGGCAGATCGCCGTAGACATCGAGCCGGCGCGGGCCTGACTCCTCGTCATCGCGAGCGTAGCGAAGCGATCTCGATGTCGCGAGATCGAGATCGCTTCGTCGCTGCGCTCCTCGCGATGACGACGACGCGACTCAGTTCGTGCCGGTGGTCAGCGTCGCGGCGAGCGAGCCGACGAACTTCGAGTGTTGCAGCCAGTCGTGGTCGGGGAAGTAGGAGAAGACCAGGCTGCCGCCCTTGATGGTGTCGATCACCTTGCCGGCGATCTGCTGCGAGAGCGCCGGGCAGCCCCAGCTGCGGCCGATGCGGCCGTGCGCGGCGGCGAAGGACTCGGAGACGTACGGCGCGCCGTGCATCACCACCGAGCGGCGCTCCGCCTTGTCGTTGAAGCCGGGCTCGAGGCCGGCGAGCTTGAGCGAGTAGCCGTTGCCGCCGATGTAGGTGCCGGCGGTGCGGAAGAGGCCGAGGCTCGTCTGCAGGCTGCCGTCGTCGTTGGAGAAGCGGCGCGCGTAGTTGTCGCCGGTGTTCTTGCCATGGGCGACGAGCTCGTTGAAGAGCACCTTGCCGCTCTTGACGTCGAACACCCACAAGCGCTTCGTGGTGGACGGCAGCGAGTAGTCGATGACGGTGAGCAGCTCTTCCTTCTTGCACAGACCTTCGTGCGCCGCGGTGTCGCGGGCGGCGAGGGCGAGCCGCAGCACGTCGCGCTTGAGGCCGGGCGCGTTGGCCGCCAGGCGGTCGATGGTGGCGTCGAGCAGCTCGGCCGCGGGAGCGGCCGCCGGCGCCGGCGCGACGGGCGCGAGCTTGGCCGGCACCACGGGGGCGACCACCACCGCTGCTTGCACCGGCGCCGGCTGGGCCTGGGCCTGCGCCTCACGGTCGCTGCGGGCCACGGCACCCGTGGCGAGAACGGCGGCGAGGGCTAGGCCGGCGAGGCCGACGCGAGGGGCGGAAAGCAGGCGGTAGCGATCGTGGGTGCGACTCATGTCGTAGGCGACCTCCCGTTGTTCGTCTGTGCGTACCGACCGAAGCCGTGTGCCGTGACTGTATCTTCAACAATGCCCGTTGCAGAAGATTCCATTCAGGCCCTGTCGATTTCGCCCCCTCCCGTTCGTCGTCCAGTCAGAGCGCGGGACTAAACCAAGCTCGCAACACCGACAAGGAGACCGACCATGCGATTCATGATGTTGATGATTCCAAAAGGCTACGAGAACGCGGCGCCGGGCACGGTGCCGGACGCCAAGGCCGTCGAGGCGATGATGCGGTACAACGAGCAGCTGCAGAAGGCGGGCGTCCTGTTGGCCCTCGACGGCCTGCATCCGCCGTCGGAAGGCGCTCGCGTCAGCTTCGCCGGCGGCAAGCCGAAGGTCACCGACGGGCCGTTCGCGGAGGCGAAGGAAGTCCTCGGCGGCTACTGGATGATCGACGTCAAGTCGAAGGAGGAGGCCATCGAGTGGGCGAAGCGCTGCCCCGGCTCCGACAACGAGACGATCGAGGTGCGCCAGGTGCAGGAGATGAGCGATTTCCCCGCCGACGTGCAGAAGGCGGCGGCGGGATTCGAGCAGATGCAGCGCGAGGCGCGCGCGAAGAACTGAGCGCACGGCTTCGCGCGGCGAGGGCGGCGGTCCCCCGCCGCCGCGCCTTGCGGCGCCGCGACGGGGATGCTGTGATCGGCGGCCGTGGCCGCCGCCGACATCCATCGCACCGTCGAAGCCGTCTGGCGCATGGAGTCGGCGCGGCTCATCGCCGGGCTCACCCGCATGGTGCGCGACATCGGGCTCGCCGAGGAACTGGCGCAGGACGCGCTCGTCACCGCGCTCGAGAAGTGGCCGCAGTCGGGCGTCCCGGACAACCCCGGCGCCTGGCTCACCGCCACCGCCAAGCGGCGCGCCATCGACCAGCTGCGCCGCGGCAAGATGCTCGACAGGAAGCACGAGGAGATCGGCCGCGGGCTCGACGAGGCGCAAGGCGCCGGGGCACATGACATCGAAGAGGCGCTCGACAACCCCATCGAGGACGACTTGCTGCGTCTCGTCTTCATCGCCTGCCACCCGGTGCTGTCGCGCGAGGCGCGGGTGGCGTTGACGCTGCGGCTGCTCGGCGGCCTCACCACCGACGAGATCGCCCGCGCCTTCCTCGTCGCCGAGCCCACCATCGCGCAGCGCATCGTGCGCGCCAAGCGCACGCTCAGCGAGGCGCAAGTGCCGTTCGAGGTGCCGCGGCGAGAGGAGCTGCAGGCGCGGCTCGCTTCCGTGCTCGAGGTGATCTACCTGATCTTCAACGAGGGCTACGCCGCCACCGCCGGCGACGACTGGATGCGGCCCGAGCTGTGCGCCGAGGCGCTGCGGCTGGGCCGTATCCTCGCCGGGCTGCTGCCGCGGGAGCCCGAGGTGCATGGCCTGGCGGCGCTGATGGAGATCCAGGCCTCGCGCGCAGCGGCGCGCACCGGCCCGGGCGGCGCGCCGATCCTGCTGCTCGAGCAGGACCGCGCGCGGTGGGACCAGCTCCTCATCCACCGCGGCCTCGCGGCGCTGGCGCACGCCGAGGCGCTGGGCGGCGCGTCAGGACCGTACGCGCTGCAGGCGGCGATCGCCGCCTGCCACGCGCGGGCGCGGACGGCCGAGGAGACCGACTGGCAGCACATCGCGGCGCTCTACGCGGCGCTCATGCAGGTGACGCCGTCGCCGATCGTCGAGCTCAACCGCGCCGTAGCGGTGGCGATGGCGTTCGGACCGGCGGCCGGGCTCGCAATCGTCGACACGCTCGTCGCGGACGGTACGCTCGCCGACTATCACCTGCTGCCGAGCGTGCGCGGCGATCTGCTGTTCAAGCTCGGCCGGCTCGACGAGGCGCGGGCTGAATTCGAGCGCGCCGCAGAGATGACGCGCAACAGCCGCGAACGCGAGCTCCTGCTGGAGCGGGCCGCCTCCTGCTCGCGCGCCACCGTGCGATCCTGACCGTCATTGCGAGGAGCGCAGCGACGAAGCAATCTCGATCTCGGCACATCGAGATCGCTTCGCTGTGCTCGCGATGACGAGCTCTAGTGTATCGCTGTCGTAGTACACTATCACCATGTCGACCACTCTCCGCTACCTTGCGGTGCTCGCCGTGCTTCTCTGTCTCGCCGGCTGCGCGAAACACCCCACGCAGCCGCACGACCAGCTCGACGCCAAGACCGCCGAGCGCATCGACGACCTCTTCGAGCGCTTCGACAACCCGCGCGTCCCCGGCTGCAACGTCGGCGTCGCGCGCGAAGGCCGCTTCGTCTACCAGAAGAGCTTCGGCGCCGCCGACCTCGACTACCCGATCGCCAACGACGCCGATACGCGCTTCCCCATCGGCTCCAACTCGAAGCAGTTCACGGCCATGGTCGTGGCGCTGCTCGCCGAGGACGGCAAGCTGTCGCTCGCCGACGACGTGCGCAAATGGGTGCCGGAGCTACCGGCCTACGCCAAGCCGATCACGATCGGCGACCTGCTCCACCACACCAGCGGCCTGCGCGACTACCAGGCGCTGCGCTTCCTGAGCGGCACGCCGCCCGACTACCTCGACCTCGACTGGGTGCTCGCCCTGCTGGTCGAGCAGCACGGCACCCACTTCCCCGCCGGCGAGCAGTTCGAGTACAGCAACTCCAACTACGTGCTCGCCCGCGTCGTCGCCGAGCGCGCCGGCGGCAAGACGCTGCGCCAGCTCGCGCGCGAGCGGATCTTCGAGCCGCTGGGGATGAGGAACACGGCGTGGGACGAGACCGGCAAGCGCACGATGCCGCATCGCGCGACGCCCTACGCGGGCAACCTCGCCGACGGCTGGAAGCGCAGCCTCGGCTCGACGCTCGCCGGCAGCGGCGGCGTGTGGACCACGGTCGGCGACCTGCTGCGCTGGGACGAGAACTTCTATCGCAACCGTCTCGGCCGCGGCGATCCCGAGCTGGTGCGGCGCGCGGTGACGCCGAGCCCGGCGAGCCTGCACGCGCGCGCCGCCGGCGAGGACGAGCGCGGCGGCTACGGCATGGGCATCTTCCTCGGCACCCACCACGGCCGCCCGGTCCAGTGGCACGCCGGCCGCGGCCCCGGCCACGTCGGCGACATGGCGCGCTACCCGCGCCAGCACGTGTCGGTCTTCTGCCTCTGCAACTCCTCGGTCGACACGCGATTCCTCGTCCGCAGCATCGCCGACATCGTGCTCGGCGTGCCGAAGGAGCCGACGGCCGCGGCCGCAGCGCACAAGCCGTACGTGGCGATCGCTCCGCCGCTGGTCGCCGCCACCGAGGGCGACTACCTGAACCCGGTCAGCGGCACCACCTGGACGCTGCGCGCCGACCCCGAGTCGCCGGCAAAGATCGCGCTGCGCGTCGTCGGCGCCGACTACATGCTGTCCGCCACCGGCCCCGACGAGTACTTCCTCACCGACCCACCGCTCGGCTGGCGCGTCACCGTCGCGCGCGACGCCGCTGGCAAGGGCCAGCGCCTCACTCTCTTCGAGGAAGGCCGCGAGACCGCGCACTACGCTCGCCTCGCCGCGCCACCACCAGCCGGCGAGCTCGCCGCCTACGTGGGCGCCTACGACAGCGACGAGCTCGACAACCCCTACACCATTCGACTCGTCAACGGCGCGCTGCAACTCGACACCAAGCTCCAGCCCAAGGGCACGCTCCAGTACGGCGGGCCCGACCGCTTCGTGCTACCCACCGACTGGTTCACGCTCATCTTCACCTTCACCCGCGACCCGAGCGGCAAGGTCAACGGCTTCAACCTCGACAGCGGCGCAGCGAACGGCTTCCACTTCGCGCGCCGGCGGTGATGCGGCTCAGTCTCGAGAAAAGGGATCGAGCACCGGCACGCCGGTGCGCTCGAAATCGGCAACATTGCGCGTAACGATCGTCAACCCGTGCACCTGCGCCGTGGCGGCCAGCAGACCGTCGACGACGGGGAGAGGATCGCCCGCGCTGAGCGCTCCCCAGGCGAGAGCCACCGCTTCGTCGACCGGCAGCAAGCGGTCGGCGAACTCGCGGCGCAGTGTGCCGAGCCAGGCGTCAAAGACCGCCGCCTGCCGCGGATCACGGCGCCGCAATCGCGTCACTCCTTGTTCGATCTCGCCGACGACGAGGACGCTGAGATAGAGCTGCGCGCCGTCGACCGACTCGAACCAAGCAGCCACCGAAGCCTTGGGCCGTGGCTTGCGCAACTCGGCGACGACGTTGGTGTCGAGCAGGAAGCTCACAGCTTGACCTTGCGCGCGGGCGCCCGGTCGCGGCAAATACGCAGCCGCGTCAAGTCGGGCGCGCCGCGCAGGTGCGCCTTGAAGTCGGGGCGCCCTCCGCTCAACCGCTCGAACTCCTCGATCGACATCACGACGGCCGTTTCCTTGCCATGCCGGGTGACGACCTGCGGGCCCTCCTCGATGGCCTGGCGTACGAGCTCGCTCAATCTCTGCTTGGCATCTTGCAGCGGCCAGGCCATTGTCGGCGTCCTTTCTGTCTAGACCGTCTAGATTGTAGTCCCGTTGCAGTCGGAGGCGGATTCAGTGGACTGCGGGCAACCTTGACTACCGGGCCGGCGTGTGCTGGCGGGGCCGAGGGGCCGTCGCTGTGGGGCACGCGGCGCGCTCTGTTGTTACTGGGGGGGGTTGGCGCGCCGCTCGGTCGCAGTACGCCGCTGCTGTCGCTGTTACTGC